>CAZPBY010000022.1:0-49254 GCA_964584785.1 uncultured Solibacteraceae bacterium
TGTCGCCGGACGGAAAGGTCCTGACCGTCACCACGAGCCGCAGCACCCCGGCGCTACAGAGCAGCTACAAGACGACCTACAACAAGAAATAGTGCACGCTGCAGGTGTGCAAGGTCGCGAATAGAATCTTTTTGAGGGCAACATGAAAAAAAACATCACGCTTTCACTGGTCGCAATTTGCGTCGCCGCTCCATTCTGTTTTGCGCAGCGAGGACCTCGTGGGAACCAACCCCAGGCGGCGGCTCGAGAAGATGCGCTGGACCCGGCACCCATCAATCCGGCGGTCGATCCCAATGTGGATCTGTTCATCAATGACTGGAGAAATTCGCAGCCGCGTGCGATGTACGTCAAGCTTGCCGTGCGCGACATTCTCACCAGGCTGGAGGGTCCCGATCCGGTTCATCCGACCAGGAAAGGTGCAGTTCTCGTCAACATCACGGCCATCAGCTATGCCACGCTTGCCCCCGGCGCGATCGCGAGCGGACGAGCACAAAAAGGAGAACGGCAGGTCTTTTACACCACTGGTGGAACCGGCCAGATTACCGTCAACTCCAAGTCCTTCGATGTCCACAAAGGTACGGGATTCACAGTGACCCCGGACGTCGATTTCAAACTAACCAGCGCCGGGAAAGATCCGCTGACCTTCTACGTCAGAACCGAGCCGCTCCCCGGTAATTACACACCAGCCGAAGACCTCGTCGTAGTCCAACGTTTTGAGAACGACAGAAGAGTGGGTGCACATTGGGCCCATATCAATAACGGCGGCGCCAACGGGCTGACTCTGATCAACATCGCTCCGCGGACGATGCCGCAACCGCACAGCCATCCGCAAGAAGAGTGCTGGATCATGGTGGAAGGGGAATCCATCCTTTCACTCGGCAAGAACACCCTCCGCATGACACCGGGCCAGGCCTACAAGATTCCCCCCACGGGAATCACCGCTCACAGCAACCTCAATTTGGGAGACGAAGCCGTGGAGATGCTCTACCTGGGACCTGCCGACCGCGGCCCCGGCGGAAGAGGAGGCGGCCAACCCGGACCGGTGGGTTCATCGGACTACACCCGGCTCGACAACAGCCCGTATAACCGAGCGACCGAGCAAGACATCGATATGTTCATCGGTAACTGGCGCGACTCGTTCCCGAGAATCATGCACGGCAATTTGTACGTCCGGGACATGCTCACTGCGCTTCAAGGCCCGGATAGTCTTCATCCGTCGCGAAAGGGCGCCGTTCTGGTCAATGCTGAAGCGGTCAGCTATGCCACGCTTGAACCCGGCTCTACCGCGCATCGTATCGAGGGAGAGCTGAAGAACATCCAGCAGACATTTGTTGTGAACTCCGGCACTGGAGTCATCACTGCGGGCTCAAAGAAGGTGGAACTGTCCAAAGATATGGCATTCATCATCACTCCAGGGCTGGATTTCCGGCTTACGGCCACGGGCGATAAATACCTGACGTTCTATGTTGTCAGCGAAAGGATTCCTCAAGGGTTTACGCCTAAGGCGACTCTTGAGGTCGTTGACAACCGTGGGAAAGCTCCCGTTACCAGGTCGTGGGTAAACAGGGAACGCCCGTTAATTACAAAAGCCGACGGTTTGAGCCAATATGGCGCTGTAAGCGAGGTTGAGATGAACTCGATGACCATGTCGCGCCCGTCGAGCGACGATCCGGGTGCTGAGGAAATCTGGATAGCGACCGAAGGCGACATCGACATGCTGTTAGGGAAGGAATTAAGGAAGCTCCCCGTCGGCTCCGCGTACCGTGTCCCTTCAACCGGAATAACCGCGCACGCCAATATCAATGCTTCCGGTAAGGTGGCGAAATTCATCTACATGCTGAAATGACGCGTCCTTCGACGCGAATGATACTGCCGCACCGGCCCTGTTCGGGCAAACCTTCAACGGGCCGATGCCGGGCCACAACCCGGTCTCCCCTGCAAATCTGATATTTCAGAAAGTGATGGACGAAGCCGTCGAGGGACTATATCCTTGCCGTCTTGACCATCTTTGCAAGAGGTGCCCATGTTCAAAATGCGAACGATTGCGCCGGCCGCTGTGGTTTGTGTTGCTCTTGTTGGAATCGCTTTACCTCAACAACCGCGTTCATTTCCGCCTTCCGGCAAAGACTTTCCTATTGTGGGCGGCAATCTTGGTAATCAACGGTATTCCTCGCTGACGCGGATCACGCCGGCAAATGTATCGAAGCTTGGCGGGGCCTGGATGGTTCATCTCGAAGACGGCAAAGTCAACGGAACGATGCAGGCCACACCCCTTGTCGTCGACGGTGTCATGTACGTCGGCTCCGGTTCCGGGAAGGTATTCGCGATCAATGCGGCGACAGGCGCCCGGATTTGGACGTACGAATCCACCTTCGGTAGTCAGACCAATCGAGGTGTGGCCGTCGGCGATGGCAAGGTTTTTACCGGTCAGACTGGCAGCCGGCTTGTGGCGCTGGATCAGAAGACAGGCCAGCTTGAGTGGGAAGCCAAGGTCGGTGATCAAGGCGGCACGCCGGGTGCTCCGACGTATTTCGACGGCATTGTCTACGCCGGCGTTGCCGGTGGGGAAGGCGGAGTTCGCGGCCACTTCAATGCGTTCGACGCGAAAACCGGAAAGCCCCTGTGGCAGTTCAACACGATCCCCGGCCCCGGAGAGTTCGGACACGAAACATGGGAGGGCGATTCGTGGATGCGGGGCGGCGGCCCGCTTTGGACCCATCCGGCAGTGGATCCTGATCTCGGCATGATCTATCTCCCGGTCGGGAACGCTTCGCCCGACACCGACGGGAGCAAACGCGCCGGCGACAATCTATTCACCGCCTCCATCGTCGCGCTCGATCTCAAAACCGGCGTCCGGAAATGGCATTTCCAGGAAGTGCACCATGACCTCTGGGATTATGACAATCAAACGCCTCCCGTGCTGGCGGACGTTCAGTTCGGCGGCCAGCCGCGGAAGATTCTGATCCATGGCGGCAAGACGGGGCTCATGTACATTCTGGATCGCACGAACGGAAAGCCGCTCATCGGCATCGAGGAGCGTCCGGTGCCGCAGGAGCCGACGCAAAAGACCGCCAGGACTCAACCGATTCCGACCGGCGAATCGCCGGTGCCCACCTGTCCTGAACCTGGAAGCGTTGCCGAAGGATCGCGCAGCGCCTGCTTGTTTGCCGCATACCGTGCGGACGATCCGGTGGTGACCACCCCCGGCACGCAGGGTGGTTTGAATTGGGCGCCGATGACCTTCAATCCGCAAACGAACCTCATCTATATTCCGGCGTCGATCATCAACTCCCGTTTCGGACCGGGATTCTCGCGTCCGCCCGGCCAGCCGCGATCGGGAACGCTCACCGCAATGAATCCCGCGGCGAACGAAATTGTCTGGCAGAAACGCACGAAGTTTCCATTGGGGACCGGCAGCGGATTGCTCAGCACGGCGAGCGGACTGATCTTCCACGGCGACTCGGATGGCAACATCGTCGCGTTTGATGTCAAGAAGGGCGATGTGTTGTGGAGTTTTCAGACCGGTGCGGGAGCGGACGCTCCGGTCGCGACGTACGAAGTGAATGGTGAACAGTACGTCGCCATTCTTGCGGGGGGCAACACTTTCCAGCTATCCCAACGCGGCGACAATCTTTGGGCGTTCAAACTCGGTGGAACAGTCAAGCCCCTGCCGGCTCCGCCCGAGCCACCGACAACTCAGCCCGGAGACACGCGACGCGGCCGCGGCGGAAGATAAACTCAGGCTCGCGCAATATGACGTCGAAGCGCGGCGAGCGCGCCGAAGCAGACCACCATCGATCCGGCGATCAACGTGAAGAAGAATGAACTGCCGCCGGAGCCAAGCGCCCACGCGCCGGCATACGTGCTGAGTACGGCTCCGGTGCGCCCGACCGACATCGCCGAACCCACGCCGGTGGCGCGAATCGTCGTCGGATAGACTTGTGCGGCCAGCGCATACATCGTTGTTTGAACCGCGTTGATCAAGCCGCCTGTGATCCCGAGCCAGACGATGATCGTGGTGGTTGAGCTTTGCGGACCGATGACCATCGAACGCATCACCATCGCACCGAAAATCGCTCCAGCCGCCATCGTCAGCATTGTCGGCTTCGAACCCAGTCGGGCAAATGCCAACGCACCGGCAATCGCTCCCGCCACTCCGCCAAGATTGAATGCCGTGATACCGGCGCTTCCAATGGTGGGATTCAATCCCGCTCCCGTCAGCATTGAAGGCACCCAGTTCAATCCAAGGTAAACGGCGAGCAGGCATGAGAAAAATGCGATCCACAACGATACGGTGTCGCGACGAAAATCCGCCGTGAACAACTCGCGGGCCGTTGCGCCCGAAACGGGTTTCTCCGTGCGGTCCACAAACACGGCGCCGCTGGACAGACGATGACCCATTCGCTGCAGACTCCGTTCAAGTTCCGGCCAACGCTGGCGCCGTCGAACGAGAAACCGCGGCGATTCCGGAAGGTTCAAAGCAAGCACCAGTGCGACAGCCAGCGGCAGCGTCCCACCGATCACGAAAAGTGCGCGCCATCCCATCGTCGGCAGGATCTGGATGGCAACGGAGCCGGCCAGCGTGCCCCCGAGCGGAACGCACACGATTGCGAGCGTTACAGCGAACGGACGATGGCGCCGGGGAACAAATTCAGACGCCAGCGCCGCAGCATTTGGAAGAGCGCCGCCAAGACCCACGCCGGAAACAAACCGCAGAATGCCAAGCGTCATCAGGCCGTGAACGAACGACGCGGATATCGTCATGAGAGCGAAAACACAGACACTGCTGATCAGCGCCGTCTTGCGGCCGAGCCGATCGCCGGCGATCCCTGCCATCGCGCCGCCCAGCATCATTCCAAACAAACCGACGGCAAGCACCGGGGCGAAAGCCGCGCGTTGGACGGCCCATTCCTTCATGATGGTTGGAATGGAGATGGCGAGCAGTTGATTATCGACGCCGTCAAAAATGATCGCGAGAGCCGTCAGGAACACGAGCGCTTGTTGGTACGGGGTCCAGCTGCCGTGATCGAGAAGACTCCCGACGTCCATTTCCGTTGTCGATGATACCGAACGCGTTTCTTTCAGCAGCCCTCCTAGAAGATGTACTTGAAGGCGAACTGCATGATACGCGGATCGAGCGCCGACGTCACCTGACCGAACAGCGTGCTGTTCAGGCTTGTGTTTGGATTGCCGGCGCGCATCAGGTTCAAGACGTTGAAGGCTTCGGCGCGAACCTCGAAGCGCTGCCGTTCCGAGTACTCGAACCGGCGCGTCAGGCCCACGTCGAAATTCACCGACTTATTGCCTCGAAGAATGTTGCGTCCGGCATTGCCGTATTGTCCCGGACCATTCGCAAGAAAAGCGTCCGTGTTGAACCATTTCGTCAGGGTTGGGTTATCCAGATCGGGATTTCCCACGAGCATCGGTCTTTGAGTGCCGCCGACCAATGCGGCGTCGCGGCCGGTGGTGACGGTCAAAGGACTGCCGCTTTGAATGCGGAAGATGGACGACAGCTGCCAGCCGCCGACGATCTTCTGCATCGCCGGTGTTCCGAACTTCGGACTGCTGACGACCGTCGACGTGTTGATGTTGTGCCGGCGATCCGCGCCGCAGCTCGCTCGATCGCCTTTTCGATTGTGCGGATCTTGAAAATCGACGCCATCGAGGAACTGGTCGCCATCGGCGTCGTTGATGCAGTGCGACAACGTGTAATTGGCCAGCACGCTGAATTTGTTGCTAAAGCGTTTCTGAATGCCGATCAGGCCTGCATTGTAATTGGCGTTGCCGCCGCCGTCGGTTTGGACGATGCTCGAATAGTATTTGCCGACGTCCGGATTCGCGAGATACAACTCGCGACGCTGATCGAGATTTGACGTCGTCGAGCACGCGCTGACTCGTCCCGCCACCGTGCAGTTTCCGGGAATATAGACCGCGGGATTTGCCTGGTTTTCAAACCAAGCGTGCGTTGTCTTGTTTCCGATGTAGCTCGCGCTGATGGCCCAGTCGGTTCCGAGCTGCTTCTGCAAACTGAGATTCCATTGCTGCATGTACGTGTTCTTCAGGCGCAGCGGCTGCGAATAGTAGACCGCGGATTCCGGAAACTTCAGATCCGGCCTCAGCACCACCGGAAATGGATTGCCTCCGGCAAAGTTTTGCCACGGATTCGGCAGAGTCGGATTGGTGAGTGTCAGCTGCCCGCCGTACGGTGCCGTGCTCGAGACACGAACGTAGTAGGAAAACGGCGGCAGATCATAGAAGACGCCGTATGCCGCGCGAATCACTTCCTTGCCGGCGCCTCGCGGATCATAGACGAGTCCGATCCGCGGAGCGAAAAGCGCCTTGTTCGAAAAATTCATACCGTTACCGGGATAGCCGTCATCCCCGGGAAACATCATGCCGGCGGGTGCGTTCACATAGACTTTGCTGACCTGGTTCCTGTCGAATCGATCTCTTTCGAAATGATTCACCCAGCCGAGCGCATGTTGAATGGGCAGGTAGGGTTCCCATCGAAGTCCCGCGTCGAGCGTCAGCCTGGACGAAGCTTTCCACGCGTCCTGAACATATAAACTGATGTACCTGGAACGCTCGAAGTCGCGCTGCCCCTGCGCCTGCGTGATCGTGTTCACTCGGCCCAGCAGGAAGTCCGCCAGTCCCAGCCCGGTCTGCTGTCCATTGAAACTAATCGTGCCGTTGGTGAACTGGGTGTTGTATTGATTCGCAATTCCGCGGACAAAATTCACACCGGCCGAAATCTGGTGGCCGCCGCGAATGATGTCGAGGTCCTCCGAGAACTGATATGCCACTGTGTTCCATTTGCCCCGGTTGGCTGCGCCGCCGCCGAGACTGAAAGCGTTGGTTACGGACAGGTCGATGTCTTTCGGCACCAGCGGAGTTAAGTTGATTCCCAAATCGAACGGAGAAAAGGAGTCGGCCCTGAGCCGATAGTTCTGGGTCACGTTCAAGGTGCTGCGGAACGAACTGATCAGGTTCGGCCGAAGCATATACGTGTCGCCGAGCACGAAAGACTGCGCGCGATTCTCCTGTCCGGAGACCGTCAACAGCAGCGCATTTTTGAAGGGATCGACATCCGGCACCGGAGCAAGATAGTGCGCGAGCAGATACCTGCCGAAGATGGTGTGCTTGTCGCTTCGCTGATAATCGACTCGGCCGACGGCTTGCGTGTCGTTCGGTTTGGTCGGGAAACCGTACTGGATTCTTCCGCAGGGGTCGCTCGAACCGGGCAGATACGACGACAGCTTGACCATGGATGGGTTGAGCACCGCCGGGTCTATTTTGTTGTTCGTGAATAACTGCCGGCCGCCGGCATCCGTGGCCGAAAGAGTTACCTGCTTGTTTCCGTTGCACGCCGGAGATGCCGCCGCGGTGAAGTCGCCGCTGAGCATGTCGCGCGTAGGAACGAACGTGAAGTTTGTTTGCGGGTCGGATCGAAGCGTTGTGCCTTGATAGCCCCCGAAGAAAAACAGTTTGTTTTTGATGATCGCGCCGCCCAGCGTGCCGCCGAATTGATTGCGTTTCAAACTGTCGCGCTGTTGCGCGAACGCATTGCGGGCGTTGAAAACGGAGTTCCGGACGAACCAGAACGCATCTCCGTGGATTTCATTCGTTCCGGATTTGGTGACGGCGTTCACGGCAGCGGCAGCATGATGGCCGTACCTCGCCGGCACAGCGCTGGTTTCAACTTTGAATTCCTGCATCGCGTCGGGGAAAGGAAGCGGCAGGTTCAGGTTGTTGTGCAGATCGTTATGGTCCGCACCGTCGAGCAGATATGCCGTTCCGCCCCCCGAACCGCCTGCGACGGAGATGGCTTGAGTCGGATAGTTTCGATTTCCGTTGAAGCCCCCGGTCACCACGGCCGCGCCGGAGAGAAGGATCAAATCGGTCAGGTTGCGTCCATTCAACGGCAACTCGACGACGCGTTGGTTGTCGATCACCTGTCCGACGCCGGTGCTTCGAGTTTCAACCATGGGAACGTCGGCGGCGACCTCGATGACTGAAGTGACTTGTCCCACTTGCAGTGTAATCGGAATAGTCGGATTGCTGTTGACCTGCAAAATGATTCCCGTTTGAACGTAGGTCGAAAATCCCGGCAGCCCCGCTTCAAGCCGGTATGGGCCGACGGGAAGATTCGGAATGGAATACGATCCGGTCTCGCTTGTGACTGTCGACCGTGTGGCGCCGGTGTCTGAATGAGTCACTTTGATATCCACACCGGGCAGAACGGCGCCGGTTGCATCCTTCACCGTTCCTGAAATCTGAGCTACGGACACTGTCTGCGCCAACGCAGCGGAGCAGACAACCAACAAGAATAACGCGACTGCGAATAAGGTTCTCACCGTTGAGCCTCCAGTTTGGCGAGCGACAACATCGTCGCCGGCCGTCGTTCGTCACCGTTCGTCATGGTCAATCGGGGGTGATGGGCCGCGACTCACTATGAAAGGCTGCACGGCCGGTGTCAACGGATATTTTAACATCTGATATTTCAGAAATGAGGGCATCGCCGGCACAAGATTAGTGGAGAAGCAGCGGCCAACCGGCGAGATCACTGTTGTCGCAAAGTCAGAGGCAATGCGCGGCTGAACCTGGACGTGCTTCCCGTCGCGCCTGTCGCCGTTGCAGTGAAAAACCCGGACGTGGGAGTACCGCCGAATGGATTTGCCGTCGTGAATTCGAATGTCGCCTTGCCACTCGCGTCCGTGGTTACCGATGTCGTTCCGAGATACAACTCGCCCTCGCCCCAACCTTTCTCATCCGCTGCATGGCGATCGGATTCGCGGGAAGCGAATAGTTCGACGCGATACGTCTGGCTCGGCGCCGCGTCGAGCGATCCGTTCAGAGTGACGCCCTTTGACGTCCAAACAGACGTGCTCGCCAGAACAGGAAAGTTGGGCGGATCCGGCGCTTCGGCTGGACCTCGGCCCCCGCCTCGCGGTGCATCGCCTCGAGGTGCGCTGCCGCGTGGAGCATCACCCCGGGGAGGACCGCCTCGACCGGCTCCCGGTGCCGAGAAATCAATGCCGAGTTTTTCGTTATTAAAGATGGCGTTCCTCGAAAGCCGGATTCGCGGACCGCCGATGACGACGCCTTGCCCTGCATTACCCGACACGACGTTGTCCGTCACTTGCGTCCCCGCTCCGCTGACCGAAATACCGCTTCCGCCGTTGTTCGAAATCGTATTCCCCGTGATCCGCAGATTGCTGCCGCCGCCACGCAGCCCGCTGCCTTTGTTTTCGACGATCTTGTTGTCGCTGATCGTGTGATTGTTTCCGCTGATCGTGATTGCCGTGTCCGTATACTTCGTGAACGTATTGCCAATGACCGCGTTGCTGTCGCCCGCGGTGGCGAATTCCACGGCGTTGCCTTCAACCGGCAACGGTTGTGTCAACGCGATGGTATTGCCTTGCAGCAGGCTGTGGTGGGTCCCACGGGTGAACTCAAAACCATCGCCGTTGTCGAGAAGCACGCTGTTGACGAGCGAATTGTTGAAGCTCAGCGCGGTCGAACCTGAATTGTCATCATCGCCGGTGAAGATGACGCCGGCCGCGCCGTGACTATCCACGACTTTGATGTCGTGGACGTACACGTTGCTGCTGCGGACGGTCGCAACGCCGATGCAGAAATTGCGGATCTCAATGCCCGAGATTTCCACGTCATGACTGTCTTGAACGGCAAGGCCCGCGCCGTAATAGCCCCGCACATTCGGGCCGGTACCGCGCGCGCCGGAGTATTCCCAGCGGTTCGTCTGAAAGTTGTAGTGAGCCGTTTGGCCGGGACAATCGTCAGGCGTGCGGGTCTTCACAAGCCCGGAACCATCGAGGACGACCTCCGGGGCGCGGAGTTTCGTGTTTGCGGCCATTTTCGCCCGTACGACGACAGGGCCTTTAAGGGGAGGCAGGAACTGCCCTTGAGGTTTGATGACGTACGGAGGCGTTCCCGATATGGCGAATTCGATCACGTTCGAACCGGAAATGGCATAGCTGTCGAGGATCGCCTGACGGAGTGAGCCCGGTCCGTCGTCGTTGTTATTTGTCACCGTGAAGACTGCAGCGCCTGCCACCGAAATTCCACCAAAGGAAGCCAACAAAACGACACGCAGCGCACAACGTAAAAAGTTAGTCACGTCGAGACTCCAGGAGATCCAATACTTCACGATAGGTTTTGGGCCCGTCGCTCGAGAAGTCGGAGCGCAGGTTGAGACGGCCGCACCAATCCTGGCGGCGGGCGATCGCTTCGGCCATGATCGGATCGATATCGATCGCCCGGAGCGTGTCCGCCACTTCTTCCATCTCACGGGCACGGCGCTCGCCATGGACGACGGCTCGGCCGACCATGTAGTTCGCGAGTTTCGTCCAATCGATTCCGGGAAAGGATTCGTCCAGCGACGCGAAGACGCGTTCAGCCGCTTGATAGCGGCTTGCCCCCAACACACACTCGACCAGCAGCGCCTCGAGTCCCTTGACGATGATGCTTCGAAACATCTTGACTGCCGATGCGGTGCCGATTTTGTCCGAAATGATTTCCAGCCGCATTTCAAGCGGGGCAAGCATCTTCACCAGATCGCGCGCTGCAGGTCCGCCAAGCAGCATGGGGACGCGATGGCCATAAGGAGGAACCGGCGCCATGACCGCAACCTCCACAAACCGTGCCGGGATTCCACCAATGATGCTGCTTATCTCGCATTTTGTCGCAGGAGAAACGGAATTGAGATCGGCATAGATATGTTCCGGGCCGAGAAATTCGGCGTTTTGCAGCGCTGCCTCGACCGCTCGGTCGGCGGTCACCGTCGAAAACAGAATGCGGGAGTTGGCCGCAAGTTCTGCCGGCGAATCCACAAGCGTCGTGCCGCTGGCAGCCGCTCTCTCACGCATCGCGGGAGTGATGGCGATGTCATAGGCGAAAATGCGCACGCTTTTGTCGTGCAATCCGCGAGCGATGTGGGAAGCGGCTTCGCCGAAGCCGATAAACCCGATGGATAGTTGGTGCATTAATGCAGGTATCCCCCGCCGTCACACAGAATCATCTGGCCGGTAATCATCTCCGCATCGTCACTGGCGATGAAGGCAATGAGGCCCGCAAAGTGTTCCGGTTGAACGCGCTTCTTGATGGCCTGGTTCATCATCACACGATCGAATGCCTCTTCCGCGGAGTGCGCGCGCGTTCCCGCAGTGGCGACCATACCTGGCGCGACGGCGTTGACGGTGATTCCTTCTTCTCCGAGTTCTTTGGCCAGAACGCGCGTCATTCCCATGACGGCGCCTTTGCTCGCCACGTAAGCCATTTGTCCGGGATTGGCGAGGAAGTACGTTCGCGATGCGACATTGATGATGCGGCCGTTCCGGCTCTTCCTGATCAGCGGATAGACAGCCTGAGACATCAGAAAATATCCGATGTAGTTGACCTGGATGAATCGATTGACGTCCTCACGCGACAGGGTGTGCCACGGATGCCGTCCCGAGAGAATGCCGGCATTGTTGACGAGGATGTCGACCCTGCCGTGACGCTTCTCAATGTGTACGATCGCTTCCTGGATTTGAGATTCATTCGTGACGTCGCAGATCTGGCAATTCGCCTTTCCGCCGGCAGCTTTGATTTCGTTGCATGCGGCCGTCGCATCGCCGATGTCGAGAATTTCGATCACCGCGCCTTCCGATGCCAGTCGAACGGCCGCAGCTTTCCCAATACCTGTCGCGCCACCTGTGATGATGGCAATGCGTCCTTCCAAGCGATTCGTCATGCGATCTACCTCACTGGTTTGTTTTGGCGATGAAGTTTTCGATACTCGCCGGCCACGGCGTGAAGCGACATGAGTGCCTGCAGTGGATGAGCTCCCGCTCGAACCAGCGGCTCCGTATGATCACTGACCCGCAACGCCGCCCCGGCCAGAGGAATCACGCGCGCAGCTTCCTTTTCGGCGTCGGTCAGCTTGTACTCCGCTGCGACGCCGTCGAGATCATCGATGAGCCGGACCCGGAGATCGTGACTGTGGCGCACATCGAACAGAAGTTTGTTCAGCTGATAGGCAGAGGCCGGCGGATGTTTGTAAAACTCGAAACCTTTGTTTTTGAATTCGAATGGTTGAACGGTTGCGGATGACGGCCGTTCTTTCCGCCGCGGCAAAAAGCGCATCATTCCGTGTCCGTGATGCCATGTCGGTGTGTACTGAATCAGCTCTCCCGGTACATCCCCGATGGCGCCGAGCATAATGCTCCAGGTCAGCATTTCCGTGTTTCCAACTTCATCCAGTTGCTCGGACGTCAAATTGAGAAGCGCGCCGGAATTTCCCCGTTCGAGTTCCGAAATCAGCCAGCGGTCGAACTCGAATTCCGGATGGGGGTACTTCCACGTGCCGGGAAAATGGGACATGCCTCCGCTTGCGAGAATCGCAACACGTTCGGGCCGCGACGCGATGATTCCTGCGATCGCCCGTCCAAGTGCCGCGCAACGCTTGGGGCTTGGCAGGGGCGGCAAATAGACGTTGGTGAAAAACGGAACCACAGGAATGTTCCGGTTCTCGAGTACAAACTCGAAAGGAACAGCAAACGTGTGGCCTAGCACGGCATCTTCGGAATAGGCCACGTCGAAGTTGTTTTCGACGAGGTTGCCGAGCAAAACCTCGGCGAGTTCGCGATGGATCGGCAAGTCGTAATTGCGGCCCGCAAACGTGGCGAGCGCGCGGCTTCCGGCGACAATCGCGAAAG
Source organism: uncultured Solibacteraceae bacterium (assembly GCA_964584785.1). Lineage (GTDB taxonomy): Bacteria > Acidobacteriota > Terriglobia > 20CM-2-55-15 > 20CM-2-55-15 > JAHFTY01. The sequence continues at coordinate 12,717 of CAZPBY010000022.1, forward strand.
AGGGCACGCACGTCAGCGAAAAGGTTTCGAGATGATCGCTGCCCAGGAAAATGACAACCTCGGGTTTCGTTTCATCGAGAATCTTGCCCAGGTCGCGCATGGCTGCGATCGAGCTGTCGAGTTGTTCCGGACTTTCATCCGGAGGCCGTGTGAACAGCTGTGGTGCGTGGCAGGTTCCGAAAGCGGCAACGATCTCGCCCATGACTATTCGTCGATGTATTCGACGCCCAATTCCTTAAGTTTTGCGCGCAATCCATAGAAGTCCAGTCCGAGTTCGCCGGCCTGCAACTTCTCGCGCGTTTTCTTTTCCTTCTCGATCCGTTCCGCGGCAAGCCGGACGACATCCGCCGCCGCCTCCCGCGCCACCGCGACAACACCATCCCGATCGCCGACAATCACGTCACCGGGATTGACGGCGGCGCCTGCGCAGATAATCGGAATGTTGACGTGACCGGCGGTGTTCTTCACAGTTCCCTGCGCAGAGACCGCTTTGGACCAGACGGGGAAGTCCATCGCCGCAATCTCGGCGGTGTCGCGCACACCGGCCTCGATCACCAATCCTTCGATCCCGTGTGCGCGGCAGGACACGGCAAGGAGATCGCCAAACATTCCGTCTGTCGATTCGGACGTCGTGGTCACGACGAGTACGTCTCCGGGCCTCGCAATCTCGATCGCCGCGTGAAGCATGAGGTTGTCGCCGGGATGACAGAGCACCGTCACCGCGGTCCCGCCGACGCGGGCTCCGGAATACACGGGACGCATGTACGGACGCATGAGTCCAGTGCGTCCCTGTGCTTCGTGCACGGTTGCGACGCCAAACACTCCAAGTTGCCGCGCAACCTCACGGTCGGCGCGCTTCACCTTCCGAACAATTCTCGGCTTCATGAAAACTCCGCCGCGACCTGCGGGTAATAACGCTGGAACGCTTCCGCGTACTGGATGTCCTTCTTTCCTGAATTACGAACCGCCTGCGTTCCGCGCCGCTTTGCGAGTTCGGTGTAGTAGTTCCACAGATGCTCTTGCGCATCCATACATTCCATCGCCTTACGCTTCCTGTCAAACACCGTTGTGATGTCGAGAAGAAGCTGCGGTTTGAACTCGCACATCTCCGGCTGGTGCGGCTCAAAGAAAAAGAGCGGCGGCGCTTCGAGCTTTTTATGTTCGCTGGGGTAACCCGCGGCCTGCGCATAGATCCGGGCGTTGAGAGCGAATCGGCCCGCTTCGGGATGATCGCCGTTATAAGGATCCGAGAGTGTGTGCGTGAGAACAACCGCCGGTTGATTGCGGCGGAATTCCTCGACCACCTGGTGCAGCAATTCATCGGTCGGTTTAAAGGGGTAATCACCCGCATCGAAAAAGCGGATTTCCGTTCCGAGAATCTCCGCTGCTTTCTCAGCCTCGGCGTGACGCGTCTTTTTAACCCGATCCAAAGTCATTCCCGGTTCACGCCAGAGGCGTTCGGATTCGCCGCGTTCGCCATACGACAGCACCAGCACCCGCGTGCGGATTCCCCGGGACGAGTAAAGGGCGATCGCGCCTCCCGCGCGCCAGACGAAATCGGCGGCGTGTGCGCTGACCACGAGCAGACAGCTATTCGTCGAACTCATTCGGATCTATTTCTCCACGAGGTTCGAAGGATTGGTCACGGCCATTCTGCGAATTTCCTCCATCGTGAACCCGGCATCGAGAAACCGTTGAGCAAACATGGCGAAACCCAGCGCGACCGGAGGATTGATGGTCTGTCCGAGATCGGTCGAGATGACCGTGCGATTCACGCCGGACCGGCGGATGTTCGCGAACGTTTGTTCCCACGTCGCCTTTGCCGTGTGCGTTGTGGTGAAACAATGTTCGATGAAAGCGCCCATCTCCGTGAGTTCGAATTGTTCATCACCCGTTAAGTTTTGTGATGGAAACTCGGCGTGTGTCACGACCACGCGCTTCAGGCCCTGCGTGCGGGCTTGTTTCACGAGCGGGAAAATTTCGTGGCGGCCCAGATGGCCGGTCGCGAGGATCATATTGTGCTTCGCGATGCGGTCCAGACAGCGACGTGTCGCGTCGTTGATGTCTCCGTTCTCATCGAGCACCGTGAGTGGCGGAGGCGCGATGCCGTCGGCGGCCAATTCGCGCTGGATTTTGGCCCAGAAGGGAAGTTTCGCATTGCCCCCATCGAGACGTCCCGCTGTTTCGTTGGCCGCATCGACCGTCGGCATCCAGACGATCCGGCAACCGGACCGCCCGGCAATTTCGACGGCAACGGGATTCAATCCACCGACGCTGTGATTCAGAGTGACCGCGCCATACGCTTCGATTCCGGGAACCGCTTTCGTCACGACCTGAGCCCGCTCTCCGGTTTGAATGTAATGCGACTTCAGGACGAAGCCTTGAAGTCCGTGCGCGAGAAACTCTTTGGCGCAATCGATGTCGTCGATCCGCCGTTCAATGACGTCGGGCGCGACATGCAGCTGCAGATCGTAAGCTCCCTGCAGCGATTTCCACGCGGCATCCGAGACGGCCGCCGGCGTTTCGGTGGTAGTATGTGTGCTCATAGTCCTCCGGAGAGCCGGAGTATGATTTTGACGGTCCGGAGAGTCAAGCGGATTCTTGAAATCTGATATGGCAGATTGTGTGCTTGGAATTGCGCGCGTTTGCCGGTAGAGTCGTACGCCATGAGAGTATCCATCGACAATTCGAGCCTGGCCAGTGAGGCTTACGGCGTCGTTCGCCAGCGCATTCTTCGCGGCGAGCTGGCCATGGGACAAATCATTTCCCGCAGGAAACTCGCGGCTGAACTTGGAATGAGCTTCTTGCCGGTTTCCGAGGCGCTGCTGCGGCTCGAGATCGAGGGTCTGCTGGAAAGCCGTCCACGAGCAGGGACACGAGTGCGCATTCCGACGCAGGAAGATGTTCGCGGACACTATGTGGTACGTGAGGCTCTCGAGATTCAGGCGGCGCGATTGTTTACACAAGTTGCGTCCCCGGAGGAGCGCGCCGAACTGATGAAGCTTGCCGCGCGCGTCGACGCACTATCGGTGCAGGCAGATCGCCTCGTTTATCTCAGCCTTCACGAAAAACTGCATCGCCGGATTGCCGAATGCGCGCGCTGTCCCGCGCTTTCCGAGGCCATCGAAAAAACACATGCGCTCGCTTCGACGTGGTTTTGCGTCAACCGGTCGCCTTCCCCCGACCACCCGCCGCGACGCCATCAGGACCTGATGAAGGTTCTTATCCGGCGGGATCCCGAAACTTCCGCCAAAGCCATGCGAGCGCACGTCACACGCAGCATGGAAAACACGATGAATCGGCTGCAGCCCTATTTCAAAATGCGGAAGGCAGTCGGAAAGACGTTCGCGCGAAGCGAAAAGCGGCAAAAGAAACACCTTCTTATTTCGGACCGCGTCAATTAGCAGATCGTCGCCGGCTACTGCATATAAACAATTCTGATATTGCAGTTAAGAGTGGTTGTTTGCTTCCTCAAATCCCTGAGCTCTGAAGAAATGACGGCGCCGAAGCCGCACGCAGGGTATGCCATCCGACGACGGACATTAATAGCGCGAACTTCGGTAGTGGGCTACAGTAACCCACTACCCGAACTCGGGCGTATCACGACGGCAACCGGAGCGCGGACGTCTGTGGCAAATGCGCGAGTCCGCTTTTAGCTGGAGGTCCGATGAACAGGCGCGAATTTTTGTACGTGAGCGGAAGTGCAGTCGCGGCGACACGACTCTTCGAGCAGGCTCCTTCGAATCCGTCATCGGTGAAGCTCAAGATCGACGCTTACTCGAGGCACTTGCAGTGGCTGCGGAGTCCGGAAGAAGTCGCGACCGCCGTCAAGGAGATGGGATATGACGGGTTGGACCTCACCGTCCGGCCATATCCGGGACACGTCGATCCCGAGAAAGTCAAAACGGATCTTCCGCCGTACGTGAATGCCCTTCGAAAGGGCGGTGTTGAGGTTCACGCGATCACCTGTCCCATCACGGATGCCGACTCGCCGAATGCCGAACAAATATTGAGCACTGCGTCTCAACTCGGTATTCGCTACTACTGGTGGGGGACCTTTCGATATGAACAGGACAAGCCCGTCATGGCGCAGCTTGATGCCCTCCGGCCGCGAGTCGCAAAGCTGGCCGCGCTGAATGCGAAATACAGGATGTCGGCGATGTATCACACGTATGCCAACGGTTCCGTTGGGTCCGCAATTTGGGACATGTTGTACGTCATGAAGGATCTCGATCCTGCCGCCGTCGGCTTTCATTTTGACATCGGTCACATGTCCGTCGCCGGCCCGACGGGGAATTGGGCGCTCGGGCTTCGCGCGGCCGGTCCATACGTGCGCGGTCTCTCGGTCAAGGATTCGCTGCTGGAGAAAAATGACGGATCACCGAATTCCGACGCTCCTCCCGAAGCCCAGCGCGGTGGTCGAGGCGCCAGAGGCGGACGCGGCGGCGGCCCCGCGAATGGAGGCTGGCGCGTTCGTCAGGTGCCGCTTGGCGAGGGGATGGTCCAGCTTGAACAATTCGCGGCTGTGCTAAAAGAGATCAAGTTCAATGGTCCCGTGGAAATTCAAGCCGAATATCCCAACGGTGGCGCAAACAATGCTGCCGACAAGATCACTCTTCCGCGCGAACAAGTTCTGGGTGCGATGAGAAAAGATCTGGAAGTGCTGCGAAAGGCTTTCAGCGACTTTGGTCTCATCTGATCTCGAGGAGGTCGACATGTCATGGTGGCGTAGGGAAGCGCGGAAGCCGGCCGTCGACCCGGTGCTGGAAGAGACGGCGGGCCGCGACTATCCGGTGATTCGGCTGGAGCACGTGAGTAAGATCTTCAAGGGCGAGGAAGAGGACACAGCCGCCCTGGACGACATCACCATAGACATTCAGCGCGGCGAATACGTCTCCGTGTCGGAACCGTCCGGCTGTGGCAAATCGACATTTCTCTCATTGCTGGCTCTGCTCGATAGTCCGTCATCCGGGAGATACTGGCTGAACGGCCGAGCCACCGATCGGCTGAAGCCGGCGGATCGCGCGCGCGTGCGCAACCTCGATGTCGGTTTGGTTTTCCAGAGTTTCAACCTGATCGGTGACATGACCGTTTATGAGAACGTCGAGTACCCGCTCACCCTTCGCGGAGTGCCGGCCGCGGAACGTCAGACGCGCGTCGAACTGGCGCTCGAGCGCGTCGGCCTGACGACGCGTGCAAAACAGCGTCCAGGATCGCTTTCGGGCGGCCATCAGCAGTTGGTGGCCGTCGCTCGTGCCATCACCGGACGGCCTTCGATCCTGCTTGCAGACGAACCCACAGGGAACCTCGACTCGAAGAGCGGCGAGGCGTTGATGGAAATGTTCGCCGAACTACACGCCGATGGCGCGACCGTCTGTCTGGCCACGCACGATCCGCGATGGCTGGCGCAGGCGCGGCGCCATATTTATTTGTTCGACGGTCGAATCGTCGATTCCCCCGTTTCAGGAAACTGATTCAACGTTGTCGCGCTCGTTTTGCACGATCGTAATTCGCGACTTTTTCCAGGCCGATCGCCGGACTTGTCAGCAGTTTTTGTATGAGCGACTGGATGGCGGACTCATCACTGCGCGATACAAGAGTGATGAGAAGGTTCAGCTGGCTCCATTCTCTAACCACTCTGCTTATCCATCCAAGCATGAAAGGCAGTCCTACACCAGCAGACACCAGTAGTCCAATCCGCTTACTACTTCCTCTAACCAGGTCCAGGAGCAGGGCGGTTCCCGACAACACACCGACACTGCAGACGAATACAAAAAGGACAACATACAGGATGTTGTTGAAGCGCTTTTGCGCCTGCAGATCGGTTAGAAGTCCTTTCTTGACTGGCTCCGCACCGAGCAGGACCGTCGGACGCGAGTACTTGTCCAAGATGCGTTTTAGTTTCATTTCGTCTCCTGCCTATTCCATCGCTTCAATAGTTAAACGGGTTGTGATGTACGAGCCTCCATGCAAAGCCATGTCGCGCAGCGTTCTTTCGACCTTAATCAGCTGCGGTACGGGATGCACACTATCAGGCCAGTGGAGATGATGTATGGTGTCGCCGCGCCTCAAGTCGATAAAGGTTCCTAACGCTGCTGAATCGCACAGAGCCAAATCCAGTTCACCTGCAAAAGTAAGGGCTATGGCCTCTTCGATTTGTCCCGGAGTGTGAAGGCCGTCGAAGAACTCCGCGCAATTCCCCGGTGCCACGAGACCACTCAATACTTCATCAATCAGATCGCGAGAGAGTGTATGGCTGATCACGCGCGACCGTTCGGCAGCACCCGCTATGGACGCAGGCAAGGAATGGACGAGAGTCGCATTTTCGACGACTTCATTAAGCCTCTCCACAAGCGTATTTCTGTCCTTCGCCATCGGCGCGATGTTCTTCAACAGCGGATGTTGAGCCATTCTGTCAGCAATGGCCGTCGTACTATTCAGAAAGTCCGACGTCCTGAAAACGGCACCTCGCCAGTGCGCGAAAAGGACTATGGTCTGAAAACGGGACGTGGCTTGCGAAAAATGCGCCAAAGTAGCTTTTTGGTAAACACTTGCTCCTAGCTGTAAGGCGCTCCGGATCAGGCTCTGGGCCGCTGCGGCGACAACCTCGTAATCTTGTGCCCACACCTGGGCGGGGTTGCGCCCGCCCAGCATTCCGGAGACAAAGTCGGAGAGATTGGCCCTTGCGAGCGAGTCGAATTCTTCCCAGGTCACCGGTATCGCGAACAAGATTGCACAATGTGCGAGCGCGGAGTTCGATTGCGTCATGCCGCACACGGCATGTGCGAACATCGCGGTGCTGCCGGATCTGTCGTTTCCGCCGCCCGAAGTTTTGCTTTGTTGTGCTTGTAGTAGAACTCGAGATCACCAGGCTTAAGCTTGAGCTGCCTGCTTATCGCCTCGCGAAGTTCAATCATGCTGTCGGCCCATGGTTTTGCAGCGGCCGGCTGACTTCCAACCCATTGTTCGATGATGCGTTGGAGGCGTGTAGCAATGCCCTCGCGCAAGCCAGCTTCCACGCGCACACGAACATACAGAACCTGGTCGGTCATCGGAGAGTTGCCGGGCCGGACCGTCATAGCGCGGGAGTTCTCAAAACCGATAGTTGATGCCGGGCCGAATTCCTCCGCCCACTGGGCGCGCGACGTGGGTTCTACTACCGACCCGCGCCATGGAACGCGATCGTTGAGCAATGCGAGGGATCCGGGCGCTTCTCCGAACCGGAGGACTTCCGCGGGTTTCCCGGGTCGCTGAATCGCGACGCTTACATTCCGGGAACTGCTGAGCGGTGTCTTGAACAGACTGGAGATCGTATCCAACGCATCCCCAAAATCACTTTCGGACACACCGGTAGCGATTAGCCCCGTACTGCGAGCCACATTTTCCACGGTCGAATCCGAGAAGTTCTCGAAGCGTACGAGTTTTGCAGGAGGCGGTCCGGCTAAGGCATCAATGATACCGCTCTTACCGAAAATCACCTGCTGACTGGGGGAAGGAGTATTGCGCACCAGGTAGATCGTTCCATCTTCGGCTTGCTTGACGACTGCGTCACACTGGCACGCCTTTGCCTGGACTTGCATTTCCTGCCAAGGCGCATGGTTCATTTCGGCTTGCTTTGCGGAAGCGCGCATTTCATCAAGAAGACTTCCCGTGCGCCGAATGCCGAGCGCCTCACTCTCATGACGTGGTGGGGCCAGTTCAGCGACACGCGTTGCGCGGATTGACGGTTTAGGCGTGCCCAGGAGAACCGGAATGTCGGGCGTGATCAATCTTCGCCGAGGAATTAAGTCAATATTGTGTCCGCCGATGGCTCCGATATCGACGCTGTTCTTGGAGAGGACTACGGTCGGCGTTCGAATCGAACCGTTGACCGGTACAGCCGAGGTGGTTTGCAGGATGCTCTTCAGTAAATCGTCGAGATCGACTCCTCCTGAGTAGTCGGTCAATATGCTTGCGATCTCTACGGCCTGTTCGTAGGTCTTCTCCGATGAAACGAGCTGTTGCCGCTCGTGATCCAGTCGTGCCTTAGTCGCTTCGTATTGGTTTCCCAGTTTCTCCAGACCATCTGCAAATGCGTTGTAGCTTGCGAACGGCGACAGTCCAGTCAGGCCGAATCTCTCCTGCCATTTGCATTCGCGGCCTTTAGCGGTGCGCACGATTTGGCCGCCAACACTGGCGCATGTGCTCTCGAACAACTCGCGCGCCGTTTGTGCCTTATCGGCCAGGTATGCGGGCATCCACTTCGCTTCGGCGACAGCGGTGTTATAGCTTTCGAAAGCGCGCTGAAGTTCGCGTTCCACGGTCTGAGGAGATGCCAGTACGGCAGCCATCTTCTCAACCGTAAAGCCCGAGGAGCCCATGAACTTGTTCAAAGCGACGGTTACCCTGCGATCGATGTCCGTCTTGCCCTGCATGATCTCGGCCAACCACGCCGCGGCTCGTTTCTGCAAGACAGTCGTTGCCTGATCGGATCTTGACGCTTTTGCAGGTTCCTGCGCATCGGCTACCACAAGAAAGCTCTGCGCGGCCTGGTACAACAGCACGTTCTGGACGACTCGCACCAGTAGTGGGTCGCCACGAGTCGCGAAGTATTCTCTTGCGTCCTTCGCCCGCGCGTCGGCGTCATCCCGCATGCGGCGGGCTGTAATCGGGGATTGGGTTTCGATGCTGTCGGAAGGACGATAGAGCACATTCAGCGCGCCGGTGCGGTCGGCTGTCAGAATCTCTCGGCCGTTGACCGTGCTGATGGTGGCAAGCGATTCGGTGTTCCAGTTGAAGAGGAGCGTCGAGGTGCGAAATTTCCCAGCGAAGTAGTCACTTGCTGATTCGTTGCCGAACGGATATCGATCAGGCTTTGGATAGAAGAACGAGTAATACTCGACCTGTCCATGCTGCGACCAGGATTTCAGAATCTGGTCTGCCATGTTCAGGAGAGTTCCAAACTCGCTGTCATCGAGTTGCGTCGACAAAAGAATGGGCGCCCAATCCCAACTCGCGTATTTGCCCGTTCGGATTGGCCCTGCAAAGATTCGCTGGCGCTCATAGCTCTGAGCCAGGTGCTCGGCATGATTTCGCGCGAAGGCAACGAGGCTTTCAAACCGCAGCGGCGGCAGCGTTGCCAGGGGTATCTGTCGCGCACGCCCGAGGAGAAGCAGCCCTCCGTCTGTCATGCCGGCTCCGCCGATTATCAGATCGGACTCCACAGCAAACCGACGAAAGTCAGCCGCCAGATCCGTAAGCTTCAGCCCTTTTGGCGCGACGAGCGCGATGACTCCCGAGCCCGTTTGAAAAACTCCGGAAGACTTCTCGGTCCAGAGCTCTTGAGTTGTACGGCGCCCGCCAAGTTCGCTGATGGGCAGCCAAATCCTCTGGCCGTCGGACAACCAACCCGCCAGGTCGGAAACGGGAACCTTCAGTTCGTCTATTGATGACGTCGGCTGAGTTCGTACCACGCGGTCGATCCAGAAACCGTCAGTCGTGCGGTGAAGGAGTCCATTTAAGAGTTGTAGCCGGTCGACGATTTCGGCCGGCGCGCGCCAGGATTCGAAACCTGATCCGTCAAGAACGCGAATCGTTGCTGGATTCGTTAGTCGAACGCGCAGAACGACATCTTCCAGCCAGCCATCCAACCCAGTCGGCCAGCGGTCATATTGGAGGTCGAGCAGATCCGCCCCGAAAAGGGCCCGCAGCGTCCTTTCAAGTTTTTCTCGAGAAAGCGCCGGTGGCGGTTCAGACACGATCACGATCGCTTCGCCAGCCATTGGCTGAACGGCGAAGGCTTGATAGGGCCATGGATGTGCGGAACGAAACACCTGCCAGCTGCTGCACGCCGGCATACTGGGGCAGGCGGCATCCGGTGCTTGCGGGTCATGAGTCCAGACGCCCGCCGACGGGGCCTGTGCAGCCCACATCGTCATATTGAATACCAAGAGACTAAGGAACACTGTCGTCGAGATGGTTTTCATTGGATTCTTCATAGCTTCCTCTTGCAAGACGCCGTAACCATCCTGTCAGTAGTGGCCGCCGGCTACAGCCGGCGCGTGCGCTAAAGGCGCGGGTCGTTACTTGTCCTGTTTCGGCGTCTTAATTCAAAATGCGTAATTCGTGGAGAAAAGGTGCCAAGTGGAGAAGAGACTTGTGCGTGACGTGCCGGCTGTAGAGGCGGCCCAGGCGAATAGAATGATTGCCTGGGAATTGAGATCGTCCGTGATACTCGACAGATGCATTAATATATCCGGGAGGTAAGCGTGAAGTTAATCAAAGCAATCATTCGACCGAACAAGCTCGAGGAAGTAAAGGATGCTCTGACCAGGCTGAGCGTCACCGGGATGACCGTCACCGAAGTTCGAGGTCACGGACGGCAGAAGGGACACAAGGCCATTTATCGCGGCACGGAGTACAGTGTGACGCTGCTGCCGAAGATCATGATTGAAATCGTTCTCCCCGATGAACTGGTCGACGACTCCATCAAGTGCATCATCGAAACCGCGCGGACCGGCGAGATCGGTGATGGCCGCGTCTTCGTCCTTCCGCTGGAACAGGGATACAACATCCGGACCGGAGAAAGAGACATTCATTGATCCCAACCGCAATAACAAAAAGGCCGTGAAGTCGAACCGAACTTCACGGCCTTTTTGATGTCCTGGATCCGCGCCGGGTTGCGGCCTCCTTACAGGCTGTAGTACATATCGAACTCGACCGGATGGGCGCTCATGCGGAACCGGGTGACTTCTTCTTCCTTCAAAGCGATGTATGCGTCGATCATGTCGTTGCTGAACACGCCGCCCTTCGTCAGGAATCCGCGATCTTTGTTCAAGTTCTCGAGCGCCTCGTCCAATGACGCGCACGGATGCGCAACATCACGGGCTTCGGCGGCATCCAGTTCGTAAAGGTTCTTGTCGATGGGATTGCCCGGATGGATTTTGTTCTGCACGCCGTCCAGGCCGGCCATCATCATTGCCGTAAACGCGAGATACGCATTCGCAGTCGGATCCGGGAATCGCACTTCGATGCGGCGGGCCTTCGCGCTATTGACCAACGGAACGCGGATGGCTGCGGAACGGTTGCGAGCGGAGTACGCGAGATTGATGGGCGCTTCGAAGCCGGGAACCAATCGCTTGTAAGAGTTGGTGCCGGGGTTCGTGATCGCGTTCAGTGCCTTCGCGTGCTTGATGATTCCGCCAATGTAAAAAATGGCGAACTCGGAAAGGCTGGCGTACCCTTCTCCCGCAAACAGGTTTTCGCCCCCTTTCCAGATGGATTGATGGACGTGCATGCCGGAGCCGTTGTCGCCGACGATCGGCTTTGGCATAAACGTAGCGGTCTTTCCGCGTTTGTGGCAGACGTTATGCACCGCATACTTCAGCCGCATATTCCAGTCGGCGCGCTGCACCAGCGGAGCGAACTTCGTACCGATCTCGCACTGACCGCCGTTCGCCACCTCGTGATGGTGAACCTCGACCACGACACCCATGGCTTCCAGGATGGAGCAGATTTCAGAACGGATGTCCTGGAGTGAATCCACAGGAGGAACCGGAAAATACCCGCCCTTGATGGTGGGCCGGTGTCCCTTGTTGCCCGCAGCGAACGTTTCGCCGGTGGCCCATGCGCCTTCTTCCGAAAAAATTTTGAAGGAGGATCCCTGCATGCCGACGGTCCATTCCACCGAGTCGAAGATGAAGAACTCCGGTTCAGGCCCGAAGAACGCTGTGTCGCCGAGGCCTGTGGACTTCAGGTATTCGGCGCCGCGCTTGGCGATCGATCGTGGATCGCGATCATACCCCTTGCCGTCGGAAGGTTCGATGACGTCGCAGGTGATGGCCAGCGTCGTTTGCTGAAGGAAAGGATCGATAAAGCAGGAAGCCGGGTCCGGCAACAACACCATGTCCGAAGCCTGGATTCCTTTCCATCCGGCAATCGACGAGCCATCGAAAAAGTGTCCGGATTCAAACTTGTCGGCGCCGAACGTAGCGACCGGTACGCTGACGTGTTGTTCTTTGCCGCGCGTGTCGGTAAAGCGCAGATCTACGAACTTCACGTCTTTATCTTTAATCAGCTGAAACACATCTTTTGCAGTCATCTTTCCTCGCGAATCCTGGTTTAGGTTAATTTGCAGCAAACAAAAAAAGCCTCCAGCTCGCAATCGAGGCTGAAGACTTCCACAGTCACTTGCCCCCGGCACGACGTTGTACTGGGAACACCCGTTTATATCGAAAATGCCACGTTTTTGTCCATACCGAAGGTCGCAGTGGAGGGGCTTGGGGGGTCAAGAGGCTTTGAATCGTGCCACGAAGTAACCGTGGACCTGCTCCATCGTTTCCCGGATGTCGGAAGCCAGCCGGCCGGCGTCCTTTGCGCGGTCTGCTTCTCGATAGCCCATGCGGCGCGCGAGCGATTTGTATTCGTCGGCGGATTCCGGCAGCAGCAGATCGCTCGCATCGCCGCGAACAATGCGGAGCGCATCGATCAGATTCCTCAGAAAGAGATACGACGAGCGCAGCAGGTGGTAATCCTTCTCGCGCACGATTTGCAACTGTCGCAGACGTTCCAGAGCGTCGAGTGTCGACGGTAACCGCACCTCCGGATGTTCGGCGCCTTTCAGCAGGTGAAGGTACTTACAGGCGTATTCGATGTCGATGAGGCCGCCGGCGCTGTACTTGACGTTGACCTTTCCGGGTTTCACGAGTTCATGCATTTGACGCTCGCGAAGATGCATCGCGTCCGGCCAGTCCCACGGCCGGCCGCTGTACGTGAAGGCGTCGCGATGCGCCTCGGCTCGGCGTCCCAGATCCGCATCGCCGGCGAACCACCGCAGTTTGATCAGTGCCTGACGCTCGAACGGCGCTGCCTCTCCGCCGTCGCGGTAATACTTCGCGAACTGTTCGAACGATGTCGACCATGCTCCCGCATCGCCGTGGGGTCGAAGCCGAAGATCGATGTGAAAAACAACGTGGTTCCGGGCTTCGATAAAACCGGCAATCTGATGCGCCAATGCTTCGAAGAATTCGCTGTTTCCGTCGTGAACGAAAAGCAGCTCAAGGTCGGATGCGTATCCCATCTCGCGACCGCCGAATTTCCCCAGTCCGAAAATCGCAAACGCTCCGGACGGCCACCCGAACTTCGCCGCAAGTCGGGCATGGCTGATGCGAGCGGCTTCGTCGACGACCGCTTCGGCAAGATCCGTAAGCGCCTCGGAGAATTCCGCCGGCGTTCGATCCGCCAAAAGCACATGGCGGACGTCGATCAAAAACAACTGCCGGTCCTTGAAACCGTTGAGAACGGATCGCTGTTCTTCGGGCGTTGCACGATCCAGGGCCGTGCGCAATTCGCCGTGCAGGCCGGGCCTCTCCGGCGCCTTCAAATCGCCTTCTATCAAGGGAAGCAGTTCAGTGAAATGAATCCGGAGGAAGTTTTCCCACAGGTCGTCGCTCGAACCCAGGAGACGAGCGAGCCGGCTCATTCCCTCGCTACTGGATAGAAGGGAGAGCGTGCGATCGTAAAGCGGGTCATCGCCGATCTCGACAAGCTTGTCGAGAAACTGGTCGAAGTGATGCATCGCTTTGGCAGAGTCGGGCGCGTCGGTAACGAAGTGTGTGAACTGTTTGATCATGCCGACGGCAAGCGTCAGCCGCTGCTGCTCCGGGCCTTCCTTTATTTTTCGACCCGTGCGATCGGAGATGATGAATTGATCGTGCGTGCGGTTTGCAGAACTCCGAATCCGCACCGCGCTGATGTAAATCCCTCTCATCGAAAGCGCGTTCGAAACCGCATAGAGAAAAGCGAAAGTGTCCTCCGATCGGACTTCCATCACGGTTCGGTCGTCACGGGCCTGATTGTCGAACAACAGTTCGAGCGGCGAAAGCAGACCTCCGAGCGGTTCGTTCAACTTTTCGATGCGCTCGGTGAGAAAGCGATACAGCCGCGTTCGCGCTTCCTGGATCGAACCGTTCCTAAGAAGACGGGTCAGCACCTGCAATTCGCTCACGAATTCCAGTTGTTGGGCCTTTTCAAAAGTTTCTCCGTGAATCGGTACGACTCGGAAAACATCCACAACCTTTGAGGTCGGTGATGTCTTCGAAAACGAATAGCTGTCACCCGAACGGATGTCGAGCGCGAAAGCCGACATCAGCCCGCAGAACATCGAGAATTGTCCGAGATAGTCGAAGCTGACAATGGTGATTTCGAACTCCCCTCCTGAATCAGGAGGGGCAGCTTGCGAGGGCGTTACAGCCCGAGCAAGCGGGGTGGTTCTCTCGGTCGGCGTGATGCGTACTTGAATGAGCGTGTCGCTGCTCAACGCGGAAGCCATACGCAGGTGATTAGCAACGCTGCCAGTGGTGAACGTGATGAAGTAGTCCTCCTCCATTCCGTGAAAAAAAGCCTCAAGCAGATCACGAGGTAGTTCGGGACAGAGCAAACGGATCGCTTGTTTCAGCTCGTCGCTGGGCACACCTTAATCTTACTTCTTTAGTGTCGACGTTCTCCGTTGACGCAACCTTATAGTCATGGAGCGGTTCAAAATTGTGGGTGGTAATCGCTGTTGTTTCGTAGTTACCATCGAGGCGTTTCGATTAGTTGCCTTGATTTAGATATTTCCGCAACGGACAAGCTTATGACCAGCTGCATGTGTTACCGAAGCAGTGAGCCGTTGAGTTCCCGCCGTGAGTTTCTGGCCCGGTGTGGCATGGGCCTGGGTTCTCTTGCCCTGGCAAGTCTGCTGTCCGAAAGAGAGCTTGCGGCCACACAGACCGCGGGAACGCCTCGGATGACGACTCATTTCCCCGCAAAAGCGAAACACGTTATCCATATTTTTGCGCAGGGAGCGCCCTCGCAAGTGGATACGTGGGATCCCAAACCGGAATTGGCACGACTGAACGACCAGGAGCTGCCTGGACTCAACGGTGTTGCGATGGCCTCGCCGTTCAAATTTTCGAAATACGGCAAATCCGGCATTGAAGTCAGCGAAGTGTTTTCCGAGATTGCCGCGCACGTGGACGACCTTGCGATCATTCGCTCGATGCAGACGGACATTCCCGCGCACGACGTCGCGACAGTGCTGATGAACACCGGTTCCCGCCAGGTCCGGCCGAGCCTCGGTGCATGGGCGCTTTACGGACTCGGCAGCGAAAATCAGAACATGCCCGGCTTTATTTCACTTCGGCCCAACGGCCTGGTTCCGCCGGGCGGCGCGCTGAACTGGGGATCGGCATTCCTGCCCGGTGACATGCAGGCCACCAGCATCAATACATTTCCGCCAACCGTTGCGGGCATGATCCAGAACATCGGCAACGAGTACTTCAATCGTCAGGAACAGCGGCGCCAACTGGATCTGGTGCAACAGCTGAACGCGATTCACAGCCGGAATCTGCAAAAGGATCCGCAGGTCGAAGCCCGCATCCAGTCGTTGGAAATGGCGTACCGGATGCAAATGGAGGCGACCGACGCGTTCGATCTTTCGAAGGAACCGCAGAGCATTCACACGCTCTACACCGACACGCCGCAGGGCAAACAGTTGATGATTGCGCGCCGGCTCGTCGAGCGTGGCGTGCGGTTCGTTCAAGTGTGGGCGGGCGGCTGGGATCATCATCAGGACATCGAGGACCGCTTGCCGGCAAGCGCCGCCGAAATTGATAAGCCTGCCGCCGCTCTGCTCGCGGATTTGAAACAACGGGGCTTGCTCGAGAGCACGCTCGTCATCTGGGGCGGCGAGTTTGGACGCACCGTCACGCGCGACCGAAACGGCAACGATAATCCGGGCCGCGATCACAACAATAAAGCATTCTGCGTCTGGCTGGCCGGTGGAAGCGTGAAGGGTGGAACCGTGTATGGCGCCACGGACGAGTTCGGAGCCAAGGCCGTCGAAAACCCGGTGCACATTCACGATCTGCACGCGACCATTCTTCATCTGATCGGCTTCGATCACACCCGGCTGACATATCGGTATAACGGCCGCGATTTCCGTCTCACGGATAACTTCGGCGAAGTGGTGAAAGGAATCCTGGCATGATCGGAAAGAGCGTTTGCGGCATCATCGGAACAGCGTTGTTCAGCGTGTTCGCTGTCGCCATGGCGCAAAATCCCGGCCGTACAACGCCGCCAATCGCGCCGGCCCAGCAGGATTTCTTCGAAAAGAAGATCCGGCCCATCTTCGCCAACAATTGTTACAAGTGTCACAGCCAGGCCGGCGGAGCGCCGCAAGCAGGACTGGAACTGGATTGGAAGGGCGGTTGGGAAACGGGTGGTTATGACGGTCCGGCGATTGTTCCCGGCGACCCGGACAAGAGCCTCCTGATTCAGGCCGTCCGTTACAACAACAAGAGTTTGCAAATGCCGCCGGGCGGAAAGCTTCCGGCGGACCAGGTGAACGATCTGATCACCTGGGTTCGCATGGGGGCTCCGGATCCGCGCGCAACCAGGCCTTCCGGCAATGCCTATGGCGGCAGCGGAAAAGATCATTGGGCGTTCAAACCGGTCACCAGGCCCGCGCCGCCTTCCGTCACGAATGAGTCCTGGGTTAAGAACGAAGTCGATCGCTTTGTGCTGTCAAAGCTCGAAGCCAACGGTATGACGGGAAATGAAGCGGCGGATAAGAGGACGCTCATCCGCCGCGTGTACTACGATCTGATCGGTTTGCCCCCGACACCGGATCAGGTGAACGCGTTCGTCGCCGACAATTCTTCGAACGCATTCGAAAAAATTGTTGATGCGTTGCTGGCGTCACCGCGCTACGGGGAACGCTGGGGCCGTCACTGGCTCGACGTAGCGCGCTACTCGGATACGAAGGGGCAATTCGACCGGAAGCGC
Source organism: uncultured Solibacteraceae bacterium (assembly GCA_964584785.1). GTDB lineage: Bacteria > Acidobacteriota > Terriglobia > 20CM-2-55-15 > 20CM-2-55-15 > JAHFTY01. The sequence goes on from CAZPBY010000022.1 coordinate 29,520, forward strand.
GAGAGTTCGGTGTATCCGAATGCGTGGACTTATCGCGACTACGTCATCAAGGCTTTCAACCTAGACCTGCCGTACGACGAATTCATTAAGGAACAGCTTGCTGCCGACCGCCTCAACCTGAAGGATCCGAGCAGGCTGGCTGCCCTGGGGTTTCTGACGTTGGGCGATCACTTCAACGGCAATCCGAGCGACATCATCAACGACCGGATCGACGTCACTTCGAAGGCGTTTCTCGGCCTGACGGTGACCTGCGCCCGATGCCACGACCATAAGTTCGATCCGATCCCCTCCGCCGACTACTATTCGCTCTACGGCATATTTGCGAGTTCACTGGAGCCCGCCGTGAAGCCGATCATCGGCGCGACGAACGCTGCATACGCGGATTACCTGACCCGTCGCCGCGAGATGGATCAGCGTCTCATGAATATGCGCGAACAGAGCCTGTCGGAAGTATTCGGTGATTACCGGCACCTGGGCGGCGTCTATCTGATGGCAACCCAGATGAACCCAAAAGATCGCGCGTCGTACCTCCAGAAGAACAAAGCCGATCCGGCTGTTGTGGAGAACTGGCTCAAACTCACGCGCGCTGGAAAGAATGCCGTTGCCATTTTCGGCGTGTGGAACGCGCTTGCCCGCATTCCGGCACTTCAGTTCCAGACGCGGGCGCCGCGAGTTCTCGCGAACCAATATGCGGGAGAACGCGCCGCAATGCTGAGTCCCGTGGTGTTGCAGGCATTCCGCAACCGTTCACTTCGAATGCTATCGGACGCTGCTTCCCTCTACACGACCTTATTCGCGAGAACGGATCCCGAATGGGAAGCGGCATTTTCCAACGTCCTCGGCGATGGCCTGGTGCGCTTCATGGTGCCGCGAACCCGCAATCAGTATTTCTTGCTGCGTGAGCAAAGCGAGATGCTCGACCTGGTGGACCCGGGAGCCCCGGCCCGCGCAAACGTGCTTGTGGACAGTCCGTCTCCGAAGGATTCTCCGATTTTTCTTCGCGGCCAGGCCGAGACGCCTGGCCAGGTTGTGCCGCGCCGGTTTCTGGAGATTCTATCGGGATCGAATCGTCCCACCTTCCATAACGGCAGCGGAAGGCTCGAACTTGCGAACGCGATTGCGAACAAGAACAACGCCCTCACGGCGCGCGTGATGGTGAATCGCGTGTGGCAGCATCATTTCGGCGAAGGTTTCGTCAGTACGCCGGACGATTTGGGCAATCAATCCTCCCCGCCGACGCATCCCGAGTTGCTCGACTGGCTGGCCAGCCGGTTCATGGCCGATGGTTGGTCCATCAAGAAACTCCATAAAGTCATCCTTCTTTCCGCGACGTGGCAGCAGAGCAGCCGGAATAACGCTCAGTTTGCCGACAAGGATCCGTTCAATCATCTGCTGTGGCGCGCGAATGTCCGCCGGCTCGAATTCGAGCCGTTGCGCGATTCCATTCTCAGTATCGGCGGCACGCTGGACCTGACGCTGGGCGGGCATCCGGTGGATCTTGCGGAAGGAACCCGAGTCGCATCAGGAGGCAGAGGGCTTGCGGCGTTGAATCGGCCAGACATCAGCTACAAGCTTTCAACGGAATCGCGCCGGTCGATATACGGTTATGTTGATCGCAATGATCCGGTCGAGGTGCTGAACACGTTTGATTTTGCCAATCCCAGCACGCCGACAGGCAAGCGTTTCGAAACTATCGTCCCGCAGCAGGCGTTGTTTTTGATGAATAGTCCGCTCGTGATCGAACAGGTTCGCAACGTGGTGAATCGCGAAGCATTTCAAACCGCTGCTTCCGACGACGATCGAATCCGCTTTCTGTACGAACTGTTCTTCCAGCGCTTGCCGGTCGAAGAAGAGGTCCAGGCGGGCACAGAATTCGTCACCGGTTTTCAGGCGGACACTGCCGCTCCTGAACCGCCGGCGGCAGGCCAGCGTGGCGGCGGAGGTCGAGGAGGCCGCGGCGCGCAAGGTCGCGGAGGTCAGGCACGCGGCCGAGGCGCGGCTCCAGCGCCTGTCCGTGTTCCACTCAGCGCCTGGCAGGAATACGCCCACGCCCTTTTACTCACCAACGAAGCCGCTTTTGTGAATTGAGTCCGGATCACGAAGGAGAGTTTCAAAATTTCAGAGCTTCACCGTTGTAGCGGCGAAGCGGATGTTTATCGGCCGGCGCAGTAATCACCTGTTGAATCCCGGCAGCGCTCGAGCTTGAAGTTCGGGTCGACGGCCGGCATCTTCTCGGCGTCCGCCACGGCTCGGCCGGTCGCATACATCCACCGGGTCATCCGGGTGAGTTTTGTCAGATCGATCCGATCGGGATTGTCGGCGGGTGTGTGGTAGTCCGGATGGAGCAGGGTAGTGAAAAAGATCGCCGGCACGCCGGCACGCGCATACGACAGATGGTCGCTGCGGTAATACCAGCCCTCGCGATGCTGGGGATCGTCCCAGGAAGTATCGATCGTGAACTTCGTCACATCGGCATTCGCCTTAAGCGCGATTTCGACGAGTTCGGGTGAGTTGCGGTGCGGCGCCGTTGCGCCCAGCAGCGACGCGGTATCCGGGTCGTTTCGACCGATCATGTCGCCGTTGAGCACGGCCGCGATGGACTTGAGCGGCACGGTCGGATGCTTGACGTACCATCGCGAACCCATCAGGCCGCGCTCTTCCGATCCGTGCCAGATAAACAGCGACGTGCGTCTGCCCGGCGCGGCCACCACGGCGCGGCCGATCGCCAGCAACGCCACTGCGGTTGAGGCGTTGTCATCGGCGCCATTCCAGATGTTGTCGCCGTTCACGGGATAACGGACGCCGTCGTGGTCCTGATGCGCGCTGTACAGTACGTACTCGCTGGCAAGTCTTGGGTCGCGTCCGGGTACTTTCGCAATGATATTGACCGACGGGTACTGGAAGCTGTCCGTGAAGATCGACGCCACCAGGCGCGCATCGGGGCTCAGCGGACCATTCAAAGCGGACTCGCGTACATAAAGCAGCGGTACGCCGCGAGCGGCGACACGCGGCGGAAGCGTTCCATCCGGATCGAGTCCATACGTGCCGCGCGGGAATGTGTACACCGTCCGATCCCACTGATCGCGTTCCGCATCAGGCACGATCGCGACGATCGCTGCGGGGTTTCGCGACTGCACCGTTTGCTGGATGCCTCGAAGCCAGGTACGAAGTCCGGACGCCCGATTCGGACTGGACTGATTGGGCAGCTGAGCGGACGTTGCCGGCCGCGTATACCGCAGGACCAGCGTCTTTCCGGTGATGTCGATGTTCGCGAGCGCATCATCCGTCGCCATAACGATGGGTGCATCGACATCGGCGAGGACGGTGTTGTCCGTCACGACGTCGGCGCCCATGCGGAGCGCTTTCCCGCCAATCGTCACCTGACTGCTCGCCGACACACGAAAACGTTCGAGAGGGAAAAACTGAAAGTATGTGCCGTTATCGCCCGCGGGCTGAAGACCAATCGCGCGGCATCGCTCCGCTATCCACATCGACGCATTCAGTTCGTCGATGGTGCCGCCTTCGCGGCCGCGCATCGCGTCGCCTGCCAGCGTGAAGAGATCGGCTTTCAAATCCGCTTCAGTGATGCGGTCGATCGGATTCTTGACTTGCGCGCCGCCCAAACCGGCGGTCGCGCTGACCAAAATGAAGAGGAGCGCACGAGATGCGAATCGCATGAGCGAACGCTACCAGAGTCGGAGGCTGTCATCAACAAACGATGGTGGAAGTCGAAAAACTCAGTTCGGCGAAGGGCGTTCGGCCGTTTCGACAATGATCGAATGAATCGTGACTCGGCCGGACTCGAGCTTCAATCCAAGCTGCTCCTGAATGGCAGTGAAGATCGACGCGCCCGGCTCGCCCACGGCCGCAGCATCCGGTCCGAGGTCTTCGGCATATTCGAGCTTGTAGTCGTAGTTGCCCATCAGGCCTGTACGATCCTCGACCGGGTGCCGAAGATATCCGTCAAGGACCGAGGCCAGCATCGGCATCGTTCCGCTGCGGCCGGTGATCGCGCCGCGAGAGCGATTAGTGCCGGGAGGCATAGGATTCGTCGTAGGGGTCAGCTTTGTTCCTTCCTTCGCAACGACGAGCACATATCCGGAGGATTCTTTGTCCACCGTACGAATAACCAGGCGGAACCGTTCGGCAAGCAATGTCCGCAACCTCTCACGCAGTTGATCGAATGCGGCCCGCGACATGGTCTCCCGGGCCGTAGAGACATCGTCCGAATCGGACTGTTCCGCTTTTGCAAGGACGGCATATGCCTCGCTTTGCGTCCACTTCGGCCCTCCGGACAAATTTTCCGGCCGGACGTTGTACGCAATTCCAATCAGACCGTAAAGCGTCACACCATCCATTCGAAGACCGCCGCCAGGCAGAAGCTCCATGCCTCCACGCCCTCCATTGTCGGCGGGCTTAATCGAGGCGACTTCGAAACGGAGCGGTTTCACCGTCTGCGCATTCAACAAACCTATCGTGACAGGGGCCATCCCTGCAGCCACGACGGCCATCCAGATCCGGAGATGCGTTCTTTCCATGAGATCAGACAATATGCCGATGGCGGATCGATGATTAGGGTCGAGGGACAGAACGGACGCCTCGCGGGATGAACCGGCGGCAAGCGTGGACGGTCGATTGTTTTAACTCCGCGCGGTCCCGCACGTTATCTTACTCTCACGTGTATGGCGACGACGGACATCAGGGAACTGCTGCTCGCTTCGCGGCTTGATCCGCCGCGCGTTGCCGAGCTGTTGGCGCCCTACGGGCTGAAAGATTTTCAGAAAGCGGATGCCAATCTTCAGGTTGCGGCGGGAGATCCCGGTGAGCGAATGTTGCTGGCGGAGATCCTCGACGACCTCATGGTGGCGGTTTCGTCATCGCCGGATCCCGATCAGGCGCTGACTCGCTTCGAAAGGTTTGCGGCGTCCACAAACAAGGCCCACCTTTTTACATACCTCCGCAACTCGAAACAGGCCGTGGAGATTCTCGCGAAAAGTCTCGGCGGCAGCGCGTACATGGCGGAAATCCTGATTCGCGATCCTCATCATTTCTATTGGGTGGCGGAACCGGACAACCTGAATCGCACACGAACGCGACTGGAGATCCGTCGCGAATTGCGGCCGACTCTCCTGAGGCTGGTCGAGGAAGACAAACAACTCGACTTTCTCCGGGCTGTGAAACGAAGAGAAATGCTCCACATCGGCGTGCGCGACCTGCTTCGTCTGGCTTCGGTGGAAGAAACCAACGCGGCTCTATCCTTTCTTGCGGAGGCGCTGATTTCCTCGGTATACGAAGTCTCGGCGGCCGCTTTGAGACGCACCTGGCAGATTCCTCCGAAGATGTTCCGGCTGTTCACGGTTCTTGCGATGGGCAAGCTGGGCGGCGGAGAACTCAACTTCAGTTCCGACGTCGACCTGATGTTTGTCTATGCCGCGAGCGGCGAGGAAGCGCCGGAGATTTCAGCGGAGGATTACTTTCGCCGGTTGGCTCAAAGAATCTCGAAAGGACTGGGTTCTTTTACGGGCGAAGGCTATGTCTACCGAGTCGATCTGCGATTACGGCCGGAAGGCATCGCCGGGCACATCGCCGTCAGTCTTGATGCGTACGAGCGATATTACCGGACGCGGATCGGAGCATGGGAGCGTCTGGCATTGCTGAAAGCCTGGCCTGTTGCCGGAAGCCGCCTTGTCGGACGAAGATTCCTTGCCATGTCGCGACCGTTCATTTACGAACCCGCGTTCGATGCGCCGGCGCTCGACGAAGTGCGCGAGATGAAAGCGCGCATCGATGAAAAGGTCTCCGCTCGCGGACAAACCGATCGAAACGTCAAGCTGGGGAGGGGTGGTATTCGCGAGATCGAACTCGTCGTCCAGACGCTTCAAGCCATGCACGGTGCGCGGCAGTCCGGAGTGCTCCACCGCAGTACGCTTCCCGCACTCGCCAGATTACGGGAACACGATCTGATCCACGCCGAGGAATTCGATGCGCTGCGTGACGCCTATCTTTTTCTCCGTGACGTCGAGAACAAACTGCAAATGGTGGACGACGCGCAAACGCACTCTTTGCCTCAGGACCTGGAGGCCCTGACCGTCTGCGCCCGCCTGCTCGGTTATTCGGCTCCGCCATCCGAGTCCGCTGCCGATTTGCTGCTGCAGGATCTGCAGCGCCATACCAGCCGCGTGAATCCAGTATTCGAGCGCGTCGTCGTCCGCGATCCATAAATGTTAGTATCGATTATTGAGACACTACCATTCGTTCACGCTTATTTGACCGAAGGAACCTGCATATGACGATTCACGATTCTGAAGACACGCGCGCCGTACTCCGGCACGTTGTTGCGACTCTGGCTTATCGATCCGCGAAGACGTTGCGCGACGTGCCCGCGAGCTTCGCCAATTTTTCGAACGGGTCCAACGGGCGCCGGCCGGTTCAGATCCTGGAGCACCTCGCAGACCTGATGGCGTGGGGAGTGGGGCTGGCCGAAGGGAAGTTCGCATGGCGAGCTGGAGGAAGCGGTCAATGGGACACGGAGATTCAGCGCTTCTTTGAGGGCCTCAAGGCACTCGACAACGCCCTTGTCTCCGGTGCACCGTTGGATGCTCGCTCGGCGGAACAGTTGATTCAGGGTCCGCTGGCAGACGCGTTCACGCATGTGGGCCAGATCGCCCTGCTCCGCGGGGCCGCCGGCATACCGGTTCGTCCGGAAAGTTACGCCCGGGCCGAAATCGTCCGCGGCCGAGTCGGTCCGGAACAAGCCGCCCCGGGTCGTGAATTCGACGGAGACGCCAGCGCCCACGATTAGAAGTTGACGCCACCGTTTTCAAAATTAACGTTAGTTCTCACGTAACGCCACCATCGCATCGACTCGCAAGGCGCGAATCAACGGAATGATTGCGGCCACGAGACTCGCAACGATCAGGTAACCGCGGAGTTTTCGCAAACGAGTGAATGGTCTGTCGAAGAGTTGTTCTGATCGTTGAATGAAGACACTTCCCGAACGATATGGCTGGCAAATCTGAGCGAGTGGAAATTTTGGGACAAAATAGTCTTGAGTTGCGCTTTAGATATTGAGGAGAGGTAAAGCCATGGCCGCATCAAACATCGAACACATCGTCATCCTTATGCTTGAGAATCGATCCTTCGATCACTTCTTCGGTTTTTTCGAGCCGGCTCAGGGTCAGAAGGTGGAAAACCTTCGCGGCGATCATGCTCACGACTTCAACCTGCTGGATCCGTCGAAACCGAAGTCCGCGGCGAATCCCGCATTTTCCGTCGGCCGCCCTGCCCCGTTTGCCGTTCACGACAAGGAAGGGCCGCCGCACTCGTTTCATGCAACGCAGCTGCAGTTGTGTAATCAGGAGAACGGTCCGTCGGAAACGCATCCGATCCGCAACAACGGCTTTGTCCGGTCATACAAGGACGATCTGTTGCGCCGCACACACCACGTCGACGCGAATCGAATCGCCGAAGTGATGCAGTGTTTTGACCCGGTGCAGCTTCCGGCGATCAACCAGCTGGCGCGAGAGTTCTGTCTTTGTGACAACTGGTTCTGTGAAGTACCCGGTCCGACTATGCCCAACCGGATGTTCATTCATGCGGCTACGTCCGAAGGCTACGTGCACAACGCCTTTCAACGTGAATACACTTCAAAGACCATTTATGAACTGGTCCAGGAAAAAGGATTGACCTGGGCGACCTACTTTCACGATCTCAACGAAGTTCTGCAGTTCAAGCATCTGGACAAAACTCCCGACCACTTCCGCCGATTCGAAAACCGCTGGGCATCCGATGTTCATAAAGGGAAGTTGCCGAACTACACTTTTATTTTGCCTCGCTTCATGAACGCGGGAGCCACGGGATCTGAACTGGCGAATTCCCAGCACGCGCCTCAGGACGTGCGCTTCGGTGAGCATCTGATTGCCGATGTGTATGACGCGCTGGCGGCGAACGCCGATCTTTTCAAGCGCACGCTGCTCGTGGTGACGTACGACGAGCACGGCGGGTTTTTCGACCATGTGTTTCCGGGCGACGCGAAGAATCCGGACGGCCTGAACTCGCCAAATCCCGACGACGACGCGACCTTCACGATTCCCTCGTTTGATTTTCGACGGCAGGGCTTGCGGGTTCCCGCGATTCTGGTTTCACCCTGGATTGCGAAGGGAACCGTGGAGCATCGAAAGCTTCAACATACGTCAGTCATCAAGACCGCCTCGGAGCTGTTTCATCTCGGTGGCCCGCTCAATGAGCGTGACAAGAGCGCCGCATCATTCGCCGATCTTGTGAAGGTGCTGCACAAGGCGAGGCCGGCTTCCGACATGCCTGCGAAGTTGAACCGGCCTGCTCTGGATCACCCGATGATGTCCTCGGTGGCAGGCGTTGCGGTCGACCCCGCCGACGAGCCGCTGGATGACCTGACAAGGGAATGGGTGCGGGGAGTGACTATCCTCACAGCGGCAAAGGCCGCCCTTCCACCGGCGGCCTTTGCCGCGCCTGCTCCTCCGCCGTCGACGCACGGTGATGCTTCGGAATTCGTGCGCCGGCGGCTTCAGCAGGCGTTTGGCATTTGATGACCGGAGTCTCCGCTCCTGTTTCGCCTATTGAATCGAGGCAGGCGGGATTGGAGTTGCTCTACCCTCGAGCTTGTTTTTCATCGCCGCGAAATTCCGCATGGAGAACAGGTGCAGGTAAAGGAGCTCCAGTTCGTCTGTCTTGGCGAGTTCGGCGAGTTTCTCTCCGCTCACTCCTTTGAGCTTCTTTCGATCGACCGCCATGAAACCGGTCAGGGAGGTCGTTTCTCCGGTCGCGAGAGAGACCTGTGCCTGCATGGGTTCCAACAAGTCCAGTTCCTTGAGTTTCTGGCAGAAGGATTTGGTGCGCTCGAATTGACGTTGATACTCCTGCACGAACTTGAGCACGTTGTCCGTGAACTCGGACGGCTTTCCCTCATCGTTGAACAATCGCTGTCCTCGGCCCTCGCGATTGAATCCGCTGTACGCCTCGTCGATGCACAATGTGAAGGTCTTTCCATCATCGCTGACTGAAAACACGAAGGGGTAACGTCGAACGAAGGCGGGCACGTAGGTGGCTTGCCACACGCCGTTATCGTTCAGGAACAGGTTCTCTTTATCGCGCATCCCCAGAATCACGGCGGGCATCGGAACGTCACCGGTGCCGGCGAAAATGATCGCGTATTCCGACGCCGCGAAAGGAAACTCCACTGCGGTCAGCGGCACCGAGTTGACCTTCCTGCTGAATCGGTAATCGGTGCCCACTTCGACACTCGCTGTGGCGTGATGAACACTGGAAACGGGCACCGCGGTTTCATAAATCAGTAGCTGCATTCTCCAAACTCCTTAATCTGAGACTTACACATTCACCAGAACTTCCGACAGGTCCCACTCGACTTGCGCGCCGGGTTCGATCGCGCCATCGAGTTCGAACTTCGTAAAGACGTCTTCGGATACACTCTCCCAATCCACCATCGGACTGGCGGGCGGCACGTACGCCGGTTCGGACTCTTCCGCGGTCGCGTTGAAAGCTCGCGCGGTGTTGACATCGAGAACGGCGACGGACGTTTCCGCAAGGCGCGACGGTGACGTTGTCGTCGTAACCAGGTACTGAGCATCATCCGTGCGGAGGCGTACGCTGTCAAACGAAGTCTGGCTGCTGGAAGACGAGCCCTTCAGGCTGATCACACCGAAGCCGCCGATCGTGACCGTTTCATTGTAGAGGTAACTCGCGACGACCGAACCGTTCAGCGAGACATTGACCAGGCCGCTTCGCAGTGTGACGCCGAGCTTGTAGTCCGTGGTGCTCGATACGTTGTAGTTGAACGCGCGGTCGATGACGGTGGCGGTGCCGACGCGATGGCCGATCAGGATCTGCTTGCTGTCCGCCGACACCGTCGCGAATTTGTAATAGGTCGGTCCTTGATAGTCGAACACCACTCCGCCCTGTCCGGTCGTCTTCAGGGTCGCGGTGATTTCCGCCATCGAGCCCGGCGTGATGGTGGTTCCGATCAAATCGATCGCGGGCTTTGTCGCATCCGTCGTCGATCCGACGAAGCGGCCGTCGACGGTGGTTGTCCAGGTTCCATTGGTCGGGCTGTTGAACAGACCACTGGCCGGACTATCGACCGTGAAGTCGACTGTTTTGTCGAGCGTGATGGTCGCCGGTGGTACCTGAACCACGACGTCGTCGATCTGGGCCTGCGTTCCGTCGCGCGCGCCGATGCCGACCACTCCTTCGTTGATAAAGTGGTGGATGCCCCAGGAGTCGACGCGATCCGCGAACGCGAAGGCTACGGTTGTGCCGGCTACAGACAAGGTAGCGGTGTTGCCGTTCACGGTGAGCATCACGACATAGTCAATTCCCGACTTGAGCTGCCCGTTGACCCAGCTGTCGACGACCCATCCGGTGTCCGTGCGGTGTCCGATCTCCAGCTTGTTCGTGGAAATGTTGACGCCCGCGAACTTGAAGTCGGTGTTGCTGTGCCAATCGAAAATCAGGTACGCGTTGGCATTGGAACCGGCAATCGGCTTGACCGCGTTAATCAACGCCTGCATCTCGAAGTAACTCGGGATGACCGTGTCCGATTCGTTGAACAGGCTGATGGCATCGCCGCCCGCTGTTGCCGGAGCGACCTGGTAACGGTTGTTCACGATCGTGAACGTTCCCACCTGCGGCGAAAAGCCCTGGGCGCCTGTGCTGAAGTCGGCGCTGCGCAGGACGTCGCGCTGACCGTTGCTGTTGCCGGGTTGCGGATCGGCCGGCCCGCCGTGCTGCTCTCTCCAATCCGCGTCTTTCTGCAGCACGAGGCCCAACTCGCCATATGGCTCGCCGTTGCGCGCAGGGTCGGCTCCATTCACGACGCGCGTCGGATCGGCGCCATCGCTCCTGGACAAGGCGTAAAGGAAGTCCATCAACGCCGGCTGCAGCGTGCGACTGACCGTCGGGTTGCCAAAGGGTGAGAACGGCACAAGGTAGCTGTTGTATTCGCCGACCCAGTCGATCAGCCGGTCGCCGCCGGTATTGGCAATCAACACATCGCGGCCCGCGCCGCCGTACGCGCGGTCTTCATAGCTCGCGCTCGTGTCTGGCGCGTTGTTGGCTCCGCTTGCCGTCGTCAGATCGTCGTCGGCGTTCATCAAGTCGTTGCCGAAACCACCGTACATGTCGTCGCGGCCCGAGCCGCCGACCATCCAGTCATTGCCGAGGTCGCCGAAGATCTTGTCGTCGCCGTCTGTTGTCTTCTTGGAATCCAACGTCGAGGCCGGACCTTCGGTGGCGTTGAAGTTCAGGAAGAACTCGACGCCGGTCCCGGTCTTGTTGGCCGTACCATCGTTGTTCAAAAGGATCTTGCGCAGCGGATCGTATTCGTCATAGAGGGCGAACTCGCCGGCGCGTTGAGCGTTGGCGTGCTGTCCGTTGACATCGATCGGATTGAACGCAAGGACGTTGCCCGGATTGAATGGGTGGTTGAAGTCGATCTTCACGATGCCGTTCGGGTTGCCGCTTGCGTCGTATGTCGGAGCGTAGGACAGGGGCAAAGCTTCGGCGCCGCTGATGGCGTCATCGCCGGAGCCGCCGTGCATCGAGTCGTTACCTAGGCCGCCGAAGATAATGTCGTCGGAATTCTTTTGTGTCTGGCCGTTAAATTCGTCGCCCGCCGGCGTCCATGATGGGTCGGTGCTGAACGGCGTGAGGTCGACGGACTTCTTCAGTTGGTTCGCGACGTTGATCGCGGCGGTCTGCGCGTTCCCGCCAGTCGCAACGGTTGCCGGCGTAACGGCAACGGTGACACCGTTCAGCGGTTCGATCTTGCCGTTGCGGCTGGTATTGATGATTCCGTCGTCGCCGAGAATGCCGTCGTCGCCAGAGCCGCCGGAGATCCAGTCGTTGCCATAGCCGCCGAAGATATTGTCGTCCTGACCGTCACCGAAGACAGCGTCGTTGCCTTTGCCGGCATAGATGAAATCGTCGCCGGACTCGCCGTGCACTTCGTCAGCCCCGCCGATATCCGTGGCTGCGCCCGCGGCGTTATAGCTCGGGCCGCCGGGTGTGTAGTCGAGTAGCTGGACGCCACGCACAATGATCTTCTGGCCGCCCGTGTTGTAGTCGTCGTAGTTGAAGCTCAGGAAGCCGCCGCTGTAGGCGATGCCTGTGGCTGCGCCGGCCGCCGTGCCGTTGACGCCGACGAGACGATAGATGTTGCCGTTGTCGCCCACGATCACATCCGCATCGCGCGCGTGGCCGTTCGTGCTGGTGTCGCCCGCGTCGTTGCGAGCGATGTGGTTGCCCGAACCGCCGAAGATCATGTCCGCGCCATCGGGCCGCTGGTCGGGCGTGTTCAAGCTGAACAGGCTCGAACTTCCGCCGATGATGTCGTCCTGACCGAGGTTGCCGAAGATCACGTCGGCTCCGCCGCCGCCTTCGATGTAGTCGTTGCCGTCGGTGCCGGCGCCGGCGTAATCGTCGGTCGACGGCTGGACGGTCAGATCGTTGGTCGCGTTGCGAGAAGCTCCGACGGTCAGAAGGATCGAGCCGTCACCCTGGATGGTATCGTTGCCGAGCTGGCCAAAAATTCTGTCGTTGCCCGCGCCGCCGGCGATGTAGTCGTTGCCGAAGGTGCTCGCCGGGGCAGTTGTCGAGTGATCGTACAGCGTGATCGCACGTTCCTGCGATCCAGGGTTGTTCTGCGCAGCCTGAGTTACAAGCGGGTTGCCGTTAGCGTCATAGATTGTGACGCCGGAGAGCACGCGATACAGAGTGTCGCCGCTGCCGCCAGTGCGAAGGATCGAAGCATTGTCGCCGGCGATGACGTCGTCACCAGAGCCGCCGTCGAGCCAGTCGCCGGTGTCCGCGCCGCCAGGAACATTGTGTCCTCCGATGATATCGTCGTTGCCCGCATTGCCATTGACGGTGTCGCCACCTTGTCCGCCGATCAGGATGTCATCGCCGCTGCCGCCGGTGATGTTGTCGTTGCCGCCGTCTGCAACGACCGTGGTGTCGATCGATGTGAAGGTAAACGGCTTGACGGCTAATGCGAGCGGCAGCTTGGTGAGGTCGATGTTGCCGTTGATCGTGGCATGGTCGCCGAACACCAGGTCGTTGCCATCGCCTGCGTTGATCGTGTCTCCACCGTTGCCGCCGAGAATGATGTCGTTGCCCGCGTCGCCGTTGAGCGTGTCTGCCGCACCGCCATTGGCGGCCGCGAAGAACGTGCTCACGAAGATCGCGTTCGATGGAGTGGTGCGATCGTAGGTCGCGTGATCACCGGCAATCAGATCGTTGTTGTCGCCGCCGGAAACCGTATCTGTTCCCGTGCCGCCGATCAGCACATCATCGCCGGCATCTCCGGTGATGGAGTCATTGCCGCCGTTCGAAGGATCCGTGACGGACACGACGTTGAGCGTTCCCGGGACTCCATCGCCCTGGAATGTGAACTGGCCGTTGTCGCCAAGAACAACATCCGCGCCGTCGCCGCCGGAGATGTTATCCCCGCCGGCGCCGCCGGCAATGTAGTCATTGCCGGCATCGCCGAAGATCGAATCGGCGCCGCCGTCGGCGGGGTTGGTGGTTTGGACGAGCACGAGGTTACCACCAGTGAAATCGACCTGGCCGTTGTCGCCAAGAATGACGTCGTTGCCCGCGTTGCCATGCACGGTGTCGTTGCCGTAGCCGCCGAGGATGACGTCTGCGCCATCGCCGCCATTGAGAACGTCGTTGCCGCCGGTCGTGGACAAACGCGTCAGCACGCGATCGAGTGTGGCCGGGGTTCCATCGAGGTTGAAGTAAACGGCGCCGTTGTCACCCAGGATGACGTCATTACCTGAGCCGCTCGTGACCGTGTCCGCACCGAAGCCGCCGAAGATGAATTTCCTTCCGTCGCCGGCGGTGATGTTGTCGGTGCCGCCAAGCAATTCGTTCGTCGTCTCAGCCGTTTGTATCGTGTCTCCCGGAGTCCACACGTTCAACGTTCCGCCGACTTGTGTGATCGCTCCGTGGTCGCCGAAGATCACATCGGTACCTGTACCATCCGTGATCGTATCGTTGCCCGGATTATCGAAGTTATCGAGGCCCGGCTTACCTGAAGTGACGACAGTTACTTTTCCTGTGGCCAGGTTGACGTCGAAACCCGAATCGCCGAAGACAACGTCGTCACCGGAATTGGCGCTGATATTGTCATTGCCGGAACCACCGGCAATCAAATCATTGCCTGTCCCGCCTTTGACCGTATCGTTGCCTGCGCCACCATAGAGAATCGCGGAAAGACCGGACGCGGACGCATCAATGTTGTCGTTGCCGGGATTGCCGCGGAACAAACTGCTTGCCGCGTTATCGCCGTAAACCACCAGCGCGCCATTCGTGGCCGGCGCGGTGATGACGAACGAATCATCGCCGGCATTTCCGCGCAGCGCGGTGATCGCGTTCGCGGCAACGGATGAAACGTTCATGGTGTCGTTACCGGAACCGAGCGCGACGTCAATGATCTCGAGACCGCCGTAGGTGATTCCGCCATTGACCAAAGCACCGGAGATCGTTTGATCGCCACCCATGCCGAGCCCATAAAGCCGTGTGCTGGTCAAATAACCGACGTCGTTCGAACGAGAGTCCGTGTTGTTGACGTTAAGCGTATCCACCGACTTGGTCTCGTCGACCGGCGGCGGGACCAGTGGCGAAAAGTTCACGACAGGATTCGATTCCGTCGGCAGCATCAGGGGAGCAGGAATCGTGGTTGCCGGATTCCCGGATTCACCGCCCACGATGTTCAGCGGACCCTGAATACCCTGAAGCGTTTGCCGGATCTGTCCGAACGCATGATAGTAGGGGTAGTCCGCAACTCCATCATCCGGGGCGATGACCTTGACGGTCTGAAATACATTCCAGGGTTTCGTCGAGTCGAAAGTAAGCGTTGCGACGTTCGTGCTGACTTGCGTTGCAGCCGGCTGTCCATAGCTCGTCAGCGTTGGAGCCGGAGTGACCTTGATCGTGACTGAGCCGCCGACAGGCGCCTTGGTCAGGCGAACCTGATAGGTATCCGATAGCGGGCTTCCGGTTGAAGAAGCGATTCCTCCTTCAAGCAGGTTGGTGGAGCCGTCGGATTCCATCACGATGACATCGGGCGCGTCGTCGTCGTAACGGTTGAGCAGGAGCGTTTGATTCTGACCGGCGAAGGCGGAATCGCCGCCGGTGACGGCGTGCTTGATGTGCGAGACGATCGTGCCTTGCACCGTTCCGTCGTTGGGCGCCGAGACCGTGAGTGTGACGCCGGACCAGTTGCCGGAATTCAGCGTCAGGACCAGAGGCGATGCCGAAGTGCCGGCGCCGGTTCCGCCACCTCCGGAGACCGTGATGCCTGGATCCGGTGTGACGGTGACCGTGACGGATCCCGATGGGGCGCGCGTGAGCCCGACGGTGTAGGTATCGTTCATCGTCGAGTCGTTTTCGAGAACGTCGGTCGAAGCGCCGCTCTCCGTCAGGACGAGTTCAGAGGCACTCACGTCGATGATCTTGACGTTGAGATTCGCCACAGGAAGCCGGTTATATGCGGTGTCCGTGCTCGTGACGCTATGCGTGATCGGCAGTACTTGCGAACCTTCGACTTTGCCTTCATTGGGCGCCGTCACCGAAACCGTTTGTGCGACGTTCCAGGTCGTCGGAGTAAAGGTCAGAACAACCGATGCACCCGGCGTGCTTCCACCTGAAGAGACCAGCAGCGTTTTGAAACCCGCCGCGATCTGGTCCGGAGAGAGGACTGGGATGTTGACGGTGATTTTCACATCCGCCGCCGGGACCTTCGTCAGACGAACCGTGTAGGTGTCCGCGGCGCCGCCTTCAACGACCGTAGTGCCGGCGCCGGTCGGCGTGACGATGACACCCGCGGTCAAGTCGTCCATCACATGAGCGGAAATACCAGGAACCGTAATCCCGTCATAGCTGGTGTCACGTGCCGCAATGCTGGTGTCGACACTATGCGCGATCAAGCCGGTGTAGCCGAGCAGATCGTTCGAAACGACAGCGGGCGCGTTCTCACCCGTGTAGAAGTGATCGTTGCCGAGTCCGCCGAAGATTTCAGTCTTGACGCCGGGGGAGGTCGAAAGCACGTAGATGGAGTCGTCACCTTCGCCGGCTTCGATCTGCAGCCATTCCACATTGAGGTAGGAAACAGCCAGTCCCGCTCCGTAGACAGCGGTATCCGTCACAACGATGGTGTCGCCGAACTCCGTGCCGACAACAACGACTTTGTCGCTGCCGCCACCGCCATCGATCGCGACGGGAGCGTTGACCGTGTAGTTGATGCTGTCGTTGCCGCCGCCGCCGTTGACGTTGGTGACCTGCTGGTTGGTATCCACCTTGCCCGTGCTGGCCAGCGCGAAAGCGCGCACGATGAACGCGTCGTTATCTTCGTCACCCACGAGAGTCACCGTCGCGGTGTTGTGGAACATCACAAAGGTGTCGTCGCCCGTTCCACCGTGTGCATCGAGTGCGAAACTCGCACCGTTGGTGAGGTATCCCTTGGTTGTGAGAATGGTGTCGGCCTGGTCCCCGTTGGCAACTTGTGGGACGTCGCGCGGTGAATTGAACATCTGGCCGACTTGTACGGTGTCGTTGCCGGAGCCTCCGAAGAAGTGCGTGACGGTGGAATTGTCGTCGACGGCCAGATAATCATCGCCGCCGAGCGCATTCAATGTGAGGCCGCCGTTCATCGACTGGTCGTAGTCCACGCGTTCGGCGGTGCCGGTGTGAATGGCCGCGAAGAAATTCCGGCGCAGCAGGAAGGAATCGGCCGCCGCGGTGCCGTTGATCACCATCGAATTGGCGTCGCTCACGCCGGTGCCGTGATCGATCGCAACGATGTGCGAGTCTCCGTTCCCCCAGACGTTGATGTTGTAAAGGTCGGAGCCATTCTGTCCGTCCAGCGTGAGCAGCGCGGCAAGGCCGTTGTTCAAGGACGGGTTGGCCGTGTCGGGGTTGACGTTGATCGTGTCGTCGCCGACGCCCCCGAGGACATTGGTGACACCGCCGATCGTTTCGACGTTGACGGTGTCATTTCCGCCGCCGGCCTGCAGGTTCGTCGTTCCGGCATGTGTGGAGTTGATCGTGAAGGTGTCGCCGCCGCTACCGAGCGTGATGTTCAGGGTCGGGAAGCCGCCGTAGGTGATGCCTTTTGATGCGTCGTTACCGGCCATGCCCAGTCCGGTTATGGTAGCGGACGTGAGCGAACCGGTGTTTGGCGCGGTATCGCCGGAGTCGTCGACATTGAGCACGTCTCCGGAATCGGCGCCGCCATTGATCGTGAGCAGCGCGTTGATCGCGTTGACATTGCCCGGCGTTGTGGTGCCGGCCGTCGAACCCACGTTGACGATGTCATTGCCGGTACCGCCGTTAACCGTCGTGATACCGGAAACGCTTTGAACGTTGAGCGTGTCGTTACCCTGGTATCCGTAGAGTTCCGTCGTACCGCTATGGGTGGATTGAATCGTGAACGTGTCATTGCCGAGACCGAGCTTGATCGTCAGGTCTTCGACCGTGCCGTAAGTTATCGCCGCACCCATGCCAAGGCCGGTAACGGTCGTTGAGGTAAGGAACCCAGGCTGTGAACTCGCGGCCGGTTCGTTGGTTTCGATGATGTTGAGTTGATCGAGCGTGCTGTGCGCGTCACCAGCGACGGTCAAGGCGCCTTGAATGTTGTTGACGGTATAGAAGCTGCCGTTACTGTACCCGACATTGATGGTGTCATTGCCGTCGCCGCCGTGAACGTCGGTGGCGCCGCTCGTCGCCTCGACATTGATCGTGTCGTCGCCGCCATCCGCAAACACGTGAGTTGCGGTTGCCGCGTTCGTTGAATGGATCGCAAAAGTGTCGGCTCCCTGCGACAGCTTAATGGTCAGGTCTTCGACATTCGTGTAATTGACGGCACCGCCGCCCATACCGAGACCGTTGATGTTAGCGTTCGTCATTGCACCGGTATCGCCGGTCGTATCGGCGGAATCGTCAAGCAAAGCAGAATCCGTGCCGCCTTGTCCGTCGAGGGTAACCAGTCCCGATGTAAGGCCGGTCAGGATGCCGTCCACGTTGTTCAAGTTGAACGTGTCGTTGCCGTCGCCACCGTAGAGGTTCACAAACCCGGCTGCCGTGACGACATTGATGATGTCCGCTCCTCCACCGGTCCTCACATTTGTAGTGGCCGATTGCGTACTGGCGATGTTGAACGTATCGTCGCCGCTGCCGAGAGTAATGTTCAACGTCGGGACGCCGGAGTAACTGATGCCCTTGGTCGCATCGTTCGCGGCCATGCCCAGTCCGGTGATCCGGCTCGACGTCAGAGAGCCAGTGTTCGCTGAAACATCGCTCGAGTCGTCAATGTTGAGCACATCTCCAGAGTCCGCTCCGCCGTTGACGGTGAGTAAGGCGTTAATCGAATTGACGTTTCCTGCGACCGCTGTTCCGGCGGTGGAACCAACGTTGACCGTGTCGTTGCCCGTATCGCCGTTAACCGTCGTGGCGCCCGAAACGGACTGGATATTCAGGGTATCGTTACCTTGCTTGCCATAGAGCTCGGTGGTGCCGGAGTGAGTTGAAGCAATCGTAAAGTTATCGTCGCCCTGGCCGAGAGTGATGGTCAGGTCTTCGATCGTGCCGTAGGTGATAACGCCTGCCGCTCCCATGCCGAGGCCGGTGATGGTTGTCGACGTGAGAGTACCGGCGTGCGACATGGTGGCAGGTTCATTGGTTTCGATGATGTTGAGCTGATCGCCGGTCGCATGCGCGTCGCCCGCTACAGTCAGGGCTGCCTGGATTCCATCGACGGAGGAGTAACCGCCGCTGCTGAAACCGATGTTGATGACATCATTGCCGTCACCGCCATGAACGTCGGTGGCGCCGCTGATCGCTTCAACGTTAAGAGTGTCATTGGCGCCATTGCCGAAAATATGCGTCAGGGTTCCCGCGTTGCTGGAATGGATCGTGAAGGTGTCCGCTCCCTGCGTTAACTGAACCTTCAGGTCCTCAACGTTAGCTCCCGTGCCGGCATACTTGATGCCGTCGTAACCCATGCCGAGGCCTGTCAGGTTCGTGGAGGTCATTGCACCGGTGTCCGCCACGGAGCCGGCAGATTCATCGACAAGTACAGAGTCGGTTCCGCCGGCACCGTCGACAATGACAACTCCGACGCCGAGGCCGGTATTCGCATTGATGCCGTGCGGATTATTGAAGATGAACGAATCATCGTCCGCGTTTCCGGAAATGACGATGCTGCGGCCAAAGAGCTGGCCATCAACAGTGATGGTGGTGCCGGCCGCGTCGTTATCGTTGTAATCACCGATCAAAAAGACCGTGTCGCCGGTCGTCTTCTGACTCTTCACCACGGCGCCGGTGTTGACGTTGATGTTGTCACCGGCGCGAAGTGTCGCCGTACCGCCGGCCGAACTGACCTCACCGTTCGTCAGAACGATAAGGTTATCCGTCGTACCGGCGGTTTCAGGGACGGTCAGGCGAACGTCGCCGGTAGTCGCAATCGCATGATTCACACGCAACGGACCGCTTACTTCGGTAACGTAGATGGATGTGGCGTTTGAGGTCAGAGAACCGGTAGCGCTGGTGTCGATATCGATGTCATTGCCGGAAGTGCCCACGCTGCCTGTGGCAGTCAGCGTGATCGCGTTGCTGGTGATGTCCGCTGTGCCTGCGTTCTTCGCATCGGTGATGTCGTGGGAACTGTTCGAGGTGACGT
>CAZPBY010000022.1:49264-94647 GCA_964584785.1 uncultured Solibacteraceae bacterium
TGAAAAGAGGATATGCACGTATTGATGTCGCCGCTCCACCGGAGGCATCCATATGGATCCGCGCACGCGATCGCTGCTCGAAGCCCCGATCGGCCCGACCCTCCTGCGCTTGGCCCTGCCGAATGTGACCGTGATGGTTTTGCAGGCCGCGATCGGCCTGATCGAGACCTATTTTGTCGCCCGGCTCGGGACCGATGCCTTTGCCGGAATGGCCCCGGTGGCCTTTGGCAGTCAGCGTGATTGCGTTGCTGGTGATGTCCGCTGTGCCATCGTTCTTCGCATCGGTGATGTCGTGGGAACTGTTCAGGGTGACGTTGCCCGACGTCGCCGAAATGTTTTTCACTCCGATGCTTCCAGCGGCGGCAGCAGTCGTCAGATTGACGTTGCCACCGGTACTGGTGACGCTCTCAACCGTGAGGTCGCCGAGAGTTTCGATGATAAAGATATCGCTTGCAGCGGTGGCGGTCAGGCCGACTGGATCGATATCCAAAGCGTTGGTTGCGGAACCGATCCTGGCTCCGGTGCTGGTGGCGTTGAGAATGATGGTTGGGGCGTTGATGTCCGATCCTGCGTCATTGTTTCCATCCACTATGGAGCCGGCGGCGGCATTTAACTTGACCGTTCCGTGCGACGAACTGATCAAACCCACGTTAAAGTCACCGCTCGTCTCGGTGAGATACACGTTATCGGCCGCCGAAGCAAAAATACTACCGGTGCCCACATCCGTGCGAATATTCGCGGCATCGGTACCGATAGAACCATTGCTGACGGTGAAAGAAATGTTCGCGCCGGTAATCAGGTGAGAAGTGCTGCCGCTGATAATGTTGCCGGAAAGCGCATTGATGGAAGCCGTGCCGCCGGCGTTGATCGACCCCGCGAGCGAGACGTTGGAATGTGCCAGCGTGGTGCTGCCGGTTTCAATAGTGACGTTGCCGTGTGCCGAGACGTTCTTTACCGTCGTCGTCGTATCGGTCGCAACTGGAGCGGTCGCGACACCCTGTTCAAATTTGGTGACGTCGGAAATCAGGACACGATTGACCGTATTTTCGACCTGGATGTAGTAGCTGTTGGTCAGGATTTTATGGCTATCGCCCGTCGTGTTGGTGTTATCGAGATCAAAGCGAAGCGACTGGCCCGAACTACCCGTTCCCTGGATGTCGACGTACTTGGTTGGATCCGCCACGTCTGCAGCCGAGGCGACGAGCCTGATCGCTTTCGTGCCGACGACCCGCACATAGTAAACTCCGCCGTCCGTGAGATTCGTCGCGGTGCCGGAATAAACGACCTTGTCGCCGTTCTGGAATGCATGATTGTTGCTGAACGTGATGGTGTCGGTCGACGTATCGATGGCTGCCGATCCGAATACCTCGCCAAATTGCAGGCTGGTATCGTCGGCCCTGATGACGTGGTAGCTGCGGCTGGTTGAAAGGCCGCCCACGTTGACACCGCCCCCATTCGAGTATCGGACCGCTTCACCGGTACTCAAGCCGTGATCGTAGCCGACGTGAATGGTATCGGTTTCGTTGTCCACGGCCGAAGCGTCCCACGTCCCTTCCAACAAGACTCCGGTGATCTGCGTCGAATTGGTCAGGGTCACGCGTGTCAGCGTGGTTTCTTCGAGGCGGAGTCCATCATTCACATGGACGATCACATTACCGTTCGCGGAGCTGACGTTATCGACGGTAAACGTAACGTTGCTGATCGCGTCCTCCACTCTTGGTGTGATGTCCAGGTTCACTCCGTTGTAACCGGCCGCCTGAGTAATGCCGGTCGTAAGAGTCGTGCTGCTGCTCACCGGAAGCGCGAGGTAAATGGAAGCGTTCGTCTGGCCAACCGTTCCGGCATCAGCCTTCAGATCGACGACGCGCGTGATGATATTGTCGGTACTGGCGGCGTCGATGAAGTTGCCGGCCTTGTTGTACACCTTGGTGGTTCCGCCCGGGTTCAGAATGTGACCCTGCAGAGTAATGTCGGTAGGGGTGGTACTGGTGTTTTCGATGTCGACCAGTGTCTGGTCGGCGTTTGTAACGAGATCGTATGTCCAACCGGAGGTTGTCGAGTGATTGGAGGTGACATTGATAGTCGGTGGAGTGTTGGTGTTGAAGACCTCGATGTCACCGACATACAGCTTCTTTGTTGACGCGTTGGTGAGCTTGACGTTGTTGAAAGCGGGATTGAAGTTAACGGTCGAATGCCCGGTCGTCACACCGCTTGGCGCGTTTAACGTTATACCGCCAACGGTCTGGTTCAAAATCGAATCGACGTAAATGCTGTCGGTGGAAACGGTGTCACCCTGGTGAATCGCGTTACCGTTTTGGCCGTCTTTCGCACTAACGTTCGTCATCTCGGTGACCTTGCCGGCCGAGTTGACTGTCAGCACCGGATCCGCAGCGCCCTGGATATACACAGTGGAGTTGAAGTTGATTTTGTTGAGCAAGCTCTCGGTACCCGGCGTGGTAGCTGTAACGTCCGCTTGAAGCACCTCTTCAACCATTTCGACGATGTCGCTGCAGATTTCGTGGCCGCCGCAGAACAAGCCCCAACCGCAAGCCACTCTACCGATAACCTCGCAGGTTGTACCGACGACCTCAGCGACCAGGTGCGTGAGAGTCTGTGCGTTGGTGTCCGCAGACTTCGAGTAATGCTGTGTCTGAGTGTAGGGCACCTTCGATTCGACCGTCAGCGTCCGAGTGGTGATGGTCGAACCGGAGGCGGCAGTGACCGTGGCGTATGTCCCTTTGAAGCTGCTGGCCGTGCTCGTGAGGTTGCCCGTCACCCCCGTGGTGCTGGTGCTCGCGTGTGAAATGAACTGGCCGGAAACAATGTTTGCCTTGATGGTGACGCTGGTGTCGCCGGTAATGTTTGCACCCGACTCGATCTTCGCATTCACATTCGTACTTGCATCCGCATTCGTCGAGGCCGTATTTGTGCCTGCCAGGTCGAACGGCACACTGGAAGTGGCACTGCCGCTCAGATACAGCTTCACATCTTGCGCGATGATGCTGACGACGTTCGCGTTGATGACGGAGTTTGCGCCGACATCTACCTGTGTGAGGCCCGTTGTGATCTTCGCCACAGCCGACGTCGTGTTGTCGGCGATGCCGGCAACCACCGTCTGGGTCGCGGTTGCTTCAAGGTCCTCGGTGTTATTTGCTTTCAGCGAGAAGGTTCCCGGAACTGTTACGTGCACGCCGCTGCCAAGGTAGGACTGCGTGTTGTAACTGTCGACTTTTGACGTGCCCTCCGCTCCACCATACCCGGCGAGACCACCGCTGCCACCCGTTGAATTCGTGGTAATCGCATTGTTGCTGGAGCCTAGAATTGTCGCGTCGGAGCCGCCGGTCAGTGTGGCATTGTTACCCGCATAAGCCGCTACCACGTTGGTGACATACCCATCGGCGTGGGTATCGCCACCGGCAAGGACGCCGGCAACCGCGGCAAATGAATCGACGGTCGTTGTGGTTTGCGACAGTGCATTGATGTTGATCGCGGTGCCCGCCGTCACGGTGGTGGACGAGGCGACGTATGCTTTGACCGTAGAATTGATCTTGGACTTGCCGCTCGCTGCACCCGCACCAAGCAGAAGACCACCCGAGCCCGCCTTGGTGTCGACGTCGGAAGTGATCTGCGTGGCGTCCGCGATAACTTCAACCTTTTTGCCGGCAGTTGCCGTGGCGCTGCTGTCGATGTAGGCCTCGGTGTCGGCAGAGATGTTCACTTCTGCGATGGAACCTCCGACACCAGCCAGAATGCTGACGGTGACGGCGCCCGCATCGATGTCTGCCGAAATATTGGCATCGGCCTTGACCAGGATGTTGGCATCGGAGTGAACGGTGGCGCTCTGTCCGATCCACGCCTTGGTCTGATTGTTCGCGGACGATGTCGATGTCGACAGACCATCGGTTGGCGAGAATGCCGACACGCTTGTTGCCGTTACCGCTTTATTTGCCGTATCGTCGTCGGGCAGTTCCGGCGCTCCGGCGCTGCGCGATATCGCCTTACTGACGGCGGTAGACAAATCGCTCACCCAGGTGGGGATAGAAGTGAGGTTGGCACCGATGGCGGCGAGGCTGAAGGACCCATTGACGGTCGCGCCGGCAGCCCCGGCGTCTGCGATGGCGCTGCTGGTGACCGAGCGATCGGAGTTCGCCTGAACCGTCACATCGCCTTTCGCTGAGGCCGTGGTATTTGCGCCGATATAGGCTTGAGTCGTGTTTTTGATCGTCGGGACGGTGACACTGGCTCCCAGTGCCCCAAGCAGCCCTACCGATAACGTTCCGGCTTCCGCATCAATCGACGAAGTGTCGTTTGCAATAACACTTAGCGTCTGACCGTCTACTTTGTAGGTGTCGTCCTGATTCACGCTCGAGTTGCGGGTGCCAGTTCCAGTGCCGGTTTTGATATAGGCCTGAGTCGTCGTGCTGATCGGAGCGATGATGATCGCGCCGGCAACACCGGCGATACCGCCACCGGCGGCCGTTCCCGTTTCTACAGTGACCACGGAGTTCGAATCGGCCTGGACCTGCGTCGCGCCTTTAGCCTTGGTAATGACGCCGTCCATGTGAGCCTTGGTCGTGTTGCCGATCGCGGCAAATCCGATCGAGCCACCGCCGCCGGCGTAGATGCCCACGCCGACAGCACCGGAGTGCGCATCGATGACTGCCTTGTCGTTGGCCAACACGCGGAGCGCGCCATTGGAATTGATATTGGATTCCGCAATGTACGCTTCGGTAGTGCCGTTGATAACGACCGCGGCTGCGCTGCCGGCAACGCCGGTGGAAGCCCCGACTCCGACGCCGCCGACATAAGTCGTGACGGTTTCTCGAGTCAGTGCATTGACCTCCACATCCGACGCCCAGACGGTGGTCCGGTTGACTTGATCCGAATCGTTGATGTAGGCCTGGACTGTGTTCTGAATAAACGTCGTGTCGACGTCCGCGCCGACGCCCTCGCCGCCGCCGCTGAACGCTCCACTATAGCCGGTCTCGTTGACTTTCTCGTGAGCGCGGACGCGAACCGTCTCCGCCATCTGCGAAGAGGAATTGATGGCGCTGTTGTCGATGTAGGCTTTTGTCGTATCGCTGATAACGTTCGTCAGCACATTCACGCCGACAGCGTCGCCACCGATCGACAAGGAGAGGACGTAGTTGGTCAGCGTTTCATCCGTCGATGCAATAACCGAAAGTCCCGCGACCGTATCGTCGCTTTGAGCGCCTGTCGTTGCGTCCCACTTCGGTACCGTCGCGCCTGTGCCGTTGCCCTTCGCCACGATCGTGGCGCCATCGATGTATGCCTCGGTGTCGTTGTCCGTCGTGTTGACGACTACGGTTGCTCCGTAACCGACGGCAATGCTCGCGTTCAGCGTGCCACCCTTCGAAGTGATATCTCCGGTTTGGGTCGCCTTGATCACGACGTTGTCATCAGCCGTTATTGTTCCGCCGCTGACATAGGCTTTCACCGTCGTGCCCAGAATATTGATGATGACGGAACCACCGATTGCGGCGTCTCCGGCGATATTGCCGCCGACGCTAATCGTATCGATGGTTCCGCCCTGGTTGGCCGTGATGTTGATGCTGCCGGTAGTTGCCGTGACGGTCGAGCTTGAAGTGTATGCGCTGATCGTGTTGGAAATGTCGTTGTACGCAACCGCAGCGCCAATGGCGGCAGTACCGCCGCCCCCACCTTCACCGCTCCAGCTGTACATGTTCGAAGTATCCGTCGCGCTGAGTGTGACATCGTTGTAACCGGTAACAGTCGACGTGGACGAGATGTGAGTATCGAGCGTCTTGTGAATCTTATTGAGGGAGATCCCGCCGCTGAGCGCGCCCGTCACTGAGACCGAAATACCGGCGGCGAGAGTCTTGATTTCACCAGACGATGTTGACGTCAGGCTAACGCTTCCGGCAGAGGAACTGACCGTCGAACCCTCGATCCTGGCTTTGGCGGTATCGCCGATATCATTCGTAGCAAGCGCCACACCGATGGCTGCCTCGCCTCCCAAGGCTACCTGTCCGGCGTAACCGTGAATGGTTGGGGTTACGGTGGAGGTTAGCGTCACACCAGTGCTACCGGCTACCGATGTAGCGCCCGTGATGTACGTGTCGACGGTGCTCGACATCTGGTTGAGCGATATGGCAGCGCCTAAGGCAAATTCGTCTCCGCCGGAACCTGCGCCGCTGATGTCGGTGATGTTTCCAGTCTCGCTTGCCGAAAGCGTGACGGTTCCGGAAGTGCTGCTGACCGAGCCACCTGAGATGTATGCCTTGACGTTGTTGGCAATGTCGTTGGTCGCTACCGAAGCTCCAAACGCAGCTCCGCTGAACGAAATCGAAATAGCGCCGGCCAGACTCTGAATAGTGGCGCCCGCGGTGGATTGAACCAAAAGGTTGCCCGGACTTGATACGGTAGAGCCTGAAATGTGGGCGTCGATAACATCCTTGATGGTGTTGAGGGTCACGCTGCCGGCTATCGAGGCACTGCCCGCGCCGGCTCCACCCACGGCGAGGGACTGAATAACGTCGGCGCCGTTTGCGAGGACGCTTAACGTTCCAGCGGAGGTGGTCAGCGTGGTGTTCTCTACAGCCGCCTGAATGTCGGTTGCAATGTCGTTTTTGGCGAAAGATACGCCGATGCCTGCATCGCCGGTTTTGGTAGTAACTGCGATATTACCTGCCACTGCGATAATACTTGGATCGCGACTGTCGACCTTTTTGGCCGGCGACTTTGAGTGATCGACAGTGTTGGAAGCGGATACGGTGACGTTTCCGGCGGCGGAAATGCCGTTCGTTTTCTTTCCACTGATAAGCGCGTAGACACCTTTGTTGTCATCCTTGTCGATAAGGTTCACGGAAATTGCTTCAGCGACGGCCCACCCGCTCTTGCTCGCTCCAATCGCTGCAGAGACGCCAATAATAGTTCGCTTACCTGTCGCGCTGATGGTTAATGCACCGGTTGTTGTGATATCCGAACCCGTTACCATCGCTTTGGTGACGCCATTTATGAGGTTCTTCACTATCGAAAGGCCAAAGCCAGCCTTTCCGCCGTAAGCCACCGATCCGGCTACAGCGATGATCGAAGCATCATCGACAGCCGTGATGGTGACGCTGGAGGCGCCGGTCACGGAACTGGTGTCAATCACGCCGGCTTCGATATCGCTCGTAATGCTGTTGTAGCTGACCTGTCCGGCCAATCCGGTGCCTGCGGCGGATCCGCCGGCAGTGGCAGCCACGGAGACAATATCCTCGTCACCGGTGGCGGTTATGCTCAGGGCGCCGATACTGGCAAGCGTCGAATTCTCCACAATGGCTTTGGTGGTGACGGTTTCGGTGTTTTTCGTGTAAGAACCTGCGATTGCGAGACTGTCTTCGCTGGTGGTCGTGTTGATCGCTGCGGTTCCCGCGGCGGCGACGATGTTCGAATCATCCTTGGCGGTAAGCGTGAATCCCGTCGAACCTGTGACGTTCGCGTTGTGGACCCATGCCAGAGTGGTCGTCGTCAAGTTATTCAGAGCCACATCGCCCGAAAGGCTGATGCCGAATTGTCCCTTGCCGGATCCGCTGGCGTCTGACGGTCCGCCTTCGACTTGATCGGGCAGAGCCGTTGGCGGCTCTTCCGAGGTGTAAGATCCCGCCAAACTTGCGCTGATGATCTCACCGCTGCCGCGTGCGTCCACGGCGAGTTTGCCGCTGCTTTTGATCTCTCCTGTAGGTGTTACATCGGAGGCCGTACTATCGCCCATGATCGCGCTGACGTTCCGGGTCACGTCATTGATCGCAACCGCCACTCCGACAGCGGCGTTGTTACCTTTGCCAAAACCGCCGGCAAACGTGTAGAGCTGCGCATCGTCCTGGGCGTGCAGGTACAGGTTGGCATCCGTTTTCGAAGGATCCAAAGGGGTAGTCCCGTTCGCGGTGACATTGGCGCCTCGATCGATCTGCGCCAACACAGTGTCGGTCGATTTGAGATTGGCGAAGCTGCCGAAGATCGCGAACTTTCCGCCCTTGCCGCCGGATTGTGCGAACGAGATATTCCGGTTGCCGGTGTCCGCGATGACCTCAACCGAATTTCCGGTAACAGTGGCGTCCTTGATTCTGGCAGTGGCGTTGGTGTTCTGTGTCACGCCCAGATAACTTCCGCCGATGCCGCCGTAGCTGGGCGTTGGACTAATGTTGCTCTCGGAGTCCAACGCATCGGCCAAAATGTCCTTGAGCTGACCGAGACTCATGACTCCGGAGAGATTCAGAGTTTGGGTCTCCGCATGCGCCGTCACGAAAACGCCGCCCTGCTTCACGACGATAGGGTAATTTCTGACAGGCGTACTGGTGGTTCCCAGGGAGATTGCGTTGCCGTTAGTCGCATCGTCCTTCGTCGCTGCCAGTTTGTAATTAGTTCCATCGACAATGACGTAATAGGTTTGGCCGTCGGTCAGGCCGCTGAGGGTCGTCCAGCCTGGATTGGAGTACAAGACGGCATCGCCCGTCGTGAGCGCAAGACCATCCAGGCTTGTCTGTTGAAGCACTCCCGAAGAGTTCGCCGCGGGAGCGAATTTGAGGGTTGAAACGGTCTGTCCATTCTTTTTCTTCGTCAGGGTCGCTCTGGTGTCGACCGCTACCGCGATCGCTCTGTTGGCCATCGCGTCGGATAGTGTGGCGGCGAGTTTGATGTGAGTCGCATCCACACGGATGACATAGTATGTCTCGCCGCTTGTGAGGCCGTCGACGGTCGGACCACTTGCCGGGTTGTAAAGGATCGCGTCACCGGTATTCAGCCCGTGATCACTGGTACCGGTGGTAATGACGCCCGCACTCAGCGCGGTTAGCGGATTGAAGGTGAAGGACGCGGGTGTTGTCGTCCGGGTTTCTGTTACCTTTGCAGCGGAGTCGATCAGAGACGTTGCCGTGTTGTTCACGGTGACGAAGTCCACGGAGCCTGCGAGACTTGTTTTGGTGCCGGACGCGCCGGCTTGAGCCCACGACGTGAAGAAACCGTTTTGGATACCAAAGTTCGTGTTGAGCTTGTCGGTAAAGTCGCGAACGCCGAGGTCCGTCCACTTGTTCACCTGCGGCATCGTCGCTTCCGCATGCACCGTTACGCCGCTCACGGCGTCTACTGTCGCGCCATTGCCGATGGTTGCTGATACCGTGTTGGTGAACTTTCCGATATTGACCGCTACCGAGAAGGCGTTTTCTTTCTTGTAATCGGGTGTGCCCTCCTTCCCCGCATATGAGGCCGAGTCGACCATCGCGATCGTTGCGATCTGAGGCACATCTTCGCCTCTGGCGATCACATCGATATATCCGCTGGTGCTTTTCACAGTGGCATTGGGGAGCACGGCTGCAGTAACGGTGTTGGTCTGTTCGGAATAAGCAACCGCGCCGGACAACGCGAGCGTTTGCTCTCCGCCGGCCTTGGCGTCGGTTTTTGGCTGTGTTTTGCTAAACCAGGATGCCAGTGAACTCCCGGCGTCGCCGACTGCGAATGCTATGGAGGCGAACAGACCGTTGCCCACCTGACTCGTGGCCGAAGTAATGTCCAATTTTGTTTCCGCGTTCGCAAGAACGGAAATGGGACCTCCGGCAGTAACGGTTCCGCCCAGGTTTGCAGTCGTTGTGACATCCGCTTTCGAATAGGCAACGCCGATGCCGACCGTACCGTCGTCGTAACTGGCTGCGGCGGAGACGACGGCCATGTACTTAGTTGAGTCCGCGTGGACGTCCAGTGCGCCGTCTACTGTGAGTGTCCCCGAGGAGTTTATGGTCGAAACCATATCCGACGTTCCAACGGCCAAGGTGAAGCTAGGCACATCGGTATGCGTCGGAATCGGATTCTGGAAGGCGCTGATGTTCAGCGTGCTATCCACATCCGTTCCGATGCTGGCATTGCCCGTCGCATGGAGCGTCGCGCCGCTCGCAATATTGACTGTCGCATGGGGGTCGCTTTGTCCGACCGCGAGTGCAAGCGAAAATTGAAGAGCGAGTGTGAAGGCGCTCGCGTTCGTCTCGGCCTGCGAGAAGATCTTCAGGCCGGCCGCGTCAATGTTTGCGGTTGAGCCGACGTGGATTGACGAGTCTGCCGTCGAGCTCACTACGCCCGCAAGCAAGGTCAGGCTTTCGAGGAACGCAATCACCGCGTTAGGGTCCGTCGAGGAGTCCTTGTCAAAAGTGTTGCTGCTGTTGGCGTCCGACGTGATCTCCACGTCTCCGCCCTTGATCGTCCCATCGATCGTCACCGAAGCGTCTGTATCTTTGATCTTCACGAAGAACCCGTTGATCACACCCTTATGGTCCTCGGCGGTCAGCGTGATCTTGCCGGCGGTGTAGCTGTTGCCCGAGGCATTGATGGCCTGCGACAGAACATTCGCGCCCGAAGAAATCGTAATGTCGGTCGACTTGATCGTGATTGCCCCGGAATTTCCGGCGGAGTTGTCGGTCGCCTGGTTCGTCCCGCTGCCGATATTTCGGCTCGAGAGGGTCTGGTTGGAGTCCAGCGTCACCGATGTGTCGGACGTGAGTGAGAAGGCCCCGCCGCCCGTGAGGATCGACTCCAGATGTACATCCCCCGCAACATGAGACGTAATGGTGACTCCAGCGGTCGCGCTCAGCTCTTGCGTGCCGGCTGTCCCCGAATCGAAATCGCTGGACCAGCTGCCGGCGGTGCCGTCCGTAGACCACTGCATCAAGCCCCCAGCCGAGCGAAGGTAGAGGGCGTTGATCGTCGACACGTCCTGGTTGAACGTTGCTGTGGTTCCCGCAAGAGTCGGCGACACGGACAACAAAAGGCGAGGCTCAAGCGTTTCTACCTCGAGTGTCTGTGGACGCTTCTTAGATGACTTGCGAAGGAGTGACCTGGTGCGTTCGGATTTATTCCGTTGATCTCTGAATGAAAACCATGTGCGGGTGGCGGACGATTTCATGCCGTTCCTCCTGAACCCTGAAACCAAAGCTAACTTCGAGATTTTTTGCTCGTCATTCGCATACTGCGGCGCGCCATCTTCGATATTCCATGTTCACAAGTCAACTGGCCTTTCGAACTAGGCGTTAGCTCTCGATCCCGGGCCCGTTTTGCGACACTCAGCTTTTTTTGTGGTCGGTGTCCCCAAACGAACAAGCAGCGAAATAAAAGAAAACGTGCCAGGTTTTTTTAGAGATTGAGAATTGGGAGTCCGAACGGGTACTAGGCAGGATTGCCGGGCTGCCCGCGGAGTTCGCGAAAGAGCCAGGCGCGTGCCAGGCTCCATTCGCGATTGACGGAACGGAGCGAGATTCCGAGAACTTCGGCGGTCTCTTCCGCGCTCAAGCCGCCAAAGAACCGCAGTTCCACAAGTTCGCTTTTGCGGTCATCAAACCTGGAGAGTTTGGTTAGAGCTTCATCGAGTGCGATCAAGTCGGCGTTCCTCCCCTCGGCAGTCTCCCGGGTTTCGGTGAGCGATACCAGAATCGCCGAGCCTCCTCGCTTGTGCCGCTGGCGCGCGACCGCCTGGTTGACGAGTATTCGCCGCATCATTTTTGCCGCTACCGCATAGAAGTGAGCCCGGTTCACCCATTCGACGGTTTTCCACTCGATCAACCGTAAATAGGCTTCGTTGATCAGCGCAGTGGGCTGCATCGTCTGGCCGGCAGCTTCTCTCGACAGGAAGATTCGCGCCAACTTGCGCAGTTCCGCTTCAACTAAGGGCGCCAGGTTCTCCAGAGCGTTGTTGTCGCCCTTACACCATGCATTGAGAAGTTGCGTGACTTCGCTCGGGGATTTGCGGGGCGCTCCCGCCGAATTGTCCGATTGAGGATCACTCATAAGACTCAGAACCAGGAACGGCTTTTATCATAAACGCGCCCAGAAAAATGTTACATGTTCACGACGTCACGGCTCGAGGCCCATGCAGCGGATGAGATCGGCAAAGCGCGGGTCGGAACGGATCGGGTCATAGGGAGGATAAGCCTTAAGAGGAGGGAGCAGGTGGACGCGGCATCCGATCTGCATCCACTTGAAAGCTTCCTCGTGATCGCCGAGCGCGATGTACACCAGTGCCAGTGTTGCCGGGTTAACACGAGCTTCCGCGGCGAGCGGCAACAGCGGTTGAATCGCCTCACGTGCCAATGCCGGGCGGCCGGACAGAGCATATTGTCGAGCGACCCACACGGCCCGGTCGGGCGTGTTGTCGATTTCCTGAGCCGTCTGAAGCGCCTTCAACGCTTCATCGTGTTGACCGTTTAGATCGTAGGCGATGCCCAGGTCCGCATGTGCCGGAGCAAAATGAGGTGCGATCTCGATCGTCCTCTTGAGCTGGGTGATCGCTTCGTCGTAACGGCGACCACTGGCAAGAATCCAGCCAAGTTGCGTGTTGATAATCGGCGACAGCGGATCGAGTTGCTGCGCGCGCTTCATTTCGACAATGGCTTCTGCCACGCGGCCGATGCGGTGCAGGAATTCGGCGCGCCATTGACGGCCGGTCGCATAACCGCTGCTTAGCTCAACGGCGCGCTGGAATTCACGGTCCGCATCGCTCCATTTCCATTCGTTGGCGTCTGTCTGGCCAAGCGACGCGTACGCCTCGCCGAGCGCGGGATCGAACTCCAGTGCCCGGCTCGCTGCGGCTCTCGCTCTGGAATAAGCATCGTCTGCCGGCCAGATGGAGTATTCGCCCAGCAGCAGATAACTGTCCGCCAATCCGGCATATGCCCGCGCATATTTTGGATCGTGTTCGATCGCCTGATTGAAATACTGCAGCGCCTCCCGGTACCCATCACCAGTGCGCTTATTCCATGCGAAACGGCCGCGCAGGTAGAAATCGTAGGCCTGCGAATCGACAGACTGTGCGACACTGACCGGCGCAACCGTTGACGCCGATAGCTGATGACGAACGTCCTGAGCGATTTCAGCAAGCAGCGAAAGCAGTTCGCCTTCGCCGCGTTCATAATTTCGCGCCCAAAGGTGCCTGTCCTTTCGGGCATCGAGTAACTGCACGGTGATCGCTAAACGTCCATCGGATTTCCGCACCGACCCTTCGATGACGCCATCCACATTCAGAGCCTGTGCGATTTCCGGCAAAGGTTTCGAAACGCCCTTGTACTGCATGACGGATGTCCGGGAAATCACGCGCAGCGACGTCTCGCGAGCGATTTCGGTGATCAGATTGTCGGTCATGCCATCCACGAGGTATTCCTGCTGCGGGTCGCCGGAGAGATTGAGCATCGGCAGCACAGCCAGCGATTGAACAGTCGGCGGGTAGAACCAGTTCGAAATCCGCGAACGCACCTCTCCCGACGCCATTGCGACCAGGAGAAGCACAGCGACCGCCGCCAAAACCCAGCGACGCGGCTTTACGCGCGCGCGACCGGTATGTAATTGCTGCCGGAGTGTTTTGACGTCGGCCGCGAATTCGTTCATCGCCTGGTAACGAGCGTCGGGCTGCTTCTTCAGCGCCCTGGAGACGATACGTTCCAGCGCCGGATAAGCTTTCGCTCTTCGGATTGCCGGATCGGAATCCGAACCGGAACCCAACAGGTTTGCAAACACTTCGGCGGCCGTTGCGCCGGCAAACGCTGGACGACCTTCGAGCATTTCGTAAAGGACAGCGCCAACGCTGAAAATGTCGGATCGTCCATCCAGTTTGTCGCCGCGAGCCTGTTCCGGCGACATGTAGCGTGGTGTGCCGATGACCTTCCCCGGTTCTGTGCCGCCGGCCCGGATTTCCTTTGAAGGAGCGGCGACAAGAGCAAGTCCGAAGTCAATCACCTTCACGACGCCGTCCAGCCGGATCATGATGTTTTCCGGTTTGATGTCGCGGTGGATGATGCCGGCGCGATGCGCCGTTTCCAAAGCCCCCATGCACTGCGCTGCAATATCCAACGTTTCTTCGATACTGATAACGCCGGATTCGAGCTTTTGGCGGAGCGTCACTCCTTCGACGAACTCGGTAGCGATGAACCAGGTTTCGCCCGTCTGCCCGATCTCATGAATCGTCAGAATATTTGGATGATTCAGACCGGACGCGGCTTTCGCCTCTCGCACAAATCGTGAAGTGCGCTCCGGGTCCTGCGTGTAATGCGCCGGAAGCAGCTTCAGGGCGACTTTGCGATCGAGTGACGTATCGCACGCAAGGTAAACAGTACCCATCGCGCCGGCGCCGATCTCGGATTCGATGGAATAGCGTCCGACTGTGCTTCCCACCAGTGACAGCGCGCCTTCCGGATCCAGTTCAACGATGTGTTCCTTCAATTCATCGGAGGACAGAAAAGCGCCGGCATCGTCGTCCGCTTGGAGCAACGATTCGATTTCTTCACGCAACTCCACGTCGCCTGAACACGATCTTTCGAGGAAAGCGGAACGCTCCGCAAGGGGACGGTCCCGCGCGCCTTCATAAATGTTCTCGATCCGCTTCCAGCGCTCAACATCCGGCGCGGCAGAAGGAGGCGGATCGTGCGGCGCATTCAGGCGAGCCAGCGCCGCCGCCAGGCGATCCGGATCGATGGGCTTGAGGAGATAATCCAGCGCGTTGACTTCGAAAGCACGCACCGCGTGCTGGTCGTGGGCGGTCACAAAGATGACGTCTGGAACCTTCTTCAGGCGAGGCAGCAGCTCAAAACCGTCTTCGCGACGCAACTGCACGTCCAGGAATATGACATCGGGGCGGACCCGTTCGCAGACCGCCACCGCCGCGTCGATGTCGGCCGCCTCACCGACAATCTCGACTCGTGGATGCGCGGCGAGAAGCGTCGCCAGCCGCTCGCGAGCGGGGGCTTCGTCATCAACGATCACGGCACGGAGAAAGGATTTCATGCAGAGGCAATTGGGGAAGCGGCGGCGGCAGGCAGTTGTATCCGGACCACGACCTCTTCTCCCGTCTTTGAAATATCGAACCGATGCCTGCCTGGATATAGCAGCGCCAGCCTGCGCGCCAGCGATTCCAATCCGACACCACCGGCGTCGCCGGGCTCACGGTGTGCCGGCGGCTCGATCCATCGGCCCGAGTTCGCCACCTCCACCATCACATCGCCATCCGCCACGATCCGAATGTTCAAGCGTAGGCGAAGCGGGAGCGGCGACGACTTGTTGCCATGCTTCACGGCGTTTTCAATTAAGGGCTGGAGGATCACCCCGGGGACCGGGATGCCGCGCGCGTCGCGATCGATGTGCGTCTCGAGTTGAAGGTCGTCGCGGTAGCGAGCCTTCTCCACCAGAAGGTAGTTCATCGCGGCGTCGAATTCCTCGCCCAGCGGCACCATCGCCTCGTGACGATGCGCGAGTGAATAGCGAAAATAATCCGCCAGACCCTGCACGACTTTCGCCAATTCCTGCTGATCCTGGCGCAAGCCCGCAAGGACCGTATTCAGTGAGTTGAAAAGAAAATGGGGATTGATCTGCGCTCGCAGCATCCGCAACTCGGCTTCACGCGCGTCCGACTCCGCGCGGGCCAGATTCAACGCTCGCAGGCGCGCCGCCATTCCAGTTTTAATGCCGAAATACAGAATCGTCCACAGCACGTATTGCACGGCGTGATTCCAGGTCATTGCAAACAAGACCCACTGTGTTACGGCAGTGGCTCGGATCAGCATGTGGATCGGTTGAGCGATCACCCAATCGCTCAAGGCGGCAGCGCTACAAATGATGACGGCCCAGATCACCAGGCGGCGAGGCCGCTCGATTCGTAGTCCGAGCCGCTGATACAGGGCTCGCATGGCCCAGGTCTGGAGAAAGCCAACCGGTTCTGCAATGGCTGAGGTCAGGAGGGATGTCGAAAACGAATTGAAGAAAATGAATTTCAGCGGCAGCGTCAGCGCGCCGTGAATCGTCCAACCGACGATTTGAAATCTCCAGAACATCGGCATCCGCCCAATCGCTCGCGAAAGCGCCCAGGCTGCCGTCCGCGGCTCCGCGCGAGCGGCGTGTGGCTTGAGGATTGCGGAACCGGCTGTATCGAGCTGTCGACTCACCGAGGTGTTGTACCACAGCCAAGAAGCAACGACTATCAATTCGAGGTGAGACACGCTATCGATGGAGATAGCTTCGAAACAGCGCGACTCCACGGGCGACGTTGGCAGCCCGCTGCTGCAGATTGAAGACGCGGATCAGGCCGAGCGTGTGGGCCATTCGGACCGGCAGGTACGTGGGCTCGAACCCCGAGGGCAGCGGCCGCTCGCGTCCGTAGGCCTCGAGGAAAGTCGACGCCAATCCGGGAGCGTAGTAATCGAAATACGAAATCGTGACGGCGAGATCAACGAACGGATTCCCCATCCATGCCGTTTCCCAATCGACGACGGCGCTGATTCGTCCCGCATCCACCACACAGTGAACGGTGTGAAAATCGCCGTGGCAGAGGGAAGTGCCCGCAACATCGGGCATGGGCAAACACTTGAACGAGCCAACTTCCTCCTGCGTCAGAATGCCGGCGCCGGCAATCGCGTCGGCCAGCTGGTGCAACTCATCGAGAGTCGTTCCCGGACTGTTCGGAAGGATCTCGGTGGGCGGCGACACCGCGTGAATGCGTGCAAGCCAGGACGCCATTCCCTCCACAAATGACCCAGCCGTGGCTGAGCCGGCCAGTTGATCCATAACCGTGGTTTCACCGGCGCTCAGGAAGATCACGTACGGCAGCGGTGCGGCATAATCCACGAACTCGATATCCGCAACAGGGATGCCCGCCGTTCGCAGAACTTCGATCACTGCGAGTTCCGTGCGCAAAGAGGAAGCGCTGCTGCTTTTGGCCATCTTCAAAATGCGAGGCGGCCGGTCGTCGAAGCGAAGGCGGAGGACAAATGCGTTGAGGCCAGTGATCGCCTTGATCGTTGCCGGAACGCCGTAGTGCTCGCGCACAATCTCCGTGGCCATTTGCATGGGATCGATGGTCATATGGATTTTCCAGTCATAAAGGTCAAGCCGGGACGAAATCGACGAGCAGAACGATCCTCGGTTCGCCGGTCAAGTTCCACGCCTCGTGCTCGATCCGATCGTCGAACACCAGGCATTTTCCGCGCTGCCAGAGACGAATTTCAGATCCCACGCGAAGCGCACAATCGCCTTCGGGCACGAGGAGAGGCAAATGACAGCGCAGAAAATCGCCATTGTATCCGCAATGCGGACGAATTCTGCGACGTGGTTTGAGCAGAGAAAAGCCCGCGGCGCCGTGCGTTGGGATGTGTTCCGCGATGAGCGACGTGGTGAACGGGCAACGTGCCGCATTCTCGGACAGCAGTTCGCCGGCCGGAAAATTGTACAGTCCGTAAACCTGCCATCCGCCATCGTGGAGATCGGCCTCGAGCCAGTCCACCATCAAGTCGCAAATCAACTCCGCTTCCGCCCGGACCCTGTCGACATTGGCTTCAAGCACGCGTGTAAATGGAAAGTTGGCGGCGGCGTAGTAGGCGGTCACGGCACGCGGTCCAGGTCGATGATGGTCAGGCGATCGGACAGTCGCGACATGACGCGCCGGTAGTTTTCGTTCGAAGTACAAACATCGCGATGCAGTTTCAGTTGGACCATGCCGGGTTTGTCCGAATCGACGATCGACGCGCCCCATGCGACGTTGAAGTCGATCGCGTGCTGATGTGCAGGAATGACATAGCTGGTCACCCATGGGCACCCCAGCTTCGTGTAAGCCAGAGTCAGCGTAACCGCCGTCGACAGCGCGGCGGTCACCTGATGTCTGGCGGGTTCGCGGAACATCACGCCGATCTCTGCGGTATCGCGCGCCTCATTGAGCTTCAGCTGCGTGAACCCGATCGCTCGTCCACTGTCGCTGGGGCGAACCAGCCACAGATAGAGTTGTAAGGAACCAATCAGGTTAGTGCGGGTCCATTCGACGTGCGATCGGTAGGGAATCAACGCCGAATTGGACATGAACTCGCGCACCGTCGGATGGTACCTCACCGCATATAGTTCGCGAGTGCCTTTCGCATCGAAAGGATCCAGCACAAGACGGCCCATCTGAATTCGCAGGCGCATCATCGGTCTTTCTTGGAAAGAAGTGAAGAGATCATCTCGTCCGGCGAAGGTAACAATCGAAAGCCCGCCAATGCCGGCGCGAAAGTTTCGCGCTGAATTTGAGAACGTTGCGCGAGCTCGGTGACGCTGAGGCGCGCACGAGGATCCAGCATCGGCAGTGTTGCGTTCGCGTAATAGCTTCGCATGGCGATGGAAACCATTGAGGGGATCGAACGCGCCAGGTGGCCGGAATCCAGGAAAAAAACCGGACCGCCGTTGGCGACACGCGCAAGAACCGAGTTCGAAAAGATATTCCAATAGAAGACGTGCTCGGCGGTTAGTTGCCACGAGCGGAACGTCTCGCGATTGCAGAAATTCAGTAGCGTGCCGCCCTCAGGAATTCGGCCCGCGAGAGATTCATTTGCGACGCGTGGAGCCAGCACCACGGGACGTCGTCCTTCCACGATAGTGTCACTCATCATACGCAGAAGCATCTCATCAAAGACGGAGCGGCCGAGCACCGAGCACTGCGCAATGTAGTCTTCGAGCGAAAGTACAAAAAGCCAGTGGAGTCGAATCGATTTCTTCTCCGGAGAAAGCAGCAGACGCGAATTGTAGAAGGTTGCGGAAGAAGGGCTCGCTGGCATCGGAGAAAGGTACAGGTGAGTCACGCCGTGCAGAAGCTTCTCGACCTCTGCAAAATGGCGCGCCATTGCAGCCCTTTGTGGGTGAACGAACGTTTCTTCCGAAACGCCGGACAACACGCCAAGAAATGGATCCGTCGTCGCGAGCGGAATTCCCATGGTCCGTGATTCGCGGACGATTTCTGCCAGCTCGTTCACAGTCATCAGTGCATTCACGCCGAACAGATATCCCGACATCAGCAGTAGAAGCTTTGGCGTGCGTTGTCGCAGTCCCGCCAGAACATCAGCGGCTTGCCGGTAGGTCGAAACATCGTGAGGGGCGACATCGCGGTTCTGTTCGTAGAGCCTTGGCGGGAGCAGGAGATGGGCTCGGGCCCAGGTCCCGTCCAGCAGGTACAAGGCGTTCGCGAGTTCGCCGAAGTCGGATGAAAGGACAGCAAGAATGCTCGGCGGACTCGCTTCAGCCATGATGTTTCTCGACCAGGAGATCCCGCACGATCCGGCATGCCTGCGACAGGTGCTCGGTGGTAATCGTGGCGCTCGGCAGCAGACGAAGATAGCTTCCCGTGTAGCTGGCAAAAATTCCACGGCCGTAGAGCGTTTCCGCCAAGCGTCTCGCGTTTTGGAATGACGGGAGTTCAATCATCCACAGTGCACCGGCCCCTCGAAGCGTCGCGCCTGTAATTCCTCCGAGCGACGTCTGGACCGCTCGTGAGATTGCGTCGATCAAGGAAGGAACTTCCATCATCGAGAATTCGTGGAGCGTCGCGGTGATGGCAGCAGCCGCTATTGGATTGCCGGCGAAAGTAGAACCCGGCAGCATTGACGGTGTGCATGGAACGTCGCGTCGCGTAATAACCGCCGCCGCCGGAAAACCGTTGGCGATTGCCTTACCGAGCAGGACCACGTCGGGAAGTTCCGGCAACGCCTTGTGGACAAAAAGCGGGCCAGTGCGGAAGAAGCCGGTGAGGATTTCATCCATCACGACCAGAGAACCGCGCGCACGACAAAGTGCGATAACACTGGTGCAGAAGTCCGATGACGCAACGTGTCCGCCGCCCGTACCAAGAACCGGTTCCAGGAAAACCGCCGCGACACGATGTTGGCCAAGGCAATGATCGAGCCGGTCGAGGATTTCGCGCTCTGAAGTCTGCGCCAGCGACGGCAGCCGATGGATATGAGCCAATGGCGGCGCGTTGTCCCAGCTGAGCGCCGCCGTCGCGCTCGATTTTCCGTGCATCGATGCGCTGAAGCCCACAAAGTCCGATCGCCCGGTGTGGATCCGCGCGAGTCGCATCGCAAATTCGGCGGCTTCCATTCCGGTGGAGTAGATGCCGGCGAGCCCGTGCGTTGCGGGGAACAGGAGTTCGACGGCGTCGCGGGCCCGATCAAAGGCCGGTGTCGGCAGCCCGCCCGTCAACCAGACCGCGTCCAGTTGCGTCTTGATCGCCGCGGCAATCCGTGGATGCGCGTGGCCAAGCAGGGCGGCGCCATTGGCGGAGAACATGTCGATCAAGCGGTGACCGGTTGCGTCAATCAGGAGGTCATTTTCCGCCGAAACGATGCGCGGGAGTTCGCGTGAACTCATACAGTCGTGATTGTGCGCCAATGCCGCTCTATTGCGGTAGCGCCGGAATCAACCCCGTTTTCTTTTGCGATCGCCGCCTGAAATTGGGCGGCAGCCTGGGCGAATCGAGCATTGTCGACCGCTTCGCGAATCGATTTCGCCAGTGTATCGGCTGAAACCGTTGCCGGATCGAAGTCTCCTGCGCAAGCCCCGGCAGCGGTGAGCAAGTCCGCAATATGTTTCTGCGCCAGTATCTGCGGCAACACAATTGAAGGACGGCCCGCGCGCAAGACTTCGGCGGTTGTTCCGACACCGCCGTGGTGTATGACTGCTCCAGCGCGGGAAAACATTGCCGCGTAAGGGAGGTCGCCGGTATAAAGGATCGAAGGGGATGGGTTCCCACCCGAAGCGTTGATCAGCATGCCTCGCAAACCCAGTTGCGTGACCGCTTCGATAAACACACTGGCGAGTCGTGGACCATCGAACATTCGCATTGAACCGGTCGTTAACACGAGGGGCGGCGAACCGGCCGAAACGAAATGTTCAACAGCGTCGGGCAATCGCTGTTCCTGTTGAGGCGCCAGCCAGAAACCCGTGAACACAAACCGTGCCGGCCAGCGGTGCTGGGGGTCGAGAAGAGACCTGGGAAACGCGACGAGTTCGAGAATGCGCTCCCGCGGCAGCGCGACCGTGTAACGATCGAGTTCGTCGATCGATGCCGGTGGATCATAAGTGACGAACGCCGTGGGGAGAACCGTCCCGTTGCGCGAAACTGTGATTTTGAGATTGCTCACAAAATAATCCGACGTTGCCGTGAGATGTTCCAGGGTTTGCCGCGCAGCCGCGAGTTCCCGCCGGAGAAACCTTTCGACGTACTTCCGCGTCCGAGTTCGCAAGTCCGCTTCGCTGACAAGACCGGCCAGAAGGGTATTTAGATTTTCGATCGACGACGAACCGACCGGAAAACATTCGATCCCGCCGTCAACGACTCGACGGGTATGAAACCCCGACGTGACCATCTGCACATCGTGGCCGCGATCCTGCAGTGTTCGAGCAAGCAGAAGGAAGAGTTCGAGATCGCCGCGCGTGCCAAGCGCGAGAATTAACATCCGCATCGCGCGGACCATCTAACCAGCATCGTATTCCCGCTGCAAGATTCTTGATTTCGGACCTTAGTAGAACTGAAAAAAAAGCTCGAACAGTTGTGATGGCTGAAGCGAGACAGCCAAACACCTCGTTGCGGCGCCTGAACACGAACTCGCAGCATCTGCACGGGCGATATGGCATTTGTGCGCTGTCGGGACGCTTCGATGAGGCCATTGGGGCTGTCATGATTGCCGGTGCAGCGATGCACGACGCGTCTGTGAAAACTCCGAGGCGGCATCGGCAGGGAAGAACCGCTTCTCTACACTTCTACCAGATCAATCATTCGGTCAGCCGCGCGGGCCAGTGGCCGTAGATCGTCAGCGTCAGTCGTTACGATGATATCGCCATCCGAGCCGAGTAAAACGAGGGCGGCATCGATGACGTCACGTTTGCGTGTTCGCGCAAGAAGTTCGCCGGCACGCTTGCCAAGATTTTCATCAAGGGGGCGGACATCAACGCCGGCAAGCGCCTTGCTTAGAAAAGCGGAACGCGGCCCGCCGCCCCTCCATGCCTGGCCGACGATGCCGCCGTGGGTAATGGGAACCTCGTGCAAAAGAATCGCGGACTTCAATCGCCGCCACATGCCGCGATCGTTTTTTTCGAGAGCGATGAGGGCGCCCGCATCAAGGATGAGCATCATTTATGTTTCCGCCGCCTGGGCGCGCGAACCACCGTCGCATTCTTCCGGTCCATTCTCGACTGAAGGGCAAGTTCTGCGGCTGTAATTTCGCCGAATTCGTCTTCGTACAGAGCTACCGCGTCCGCAAGGGCGCGAAGCCGGCGCTCTTTCGCGGCACGCTCCGCCAATGCCAGATTCACCCATCCGCTCAGCGATCCGGCCCGGCCTTCGGCGACGGCCTTATTTGCGACTTCGATCAATTCGGAATCAACGGTCACGGTCAAGCGTTCTTTGCTCACACTTGCATGCTAACAAAAGTTATACATTTGTCATACACGGGGAAGTGGGGATTTGTTGCATAGCCCGCTTGTTTCCCTTATCGTCCTGAGTTTCGAGCAGCAAAAGGGGGGACCATGTCCAAGAGACTGCGATCGGGTTTTGTGTGCATGATCGTCATGGTCGCGATCGGTGCGGCAATGATCGCGCGAGCGCAGACGCACGACGCGGGCTTCACGATCGAACAGGTGATGAGTCCGGCGTTTCCGTATGGGTTGGTCGGTGCAAAGCATGCGGATCGGATCGCCTGGCTGGAAGATGAGCGCGGAATGCGAAACGTGTATACGGCATCGGCGCCCGATTTCAAACGCGTTCGCATCACGGCGACAATGGAAGACGACGCGGTCGATCTCCAGTCCGTGCAGCTCTCGGACGACGGTTCCGTCGCGATCTTCATTCGGGGTCACAATGCGAACTTCAAAGGTCAAACGGGGAATCAGGCGAGCGATCCTGCTGGCGGACGACGTGAAGTCTGGGCCGCAAGTACCAGCGGTTTGCGGCCGCCGTGGCGTGTGGTCGGCTTGCGAAGCGAACCTCGCGAACGAGGGGCGGGCGGCGGTGGACGCGGTGGTGGCGGTGGCGGCGGAAGCGAAATTGTGCTCTCGCCGGATGGGAAATGGGTCCTCTATTTAAAGGATGGCCAAATTCATCGTGCGCCGGTCGATCCCGGAAACAGCGATGCTTCCGTCGTGGACGATGCTCCGCCGTTTTTTGTGACGCTCGGCGTCAACACCGATCCGGTATGGTCGCCGGATAGCCGAAAAATCGCTTTCGTGAGCGCGCGGTTTGATCAGCGGCAATACTTTCCGACGCAAGGCCAGGTGACGACGCATTCCTTCATCACCGTGTACGATCTCGACAGCCGTCGCATCACGTATATCGCTCCCAGCGTCGATCGCGATACAAGTCCCGTATGGTCTCCGGACGGCAAGCGCATCGCATTCCTGCGGCGCCCCGGACTGCCCTTTGGCCATTTTGCGACAACCCCGCTGCGGACGATCACCCGCGACAAGGTTCCGGCCGGATTTCTTGATGCGAGGTTCGAAGGCGGCTACACGCTAGGTTTGTGGGTGGCCGATGTCGCGAGTGGTGAAGGCAAGGAGATGTGGCACAACTCCGCGCGCGACACCGTGTTCACACAGCTCAACAACTTCGAATGGGTTGGCGATCGCGTCGTGTTCCGCGCAGAGCAGGATACGTGGCCGCGGATGTTTTCGGTGTCGGTGTCGAATCCCGGCTCCGAGCCGACGTTGCGTACAACCGGCCTGGGGAATATGGCGCCAACGGTGTGTCGGAATATCGGGATGCGCTTGCGGCGGGGTTGTATCTGAAGAACAGGCCAGACGTGGATTCCGAACGGCTGGGCGTCTACGGCCTGTCGTACGGCGGCTGGATCACCGGCGAGGCCCTGTCGCGCAATTCGGATATTTTCAAGGCGGGCGCTATCTTTGCCGGAGTGCAATTGAGAAGTACGTCGCTGGATCCGGAGAACCTGGCGTATCAATCGTCTCCTGCGTACAACATCGACAAATGGACATCGCCGACGCTGTTCATTCACGGAGACGACGATCGGAACGTGGAGTTCTCGCAGACGATCGGTTTGGTGAATGCACTGCGGGCGAAGGGCACGCCGTACAAAGTTTTCGTGATGCCGGACGAAACGCATTACATGTTGCGTTTCGCGACGCGGGCGAAGGCATTCCACGTTGTCGACGAGTGGTTCGAGACGGTGATGATTCACCGGAACACGTCGAGATCGATGAAGGGGAACTAGGGCAAAAATGGATATACCCCGAGTCTTTCGATTACCCACCGCCGCTCAAAGAGTGATAATCTGCCCAGCTAAACACAGTGCTTACTCGATCTTGGTCCAATCCTCCTAGGAGTCGACTATGGCCTATACGTTGAAGGTGAATGGAAAATCGCAATCGCTGGACGTTCCGGGTGATATGCCGCTTTTGTGGGCACTCCGGGACGTCTTGAAATTGAAGGGAACAAAATTCGGGTGCGGGATCGGTGCGTGCGGCGCATGCACCGTGATCATAGGCGGCAAGGCGGTTCGTGCCTGCCAGACGCCGGTTTCGACGGTGTCGGCTGAAATCAAGACAATCGAAGGCCTCTCCGAAAACGGAACACATCCGTTGCAGAAGGCCTGGCTCGAAGTGGACGTACCCCAGTGCGGGTATT
Organism: uncultured Solibacteraceae bacterium; assembly: GCA_964584785.1. GTDB lineage: Bacteria > Acidobacteriota > Terriglobia > 20CM-2-55-15 > 20CM-2-55-15 > JAHFTY01. The sequence goes on from CAZPBY010000022.1 coordinate 73,680, forward strand.
GCCAGGCGGGACAATTAATGTCGGCGGCTGCTCTGCTGGCTGCGAAACCGAAGCCAACGGATGCCGACATCGACAGCGCCATGAGTGGAAACGTGTGCCGGTGCGGAACCTATCTGCGGATCCGCGAAGCCATTCATCTCGCCGCCAATGGCGGGACGAAAGCTTAGGAGGGCGCCATGAAAAACATGAAACAAATCGATCGTCGATCCTTTATCAAGGTGACTGCTCTTGCCGGCGGTGGCATGCTGATCAGTTTCTACGCGGACTCCGAGTTGGTGGCGCAGCGTGGCGGTCAAACCACGGCCCCGACTCCGATCAATCCCAACACGTACATCACGATTCATCCGGACAATACATTCACGATCGTCGCGAAGAATCCGGAAACCGGACAGGGCATGAGAAATGCGCTTCCGATGATCATTGCGGACGAGTTCGATGTCGACTGGAAGCAGATCAAAGTCGAGCAAGGCGACCTCAACCAGAAATATGCGGACGACATGGGCGCTTCAAACATTCGGCAGAACGAGGGTGGAAGCACTGCCACTCCGCAAAACTACATGCCGATGCGAAACGTCGGAGCGACGGCTCGGGCCATGATGGTCAAGGCCGCGGCGGCGAACTGGAGTGTTCCGGAAGCCGAGTTAACGACGGGATCCGGCATCGTTACTCACGCCAAATCGAAGCGTACGGCGACGTACGCGTCGCTGGCCGCCAAAGCAACAGCGATGACGCCTCCCGCATTGACGGACGTGAAGCTCAAGGATCCGAAAGATTTCAAGATCATGGGCAAGCCGATCAAGGGCGTCGACAATGCCGCTATCGTCGTGGGCAAGCCTTCATTCAGCATTGACGTGGATATGCCCGGCATGCTGTTCGCGATTTACGAGAAATGCCCGGTCTTCGGCGGCAAGGTTGTCAGCGCGAACGTCGACGACATCAAGAAGCTGCCCGGCATCAAGCACGCATTTGTGGTCGACGCACCTCCTCCGCCCGCGCAAGGCGCAGGTCGCGGTGGCGGTGGCGGACCGCGCTGGGATTCGGGCGTCGCGATCGTTGCCGACACCTGGTGGCTCGCGCAGAATGCGCGGAAGTCGCTGAAGGTTGTTTGGGATGAGGGCCCGGTCGCAGCACAGAGCAGCGAAGGATATGCTTCGCAGGCGAAACAGCTGTCCGCCGACGGCGCATCCAAGGCTCCCACAGGGGGTGGTCAGGCTGCAAACATCGGCGACGTCGAGGCTGCCTTCAAGACGGCCGCGAAGGTGATCGAAGCCGATTATCACTTCCCGCTGTTGTCCCATGCGCCTCTCGAGCCGATGAATTCAACCGCCTGGTACAAGGACGGCAAGATCGAAATCTGGTCGCCGAGCCAGACGCCGGGGCTGCAGAACGCGGCAGTTCCCGCGGGCGTCGAGACCACGAATGTCACCTTCCACCTCGTCCGGGCGGGCGGCGGTTTCGGTCGGCGCCTTTACAACGAGTACGACATTGAAGTTTCCAAGATCGCGAGACTCGTGGCCGACGAAAGAGCCAAGGCCGGACTTCCCAGCGTCGCCGTGAAGCTGCTGTGGACGCGTGAAGATGATATTCATCACGATGATTATCGGCCGGCCGGCTATCACTTCCTGAAAGCCGGATTCGATGCGTCAGGGAAGATGGTTGCGTTCCGGAACTATGTTCCGAGTGCCGCAGGCGTGGTTCCGTCCAACGAGTTCCCGCGTGGATTCGTTGCGAACTATAGGGTCGGGACCGATCCCATTGCTCCGTTCAACATCCCGACTGGAGCCATGCGCGCGCCGAGCACGAACGGCGTGTCGTTCGCGTTGCAGTCGTTCATCGATGAATGCGCTTATGCGGCGGGCAGCAAGGATCCGTTGCAGTTCCGGCTCGACTTACTCAACAGCCCGGTAGAGCTTCTGCCCACACCCAATCCGGCGGCATCCTTCGGGGCTCCGTTCAATGCCGCTCGGGCGCGCGGCGTGCTCGAGGCGGTGCGCGATATGTCGGATTGGAAGAATCGCGACAAGCTTCCCAAGGGCACCGCGAAAGGTGTCGCGTTCCAGTTTGCTCACTCGGGATATGTTGCCTATGTCGTTCAGGTGACGGTGGGCGCGGACAAGAAGCTGAAAGTGGATAAGGCGTGGGGCGCGATTGATATCGGAAGTCAAATCGTGAACACGAGTCAGGCGACGAGTCTGGTTCAGGGAGGATTTGTCGAAGGGATGAGCCATCTGATGGCATGGCAAATCACCATCGACAAAGGACGCGTCGTTCAGACCAATTTCAGCGAGTATCAGCCGACTCGCATGAATCAGGCGCCGGCCTCGGTCGAAGTGAAGTTCCTGAAGACCGAGTATGCGCCGACAGGCCTCGGAGAGCCGTCACTGCCTCCGGCGCCACCGGCAATTTGCAACGCGATCTTTGCGGCAACGGGAGTGCGCATTCGAACCTTGCCGATCCGTCCGCAAGGTTACAGCTGGGCGACTTAAGAATAGAATGATCGGTCGCTGGAAGACGCTCTTCGCGGTCTCGCTCCTGGCAGCTTGCGGTGCCGCGCAGAGCGGTCCGAAGGTGACCGTCTCACCTACACGAATTGCGACCCCTGGACACGTGATGATCCAGGGGTCGGGATTCACTCCCAAACACAACGTGATGTCGCATCTTCGAAAGCCCACCGGCGAGGAGTATCCAGTCCTGCCGCTCCTTACGAACGACCGCGGTGAATTCACTCACGACATCGATACGTTGGTGTTGATTCACGGTGTTCACGAACTCTGGGTGGTTGACGATGGGGCAAACCTGACGTCGAACCATGTGCAGTTTGAAGTAACTCCAAACTAGGACGCACTGTGACAGATGAATCGGTAGCGGCTGAAGCCGGCCCCTAACGCTGCCGCTAACGATCATTGTTAAGTGCACTAGGTATTTCCCGATGTATTTTTGCGGGAAATACGCATCGCTTTTAACAGAATTGTCAAATTTCCCGACAACAGTGTCGACAATTTAGACAGTCAGGTATAGTGCCTTCCGACTAACTCCTACATACCACACTAATTCTATCGATCATTCTTTTGGTAGCCGAATTGCAATGTTATTAGCCGTTATGATGATGAGGCCCGTTCAGTTAGAAGAATTAGATATCGTCCTTGTGGATGAGAACATTCTCGAGGAAGTCGAGCAGTATGTCTGTGCGTGCGAACACTGTGCCGAGAATGCGGCGACTGCTCTGGATTATTTGTTGGATGCGCTAACGGGCTGCGATCCCACCATCACGACGTACCTGATGCGTCGACCTGCACGTTGTCCTTCCTGCTCCAGCCGGATCACAGAAAAGACTCTCGTCGCTGTGTAAGCCCGGAAACCTGCGAAAAAGCCGGCAGGAATTAACGCTTAATCGAATGGGCTTCCCAAGACGTATCGCTGTCGATTCTGACCGTTTGCTCTCTTAGTTTCTTCGGAGCAACGGTGCTCGTTCTTTCGACGGGTTTAAGACATTCCCGATCGATTTCGACGGCGACAGACCTTTGAAGCATGTTGACTGAGATCACCAGTCGGAAGGAGTTCTTCAACATGATGACGAGCCCCTCGGTTCCTGCAAGCGGTCCGTACTCCACGCGCACACGCTGACCGACTTCAAGGAAGGGCCACGGTTCGCAGAAGCTGCCGGACTTGAGTACGGCTCGAACGGCGTCGAGTTCGGATTCTTCGACGTGAAGGAGGTTTTTGCCGACTCCGACCACGGCGTTGACGCCCGGAATTGTCAGAATGGGAAGTCGGTCCTGGGGATTGAAACGGCAGAAAACATAGCCCGGAAACAGAGGAAGTTCGATTTCCTTAATGCGGTCAGACCAACGACTCGACCGCCGGTAAAGAGGCAGAAATTCGTCGTATCCTTTACCGCGAAGGTTTCGTGAAACGACTTTCTCGAAGCGAGATCTAACGTGGAGCGCGTACCAGAGCGTGCCCTCTTCGGCTAATTGCATCATGCTTTCTCCATTTATGACCGAGTGAGTTCCATGTTGCGCTGACCTCTCGGTTCAGTCCCTCAATTGCGCAAGGAAACCACGTTTTATGATCCGCTGTCAACGATTTTGTGGTCACGACAACGAAGTGGGTTCACCTGCCTCGGCAATCGCGTTCCGGCGATTATCGTTCACCTGCCACTGACTGCGCCGTCCCGCGTAAACACGAATCTGAACCCTGCGATTTATCGCGGCCACAGCGCTCCGGCTGCAGCGCATCCTGCCTGCAATCTCGGTAAGAGTCAAATCGCTTTCTCTCAAAAGCAGGATGATACGATTCATTTCATCTTCTGAAAAATACTTGCCTTGCGACCTGATCATTTCGGCCTCCTTGCCGGTCTCGTCAATGCAACAAGCAAATGCACCACGGATTTGAAGGTTTGCGGAGAATTGTTGATGGAATTCGGATTGGGAAATACAGGATATGAAGTAAAAGCTACCGCACTTACAGTCCCAGGAATGGGGGCTGTTCAGCGCGCATCGAACTGAACCGGTTCATTATCCACTTCGATATTGAATTGTCAACGTCAAACTCAAAGAGTTAGTTGACATGTGGACATGCACATGAATCATATGACGTCGAGGTTGTCGCTGTCGCTGAAATCCGCTGCGCTGAGAATATCGAGCACTCCGGGCACGGTGATGACGCTCCGACGGTTTTCAAGATCAAGGCGGCAATACAGATATCGGGTCGAGCGAAGGTTTCTCTGGTGAGGTTCTTGAGGATCGATGGCCTGGCGGGGAACACGGACGTCCATGTGCATCATGCGCAGCTTCCGAGCAACAATGGAAGCGAATCCCATCCGTACTTTTATTGTGTACCACTGTTCTTTAGCCATCATGGCCTCCTTGAAATCTTTCAAGGTCGCAAGTCGAATCCTTTACAAGAACCGAGCCCGTTCATCCGGCATCGCCAAGAAGATAGATAGCGGTCATCTTTCAATCAACAGTTTCATTTGAAATTTAGTAAAAACTCGGGGGCCCCATTTCACCGTCGCGCACATTCTCCCCAGTAAAAGTGGATTTAGCTTTGCTCATGCGGGCGAAAGATCCGGCCGGGCCGGCCGTCAGCGCGACTGCTGTGCAGTTTAATGAGTGGCTCATTTCGCTGAAGAGCGGCCATCAGGATCCGGCTTTGGAGCATCTGGCGGCGGACGTGACGGACGGGAAGGACACGATCGAACAGGTTGCGGAGTTTTTCCTGGAAAGTAGGGGCGGAATCGAGCGGAAGCTCCTCTCGAAATCCCTGCAGGAAGTCCTCTATTATTCGTCAGGCTTTGATATCGACATCGACTATGACGAGGTGAAATCACGCGTCACCCGTTTCATCGCTCGCCGTGGCGCTGCGTCGCTCGTCAAACGCTTTCTTGCGCTATATTTTTTCAACTACGTGTGGTTTGAAACTTCGGAATCTTTCCGGGCAGTCGCGCGAACTCCGGATTCATTCGAAAAGCTGATGGCGGAGGTCGAACTCAAGTGCCAACGAGCCGTGGCTGCCGCCTGGAAGTCCTTCGAGAAAAAAGCTCGCGCCTTCAACAGAATTGCGGCGGCCGGATTGGTGCAGGATATCGAACGGATTTTGCGACGCGGCCCACGTCAATGAAGCGGCCGCTCTTCCAGACTGTCGGTCATAGAACTTAACCGCATCTCAAATTCCCTGCACAAACCGTATCGGAATCTCTCCGAGCGGCAGTTGATATATTCGACAATGTATTCCTGGAAATCCTGAATGCAGACTGTTCGAGATAGTACCTGTTGAACGCGCGCGAATGCGGGCCGTACAGCGTTGGTGTTCTGAATCCGAACAATGTCTCCGACATTAAATGGCATGGGCGTCCTCCCCGGCCGCGCATTACAGAAAACCGATGTGCTTTTGTAAACAGTTTTTTGTGCGCATGGACTGGCAGACGTTCGGGAAATGAAGCGGCGTCACGGGTTCGTGACGCCACATCCCGTCGTCCAATGTTTTTTAGCGTTGTTACTTCGGCGCTACCGCGGCCGAGGTTGTGCTGCCTTGCGCGTTCTTGAGTGTGACCGTCACCGATTGAATCGTCCCGGACCCAACCAGGAAAGACTGTGTGAACGAAAAAGAGCTGCCGTACGCGACCGATGCGACATTGCCGAACCAGGCCGTAAACAGTGCGTCGACATTTCTGGTCAGCGTGACGCGTTGCGTTTTGCTGCCGGTCTTCACGTCGAATGTGAAATCCGCGCTGCTGACCCGGCGCGCCGGCGCATATCCAGTGAGGAGTACGTCCACACCTGTTGCCGTGCGGACCACTTCAACATTTGAAATTTGCGGGGGCAATGCCTGAATATCGAAAGTGCCGACAGGCTGGTTCTGGGGACCATTGTCGATACTCGCTGTGAAGCGGACTGTTCCCGCTACCGTTCCGGTCATCAACAAAACCGATGACGTCAACGTGGCCGTGGTGGTATTGGCTGGAATTGAGAAGGTAACCGTCCGCGATCCGTTGGAAAACAGCGTCATTGGATCATCCGACAACACTTCCGCTTTCGAGGAGAACGCAAGGTTCAGAGTTCCTGTAAGCGGGCTCGGATGCGGTTGTGCCAATTGGACCGCAAACGCCAATTGTTGCGCCGGCCGCACCGTTGCTGGAATGCCTGAAGTCGAGAACGATGAGATCGCGGGGTCGACGACGAAGCTGAAGCTTTTCACAGCCGTCGCGCCTTTGGCATCCGTAACCGTGAAGACGAGATCCTGCGAGCTCGTGGCTGTAGGCTGTCCGGAAATGACGCCCGAATTACTCAAAGCAAGGCCTCCTGGGATGGAACCGCTGGACACGATCCAGGTGTAGGGACCCGTACCTCCGCTTGCCTGTAGCGAGAAGCTGTAACCGCCGCCCAGAATGGCATGAGGTACCGTGACTGTCGTGATGGTCAGGCGCGATGCAACAGTGATCAAGAATGTTCGGCTGATCTGCTGCTTGCTCTGATAGCTGTCTTCTACTTGTGCCGTGATCGTAAACGTGCCGACACCCGACGGCGTTCCCGAAATCACGCCTGAACTCGAAAGAGTGAGGCCGGCCGGCAGCGTCGACGGGCTCGACCACGTGTAGGGAGCAACTCCGCCCGACGCCGTCAGCGTCGTGGAATACGGAGCCGCCAATAACGCGTCGGGAAGCGGAGAAGACGACGTAATTGCCAACGCCGGATTGACCACCAAACGGAAAGTTTGAGTTGTCTTCGCGGCTCCGTCCGCCAATTGGATCTGCGCGTCGAACGTGCCTGGCGCGCCGGGTACTCCGGACATAAAGCCGCCGATCGTTAACGATATCCCGGGAGGAAGGCTGCCGTTGAGGACTGTCCATAACGCGGATGACGAACCGGTGCTGGTCAGCTGCTGTGAGTAGAAGACTCCCACTTCGGCGGGCGGCAGAGATGGAGGAGTCGTAATTTGTGCCGTTGCCGCTGTAACAAAAAACGCGATGGCCGCAACGACGCTCAAGAGCTTGATCATGACGGGAGCGTAAGCGTGTGAAGTGGTTCGTTGATCTCTCATGGTTGTGTTCTGCGCTCCGGTGGCAAAGGCGGAATAATCAGTACTCGCGGCTCGCCGGGTGTCACATCAAGGATGCTGACAGGTTCGTCGGAGAACGATGTCAGCTGAAAAAACGAGTTTCGCGCCAGACGGTACAGTCCCGTCAGCTTGCATCCACAGTTCATCAACGTCGCCTGCTGGGTTTCCGCGTTCACGATCGCGAGCGTTCCCGTTTTGTTATCCGCGATCACTGCCGCGCCACCATCGCCGGACACCGAAACGTTGGACAGTGCCTCAAGGCCGTCAGCTACCGAGACAACACCCACTCGAGAGGCCTCCTGGTCGACGTTTCTGACGATGTAAGCGGTTTGAGTGGCATCATCGGCAATGATGGCGTCATGACGGTTCGGGAAAAAGGCGGGAGTCGTCGAACCTTGAGTGCCGAACGAGCGGGGTCCGGAGGAATCCACAATCCACAACTCGGTGACGGAGTCTTCGTCCAGGCTGAAGTTCACCAGGGCAATCGCTCCGTCGTCGCTCAGCGTCATGTTGACTGCACGACCGGGAATGCCCGAAACGTCGAGTTCCTGAAGAATCTCCGGCGACTGAGGCAGCGACCGAATGATTTCGATAGTCTGAGTCGAAGCACTGTAAACCGCGGCGGCGGAACCCGTCGGACTTATGGAAATCACATCGGGATTGGCGGAGACACCGGGGATCGGCGTTATGGCGTTCTGTCCGTTCAATAAAACCGCAACAAGGGTGCCATCGTCGTCGCTAATCCCGATGGCGTAATTCTTGGGCGAAGAGATCACTGTGCCGTGAATCGTTCGTTCCAACGAAACCCGGTCGCCGAAAGCGGCGGCGCCGGGAATACCGATAATCGGCCAGATCGTGGAGCCTGCAGCATCCAGTGTGAATCCCAGTGTGGGGCCCACCGGCTCGCGCTGAAAAGACATGCTGGTTCCTGTGTTCATGGCGATGAGCACAAGCACCGTCAAGACGAAACATCGTGATGACTTCATTAGTGATTCCTTGAACACGTTTTAAGGTTTGGGCGCGCCGACCGCGCCGTCACCGAAGGTTATGGATGGATTGGGATTCTTATCGCGGTTGGTTTTGGCGACATAAGCCGCGCCTGCCGCAGCTCCCGCGATAAACAGAAAGGTAATCAGCTTTTTGTGACCTTTCGCGGATTCAACGTTCGACTGGCGAATACTGGCGATTGCCGTCTGATTCTGATACTGCGCTCGAACCTGAATGGAATAGTTACCCGCAATACCGTTGGGGTGAAACCCTTCCGCGGTGGCGACACCGTTGGCGTCGGTTGTTATCGTGACCGTCGGCCCATTGTCGAATTGGCCGCCGGGACCGGTCGAAGGCGCGGTGAACACAACGACGGCGCCTTGCACAGGCCGCCGGTTGCCCTGCTCCACTCGAACGCTGAGCGGCTCTGCCGGTATCTGTTGGATAACGTTCTTCGCCCGATCGCCTTGTACGACGGTGATGGTGAGTCCGCCTTGCGCGACCGTCTGCGGACTGAAGGCAAAATGCAGCGTGAGGAATATGCAAATCAGCACACCAACCGTTCGCCGGCAAGTCTTCGGCGTCCTTTTCATGTTCTAACCTCCGCAGGCAATTATATAGATTAGGCACTTTCCGTAAACGGAGACGGGAATGGAGTCCTACTTTGAGCAGCATTGGCACTACACCGAAGTGTAGCGTAGTGCCAATATTTGGAATTAAAACCTGAGCCTGGCGGCGAGCTGCAGTGTGCGTGGCGGACGAGCGCTCGACACCGAGCCAAAATCGGGGGCGCTGAGGGTGAATCCCGGAATGTTGAAGTTCGTGTGGTTGAGCAGGTTATAGAACTCGCCGCGCAGCTCGAACTTCAGGCTTTCGGTATTCACAAGAGCCTTTTCGACGGTTGCGTCCGTCATGACCAGCGCAGCTCCGCGCAGGACCGAGCGGGGCGAATTTCCGAATGTAAAGGGCGCTGGACTGGCGAATGCCGAAACGTCGAACCAACGAGCGATCGCGCGTTGATTGTTTGGAAAGGCTGCCGCGTGAAGAAGATTTGGGCGAACGGGTCCGGCTGGAAACGCGGCCGTCGTGTCGGCGGCGGCGATCACGGTGAAAGTTGGCCCCGATTCAGCCGTTTCCATGATACCCAGCCTCCAACCGCCCAGGACGCGGTTGATGAAGGCATTTTTGATCTCCGGGATTTCATACAGGAATTCGCCGAGGAAACGATGGGGCACGTCGCTGCCGCTCAAGCCTTTATCGAGGTTGCGATGGTAAGCGTCCATGTAGCTGCCGGTTGAGCCGAATTCGCTCGCCCCTTCGACGTCGTCGATAAACTTGGAAAACGTGTAATGAACCAGATAGGACAGCCCACCGCTCATCCGTTTTTCCGCGCGAACGAACCCTGCGTGGTAGGTTGAATTGCCGATGGAGGGGTTGATCCAGCTGACGTTGTTGAATTGAGGAAATGGCCGCAACAGCTGCGGGTTGGCATTCGTGCCCATGAGCTCCGGCGCAACCTGATTCAGCGTGAAATCATTCGCGGTCAGGTGATGGCTGACATTGCCCATGTAACCCGCTTCCACCAGCACGCCGGCCGCGACCTCACGCTGTACGCCGACGTTATATTGATAAGACAACGGTGAGACCTGATCCGGTTTGAAGAATCCGATGGACGTGTTCGGTTTCTCGCCGAGCGGCACGGCGCCGAAACCGGGTGTGAGGGCTTGCCGGGTTATGGCTGGAAAACCATCTCTCAAAAGAAACACGCTTTGCGTTTCCGCCTGGGCAGCCGAAAAAGTTGCGGACGTCGAAAACCCGGAAGCCGCGAGGTCTCCAACACTATTGCTGACCGTGGTCGAATAGAAAATGCCCGCGCCGCCGCGAATAACAGTTTCACGATTGCCGGGCACGCGGTAAGCGAATCCCAATCGGGGCCCGAAATTGTTGATGTCGGTCTTGAAAGCCCGGACCGGTGTGCCGTTCACGCCGGCGAATGTGACGACGCCCGGCGTTTCCGAGACGGGATTGACGGCAAGCGGATCGAACGAGTTCATGTTGTTGCCGATGACATATCGCGGAAACTCCGTCTCCCATCGAATGCCGGCGTTTACCGTCAGGCGATCCGAAGCGCGCCAGTCATCCTGCAGGTAAAAACCTAGATAAGAAGCGCGTGAGCGAATTTGATCCGAGACCTGACGGCTTGCTGCATTCACCTCTCCGAGAATAAAACTGGCCAGAGCGTTCCCGCTCGTTCCCGAAGAACCCGGCAAGCTTGTGATCAGCGGACTCATCGTAAAGTTTCCCGAGGATCCACGATCGCGCCGTTCATCGTTCGCGCCCATCCGATATTCACCGCCGAAACTCAAAGCGTGTTTGCCTCGATACCACGAGATGCCGTTCAACAACTGCCCATCCACAATCGGCGTTTGAACACGGCTGATCGAAACCGGGTTACCTAACGCGGCCCCGGTGCCTGGGATGGTAATGTTGCCCGAAACCGTTCCCGCAGGAACTCCGAATCCGGGGATTGTGAAGGAAGGGAATGCGGTGTTGCTGACCCCCGTCAGACCGATCTGCTCCGCCAGATTGCTGCCAAGCGCCGCTCGCGAGTCGATGAATTTCCGGCGCAGGTACGAATACCTGAACTGATTGGTCAAGCTGGAACTGAAGATGTGTGAGTACGTACCCATGATGCTTTGGACCCGAACCTCCGTTGAATCCGCTAACGGGTCCGCCGCCGGGATTCCGTAGGTTCCGGGGCTCACGGTGCTGGCTCCGTTGATGTAGTACCTTGCGGTAATGAGATTGGAAGCGTTTAATTGATGATCCAATCGCCCCAGCACAATGTCCCGGTGCAGTTTGTTCGCGCTGCTGCCCGCGTAGTTGTTCGCGTTCGTGGGTGTTCCCGCCCGATTCGGCAACGGAAAGTAATTGATGGCGGCCCGTGCGACGGGGTCGATGCGGCCGGCCGGAATAATGTTTCCTGGAAACGTATTGCGTGTTTCGGCGGTCGAACCTGTTGCCGGATCATAGATCCGGATCAGGTTTCCGTTGGCGTCGCGCAGATCTGAAAAGTCTCCTCGTCTTTCCTGCAATGTCGGAACTGTGGAGGTCAGATCGAAACTGATGAGTTGCCGGGTCTCCTCCCAGGTAGCGAAAAAATGTGTTTTATCTTTCCGGATCGGACCGCCGAACGTGCCTCCGTACTGGTTGAGCCGGACCGGTGTTCGTTTCGTTGCAAAGAAGTTGCGAGCATTGAGCGCGTCATTTTGCAAGGACTCGAACAGGCTGCCGTGATACTGGTTGGTGCCCGAGCGTGTGGACATGGTGACGACGCCGCCGGTGGAGTGACCGTACTCCGCCGGGTAGTTGTTGGCGACGACGCGGAATTCCTGCATGGCGTCGACGGGAAGAGTCACCATCTGCGACGGCCGCGTCAATCCAACAGCATTGTTGACGCTGCCGCCGTCCAAAATAAAGTTCTGGTTTCGAGCGCGGCCTCCTGCGATCGAGAACAAAGGATAGTTCTCCGCGGTTCCTGCGCCCGTGTCGATCATCACCACACCGGGTGACAGGGTCGCCAGCGATGAAGCCGCTCGGTTAGGCAGTGGCAGCGCCGTGACCATCTGCTGATCCACGACCTGAGACACCATGGATGATTGGGAGTCTGTGAGCGGCACCGATTCCGTAACGCTCACGGTCTCGCTGACCTGTCCAAGCTGCAATTGCAGATCGACCGCAATCGTCTGGCTGACCTGAAGCGTCAAAGAGCCGCGTGTGAGTTTGCTGAACCCCGGCAGTTCTGCTTCAACCACGTAGGAGCCTGCCGAGAGCGACGGGCTTCGATAGGATCCAACATCGTTCGTCAGTGTGTCGACCCTGGCTCCTGTTTGCTGATTGATGAACGTGATCGAAACGCCTGGAATCGCGAGTCCGGTAGGATCGGTGACGGCGCCCGTGATCACGCTGCTTCCTGTTTGCGCGAACACCTGCGTTATACCGAGGACGAAAACAAATGTGACTGTGAAGACAAAAATACAGTGACGCATCATGCGCTTGCCTCCGTGCAAGCCGGACTTTACTTCGAGCGCGGATTCTCCAGAGCGGTGTCCATTTTCAATAACGGCTTCTGCATTGGAGTAGCAAGCAGGCATGCCGGGGCCATGGCGGGTGCCGGCCGATGCCGTTTCTTAAAAAACGAATAGAGCAGAAAACTATCGACGAACGTGGCGATCAACAATGGGCTGTATGCCGCGAGGCCTTGTTCGAGTTTCAGATCCAGGAGCACGCGGGAGAGGCCGAAACCGACGATCGCGATATCGAAGCTGATACAAACGCGCCGGAAAACATCCGCGTCGACGTTGCGAATGAGGTATGCCCCCAAAGGTATGCCGATGAGCAGACCCGGCACAATGTAGCCGACCAGGCTGAAACTCTGCGCGGTAAAGAGACCGAGGTTGTAATACGCAATGGCCGTCAACAACGATTCGGCGACTCGCACGATGGCGAGGCCCGCTCGAAACTCCGATTTGACGAGACCCTGATTGTTGAGCAGGAGCGCTATCGGCGGACCGGATATCGTCGTTATGGAATAGAGAAATCCAAGTCCCGTTCCGAACGGCACGCCGACAAGTTTCTCGGAACGGATCGGTTTGCGAACGCCGGACGCCTGCAGCAGGAGTAGTGGAAGTAACACCGAATACGTCACGAACTTCATCCACCCCGGATGGATTGAAGCCACCAGGTAACTGCCGACGATGACACCCGGCAACAAACCGAGGACGATCGGATAGACGCGTTTCCAGATGCGGGGGACGCTGGCGCGGTTGATGATGAGCGCGTAGATATTGACGAAAACCTCGATCAGAACCAGCGCGGGGTTTAGAACTCGATTCGCGAAAAACAACAGCGCGATCGGCACCGTGATCGACGAGAAACCGTATCCCAACGCGCCGTTGACGAACGCCGCCACGAATGTGGTGATGACCAAAACAGCGAATCCGTATTCCATGAGCCTAACTCCCTGTTAGCCCCACTGCGATGAAGTGGGGATTGGCAAAACCCGGTTTGCCGTAAGTCATGTCGTCGCCGTTCAACAGCGAGACACGGCCTCCTGCCGCCGCCAGGACAGCGTGTCCCGCAGCAATGTCCCATTCCATCGTCCGCCCTAAACGCGGGTAGATGTCGGCCTCACCCGTAGCGACCAGACAAAACTTCAGCGACGAACCCACACTGGCGTACGATGCGATACGACGGTTTGCGAGAAACGATCCCAGAGCGGCGGGATCGGCATGCGAACGGGAAGCGACGACGGTCAAGCCTTCCGCCGGAACGGTTCGACAGGCGATCGTACGCCGCAAGGAGTGTTCTTCAATGAAAGGTGCTGTTCCGATGGCGCCGGCGAACAACCGATTCAGCGCAGGAGCCAGCACCACACCAAGAGTGGGCCGCCGGTCTTCGATGAGCGCGATGTTGACTGTGAACTCGCCGTTCCGGCTGATGAACTCCTTTGTCCCGTCCAACGGATCGACGAGCCAGAATTGCCTGTCCACTTCCGGGATGTACCCGGCGGCTGCCGCCTCCTCCGAAACGATCGGGATATGTGGCGTCAGGGATCCCAAGCGCTCGAGGATCAAACGTTCCGCTTTTTCGTCGGCGAGGGTGACCGGGGAGGCGTCGCTCTTCGTTTGCGTGTCGAATGGCGTTCGGTACACTTCCAGGATGGCTTTTCCTGCTTCGTGGGCAATTTCAATCACGTCTTCGAGAAGGCTGTCAAATCGCATAAAACATAAAACTCAATCGCAAATCGCGTTGACAACATAAAACGTTTTAGTTAATGTGTAAAGACATTTTATTGGATATTTTATGAGTAATGAAAATGACGGTCGAAATATTACGGTGGAGGCGCTGAACGAACGGCGGATAAATGCCGTCAAGTTGAGGCTTTCTGGTGCCGGCGTCGCAGAAGCGGCAACAAAGACGGGTTTAAGCCAGCCGACGGTTATTGCCGCGGTGAAGGCGTATCGAGAAGGAGGATGGGCGGCTGTGCCGGTCGCTCCTCGCGGAAGAGGTGTCCGGAAAAACGCAGAAACGCCTGTTTCGGAGGCGCGGATTCAGGACATTAAACATTTAACGGCGCCGGAGCCTGCCGCGAAAAATGGGGCAGCCAAACTTGCGTCGCTGACGCACCTTCGGCGGCTTGAGGCCGAGAGCATTCACATCATGCGCGAAGTCGTTGCCGAAGCCACCAATCCGGTGATGCTTTATTCCATCGGAAAAGACAGCTCCGTCATGTTGCACGTCGCCAGAAAGGCTTTCTATCCAGCGCCGCCGCCGTTTCCCCTTTTGCATGTGGACACCACCTGGAAGTTTCGCGACATGTATGCATTTCGAGAACGGATGGTGAAGGAAGCCGGAGTCCGGCTCATCGTTCATGTCAATCAGGAAGGGTTGGCAATGGGGATCAATCCCTTCGTTCACGGTTCCGCCATCCATACCGACATCATGAAGACGCAGTCCTTGAAACAGGCGTTGGACAAGTACAAGTTCGACGCGGCGTTCGGCGGCGCCCGTCGCGATGAAGAAAAGTCGAGAGCCAAAGAGAGGATCTTTTCGTTCCGGTCGGCGCAGCATCGCTGGGATCCGAAGAATCAGCGTCCGGAGCTGTGGAAGCTGTACAACATGCGGATTCGGCGCGGTGAGTCCATGCGCATTTTTCCTCTGTCGAACTGGACCGAGCTGGATGTTTGGCAATATATCTATCTCGAGAACATTCCGGTTGTGCCCTTGTACTTCGCGGAAATGCGTCCGGTTGTCGAACGGGACGGCGCGCTGATCATGGTTGATGACGATCGGATGCAGCTTCACGATCGCGAAGTACCCGAGCAACGGAGGGTGCGTTTTCGGACGCTCGGCTGTTACCCGCTAACCGGCGCGGTCCCCTCGAGCGCCGACACCTTGCCCAAGATCATTCAGGAAATGCTTCTGGCGCGGACGTCCGAACGCCAGGGCCGCGTCATCGACTTCGATTCAGCGGCATCGATGGAGAAAAAGAAGCAAGAGGGATATTTCTGAATGCTCCTGTGGGAACATTTAAGAGAACATTTAAAGTGGACGACATTTCGGAGTTGCATCATAATGCCGCCGCATATGGATTCGCGGGCGCGGCGGAGTCGGAGCCTTTGCGGAGCACTCACCTGACCACCCCACTTCGTGAATCTAGGCGGCGAATATGGGGTCATTCTGCGGAAACACTGGAGACATCAAGCCATGAAGAAAATCATTTTTCCTGCCCTTCTGATTGGAACCATCGTGATCGGGGGCGTTCTCGGGTACTCCATCTGGAGATCTTCGCCACAGACCGCTCAGGGCTATGTCAAGAGCGGGAAACAGTATTTCGAGGCGAAGCAATACCCGGAAGCCACGATTCAGTTTCTAAACGCGGTGCAGAAGGACCCGAAGGACCATGAGGCGCGATACCTCCTGGCCGAATGTTACGTGAAGCAGATGAATCTGAATGCGGCGGTGAAGCAGCTGACGACGATCCTTGAAGAGTCGTCGGACGACGAACAAGCCAATCTGCTGCTCGGACGCATTTACCTGACCGGTGGAAAAGTCGATTCGAAATTCTTCAAGATGAGCGAGGACATCGCCGACAAGCTTCTCGCGAAGTCTCCGCAAAACGTCTCGGCGCTTATTTTGAAAGCGAATGCGTTGGCCGGTCTAGAAGATCACCAGGCCTCCGTCGATCTGTTTGAACAGGCATTGAAGTTGGATCCCCAGAACTCCGGCATTCTCGTGGGAATCAGCGCCACGCAAGCCGTTGAAAAGAATTTTCCGCAGGCGGAGGCGACTCTTCTGAAAGCACGGCAGATGGATCCCAAGAATCGCAACGTTCTAATCTCGCTGGCGAATCTTTACCGAGTCACCGGGAAACTCGGCAGTGCGGATAGCATGTTCCAGGAGGCGTTTAACCTCGATCCGACGGACCGGGGAACGTATTTACAAGCTGCATCGTTTTACTTTCAAACCCGCCGGCCGGAGTTGTCGGAAAAAATCCTCCTCGAAGCCCAAAACAAGAATCCTCAGGATCCGTCGCCGTCGCTCACGTTGGCTAGTCTTTACGCGAGCCAGAATCGCGCGGCGGACGTGACGAAGCTGCTCCTGGATCTCAAACAGAAGTTTCCGAAAGACGTTGTTGTGGCGACCAACCTTGCGGATAACTTGATGCCGTCTCAGCCGGCGAAGGCCAAGGTGGAAGTCGATGAAATACTCAAGGCGGATCCGAAAAGTCCATACGGCCAGATATTGCTCGGTGAGTGGCAGTTCTTCACGGGCGAGTACGAGACCGCAGAGGCAACCCTTAGCAAAGAACCGGTGGTTAGCAGCCCGCTTCCGGCGCCGCAATACCTCCTCGGACGCATCGCGGACCTCCGTGGCAATCTCGACCTCGCTCAGGACCACTATCAGAAAGCGTTGGAAAAAAACCAAAACTATATTCCCGCTCGTCAGGCGTTGGCAGAGTTGTTCATGAACAAAGGCCAGACTGCCGATGCTCGTGCGGAAGTTCGCCGCGTCCTGGACGCTCAGCCGTCATTTGTACCCGCCAGGCTATTGAAGTCCGCGCTGGATACCATGGACCAACGTTATCCGGAGGCGGAAAAAGAGCTGACCGCTCTTGCCAAAGAACAGCCGGATAATTTCGCGGTTCACATGCGGATGGGACTCTACTACGAAACGCGCAACCAGCAAGCGGAAGCGGAGAAGAGCCTGCTGCGGGCTCTTTCCCTTCAGCCCGAGTCGCCTCAAGCCCTTCAGGCCCTGAGTATTTTTTATCTCGGCCAGAAACATCCGGATCGGGCCATACAGATTATCAACACCGTTCCGGACGAAAGAAAAAAAGCCCCCCATTACGAATTGCTGGGATTGGTTTACCAGCAAATGAGGCAGCCCGAAGATGCCATAAACGCTTACAAAAAGGCTTTGCAGGTGGATTCGAAGCAATCGAGCAGTCGTGGCTATCTGGTCGCTCAATACATTCAGACGGGCCGCTTAGATGATGCCCTTCAGCAGGTGGACGAATTATTGAAAGACGGCCCAAACAACGCGAGCGCTCACGAAATGAAGGGATTGATTTTTGCGGCCAAAGGGGACACCGCCGCCGCGAAACAAAATTACGAGCGGGCGCTGAATATCAATCCCAACAGATTTGTTTCGGCAAACAACCTTGCGAACATTCTTTCGGACGAGGGCGGAAACATGGAAGTGGCGCTGAAGTGGGCACAGACTGCCCGGCGGACCAGTCCTAACGATCCGGCAGCGGCGGATACGCTGGGATGGATTCAGCACAAGCTTGGACAAAACATTCTGGCTCGAGATCAGCTGCAGTTTGCTGTGTCGAAGCAGCCACTGAATCCGATTTACCAGTATCATCTCGGCGTGATTTACAAAGACACGAAGCAGCCTCGGGAAGCTGAGGTTGCGCTGAAGAAATCCTTAAACAGCCAGTTTCCGTTCAACTACAAGAACGAGGCCCAGGCCGCGCTGGCGGAACTGGGGAAAAAGCCATAAGAGCCTCGTCAACCAGAATCAGGTTTAACGCTCACGATACCCGAGAGACGACTTGGTGGAACTACCAGCCGCCCAACCCGCTTTGCTCGAGTACGGTTTGGTCCGGTGCTTCGCAGCCGGCGCGAACCGTAAAACGTCAGCTTTCTTTACAACCGTTCTGTCCTACGTATCTTACTCAAAAACAAATGGTTTGCTTCGCTGTAAGCTGCGGTCGTCTGAAACGATTACAGTTGTCGAATTCGCACGGTGAGCCTTCATGCGAAGCGCGGTTTCTGTTAGGCCAAATATCTTTTTTCTAATCAATCAAATAACAGAGAGTGTCGACCGGCGGAACGGTTTGGTAGGCCTCTTGCTTTTCTTAAGCGCGGATTAGCTTAAGAAAGGACGAGGCAAAATGAAAAAACTTCTGATTATGGCGACCGTCGTTCTGATGTTCATGTCAGTGACTGCGTTCGCTGAGACAATCGATTTGACAAACAAGGGCAGTGGAAGCGCAACAGCAGATCTGGGCGGCACCTATTTGGCCGTGTGGTCGGCTGCGCAGCCCACGGGCACGGGCTACATTGATCCGTTCCTGCGAGTCAATAACCCGGGCAACCAAGCCACCACCGAGCAGGGATACAACACGGATTGCCCGAATTCCAACGACTGCCCGAGTCAGGACATCGCGGGCAAGTGGACCCGTTCAGTCACGATTCAAAACGTCCCGAAAGTAACCATCGGCGGCGTGGTGTATCGTGAGTTTTTCCTGGACATCAA
This sequence comes from uncultured Solibacteraceae bacterium, assembly GCA_964584785.1. Classification (GTDB taxonomy): domain Bacteria; phylum Acidobacteriota; class Terriglobia; order 20CM-2-55-15; family 20CM-2-55-15; genus JAHFTY01. Next base: position 92,556 of record CAZPBY010000022.1, read on the forward strand.
CCAGACCAGCGTCAACCCGAAGCTGTCTTTGAACCAGGTTCAACTCTTCGTCAGCAACGCTCCGGCTCCGACGAACCTGACACAGAACGACGCTGGCGTCAACCAGGCTGCCACACTGAGCTTCCCTGGTGCGACACAGGTCTTCCGTATGTCGGGTAATGGTGCTAACGTCGATGTGATTCAGATGGATTATTCACTGAATAACGGCAGCGGTTCCGGCGACATGCTCTTCTACGTGAAAGACTCGCTTTTCAGCGCGTTTGCGCCGACGTCTTACCTGACCCTGTTCAGCCAGTTCGGAACTCCGACCGGAACTTTCGGAACGAACGATGGATTTGAAGAGTGGGCATTCCGTCCGGGTACACAGGTTCCCAGCCCTGAGCCGATTTCCCTTGTTCTGCTCGGCACGGGTCTTGTGGGCGTCGCCGTTGCGAAACGGAGAGCTCGGCAGTAAATAACGCTGACGCTCTGACACTTACGGACATCGTCTTATAGATTGTCAGTCGGAAGAAAGCCCGCTTGGCAGATGCCAGGCGGGCTCTTTTCCGTTTAGGGCACATTTCACTCGTGCCCGATTCCGATCCAACAATCGCGTTGACAAGAGAAAATGTTTTAGTTAATGTCGCATGGATATTTTATGAGACATTTAACGAATGTCTTAGCATCGCGGGTGGATGAATGCCGGAAGTTTCAGATTTAATTGCGGCGGATATCGAAGGTTACCTCAAGTCGCACGAATACAAGACGTTACTGCGTTTCATCACATGCGGCAGCGTTGACGACGGTAAAAGCACGCTCATCGGCCGTCTCCTTTATGAATCGAAGGTGCTCTTCGACGATCAACTCACCGCTCTGGCCGGCGATTCCAAGAAGTTTGGCACACAAGGGGATGATCTCGACTTCGCTCTTCTGGTCGATGGGCTTGCGGCTGAACGCGAACAGGGAATCACCATCGACGTTGCTTACCGTTTCTTTTCCACCGACCGGCGCAAATTCATCGTCGCCGACACTCCCGGTCACGAGCAGTACACGCGCAATATGGTCACCGGCGCGTCGACCGCGGATGCGGCCGTCATCCTTATTGATGCACGGAACGGAGTGCTGACGCAGACCCGGCGTCACAGCTACCTGGTTTCTTTGATCGGGATCCGGCAGGTTGCGCTTGCGATCAATAAGATGGATCTCGTCGATTACTCCGAAACCCGATACCGGCAGATCGAGGCCGAGTACCGTGAGTTCGCGAAGCGCATCGGGCTATCCCATATTACGTGCATTCCCATGTCGGCTTTGAAAGGCGACAACATTCTGACACCGAGCGCGAACATGCCCTGGCATCGGGGCGCAACGCTGCTGGGCTGGCTGGAAACGGTCGAGATCGATGAAGACCGGTTGCAGAAACTGCCGTTTCGTTTTCCCGTGCAATGGGTGAACCGGCCATCGATGGACTTTCGCGGTTTCAGCGGAACGATTGTCAGCGGAGTCGTCAAGCCGGGAGATCGAGTTCGTATTCAGCCTTCAGGAAAGGAAACGAATATCGCCCGAGTGGTTACCTTCGACGGCGACCTCGCGCAGGGCGTGACGGGACAATCGGTTACTCTCGCACTCGACGAGGAAGTGGACATCTCGAGAGGAGACCTGATTTCCATTGCAACCTCTCCGGCGGAGGTGGCCGCCCAATTCGAAGCCACCATCGTTTGGATGAGCGATCAGCCGCTGCTGCGTGGACGCGCGTACCTGATGAAAACCGGGTCGAAAACGGTTACCGCGACGATTGCGCCCATAAAATATCAGGTCAACGTCAACACGCTCGAACACGTCGCCGCCGAGAAACTCGAACTGAATGAAATCGGAGTCTGCGAGCTCGAATTGGATCAGCCGATCTGCTTTGATCCGTACGATGAAAACCGCGACACCGGCGGCTTCATCCTGATCGACCGGCTGACGAATCATACCGTCGGCGCGGGAATGCTGAAATTTGCTCTCCGGCGAGCTCACAACATTCAGATCCAGCACGTCGACATCCAAAAGGCCGGGCCCGCCCCGCTGAAGCACCCGCAGCCGTTCCTGCTGGGCTTCCCGGGGCTGGCCGGGG
>CAZPBY010000023.1:0-11684 GCA_964584785.1 uncultured Solibacteraceae bacterium
CGCTGGGCTACCCGCAAATACAAGAAGCTGCGCAATCACCGCACTCGAGCTTGGGCATGGCTGCTGCGGGTTATTCACCGCGAGCCCACTCTGCTCGTGTTGTGGGCTCGACAGCGCGGGGTTTTCACCATAGGAGCCGTATGAGGGGAGACTCTCACGTACGGTTCTGGGAGAGCCTCGGGGTGCGATTCCCCGGGGCTACTTAACGTTAGGTAAAGATCATGGCAACACTACTGGCAGTTCTTTTAGCTCTGTTTCCGTCGTTTCAGGCTGCGGCTCCGGCCGCAGCCTCGACGCCGGAGTACACGATTCAGGCAATCCGGTTCGGCACCATTCCGCAGTTTCGCACTTCCGGCCTCGTGGTAGGCGCCGATCCAAATGAGAAGCTTGATATTGCGACGATCGTGTGGCTGATTCGAGGGGGCGGAAGGACGATCCTCTTTGATACCGGCTATCACCGTCAAACGCCGGGATTCGATCGGTTCGGCACAGTCGATTTTGTTCGTCCCGACGAAGCTGTGAAACTGGCCGGTGTGGAACCCGATCAGGTCACGGACCTCATCGTCAGTCACATTCACTGGGACCATATGGGTGGCATCGATCTCTTTCCCAAAGCCGCGATCTGGATTCAGAAGGACGAATATCAGTACTACATGGGGCCCGCATATCAGCCGGGGGGCAAGCGCGGCGGTGAATTGGAAGACCTGATGGAGTTATTGAGGCGTAACGTTTCATGTGCGCCGCCGAACCCGAACGCCGGAGGCGGCGGGGGGCGCGGAAATGCCGCGGGAGCAGCCGCAGCGCCGGCGCCACCGCTCCGGCCGGAGTGCGGGAAGGTATCCCTGATTGACGGCGACGATCGCGAGATCCTGCCCGGAATCCACGTTTACACCGGAGCGCGCCACACCTACGCGTCGCAGTACATCAAGATCGACGGCAATCCGACTTACGTCCTGGCCTCGGACAACGTTTATCTGTACCGGAACATCGACACGAAGGCGCCTATCGCAACGTTCGACGTGACGGATCGATTTGCAAACGTTGCCGCTTTCGACCGCATGATCAAACTCGCGGGAGACAAGTCACGCGTGCTGCCCGGTCACGATATGCTGATCTTTTCGAAGTTTCCGACGAAGGGGAGAATCGCAAAAATCAAGTAGTGGCACGAAGCCCGTCGCTGCGCTCCGGGTTCTGGCAATCGTGGTGTAAACCCACAAGTACAGAGCCCGGAGCGCAGCGACGGGCTTCGTGCTGAATGCTTCAGTTGGATCGTGTGACGCGGGTCTTATCCACTACCACGTCGCCGCCTTTCATTACCCAGCGAACATTCTTAAGAACGACGTTGATGTCCGCCAGCGGATCGCCTTCAACCGCGACGATGTCCGCGAAGAATCCCGGCGCGACGTGGCCCAGACTGGTTTCCATTCCGAGCATCTCCGCCTGATCGGTCGTTGCGGTCTTCAAGGCTTGTTCGTTGGTCATGCCCATCTTCACGAACCACGTCAGTTCCCGCATGTTCAGACCGAATCCGTTGTAAACCGCATCCGACCCCACCAACAACCGCGCGCCGGCTTTGAATGCCTTCGTAGCGGTGGCGAAGTTGCGCTGGATGTAGTCCTGAAGATTCTCCTTGGAACCCGGCGCGAACTTATAAACGTCGTCCGCGTTTTCGTAATAGTACTGATTGTGATCGATGGTCGGGACGTACCAGATCTTCTTTTGGACCATCTGGGCAATCGTCGCGTCGTCCATATCCGTTGCGTGTTCCAGCGTGTCACAGCCTGCACGAACGATGTCGCGCGCGCCATCCGGACCGTAGGAATGACATGCGACCTTAACCTTCCGCGCATGTGCGGTGTCGACGATCGCTTTGATTTCCTCGTAGCTGACGGTCTGATCCATCTTGACGTTTTCGAATCCACCGACTGAAGCGAAAATCTTGATCCAATCCGCTCCTTCGTCGATCCGCGTGTTGGTCATCTTGACTGCTTCCGCAAGTGGATCCGTGACGCCGGGTTGATTCTTGTAGCTGCGGAGTCCGCCCCCGGAGACGAACAGCCGCGGGCCCACGAGTTTGCCCATATTGATCAGGTCTCGCAACGCGTAGTCCGCGCCGCCGGCGGCGTTCAGATCTCGCAGTGTGGTGGTGCCGGCTTCGAGCGCTCTCATGCCGTTCTCCTGCGACAGGACAACGGTCACGGCCTGCGAGCGCGGCTTCGCCGACCGCGTGCGAGGTGTTGTGCCTGGAGCGCGATCCCAGTAGTAGGTCACGTGAGTGTGGGCGTCGATCATTCCAGGAATGCCGGTGAAACGGCTCATGTCGATCACTTGAGCGCCGGCCGGAACGCGGCCGTTAGGCGTGACGCTCACGATCTTGTCGTTCTCAACAACCACAACGGCGTTGTTGATAACCTTTGTGCCGTCCCAAAGCTTTCCGAACTTGATCGCTTTTGTCGCGGCCGCCGCGTTGACGGCCGCGCCAAGCATAATGAGTAGAACCAGAACTCGAATGCGAATCATGCATCCTCCCTAAAACTGATACTTCAACGCGAACTGGATAATTCGCGGCGACGAACTCATCGCTGAAATCACGCCGAAAGTCGCGGTCGTCGATTTTGCATTTCCAGGGTTCGCAAAATTGGGATGGTTGAAGATGTTGAAGAACTCCGAACGGAATTCCAGCTGGCTCGCTTCGTTGTTCTTCGAAATCTGGAAACGTTTCTTCAACGCCATGTCGAAATTCGCTTGGCCGGGTCCGACGAGAATATTGCGGCCCCCATTACCGAAGCCTCTGCCGTTTCCGATGGCAGGCGCCACATCCCATACCGCACTTGTCGTATTGAAGTATTGGTTCAGGCGATCCTGCGTCCGGCCTGTCAACACAGCGTCGGATGCGGATTTGCCGGGAGCAAACTGCGCGTAGGAGTTGACGCCGTAGATCGTTCCTGCTGTTGAATCCGTGACGCTGAACGGTTTGCCGGATTGCAGCGTCGTCACTCCCGACCAGGCCCATCCACCGAGCAGACCCCGTCCGATGGCGGAATTTTGGAATATCCCCGGGACAGAATAGTTGTAGCTGGCAACCACACGATGGCGGCGATCAAAGTCCGATGACGCCTTGTTCGCGGCGCGATTGTAGTAGTTGCCGGTGAATGAACCGATCGGCTGGTTGCGCCCCCCGCCGCTGGCGCCGACGTCATCCATACCGTGGCTTAGCGTGTACGAAGCGGTAAACGTCAGCGACTTCGAATACTGCCGCTTCACGCTCACTTGTGCGGAATGATAAGACGAATCGAAGTAGCTGCCGTAATACGTGAACGCGCTCGGCGCCCACTCCAACGTCCGGGCGCGAGCGCTGACGTTGGCGGTCGTGTTCGTCGTCTGATCGTGGATCGGCGCTTCGGGCGAAGCCAGCAGGGCCTGATTAGGTCTGGTACTTCCAATCAGGTGCGTCGCTTTGCTTCCCGCATATCCCATTTCGAATACGAAGTTATGCAGCGCGTACTGCATGTTCACGGACCACTGCTGTGTGTACGGCAGCTTCGTCTCCGGATCCAAAGCGAGGAAACTTCGCGTCACGCCAGGCTGAATCGGAATGTAGATCGGCAGTTGGGGGCTGGGCGGTGGATTCACGACGTACGGATTCTGGAAAGTCGCGGCGGGGCCGACGTTTCCACCGGCAGTCGTTACGATCATCCATGGGTCGAACGATTCCTGTTCAAACACCGTTCCGGCAATCGCCGACCAGTAAATGCCATAGCCGGCCCTCATCACAAAGTCCTTGTTGCTTCCGATCGGCCGGAAAGCCAACCCGACGCGTGGCGAGAACGCCTTCTTTGTGTCGCTGTCCATGATGCCCTTCGTGGGCAGGATGAAGTCGGGTGGCAACGCGACCGAATTCGCCTGCAGCAGCTGCAAACGCCCCTTATCCGCATTGGCCGGCACCACGAATCCTGCCAGCGTGCCGCCCGCCGGCAGTGGATTCCCGTAAAATGCTTTGCGCAAATCGAAATTGCCTTTGCGGCCGCGTTTGTCGATTTCACCGCCGTAGTATTGCCATCGCAGGCCGAGGTTCAGGTTTAAACGATCGTTGACGCGGAAATCGTCCTGAGCAAACGAAGAGTAGGCCGGATAGCGGGGATGACGATTGTTCAAACCGTTCGCCGCCTGTGAACTCGAAATGTTGCTGAAGTTGCTTCCATTCTGTGCGGCGCTCATGCCCAGCAGAAAGTCGGGGAAGGATTGGAAGCTGATGGTTCCGCGAATCAGGAATACTTCCACGCGGGTCTCGAGAGTTGGATTGACGTTCGCGCCAAGGCGAATGTCGTGCTTTCCTTTCACCCAGTGAAGCGTATCCGCCAATTCATACGTGTGCAGGATGATGGTCTGCTGGTTGTTCGTCTGCGGACCGATCGTGAACAGTCCCGTTACTGCCACCCGCGGGATCGCGTCGCCCTGGTCCGTAACCGGCCGGGTGATCCCGATCGAGGACGCGGGAATAGGCTCAACCGGCGTTTGGATCATGTAATTGCGCGCATAGCCGACACGAATTTCGTTCAACAGAGTGGGAGAGAATGTGTAGGTGTCGTGCAGGGCAATATTCGTGTTCGACTTGCCGTCGGTTTCACCCATTCCCGGAACGTTAGCGCCACCGCTTTCGAAGGGAAGGGTTGACGGAAGGTGTGCATAGAAGAATTTGAAGGCGCCACGATGCTTGTCGCTGAAGCTGTGATCGATGTTGCCGAGGATCTGGTCCTCATGGAAGATCGATTCCAGAGCATACGACGACTGGCCTGTGACCGCGCCCGGTGTGACAAGCTGCGGGTCCGGTATGAGATAACTTCCATCGGGCAGCTTCGCATTGAGGAATTTCACGGCAATGGGGTTGATGTTCGAGCCATCCGGCAAAATGGCAACGCCACCCTGTTGACCCGCCTTGCCGGCGTAGATCCTTCCCAGGTCGGCAGCGGTTCGATTGCCAACTACCGGGAGGAAGGTCGTCTTTGTCGAAAAGCTCGAAATTCCGTTCGCCTGCCGCGTTCCCTGATACGACACGAAGAAAAACGTGTGATCCTTCTTTAAAGGGCCGCCGATCGTGGCACCGTATTGGTTCTGGCGAAGGACGCCCTTTGGCTGAAGCAATTTATTACGGAACCAGTCGTTGGCATTCAACGCGTCGTTGCGGAAAAACTCAAATGCCGAACCGTGAATGCTATTGCTTCCCGTCTTGGTGACGATGTTGACGGTTGCTCCGCCTTGCCGGCCGTTTTCGGCGTCGTAAAGCGCAGTCTGTACTTTGAATTCCTGAATCGCGTCCGGCGATGGAACGGGGATTCCGTTCTTGTCGTTGTCGTCATCGAAACCGCCGGAGTTCGCGTTGTCCGCAATCATCCCGTTGAACACCACGCTGTTCTCCCACGGCCGCGCTCCGTTTGAAGAGATATTGACGCTGTTCCGTCCAAAGGCGCCGGCATTCGGAACGTCCGAAGCAACGCCAGGCGACAGTGCGAGAATCTGCGTGAAATTCCGGCTCGATAACGGAACGCCCGTTACCAGCACCTGCTCGACGACGCGGCCAAGAGCGGCCGACTGCGCCTGAATGAGCGGCGCTTCTTCACTGACGGTGACTTCCGAAGCGACCGCTCCGATCTCCATATTCACATCGATCGAAACCGTTTCTCTGACGTTGACCGTCACGTTCTCTCGTGTGAGTTTCTTGAACCCCGGCATTTCGAAACTGAGGCTGTAATTTCCGGGCGGAACGGCGGCGAAGACATAGCTCCCCACCTCTGTCGTGAGAGTATTCTGAAGACGTTGGGTTGCCTTATCGGTCAGGGAGACAGACGCTCCCGGAAGAATCGCACCCGTGGAGTCCTTGACGACTCCTTTAACGCTTCCATTCGACTGCGCGAACACACTTCCAGACAGCAGAACGAAAGCCATTACAGTTCCAATGAATGTTCCAATCTGCTTCATTTCCATTTTCTCCTGAAAGACATTCACGGCTTCATTGCCACAAAATCACATAACGCCTGGGGTGAGGTGTAGTAATGCTGAACTAAATCGATCAAGAAAGGAAGCAGTTCGTTCTTAAAGGAGTGCCTTCTTAACGACTCTTGATTCTATCGGTTGTCACCCGGCGGCTTCTGTTGAGACCGGCTCATTCGCAGATAGTGCGGACTGTAGTCCACGCCGAGTGGTGTGGCGATCTTTTGAGCCGCTTTCTCGCGCGAGAATTCCTCTTTCGATTTTTGGATGGCCTCCAGTTCCTCGGCGTTGCAGTCGCGCATGGTGATCTCCTCGCGCGGAACGAAGCATACCTGACCGAGCGGCATATTGTGTGTGCCCGGAATGCCTTCACCGGGCTGCAGCACGTAGCGGAACTCGGTTTCATGTGCGTACCAATCGGTCTCCACGCGAATGACCAGCATGGGCGCGATCGGCCGGTCGATCATGTTGAAAACCGGCGTGTACACGGTGTCCCAGCCCGGCGGCGTCTGAAAGTTCCATGCCCCGCGAAGCGAAACCGCTCCGGGCGGTGTCGCAAGATCTTCAGGAACGATGAAAGCGCGCATGATGCTCCGCGCGGCTTCTTTGGTGACGGGCGGCTTGCGAGTCGTGAAAGTAACTTCTTCCTTGATCATTCCAACCGTTCCGACCGGCATGCTGATCGCAACGTTGAACACGCCCTCCCAGCGGCCCATCGCGCCTTTCAGCAGATAGACAAATTGATAATGTCCCTCACCCTGATATTCGATATGAAACGACTCGTTCGGTTCGAGCGGCGGATACACCATGAAGCCCACGGCGCTTCCAGCCTCAAGTACCGGACAGTGTCGTGAATGCGTCGGCAGAAGGGGCCGCTGACTTTCTCGTCGTGGTTTCATGCCGACGCCCGGCCGAGTGGAGTTGGGAAATAATCGGACTTCCATGCGCGTTATATTAGGGCATCTGGTTGTATCGCGAAAAGAGGTGCGGTAGCGTGCAGCTGAAGTCTGGAGATTTGGTCCTATCGAGCGTGAACCAGGTCGGCAGCTTATTTCATTCGTCGCAAATTTAATCCATCCGTTTTTGCAACTCCTCACGTAATCGCAGTTGAAACGAATTCGAAACGGCGCTTCGCGGTTTTACATGTTGCCCGCTTTCGAGTTCCCAGGTTTCCAACCGGCAAAAATTTGATCCAAAGGAGAAATCAATGACCAGACGTTCGATCGCAGTTGGCCTGGCGGTGGTGATGGCACTTGGCCTCACCCAGCGGGTCCTCGCATCCAGTCATCGCGAGGCGCTTGCCATTCTAAATGAGCCTTGCGCCGACAACACCGACACCTTCGCATGGGTGTCGGACACTTCACACGACAAGCTCTATCTGATTATGGATTTCAATCCGCTCCATGAACCGGGTCAGGGCAATCAGGGCTTGCGCGCGTGCAACGGATACCGCTACGAATTCCACATTGGAAAAGGCGCCAGCCTCGACGACCAGGTGGTGTACCGTATCGAATTCACGAACACGATTAAACCCGAAGCGGCTCCCAGCGCCAGCGATCCTCTTGGCGGCGGCAACGAGCTGCTGTGGCAGCTGACGGGCGGCACCGAGACCATGAAGGTGACGCGCTTCGGCGGTTCGAAGGGCGGTCCTCAGGCGCTGTTCTCGGGCAACGATAGAGAAACCGTTCTTGGCGACGACCTTCCTGTGTTGCCGAACAACCATGGTCCGCAGACCGACCGGCTTGTCTACGGTCTTGGCCCGTTCAAAGGCTACGACTCGAAAGACAACACCAGCCGGACAGTCGGTCTTTTTGATCAGGCTTTCGTCGACAAATACATTCAACCGTTGTCGAACGGCGGCCGCATCATCGCCGGCCAGTTCGACGATCCATATCAGTTGGACGAGAAGGGCATTTTCGACCTCGTCAACCTGAACGCCAGCGACCTCGGTGGAATTCCCGGCGCGCGTGGTTCCGAAGCGCCCGCCGAAGACATATTCACTGGATTCAACATCTTTTCGATCGCTCTCGAGGTTCCGATCAGTGAAGTGTTTCCCGGCGGCATTCCGCATAACGGCAAACTCGAACCGAACTCGACGGACAGCTTGATCCGAATATGGGCGAGCATCAGCCGCCAGCAGACGCAGATCGTCGATGTGAGCAACATCATTACCGGCGTCAAGGGAGCCGGCGAATGGGTCCAGGTGGGCCGTAATGCACTGCCCCTGTTCAATGCCGGTCTCGTCGGGACGCAGCGCCAGACGCTTTACCTGCGCACCAACCCGCTGAAGGACGTCACGAACTTCGGCGCCGACGTTTTATTCCCGGTGCTGGTGCGTGACCTCGAAGCACTCGGAGTTTACAAAGCGCTCGGCCTGCCGGACAGCACAGTCGCGTCGCTCAAAGGACCTCGGGTCGACATCATTAAAGCGATCAACCTGCAGCGGCCGATCCCGATTGCGGACGGTTTCACGGGTGACGTGCTGACTGTCGATGCGGCCATCGACTCCGCTTTCCCCAACGGCCGACGCGTCGGCGGCGGAACGGCTCCGAACCGGAATCAGGTGAACGTCAACAGCGTGTTGATCAGCCTGATCGCCGCGGGCGATCCCAATGCCGGCCTGGCCAAGGGCGTCGAGGTCAACGACAAGGACTACAATCCGAAGTTCCCGTTCCTCGCGATCGCTCATCAAGGTCTGCTTCAGGGGCATGGCGGCATCAACGTGCCGACCGTGAAAGATCCTGCCAAACCGTAACCCTTCTTCAACTGGCCCCCGTTCGCGGGGGCCAATTTTGATTTCGGTATAAGGAGCGCAACTTATGACAAACCTTCATTCAAGAATATCGGTTCCCAAACGCTTCAGCTGGCTCTTCGTGACGTTGATTCTGGCAAGCAGCGTGTCGCTCACCGCGCATGACATGTGGATAGAGCCCTCCGCCTTCCTTCCGGATGTCGGAAAAATCATCGGACTTCGCTTGCGCGTCGGCCAGGACCTTCTCGGAGATCCAATTCCACGCGATCCGGCTCTCATCGACCAGTTCATCAGCGTCGATTCCACCGGCCGCAAGCCGGTGATCGGCCGCGACGGTGCCGATCCTGCCGGTCTCGTGCGTGTGGCCGCGCCAGGCATGATGATTGTCGGCTATAGAAGCAACCCCAGTCCGGTTGTTCTGCCCGCCGCCAAGTTCAATCAGTATCTAAAAGAAGAGGGGCTCGACGCGATCGCCGACTTGAGAGCCCGCCGCAATCAAACGGGCAACGACGCCGGCGAGATTTTCTCGAGATGCGCGAAGACTCTGATCTCTTCGGGAACGCCGGCCAATAGTGAAGCCGACCGTTCTTTGGGTTTTACGCTCGAACTTGTGTCGCAGAAGAACCCATACACGCTGCGAGCCGGTGACGACTTTCCGGTCAGCCTGACCTATGAAGGGCACCCGCTCGCCGGCGCTCAGGTCGTCGCGATGAATCGTCTGAATCCCGAAAGCAGGCTGACGGCACGGACCGATAGGAATGGGCGCGTCACATTCAGATTGCCGGAGAACGGCATGTGGCTGATCAAAGCGGTGCACATGATTCCGGCGCCTACGGGCGCCAATGCCGATTGGGCCAGCTTTTGGGCATCGCTGACTTTTGAATTGAAGAACCCAGTCTCGGGAGTCAACGGAAAATGAAAACTGTTTTGACGAGCCTGGTGGCTGTTTTTCTATTCTGCGGGTTGCTCGACGCCCACGAGATCGGCACGACTCGAGTGACCGTTGGCTTGAGGCAAAGCGGCTCGTACGACATCGAGATTGTCACCGACGCCGCGGCGCTCGTCGACAAGTTGGAAACGGTAAGCGGCACTGCACCGCAGGCCGATCCAGCGGTCAACTCATCACCGCGAAGTGCCGGCGCTCTTCAGCTCCTGTTAAACAAATACGACGCGACGTTTCGAAAACGGGTTGTGGCGTCGTTTGATGGCGCTTCGGTTCGGCCGTCGATTACTTATGGTGTGACCGGAACCGAAACGCCAACATCGTCGCCGGTCGCGACGATCAGGATGAGCGGCGAAGTTCCTCAGGGTGCGAACGCGTTCGAGTGGGCTTACTCGTGGACTTTCGCGACGTACGCCTTCACGGTCACCGGCGCCGGAGGAGCGCAGACCACGGAGTGGCTCGAGGGCGGCCAGCGCTCCAGACCGATTGCGTTGTCCGCCCTCGCAAACCCTCCGCGCAATCGCATGACGATCGCCTTTCAGTATCTGGCGCTCGGATTCACGCACATCGTTCCAAAGGGACTGGACCACATGCTGTTTGTGCTCGGGATTTTTTTGCTGGGGCGCCGGCTGCGGCAGATTCTCGCACAGGTCAGCGCCTTCACGGTCGCGCATTCGATCACCCTGGCGCTGAGCGTCTACGGCATTGTCTCCGTTTCTCCAAGAGTCGTCGAGCCGCTGATTGCCGTCTCCATTGCGTACGTTGCCATCGAGAACATCTTCATGGCTGAGCTCAAACCTTGGCGCGTCGCTCTTGTATTCGCATTTGGGTTGCTGCACGGTATGGGTTTTGCCGGCGCGTTGAAAGAGCTCGGATTGCCGCGATCGGAATTCGTGACGGCTCTGGTGACGTTCAATCTTGGAGTCGAAGCCGGGCAACTCGCCGTGATCGGCGCGGCTTTCCTGATCGTGGGTTGGTATTGCGGCAGACAGCAGTGGTACCGCCGTCTGGTCGTGGTGCCTGCGTCGATACTCATCGCCTGCACCGCGATCTATTGGACCGTCCAGCGGCTGACGTTGTAGCGCGAGTGCTTGAATCGTGCCGCCCAAGGGCGAATACTTGGTGGCGAGGAGGCATCGATGCGCACTTCAACGATTCGCATTGCCGCAATGCTGATTGCAGTGGGTACGCTCATCACGAGTCGTGCCGTGCAGACACAGCAATCGAATCAGCCACGGGCTCCGCGCATGTTCAAGGACAGCCGGCAGACGCTGGCGATCGCCCGGGCGCAGGGCCGGACGCACATCACGCTCGTAGTTGCCACCGTGATGGGACGCGTTGAGGCCGCGGCTCAGGAGGCGCGCCGGCTTGGCGGAGATGTCCGGCATCGTGACGACGAGGTCGGTTACTTGCGCGTTCGCATTCCAATCGACAAGGCCGTCGAATTTACCGAGTCGGCAAGCGTTGAAGCGGCCGCCGCCGATCAGGACGACTCCCTGCCCTCGCGCCTCGGAAGCGGCAACGAGTTGTTGCAGTCTGAACAGTGGCCTCCCGCTCCAGGCGACTATCCGCTGCGTAATGCCTACTCGGCAATCGATGATCTCGCGGCCTCCGATTTCATGCGAAACCGCACGTTCGACGGCCGCGGTGTGACGATCGCCTTGCTCGACGGCAACATCGATCCGCTCCTTCCGGAGTTCCAGACCGCTTACATGCTTGACGGAACGCGCACCTCCAAGTTTGCCGATTACTTGAATGTTACCGATCCTCGCGATGATGCCGAACTGAACCCGCAGTGGGTCGACATGCATGCCGAAGTCGATGGATCGACCGGTCGGGTGACGCATCAAGGCAAGGTGTTCACCGTGCCGAAGCCGGGCCGCTATCGCATCGGCCTGTTTGATGAGCGTCGATTCAACGATCCGGCGAACGCCGCGAACCACGCCCACGCACGTCAACCCAGCGGCCATTCCCAAGGCGACACCGGGATGTCCAGCCGTC
>CAZPBY010000023.1:11694-92347 GCA_964584785.1 uncultured Solibacteraceae bacterium
ATCCGGCGAACGCGGCGTACATCGACCAGGACGTCGACCGCAGCGGCAATCCCAAAGGCGACGACGGATTGTTCGGCGTGCTCTGGGATGAGCGCACGAACGATGTCTGGGTGGACACCAATCGCGATCTCAATTTCAGCGATGAGAAGCCGATGACCGATTACATCAAGCGTCACGATTTCGGTGTCTTTGGCCATGACGATCCCAACACGCCGATTCGTGAATCGATCGCGTTCGCCGTCCAAACCGATTTGGCGAACAAATTCGTATCGATCAATCTCGGCATTTACCAGCACGCGTCCGAGATCATGGGCTCGGTCGTCGGCAATCGCGATCCGAATGGCCGCGTTCAAGGCGTCGCGCCGGGGGCGCGAGTGGTGTCGATGTTTTATGGCGTCGGAATTCTGCACGGTGCGATTGAAGGGATGATTCGCGCTTTTCGACATCCCGATGTAGATCTCATCGTGTTCGAGCAGAGCGTCAATATGGCGTCGGTCCCATACCTTATCGCCGACGGCCGGCATCCGATCAGCGTCATCGCTCAACGCCTCACGGAACAGTATCAGAAGCTGATGTTCGTTCCTTGCGGCAACGCGCCCGGATTCGGATTGGCGAGCGAAGACGGAGTGGCGACCGGAGTCGTCTGTGTCGGCGGATACCAAAGCAGGAGCAGCTACCTGTTGACTACCGGCGCCACATTGCCGGACGTGGACAACCTGCATTGGGGCGCGCTGTCGCACGGTCCGTCGGGTAACGGCGCCCTCAAGCCTGACCTCCTGGCGCCGAGCGGACAGATGGGTACGGATGTGGGATATCGCAAAGGACCGTCCAGCAAGGGACTGTACCAGCTGCCTCCCGGCTATTCCGTTTCCGGCGGCACTTCCACGGCGACTCCGACTGCTGCCGCTTCAGCCGCTCTCGTTGTCAGCGCGGCGAAGCAACACGGCATGAAATACGACGCCGCCCGGCTGAAGGCCGCGCTGATGGGCAGCGCGCGATACATCCCGAAATACGCCGCGCACGAGCAGGGCGCCGGACTCATTCAGGTGGGCGCCGCGTTTGCGCTGCTTGAAAAACTGCAGCCGGTTCAGTTGATCCAGGTTGAGAGTCGCGCGCCGGTCCAAACCACGCTCAGCCCCGTGACGAAGACTCCGAATGAAGGCGCCGGCATATACGAACGCGAAGGTTGGAAAGCCGGCGATCGCGGCGAGCGCACGATCATCCTGACCCGCACGTCCGGAGGTGCGGAACCATTGACGATGACATTGAAGTGGCTTGGCAACGACGGCACGTTCAGCGGTCCGCCATCGGTAAGCCTTCCGCTCAATCAGCCCGTCAAGGTATCCGTGACGATCGCTCCGCAAGGCGCCGGCGCGCATTCCGCGATTCTTCTGCTCGAACACGCGTCGCTGCCCGTGCCCGTCCATCGCGTGCTTTGCACGGTCGTCGCGTCGACGGCGCTGACTTCGGATGCGAAGTTCAGCTTCACGACAACCGTCGAAGTGCCGAAGGCCGCGGATCGCAGTGTATTTGTCAGCGTGCCCCCGGGCACTTCGGCTCTTTCGTTTTCAGGGTCCACTCCGGATGGGCCCGTCCGTCTCACGGCGGTTTCTCCCGATCGCGACTATCTCTACGCATGTGTTTATCCTCCGACGTCGGCGCCTTGCGCCGTCGGCAGGCCGTTGCCGGGAGTTTGGGAGATCAATCTTTCGAATACCGACATGACATACGACGAAGCGGCTTCGCGGCCGATCAAGCCAAAAGTCGTGAAGCTGGCCGTAGCCGCTCTGGGTGCGGACATCGAGGCATCCCCGGCACCCGGATGGATCAAGCCGGACGGAACGGTGAGTTTCCCCGTTCATCTGACGAGCCGGCTTGCTGCATTAAGCACCGCGGCTGCGTCGTCCGTCGCGCTCGGCAGCGCGTTTCAATCCAGCCGCACGATCATGCAGGGAGAGCAGCAGATCTTCTCGGTCGACGTGCCGAAGGGCGCGACGTCGTTGATCGCGAGAGTGCAGGCCGCAAACCCGCGCGCCGACCTCGATGTTTATTTGTTGGATTGCACCGGCTTGAAATCCTCGCCAGTCGCGGCGCCGGCCGATCGGATGAACGGAGGGAAGACGCCGCCCATGCCAACCGTTCCCTGCGTGCCTCGTGCAAAGGCCGCCGGCGTGGACTCCGGTGGAGAGGTTGAAGTGTCGGATCCAGCCACCGGGACGTGGACCATCGTCGTCGACGCGTATTCGGTGCTCGGTGGCTCGGTGTCGTATGAGTATATGGACGCGTTCACTCATCCTCGCTTCGGGACTCTATCCGTGTCCGATATTGCGGACAATCGCGCGTCCGGATCGACGTGGACCGCCGGCGCTCACGCATGGGCCGCCAATTTACCGGAAGCGCCGAGGAAGCTGTATGGAAGGATCACCGTCACGTCGCGGGAAGCGATGGGCTCGGCTCTTGGTCAACGTCAATGGCCGGTCCCGCTGGGTTCGACGGACCTGTTCCTCGTCAACCGGTAGGCGACGGGACGTTACAACTGAGCCTTGCGCAGCCGGAGGGCATTGGCGATGACCGATACCGAACTGAAGGTCATCGCCGCGCTCGCGATCATCGGGCTCAAAAGAATGCCGGTGAACGGATATAGAACGCCGGCCGCGATCGGAATGCCGAGCGTGTTGTAGACGAAAGCCAGCATCAGATTCTGTCGAATGTTTCGCATCGTGGCGCGACTCAGCCGCAGAGCGCGAACAATACCCTTCAGATCCCCTTTCACCAGCGTCACACCGGCGCTCTGCATCGCGACGTCGGTGCCCGTGCCCATTGCAATACCGACGTCGGCACTCGCCAGGGCAGGCGCGTCGTTCACGCCGTCACCGGCCATTGCGACGGTTTTCCCTTCGCGCTTCAGATCGGCGATCACTTTGCTCTTTTCCTGCGGCAGAACCTCCGCACGGACTTCGTCGATGTCGAGTTTCCTTGCGACAGCTTCAGCGGTGGTGCGGCTGTCACCGGTGAGCATCACAATGCGGAGCCCCTCGCGATGAAGCGTCTTTATCGCTTCAGGCGTTGTTTCCTTGATGGGATCCGCAATGCCGACGAATCCAGCGAGAATTCCATCGACGGCGATAAACACGACTGTTTGCCCGTCACGCCGCAGGCCTTCCGCTTGTTCGCGGACCGATTGCGAGATGGCGGCGCGAACATAGTCCACATTCCCTACCAGGACTCGTTTTCCGCCAACAACTCCCGACAGACCTTTTCCAGATACGGATTGGAATGCGGCGACGGCGGGAACGTCGATCTTCCGTCTCCCGGCTTCCCCGATGATCGCAGCGGCAAGCGGGTGTTCACTGCCGCGTTCCACGCTCGATGCAAGTTTGAGGATCTCCGCTTCGCTGAAACTCTCCAGCGCAACAATCGACATTACGGCCGGCTTTCCCTCCGTCAGCGTGCCGGTCTTGTCGAGGACGACCGTATCCACCTCTTGCAATGTCTCCAGCACTTCGGCGTTGCGAATCAGCACACCCGCCAGCGCGCCGCGTCCAACGCCGACCATGATCGACATCGGAGTCGCGAGACCGAGAGCGCAGGGACAGGCAATAATCAAAACGGCGATCGCGTTGAGCAGAGCATAGGCGTAACGCGGTTCCGGCCCGATCGCGGCCCAAATCGCCAGCGTGATGACGGCCGATACGACAACGGCTGGAACGAAATACGCGGATACGACGTCAGCCAGGCGTTGAATGGGCGCCCGGCTTCGCTGCGCCTGCGTGACCATCTGCACGATCTGTCCAAGCAGTGTCGCGCGGCCGACGCGCTCCGCCTTCATGACGAGCGTCCCCGTTGTGTTGATGGTCCCGCCGATGACGGGATCGCCCATCTGCTTCTCGACGGGGATGGGTTCACCGGAAACCATCGATTCGTCGACGGAGCTGTGGCCGTCCACAACTGTTCCATCCACCGGAATCTTTTCACCGGGCCGAATGCGGAGAGTGTCGCCGATGTGAACATGCGCCAGGGGAACGTCTCTTTCCTGACCATCGGTCCCGATGCGTCTAGCAGTCTTTGGAGCGAGGCCCAGCAGCGCTTTGATCGCATTTCCGGTGCGGCTTCTGGCTCGAAGTTCAAGGACCTGGCCGAGCAGAACAAGAGTCGTAATGATGGACGCCGCCTCGAAATATACAGTCACGTATCCACCATGGCCGCGGAATCCTTCCGGAAAAAGACCCGGCCTGAACATCGCGAGCGTGCTGAAGAAGTAGGCCGTTCCGGTACCGATTCCAATCAGCGTGAACATATTCGGGCTTCGATTCACGACCGACGCCCAGGCACGTTCGAAGAACGGCCATCCGCACCAGAGGACGACGGGTGTTGCCAGCAGAAATTGAATCCAGCGAAGCGTCGGAATCCAAACGACGCTTTGTCCGGGCGTTCCGGGAATGCTTTCAGACATGGCGATGAGCAGCACCGGAAGAGCCAGCCCCACGCTGATGCGGAATCGGCGGGTCATATCGACAAGTTCGGGATTCGTTTGCTCGCCGGCGGTGATCTCCTCCGGTTCGAGAGCCATGCCGCATTTCGGGCACGATCCCGGCCCCTGTTGACGAACCTCGGGGTGCATGGGGCATGTGTAGATCGCAGAGGAGTCCGCTTCACTCGGCGCTTGCTGCACTGGCGCGAGAAATTGTTGCGGATTCGCGCGGAACCGTTCCATGCAGCGTACCGCGCAAAAGTAGTAGGTCTTACCGTCGTACTCGTATTTGCCCGCAGCCGTTTCGGGCAGCACTTTCATTTTGCAGACCGGATCGATTTCAAAAACGGTGGGACCCAGCGAACCAATTTGTATGAGGTCCGGCATATGAGACGAAGCCGTATTCATTTGTGATTGCCGATTGGTGACCGGCAATTGCCGAGCTGAAGCCATCGCCTATTACTCATAGCGAATAGGCATGTGGCTTCGGTTACGCAATCGCCGTCACCAATCGGCAATTACGAATGAGACCGCTTCTTGTTTCGACTATATGCGCGATAAATCGCGATGCCAGCGGCGCTGATCATCGCATAGGGAAAGCCCATCAGGAAGAGGATGCCGTAATCGAAGCTCTTCGCCATCGCGCGCCCTTCGGGAGATTGTTCGAGCGCGGTTTTGCACATGGCACAGCCCTGGGCGTACGCCGTCGTAGTCCATGCCACGGCGGCGATCAGTAGGACGATCCAAAAAACTGCCAATCGCTTTCGCATACGAAACCTTGAATTCTAATGCCCACCTTCGTGAGCGGCGGGCGCGGCGGCTGCCGTGCCATGCGTCTGGATAACGTGAGTGGGTGATCCACCGGATTCCCCAAACGTGATGAAGAAGAGAATCAACGCCAGCACAAGGGGCGAAAACGTCAGCATGACGAGATTCATTCTCTCGAATCTAAGGTGCATGAAGATCGAGGCGATCAGAACGATCTTCGCCAGTGTGATTCCAACCAGCAGCAGCGCCTTTAAAGCTTCCGGTACCGGAGCGTATCCAAGTCCGAGCGCGAGCGATGTCATGACGAGCAGCCAGCACCAGGTGACGAAGTACTGCTTATCGCCGGTTGCATGATCGTGAGTTTTACCGTGTGTGTCCATCCATCACTCCGTTACAAAAGATAAAAGAACGCGAAAACGAAAACCCAGACAACGTCGACGAAGTGCCAGTACAGACCCGCGTTCTCCACGCCGTCAGCTGAATATTTTCCCATCGCGGCGCGTATTGCAACGATCGCGAGAATCGTCACGCCGGAAAAAACGTGAAAGCCGTGGAACCCCGTTATCACGAAAAAGCTCGCTGCGAATTGAGGAGGTCCCCATTCGTTGTGAGTCAACGTGGCGCCTTCGCCGATGAAGTGAGTCCATTCGAACGCCTGACAT
Source organism: uncultured Solibacteraceae bacterium (assembly GCA_964584785.1). Lineage (GTDB taxonomy): Bacteria > Acidobacteriota > Terriglobia > 20CM-2-55-15 > 20CM-2-55-15 > JAHFTY01. The sequence continues at coordinate 17,596 of CAZPBY010000023.1, forward strand.
CCGAGGAATATCGTTCCCCCGACGATTGTCATTGCCAGAAACTTGACGGCCTTCTTCGGATTCCCGGCGCGCGCCGCGCCCACAGCGACGGCCATGACGGCGCTGGACGAGATGAGCGCAAACGTCATGAACGTAATCAAAGCCATGTTGAACACGCCGGTCTGCTTGGGCCAGAACGCGGCGGTCATGCGAACGAAGCCGTAAGCGATCAGAAAGCCGGCGAACGTGAGAGCGTCCGAGATGATGAAAATCCACATCATGAACTTGCTCCACGACGTTCCGAACGGCGACTTTCCGCCGCCCCAATCCGAGGCAAGGACCCGTTGTTGTTCAGCTAAACTTGCGTCCATTCATTACTCCCGCGCCATGGAAGCCGGCGCAACATTATGCCAACACGAGCAAAACGAACAGGTACACCCACAGCGCGTCCATGAAATGCCAATACGTCGCGCAAAGTTTCAGCGATTCGTCTTTTCCGGGAACGATTCGGTTTCTTGCGGCTCTTGCCAAAACGTAAGTCATCGCCGACATTCCACCCAGCAGGTGAACGCCGTGCAGTCCGGTCAATAAATAGAAGAACGAGCTATGCAGCGTCGACGGCAAATACACGCCCGCTGCCACAAGCTGACGCCATGCCGTGAGCTGGCCAATGAGGAACGCCAGGCCAAACCCGCCGCTGACGGTCAACCATGTCTTCATGGCACCGATGCGCGAATGATCCAGTGAACGCCGTGCGGCCTCAATCGTCGCGCTGCTGGCGAGCAGAATGGCGGTATTCAGCCAGAGGATTGGAGGAATCGCGATGTTTTGCCAGTCCGGCGTTCCGCGCAGAACGATATACGCGGAGGAGAGACCGGCGAAAAGCATGATGACGGTCCCCAGTACGATCCACACAGCGACTTGCGCTTTCGATACCGGAAACGCCGATCCCGAACCGCCGGATCCGCCGCCATCTCCACCTGCCGGCAAGACTGGAGGCGGAACGACTCCACCGGTTTTTCTCTCCTGGACGATCGTCGGCATCAACTACACCTTGCTCGCGGCAACAGGCGCGACGTCCTGAGGAATGAAGTCATCGGGAGCTCCCGGAACACTGTAATCAAAAGGCCAGCGATAGACGGTGGGAAGCTCGTCGCCGAAATTGCCGTGACCCGTTGGGTTCGATACCGTCCATTCCAACGTGTTGGCATGCCACGGGTTCTTCTCGGTGGCTTTCCGTCCGCCGAAAAGGCTTCCGAAGAAATTCGCGAGGAAAATCAGTTGGGCGGCGGCAAGCAGGAACGCCGAAATCGAAATGAAAACATTCAAGGGCTGCTGCGGTTTCAGGAACTCATAGTGCGTCGGATCGTACAAACGCCTCATCTGTCCGCCGATCCCCAGGATGTGCATCGGGAAAAACACGCAATACACGCCGATGAAACTCGCCCAGAAGTGAATCCTGCCGAGCGTCTCATTCATGAACCGGCCAAACATTTTCGGGAACCAGTAATACAGGCCGCCGAAAGCGGCGAATAGCGGAGCGATCGCCATCACGAGGTGGAAATGCGCGACGACGAAGTAAGTGTCCTGAAGCTGAATGTCCGCCGCTGAGGTTCCGAGGAAGATTCCACTCAATCCTCCGCTGACAAACAGAGACACGAATCCAATTGCAAACAGGCCCGCCGCCGTGAATCGGATGCGGGCACCCCAAACCGTTCCGAGCCAGTTGAATGTTTTGACGGCAGAGGGCACGGCGATCAGCAGCGTCGTAAGCGTGAACACCGATCCGAGGAACGGACTCATGCCGCTGACGAACATGTGGTGGCCCCAGACGATGAAGCTCAGCACCGCGATCGCGACCATAGAGTAGACCATCATGCGATAGCTGAAGATCGGCTTCCGGCAGAATGTCGAGAGGATATCCGATGCCATGCCCATCGCGGGCAGAATCACGATGTAAACCTCAGGATGACCGAAGAACCAGAACAGGTGTTGCCATAGCAACGGATGGCCGCCCGAATGGTTGTACACCTTGAAATTGACGATCAGGCCCGCCGGAATGAAGAAGCTCGTCCCGCCGGTGCGATCAAAGATCAGAAGGATGCCGGCGGCAAGCAATACCGGAAACGCCAGAAGGCCCAGCACCGCGGTGATCAGCAGCGACCACTGGGTCAGCGGCAGGCGCATCATCGACATTCCCTTTGTGCGCATCGTCAAAATGGTCGTGACGTAATTGAGACCGCCCATCAGCCCGGATGCCGAAAACAGCGCGATGGCCGTGATCCACATCGTCACGCCAAAATCCTGGCCGGGTCCGAATGCCGGTACCGCGCTCAAGGGTGCGTAGGATGTCCATCCGCCAAGCGGAGCTCCTCCCGTCACAAATAAAGCGCCGAAAATGACGACGCAGGAAAGCAGGAACACCCAGTAGGACAATGCATTCAAAAAAGGAAACGCCATGTCGCGCGCGCCGATCTGAAGCGGAATCAGAAAATTTCCGAAGCCCCCGGTGAGAACGGCGGTGAACAGGAAGAACACCATGATCGTGCCGTGCATTGTGACCAGGGAAACGTAAAACTCGGGCTTCATCAGACCACCGGCAAAAGCGTCGGGAAAAATCTTGGCCATCGACGGCATGAGTGTGTTCGGAAACGCCAGTTGCAGCCGCATCAATAACGACAGCGTGCCGCCAACGATCGCCATCGCCATGGCGGTGATGAGGTATTGAATGCCGATGATTTTGTGATCCGTACTGAAGATATACTTCCGGACAAAGCCCAGTTCGTGATGTCCGTGGGCGGCGGTGTCATGTTCAGAATGCATGCTTACCAAATCCTCCTACTGCTGGGCCTTCATTTCCTGCAGCCATTTATTCAGCGTGGCCTGATCCGGGTCGACCGTCAGCGCTCCCGACATTTTGTAGTGACCCAGACCGCATAATTCCGCACAAGCGATCTCAAAACCATCGGTCTTGAAATTCTGGGTGTTCGGCGTCATCCAGATTTCGATCTGCATGCCGGGAACGGCGTCCTGCTTCAATCGAAAATTCGGAAGGAAGAAGCTGTGAATGACGTCGTTGGAACGTATGCGGAACAGTACGGGCTTGTTGTTGACGATGTGAAGCAGGGATACGGTTTGAATATCGTCTTTGCCGGCCGGATCGCTCGGGTCCATACCGAACGCATCGGTTCCCGAAATAAACTTGGGATCGGTCTTGCCGAACGCGCCGTCGGGACCGGGATAACGAAAGTTCCAATTGAACTGCTGTCCCACGACTTCAATAACAACCGCGTCCGTGGGTTTATCGGAAAAATAAATGTTGGCCCACACACGCTGTCCCATGAAGACGAGGACCGTCAGAATCACGGCGGTGCCGATCAGCAGAAATGCTTCCGCTTTCGGATTGTCGTGCCAGTAAGCCGCGCGCTCATTGCCCTGCGTTCCGTAGCGCGTCACAAAGAAACCGAGCGCACCTTGAACGAGAACAAAAGCGATACCCGTCACGATGAGAACAGCGCCGAAGACCTGATCGATCTGCGCGCCATGTATTGAAGAAAGAACTGGGAACCAATAGGGTTTTCCGATGAAGAAATACAAAGAAACAATGATCAGGATCAACATCAGCAGGCCAAAGAACAGACCACTTATGGTGATGCGGCCCGGGCCAGTGCCATCCGCCATTTTCCATTCCCTCCTGAAAGCGCGCGCGGCGCGCAAACAACCCTGAAATCTAACAAATGTGAAATGTTAGCGCTACATGATATTCGGAGACGGGAAAACCTTCGTGCTGCGACCGTCGTTCCCTGGGGTAGACTTTTTCAATGACGTCGCGATCGGTGGAAGCGATTCCGGACATCGAAGATAATGTCTCGGAAAAAATCGAGTCGATGTATCACGTCATTCTTCTGAATGACGAGGATCACACTTACGATTACGTCGTCGAGATGCTCACCAGGATCTTCAAGTTCTCCGAAGCCCGCGCGTTTTCCCACGCCGTCGAAGTAGACACGAAGGGCACGACCATCCTGATTACGTGCGAACTGGACAAGGCGGAACAGAAGCGCGACCTCATTCACTCCTATGGCCCGGATTGGCGTCTCGCGCGCTCTCTGGGCTCCATGGCCGCCATCGTCGAACCTGCCGCGTAAAAACCGAAACCTTTTCGCATTAAGCCCGTCGCTGCGCTCCGGGTTCTGCAAGCTCTGCCTCGAGCGTGAATCTGTTCAGAACCCGGAGCGCAGCGACGGGCTCCGTGCCGAAATATTTCACTAACGGACTTCCGGCCAACGGCGATTCGGAAGAAGGTCGATCTTCCAAAAGTCGAGAACGCGTGCGATCGTGTCGTCGACGATGTCGGTGATGGATTGCGGTTTCGTGTAGAAGGCAGGAACAGGCGGCATAACGATGGCGCCAATGCGCGACGCATCCAGCATCAACTGGCAATGACCAACATGCAGGGGCGTTTCGCGAAAGAGCAGTACCAGCCTCCGGCGCTGCTTCAATGTGACGTCCGCGGCCCGCGTCAACAAGTTATCGTTGGAGCAATTAGCGATCGAAGAAAGCGTCTTTACAGAACAGGGAGCAACGATCATGCCGTCCGTCCGAAACGATCCACTCGAGATTGCTGCGGCGAGATCTTTTATGGAGTACACGTGATCGGCAAGACGCTCGACGTCGGGGACCGAGTAATCCGTTTCGATCGAAATCGTCGCCTTGCCCATGTCGGTGATCACGAGATGCGTCTCGACTTCGGGTTTGTCTTTCAAAAGCGAGAGAAGACGAATGCCGTAGAATGCGCCGGTCGCGCCGGAAATGCCGACGATGAGTCGAATCATTTGAAGCGCTCGTTGGCAATTTCACGCAGATAGTCGAAGCTGAAGATGCCGGTGTGATGGCCGTCCGCCCAGTCGAATTGCAGTGCGTACTGTCCTACCAATTCAACCTTGCGGAGTTCGAGGTTGTCCGGAACGTGCATCGGCAGAAGAATTCGAGCGCCGGTGATTTCATCGCGGCATGATGCGCACGGACATTCGCGCCGAAGAACGGCCGATGGGAAGTGGCTCTCCACGCCGTCAGCCCAGATGATCATCAATTCGACGGGACTTACTTTCTTGATCCTGGTTGGCGTCGACGCTCTCAGATCGCCGGACATTCTACTCAACCTCGAGGGCCGGCGCTTCCCACGCGCGAATGCTGACCTGCGCGGCGACTTTCTCGGCGATCTCGCGCAGCACCCGGGCGCTCGCGGCTTCGGGCTGAGCAAGCACGATCGGTGCTCCGATATCGGACTGCGTGCGGATAGCCAAATCCAGCGGCACTTCTCCGAGGAAAGGAATCGCCAGCTCCGCAGCGGCGCGTGTGCCTCCGCCTTTCCCGAAAATGTAATCGCGTTCGTTGCAGTGCGGACAAACGTAGTAGCTCATGTTCTCGATGATGCCGAGAATCGGAACGCGGGTCTGCTGGAACATGCGCAGCGTCTTCATGGAGATTCGAAGGCCGACATCCTGCGGTGTCGAGACAATCACAGCTCCGGTCAACGGAATGGCTTGCGCGAGGGTGAGGTGAACGTCGCCTGTTCCTGGAGGCAGGTCGATCACGAGGTAATCCAGGTCGCCCCAGTCGACGTCGAACAAACACTGCTGAAGCGCCTTCGTAGCCATCGGCCCGCGCCAGATCAGCGGCTGATCGGTCTTCACGAGCAGCCCCATCGACATGAACTTCAATCCGGCGGCCTCCTGCGGCGATATGCGATTGCCGGCAGATTTCGGAGCGGTCTCAATACCCAGCATGATCGGTGTTGTCGGGCCGTAGATATCGCCATCCAACAAGCCGACCTTCGCGCCGGCCGCGCCCAGCGCGGCGGCAACGTTCACAGCGATGGTCGACTTTCCAACACCGCCTTTGCCGCTGCCCACCGCGATGATGTTGCGGACACCCTTCAACGCTGTGCGGTCCATCGCCGGCGCCTGCCGGACTTCTGCCGTCATATTGACGTCGACTGTCGACACTCCGGAAAGACCTCTCACCAACGCAACAGCCTGATCGCGCATTTGCTCGCGGACAGGACATGCGGGTGTGGTGAGATTAATGTCGAACTTGACCGAACTGCCGTCGACTTTGAGATTTCGAATGAATCCGAGCGAAACGATGTCCTTGCGAAGGTCCGGGTCGAGAACCTGTTTGAGAACGCTGAGCACCTGATCTTCGGTGGGCGCAGATTCCCGATCCTTGTTCCAGAAAGCCATGGGTTTCCTTGATCTCCTCGTGAGCGTGGGCTCAACTCATGATTGTAGCACCGCGGGCAGGGACTCCGTCGGGCCGCGGTAGGCAGGAAACGCGCCAAGCGTGTCTTTGAACATTTCGGGATGCACCTGTCCCGTCGCGAGGGGGGCCTCGACGTTGAAGAGCTTCACGAGCGAAGGGGCAAAATCCGCGCGGTTTCTGACGTTCGTTTCCACACCCACTCTGAAATCCGGTCCCCACCAGATTTCGGCCGACCGATGCGTTTGATAGAAGCCTTCGCTGTGATGGATTTCACCGTACATGTTCGGTTCATCGTCACGTCCGAACTCCGGCCGGATCACGATGGCCGTCCGCTGCGAAAAATAGGGATCGGCCTTCACGAAATCGATGATGCGGCCCGCCTTTTCGTCCGTCGCCCGGCAAACCTTGAAGTATTCGTACTGCCCCGTCTGCAGCCGCGGAGAGCCTCCGTTCCCGTGTCCAACGTCGTGCGCCGTGATCCTGCAGATGATGAGCCGGGGTTTGAATTCCTTCAAAATTTGCGGAACAGCAGCCAACGGATCGCTTTCCTTTTTGCGATCGCTGAGGAACCAATAGTTGGAAGATGAGTCGTCATACGCCCCACGAACGTAATCAACGACTGTTGGATGGCCGGAGTTCGGGGCAGCGCCGGGATTACCCGTAAGGAGTTCGGCCAACGCACGATCGTGATTGCAAACGGTGTCGTTGTGCGACTCTTCGTAAACAAAAGCCTCACCGGCAAGCCGCGCGATGTTTGGGGAGAGAACCGGATTTTCGTACCAGTCTTTCTTTCTTGAACCGCTGCCATTGATGATCCAAATGACATGCCTCGTTTGAAAGTCGCAGGTCGTCTGAGCCAAACGATTCCCGGCGCCTGCGCGCTCGCTCAAGGCCAGCGCTCCGGCTGCGAATCCAAGATCCCTGAAGAACTCTCTACGGTTCATGTTCCTTCATGGCAACTGCGGTTTTTCGAAAGGCTTCGATTCGGGCGACAGACTCTTCAAGAATGCGATCAGTTGCGTGCGTTCCTGAGCGGTCAACTTTCGTGCCTTCAACTTTTCGTCCAGGTTCGGGTTTTTTAAACCGCCGCGGAGCATGAAATCGACGGCGTCTTCGAGTTTGGCCGCGCGGCCGTCATGAAAATACGGTCCGCTGTCGGTTATGCTGCGAATCGTCGGCGTTTTGAATGCACCATCCAACTTTTTAGCCGCCGCGACATCGCCGCCGCTTTGTTGGGCTTTGTCGCCGAGGATCTTCCCGCGGCCCAAATCCGGAGTGGGTTTATCGAATCCAATGCCGACGTTGTGGTACAAGGCGTCCGTGTACGTCGGAGGAAGGTGGCACAACGTGCAGTTCGCTTTTTCGGAATCGCTGAAGACGGTGAATCCCTTCACGGCGTCGTCGGGAACAGCGGATTTGTCGCCTTTCTCGTATCGATCCCACGGCGAATTGTCGGAAACGAGCGTCCGCACGAAGGACGCCAATGACTTCGTCACGGCATCCGGAGTTGCAGGTCCGCCGACCGCTTTTTGAAACGCGCTCTTGTAGCCTTCTATTCCATTCAACGTCGCAACGACCTGATCGGGATCGCCGCCCATCTGGCCTTTCCATGCAGCGAGAACCTGAGCCTCGAGCGTGGCGGCGCGTCCGTCCCAGTACCATTCTTTGTAATAGCCAACGTTGTACAGCGTAGGTGTATGACGGGCGTTCATGCTTCCATCGAACTTCTCGGAGAGGACTTTGCCGTCGGTCCAGCCTTTGTCCGGTTGATGACACGTTTCGCACGACATGTTTCCGTTCTTCGACAGGCGTGTATCAAAGAACAACTGCTTTCCGAGCGCGACCTTGTCGACCGTGAGCGGGTTGTCGGCAGGTATCGGCATTTCCGGCAAACCGACGCGATCTACTTTGAACGGAGCCGGCGGCGGCGGCGCGGCGGCTTTGGATGGCTCAGGCTCCGGTTTATTGGCGCAGGAAGCGAGTAACACCACGAACGCGAGCACGAAACCCCATCTCGTTTTCATCCGATTCATACCCTCCAAGCAAACAGATTCTGTTACCGCCCAGACTCGAAGTCAAACCCGGCGCAAACCGGTTCGGGAATCAGTGTCACTCCAAACTGATCTTCAACGCGTGTTCGGATCTCGCGAGCCAATGCGATGATCTCCGCCGCGGTCGCGCCGCCCTTATTGATCAATGCCAATGTGTGTTTCGATGAGATGCCTGCTCGACCTTTCGTGTAGCCGCGATGAATGCCCGCCCGTTCGATCAACCATGCCGCCGATGTTTTGACCTTACCGTCGCCCGCCGGATAACGCGGAGGTGTTTCCCCGGCTTTGGACGCGATGCTTGCAAACACTTCGGCCGGGATGATGGGGTTCTTGAAAAATGAACCCGCGCTGCGGCTGTCTGGATCGCCGGGCTGAATCAGCATGGCTTTGCGTGCGCGAATGCGGCGCACCGCCTGGCGCACTTCCAACAGTGTCGGCGCCGGAACGGCTTCGAGTTCGCGTTTCAAGTCCGGATATCGGACGTGCGGCTCACCGGACTTTTCAAGCTCATAGACCACGTGCACCACGATGTATCGAGCGGCCGCAGCAGTGTTGAATACGCTGGTTCTGTAACTGAACCCGCACTGATCGCGCGACATCTCAACGAACGAGTTGGATTCACAGTCATAAACGCGAACGGACGAAAGAGTCGTCGCGACTTCCTGACCGTACGCTCCGACGTTTTGAATCGGCGTGCCGCCGACGGATCCTGGAATCCCGCTGAGACATTCGATGCCAGATAGTTTTTTATCGACGCATTGAGCGACGAGATCGTCCCAGTTTTCTCCCGCACCGGCCTCGACGCGTACTCGATGGCCGTTGCTGATCCATTCGATTCCGCCAATCTCCATCCGAATCACAACACCGGGAAAACCCTCGTCGGAGACCAGGAGATTGCTGCCGCCACCCAGAATGAGTACGGCCAGTTGCTTCGACCGCGCGAACTCGATTGCCTGCTCGACTGTCCTTTCGGAGCCGGCGTGAATAAAATAGCGGGCGGAGCCTCCGACGCCGAGCGTTGTGAAAGGCGCAAGGGGAACATGTTCTCGGATGGCGAGTGTCACTTTTTGAATGTTAACGTAAGAAGGCAAACCATATGAATCGTAGAACCTTCGGAAAGAGTATCCTTGCTGGAGCGATCGGAACGACAATGCATTCCCCGAGACCATCTTCGATGGCAGACGGCTTCATCACCGATATCGAAGGCATTCGCGTCGGCCACTTCACCGACACGCGTCGACCGACGGGATGCACCGTCATCCTGTGCGAACGCGGCGCCGTCGGTGGCGTCGATGTTCGGGGTTCTGCGCCCGGCACTCGAGAAACCGATCTGCTCGATCCGTTGAATCTCGTCGAGAAAGTTCATGCGGTTGCTTTGTCCGGAGGAAGCGCTTTCGGACTGGATACCGCCACCGGAGTGATGAAGTATCTCGACGAGCAGAACATCGGATTCGAAACTCGTTCAGCGAAGGTGCCCATTGTGCCCGCGGCCATTCTTTACGATCTGGGTTTGGGCGATTCGAAGATCCGCCCGGATTCCGCCGCGGGTTATAAGGCCTGCCAGGCCGCCAAATCGGGAAAGATCGACGAAGGCAGCGTCGGCGCGGGTGCAGGCGCGACGATCGGCAAGGCGGGTGGCGGTTCTCCGATGAAAGGCGGGATCGGCACGTCGAGCATCAGATTGGCGAACGGGATCATTGTTGGAGCCATTGTTGCGGTGAACTGCGTGGGAAATGTCATCGATCCAAAGTCAGGCCGGATCGTCGCCGGGGCGCGCACGCCTGACGGAAAAGCATTCGTCGACATCATTGAAACTTACCGTTCGGGAAGAACGGCCACAGAGAAAATCGGTGAGGCGACCACCATCGGAGTGGTAGCTACAAACGCGTCAGGTTTCTCAAAGGCGCAAATGAAAAAGATCGCTGAGATGTCGCACGATGGTATGGCGCGCGCCATCAACCCTGCGCACACCATGGGCGATGGCGACACGCTGTTCGCGATCTCGACAGGTACATCGCCGGGTCAGGCCGAAGTCACAGCCATCGGGGCTCTCGCGGCGGAAGCCGTCACCGAAGCGATCCTGCGTGCGGTCATGCGAGCCAGGTCGGTGCCCGGGTTTCCAAGTTATGAGGAAATCAAGAAGTAGCACGCATGAAAGCACGACGGGTTTCGTGCAGTAGCGTTACATTAAAGCACGGCTTGCTTCCGCGATCGCGTAAATCCCATCCACGGGTATTTCTCGCTTTGCGTCGCTAGGAATGCGCCCCCAAGAATCACGAAGGTCTCGAAATAGCCGAGCACGACAAAGCTGACCGACACGTAAAAAGGGCCCTGGCTGCCTTCCTGACTTCCGATATCCATAAACGGCAGCAAGAGCAAATACACATCCTTTACGAGTTCCGCCACCACCCCGGCCAGCACCGCGGCAGGCAGCACCTGAAGCAGGTCGACTTTCTTGTTCGGTATGACTTTGTAAAACAGAAGAATCGTGATCGAAAAGAAGGCGGCGGCAGTCAGATGCAAGAAAACCCGATCGACGGCCACCTGAAAAAAATGAATCGGCACGAATCCGACAATTGTCTGGACGAGGTTGTTAATCGCAACGAACGCGAGGGCGAGAAAGCAACAAACGGCAGTAAGTGTCAATCCGACGATCTGGTTTTTCCAATACGGTCTGTCTTGCTCCACCTTCCACAAACGGTTCAAGCCTGCCTCAAGTGGGATAAACACACCCGCGGCGCCGAGAAATACCCAGAACATCGAACCATAATTAAAATGCCTCCGGTACACTCCCACCGTCACTTCGAGATTACTGAGCAAAAAGTTGCGGCCGGTCGGATAGAAAATCTGTAACGCGTTTTGCAGCGTCGTGTAACCGCCGTCCCAGTGCAGCAGGTGACGCATGATGGACAGCAGCAATACGCAGAACGGATAGAAGCCGATCAATGCCGCACATGCCAGCGCCAGGCAAAACGCGTGCGTTTCCGTCTGCAGCACGAGGTACCGGAACAGCGGGTACAGGCTCTTTGCATGATGGACGAGATCTTTCAGCAGTTCTCTCTTATCCATCATTATTCCGCTGCTATTCGGCTCTGCCATACAGACCTGCCGTGAAAGAACGCCTGTCCATCTGCATGCGTTTATGCGTGGTGAGGATCGGCGTATGGGAAATCGTCGTCAGGTACTCCGGAATTTTCCAGAGATCCCCTTCAGCCGTCATCCATCCAATACGATCAAAGCGCTGGAGGTTGACCGGCCGCGAGTAAGCGCGAAGAGTTTTTTCTCCTTGAAGGTTGTAATAGTGCTCGAAGTAAGACATCACCAGTTCGCGCAACGACCGATAGACAGGCTCCCGAAAGCGAAGACCGGAGTAGTTCGACTTCGCAATCGCGCCCCAGCAGTTGTGATCGCGGTAGATCGAAATCACGTGATCGTCGTCGCGCACCGACTCGAGATCCAGGATCAGCGGTGGCCGCCCTTCAACACGGAGCGCCGCCGCGGCGAAGAGCGCTCCCTCGAAGCAATGCGCGGTTTGATCACGGATCACGCGTCGAGGTGACCGGCACGTTTCGCCGTCCTTCTCCTTGTTGTACGGCAAGTCGTCCAGGTACTTCTGAATTTTGTGGGGCGTCGATAAACTGCGTAAAACGCGGTACTCCTGCGGGCTAAGGTTGAACTTGTCTGCGGATCTCAATGGATTCGATAACGTCTCCTTCCTGAATCTTGTCCACGTTTTCCATTCCCTGGATCACGCGCGCAAATACAGTGTAATTGTGGTCGAGCCGGAAATTGTCGATGAGGTTTATGAAAATCTGCGCGTCGCCCGTATCGCGGCCCCGAGTAGAGATGCCTAACGTCCCGCGCCGGTGCGACAGCAATCCGAGTTCGTCACGCATGAAATCCGGCGCGCCGACGTATTCATTGGCGCCCGGACTGCCGCCTTGCAGGACGAAATTCGGAACAATGCGATGCATCGTCAGTCCGTTGTAGTAGCGAGCGTCCGCCAGCTGCGCAAATGCCGCGACGGTGACCGGCGCTTCCTCCGGAATCAGCTGAATCGTGAACGATCCTGCTTCGCGCATTTTGATCTGCGCGGACGCACCAGCAAGTCTCTGCAGGACGGCATCGGACGGCACGCGTTTTGTGGCGTACCGCTTCGTGTTCGGTTGCATGGGCGCGCCGCTCTTCTCAGCGATGATTTCCGCGGAGAGTTTGGCAACGGCTGGGTCGAAATCGGAAAGATATGAACGCAAATTTCCCGCGACTCGAACGTCGCCGAATTCCTTCAGCCGCTGAAGAATTTCGAGGCGAGCATCGCGCGAATTCGCCTTTTGCTCGCGCGTCATGCGCTCCAATGAGTTGAGCAGGGCATTGACCGCGAGCCGTCCGTCTTCCCAGCCCTTGAGCTTTCGCGCCGCGTCCAGCGTGAGGCCGTAATGAGTCGAGTCGATATTCTTCAAAGCGTCGCGAGGACTGACCATCGCGGCCGACATGACGTTCGGATGATTGTCGCGCGCGAGTCGCGCCAGCGTGCGGTCATCCTTGATGATTTTCGCGGCTTCCGCGGCGTACACTCGCGCCTGCCACACTTCGTGATCGGCAATCTTGGGCAATCGCTTGCGCGCCGATTCCGGGTCCACCTTCGCCAGCGAGACGAGGGCGTGCGCCTGTTTCCGCCAGTCCTTTTCGCTGTCGAACACACGCTCGGCCAGGCGCGGACTGCACTTGTTACCGAGCTGATCGATCGCGAGCAACGCCACGTGCTCGCTGGGATCGCGAACGAGAGCCGCCGCGCGCTCACAGCTCGGCGCAACTTTGAGAGCTTCATAGCGGACGATGTATGAGGTGTCGTCCTTCCACTGTTTCGACGCGATCACACCGAGACGGCGAACCTGTGGCTCCGGATCATCCAGTGCGAGTTTGATGATCTCCGGATCGGCATCCCCGGCGGCGTTCAGCGTCAGCATGAACAATTCCCGCATGACGGCATCCGAGTTGTTTTTGAATGCCTCCCGCACTGCAGCAATCGCGGTGGGACTGGGCTTAAGACTGCGATGCATTCGGTAAAGCGCTTCAAGGCCTTTGGCCGCGCCCGTTCTGGCCGCGGTATCCGTATCCTTCAAGCCATTGACAAGGATGTCTTCGGCTGACGGCGGACTCTCGCGCAGCCTGCCCGCTGTTTCGTAAACGATGGACCGAACGGACGCATCTCTTTCGGTACTCAGCAACGCTGGGGGGTCAATCGATGCATTCATCTGTCCCAGCGCATTGACTGCTTCCATGCGCACCCGCGCGTCGGGAGAAGTGAGCAACGGACGGACAGACCCGGCGAACTCGATTCGCTCGAGGCGTCCCATCGCGCGAACAGCCAAACGCTGGATTCGAGGATCGGGGCTATTCAGGGCATCGAGGATCGCGGCAGGTTGCTCCACCCGCGCGTCTTCAGCCTCAAGAATGGATCGGTCGAAATAAAGCTGAAGAAAAAGGATGAGGAGGAGAGGCCACATGCCGCCCATTTAAGAGGGGATTTAACGCGCGGTCAAGCTTATATAAACTGCGCTGCTAAACTTTAGAGGCGGAGTTTTGTTTTGAATTTTTCACGGTTGGCGAATGAGTTGGCGGGTGTGAAGAATCCGTTGTACTCGCTTCGCGACGAGATGAAAGCAGAGGGCAAGCCCATCGTGGACCTGGTCCGCGGCAACGTCAATGAACACGGCATCGTTTTCCCGCCGGACGCGTTGATGGAAATCCTGGCCGAGGCACTCGGATCGTCGCGCGTCTACAAGCCGGATTCGCTGGGCCAATCCTCAGCACGCGAGGCGATCGCGAAGCATTACGCGGAACTCCGGATCCAGCCGGATCAAATTGTCATCACACCCGGCACGAGCGTCTCGTACTGGTATGCCTTCAAACTTCTTGCTGAGTCCGGAGACGAAATTCTGTGTCCGCAGCCTTCTTACCCGCTCTTCGACTACATTGCCCGGATTTGCGGCGTTCGGATGACGAACTACCGTCTGCTCGAATCCCGCGACTGGGCGATCGATCTCGAGTATTTGGAAAATCAGATCACGACGCGAACACGGGCCATCGTGCTCATTTCGCCACACAACCCGACGGGAATGGTCGCGGACTCCGCACAACTAGAGGGCCTCGCCGATATTGCGATGCGCCACCGCCTGGCCATCATCTCGGACGAAGTATTCAGCGAATTCCTGTTCGACATCGCGCCGCTTCCACGAGCGGCTTCAACCAAAGCGCCGCTCGTTTTCACATTGAACGGGTTTTCAAAGATGTTTGCGTTGCCCGGGATCAAGCTGGGGTGGATGGTCGTGTCGGGTGACGACGCATTGGTGCGCAAGTCGGTTTCTGCGCTCGAAATGGTTTCCGATACGTTTTTGCCGGTTAACGAGATGGTTCAGTTTTCGGTGCCGCATATTTTTTCTCGAGGCAAAAACTTTCAGCAAACCTATAAGGAATGGGTTCGCAAGTGTCACGATCTTGCAATGTCGAACCTTGCCGACGTCGATTTTGTTCGGCCTGCCGGCGGGTTCTACGTCACGATCCCGACTTTCGAGGAAGAGGATCAGGCGTCGAAGGAACTTCTGCGGGATCACGGGATACTGACGCATCCGGGTTACTACTACGACATCAAACCGAACCATCTGGTCATGACCTTCATTCACGATCACCGCGACCTGCCGAAGTGTTTTCGACGAATCAGCATCGCCGCCCGCCTGCACAGCGGTGCATGAATTCAGCGCGGCGCCGCTTTGGTATAGAATCCCCGGTATTCGAGGAGGAATTCTTATGAAACGCGTCGGGCGCGCTGTGCGGATAGGCCTCGTTCTGACCATGCTGGCGACACCGGTACTCACTCAATCCACGAGCAAGCTGGATCAACTGAAGAAAGAAGCCACGGCGGACGTGGACCAGATGAAGGATTTTTCCGCCACGATGGTGGATCAAGTCTTCAGCTATGGCGAACTGGGATTTCAGGAGTTCGAGACTTCGCGTTATCTCATCGATGTTCTGAAGAAGAACGGATTTCAGGTGAGGGAAGGGATCTCCGGAATTCCAACAGCATGGGTGGCAACCTGGGGAAGCGGCAAGCCCGTGGTCGCGCTCGGCAGCGATATCGACGGCATCCCCAAGGCATCGCAGAAGCCCGGCGTCGGCTACCACGATCCGATCATCGAAGGCGCGCCCGGCCACGGTGAAGGGCACAATTCCGGTGTACCTCTCAATATCACAGCTGCTCTCGCAGTGAAGAAGATCATGGAGCGCGAGAAGATGCCAGGTACGTTGATGCTCTGGCCGGGAGTGGCTGAAGAGTTGTTGGGATCGAAAGCGTTCTTCGTTCGTGATGGTTTGTTCAAGGACGTCGATATCTGCCTTTTCACGCACGTCGCCAACAACCTCACGGTCAGCTACGGTCCAACCGACGGAAGCGGGCTCATCTCGATGGAATACTCGTTTCACGGCGAGGCTGCGCACGCGGCCGCCGCGCCATGGCGTGGACGAAGCGCGCTCGACGCGGTGGAGTTGATGGATGTGGGCTGGAACTTCCGTCGTGAACACCTGCGCACACAGCAACGCTCGCACTACATCATTTCCGACGGCGGCGATCAACCGAACGTTGTGCCATCCGAAGCCTCGGTCTGGTATTACTTCCGCGAAGTCGATTATCCGCACATGGCCGAAATGCTCGAGATCGGCAACACGATGGCGCAGGGCGCGGCGATGATGACGGGAACAAAAATGTCGCAGCGGATTCTGGGCGAGGCCTGGCCCGGACATTTCAACAAGACCGTTGCGGAGGTCACTTACGAAAACATCAAGGCCGTTGGATTGCCGACCTGGTCCGAGGCGGACCAGACTTTGGCGAAAGGCATTCAGCGCGAGATGGGCTCGAGACCGGAAGGGCTCGCGATGAAATTGGGTCCTCTCCCCGAACCGCTCAAGGAACCGCAGGGTGGTGGGTCGGATGACATCGGGGATATCTCGTGGACAGTCCCAACGATCACCTTGCGTTATCCCTCGAACATTCCGGGTCTGCCCGGCCACCATTGGGCAAACGCGGTGTCGATGGCCACGCCGATCGCGCACAAAGGCGTCACCGCCGGAGCGAAAGTGCAAGCCATGACGGTTCTGGATCTGTTGATGAAGCCCGAAAAGATCCGCGAAGCGTGGGATTACTTCCGCAATGTTCAGACGAAGGACCAGAAATACTTAGCGTTCATCACGAAAGACGACAAACCGGCAACGCACCTCAATACCGAAACCCTCGCCAAGTTCAGGCCGGAAATGCGCAAGTATTACTTCGATCCGACGAAATACAAAAACTACCTCGACCAGCTCGGCATCAAGTACCCGACGGTTCGCGAGCCGAAGTAAGGAAGATTCGGGGACGCACACCTGAACTGCGGTGTGGCGTCCCTGAATCTCGCAACAGCCCGGGTCCACTGCTACAATCCTTGACTTGAGTAGCCACATGATCCAATCCTCTGACGACTTTTCAACCATATCGCGCCGTTCTCCCGCGCCGGACGGGTCTTTCATCATTCCGAAACCGCCGCCTCCTCCCGGTCCGGACGAAGCCGAGAGCCTCGACGTTTGGGGTTTCAGCGACACGCATTTTGACGTCAGCCGAAATGGCCATGTGATGATCCGCGGATCGCGCTATGAATTGAGCGGCAAGGAACTGCCGCGCTTCTTTCCATGGGTTCGCGAAGTACTCGCAGTCGATCTCGATCCGCGTGACGTTCATCAGCCGCACTATCCCACTCTCATTCCCGAACCGCAGATCTCGGCCGAGTTTTTATCGGACCTGCATGACTTTCTCAGCGAGCGCCAGATCGAAATGGATGGCGAACAACGTCTGCGGCACGGTCATGGGCACACTCAGGAGGAAATGTACGCGATCAAGTACGCGTCGTTGGGCCGAATCCCGGATCTCATCGTGTATCCGGAGGATGAAGCGCAGGTCGTGAGGCTGGTCGAAGCGGGAAAGAAACATGACGTTTCGTTGATTCCGTACGGCGGCGGCACGAACGTCACGGACGCCTTACGATGCCATGGCCATGAGCAACGAACGATCGTCTCTGTCGACATGCGCCGGATGAATCGAATCGTCTGGATCGACCGCGCGAACATGATGGCCTGCATTCAAGCCGGGGCGGTCGGCCGTCACATCATGGCCGAACTCAAGAAGTACGGGGTGACGATGGGTCATGAACCCGACAGCGTCGAGTTTTCGACGCTGGGCGGATGGGTCGCGACAAATGCCAGCGGCATGAAAAAGAATCGATACGGCAACATTGAGGATCTCGTCCTCGATGTCAATGTCGTCACTGCCGCGGGAACGCTTCAACGCACAGGCGCTTCGCCGCGCGAATCGATAGGTCTCGATCTGAGACGCCTGATGTTCGGATCGGAAGGCACGCTGGGGATCATCACGTCGGCCATCGTCAAAATCTTTCCGCTGCCCGAATCGCAGGAATATGGATCGGTGCTGTTTCCGACATTCGAGGACGGATTCAAATTCATTTACGAGATGACCCGCGAGTCCACCCCTCCCGCGAGCGTCCGGCTTGTCGATAACCTTCAGTTTCAGTTCGGCCTCGCATTGAAACCCAGGACCGGCGGCCTTGGGACGCTGAAAAGCAGGATCGAGAGATTTTTCGTGACAAGAATCAAGGGCTTCGACCCTTACAAGATGGTTGCGCTGACGCTCGTTTTCGAAGGAACGCGCACGGAAGTCGAGCAGCAAAAGCGCGACGTCTATCGCATTGCCGAACGGCACGGCGGCATGAAGGCAGGCGATGAAAACGGCCGCCGCGGATATCAGCTGACATACAGCATCGCCTACATACGCGACTTCCTGATGCCGTACTACATCATTGCGGAGTCCTTCGAGACATCTGTTTCGTGGAGCGACACGCTCACCCTTTGCGATAACGTCAAGCAGAAGCTGATTGCCGAATATGCGCGGCGGGGACTGCCGGGCAAACCGTTCGTCACGGCGCGCATTACCCAGGTCTATCGTACCGGCGTTTGCGTGTACTTCTATTTCGGCTTCTGCTACAAAGGCATTCCCAATCCTCACGAGGTTTACCTCGAGTTGGAAAACGTTGCCCGCGATGAAATTCTCAGGTCGGGCGGATCGCTTTCCCACCATCACGGCGTCGGCAAATTGCGGCGCGCATTTTTGCCGCGCATCATGTCCGAAACGACGCTTCAGCTGAAAAGGGATTTGAAGAAGAGTCTCGACCCGATGAATCTTTTCGGAGCGGGCAACCAGGATCTGGACATTAGATGAGCGCCGGCGAGAGATGGGCCATCATCACGGGCGCGTCTTCGGGAATTGGAAAGGCGTTGGCGTATCAGTTCGCTGCGGGCGGTTTCAACGTGTTCATCACCGCGAGGAATGGCGCGGCGTTATCGGACGTGGCGTCGGAATGCTCCGCGAGATTTGGCGTCGAAACGGAAGTGCTGGCCGTCGATCTTTCACAAATGGAATCCGTTGACCGTCTGATCGATGTGATCACGTCGAAGTCGCACGACTACGAAATTCTGGTGAACAACGCCGGTTTCGGGGTTCACGGGCCGTTCGCATCGACAGACGTCGAGCCCAACATTCAGCTGGTCCAGGTGCAAATCACAGCAGCGCTAAAGCTGACGCGAGCCGTATTGCCGTCCATGATCGCACGGCGCAGCGGCAGGATTCTGAATGTCGCGTCGGTGTACTCGTTTTCTCCCGTTCCCCTTCAATCCGTTTACAGCGCGTGCAAATCGTTCCTGTTTTCGTTTTCTTCAGCGTTGAGATACGAGCTCAAGGAAACCGGTGTCACCGTGACGCTGTTTTGCCCGGGCGTCACGCAGACCGAATTCCGGCAGCGTGCGGGCATCGCGGAAAAGCGGAAGGATTCCGGAATGACCGCCGAAGCCGCTGCGCACATCGCTTATGTCGAGACGCTGCGAGGCAGGCACGTTGTGGTTCCCGGGTTCTGGAACCGCCTCTACGTCACAATTGCCCGACTATTGCCGAATGCCGCAATCCCGGGTATCGTCCGATTCATTAATCGTCAGCGGGGGCACAGTCATTCTTAGATCGGAGGACGTATGGATCTACCGATGCATGTTTCCAGTGCGCTGGACGAAGAGTATCGGAAGCTGCACAAAGCGGATCCACCCCCCGACTTTCCGAGTGCTCTCCTGACAACGGAGCAAATCCTCGATCCCGAACGTATTCTCGCGGAGCTCCGCAGCGGCGGTAAACTGGCGCGATACGTCGGCGATCTGATTCCCCGAGAAACCTTGCAGACCATTTCCGGCAGCGATCAGATCGCCGCTGCGCTGAACGAACTCATTTCGGGCCGATCGATTTACTCCAGAAAGATTTTTCAGCACCATCTGCCGAAAACACTGATCACGGCGGCGGAAATGTTCCTGAAGTGCACGGTTGAACAGCAGCAGTACATCAATCGGCTCGTTCTGGAATTCACATTTCCGGACATGACGGCGCGAATCGACGACGTCCGGATGCTTGCCATCACGCGAGCGCTTCGCTCGAAGAACGCAATGGCATTGTGTTTTTCCGGCGGGGGAATCCGAAGCGCCACAATCAATCTGGGCGTGCTGCAGGGATTGGCAAAATTAAAACTGATTCGGAGGTTCGACTACCTCTCGACCGTTTCCGGTGGCGGGTATATCGGCGGCTGGCTTAGCGCTCTGATTCATCGGTTCGGCTCGTGTGCGAAAATCGAAGAGGAACTCGTCAAGCTGCGCGCCGGCGGATTCAATCCGGAATGGAAACCGATACGCCATCTGCGGAACTACAGCAATTACCTTACTCCGAAACTAGGCGTCGCCTCCGCGGACACGTGGACATTCGTCGGCACGTATCTTCGAAACGTTTTCCTCAACTGGTTGATGCTGATTCCACTGCTCGTGGCTGTGCTTGGCCTTCCACGACTCTTTCATCACGCCTTACGAATCCACAGCACCGTTGCGACGTTCGCGGCTCTCACGATCGGCGTCCTTGGTTGCGTTGCCGGAATCGCGTACATGGGACTCGAGCGGCCGAGCAACAATCAAGCGCTGTTTAAACACTGGCCGAGGTTGTTCGCGCATCGGGATCAGGGAAGCTTTCTGCAGTTTTGCCTTCTTCCGCTGGTCACCGGAGCGCTGGCATTCAGTCTTGCGTGGGCGTGGGGAGGCAGCGGCCTGGCTCGAGGGCATGTCGGGTCGACGATGTTGTGGTTCATGTTTGGCGGCGCCGGACTCCACGCGCTCGCGGGGCTCGCGTACTCCTCGATACTGCGAAGATTCCTGTGGACCGAATTTGCTGTGCTCATCGTCACAGGCGGTGTTGGAGGACTGCTGCTCGGCGGTCTCGGAGTGTTCGCTTTTCCAAGACTGATTTCCGGCGACGTGACTTACATCTACTCAGCGTTCGCCGTTCCGCTTTTCCTCGCAACATTCCTGTTGCCCGCAACACTGTTCGTCGGGTTGTCGAGCAACTGGACGGATGATTCCGATCGCGAATGGTGGGCACGGGCAGGTTCGTGGATTCTGGCCGTCGTCGTTGTGTGGAGCCTGATTTCGTTAACGGTCTTCTTCGGAATACGAATCGTCGCTCTGGCTCCTCGCATCAGCGCTGCGATCGGCGCTGTATCGGGATTTGTTTCGACGTGGCTGGCGCGAAGCGGCGCGACTCCCGCGAAGGGTGATGGAAACGAAGCCGCAGCCATGAGGTTTGATCTCGCGGCACGAACGGCCGGCATCGTCTTTATCGCGGCGCTGCTGATCACCGTCGGCATTGCATCGAGCGTCACGATCGTCTCCGTCGTGCGAGCCGTTCAGGCGTTGGCGCCTGTCGGTCCTGGGCCGTTGCTGGAGGTGCTGCAGGACGCGCACTCCGCCTCGCTGAACAGCATGGGCCGCTGGACCGTCGCGCTGATCGTGGTGTCGGTACTGGTCGGTGCGGTGATGGGCAGCTTTATCAATATCAACAAATTCTCGATGCACGGCCTGTACCGGAACAGATTGATTCGGGCGTACCTTGGTGCATCGCGGTGGAAGCGCCACCCGAACCCGTTCACCGGCTTCGACGAGGAAGACAATCTGCAAATGGCGAGTCTCTGGCCCAATCAAAACACCAGCGGGCCTTTCCACGTCGTGAATATCGCGTTGAACATTGTTCGTGGACAAGAACTGGCGTGGCAGGAACGGAAAGCGGAGAGTTTCGTAGTCACGCCGCTGCATGCCGGTGGGATCAGCACCGGCTTTCGAAAGCTCGAAAACATAGAAGACGGAAAGATCCGACGTTATGGCGGCGACGAAGGTATTTCTTTGGGGACTGCCGTAACCATTTCCGGCGCAGCTGCGAGTCCCAACATGGGATATCACTCTTCACCGGTGCTCGCATTCATCATGACGTTTTTCAATGTCCGCCTTGGGTGGTGGCTCGGAAATCCGGGAATGGCGGGCAACAACACGTACTTCCAGAATTCTCCCCGATTCGCCATCCGCCGCATGACCGAAGAAGCGCTGGGCCTTGCGACAAACCAGACACCGTACATTTATCTGTCCGACGGCGGTCACTTTGAGAATCTTGGGTTGTATCAGATGGTTCTGCGGCGCTGTGCCGTGATCGTCGTGATCGATGCAAGCCAGGACCCGAATCACACGTTCGTCGATCTCGGTAATGCGCTCCGAAAGATTAGAATCGATTTGGGTGTATCGATCGACTTCGAAGCGCCGCAGATCTATTCCCGCGCTTCAAAGAAATTTGGTGCTTACTGCGCCATCGGCAAGATCCGTTACCAATCCGCCGATGCGCGAACCGATGATGGAACGATTGTGTACCTGAAACCCGCTTACTATGGCAGCGAGCCGCGCGACGTTTGCGATTACGCGGAGCAGCATCCGGCTTTTCCGCATGAGAGCACAGCCGATCAGTGGTTCAGCGAATCGCAATTCGAGTCGTACCGCGCTCTCGGAGAATTCATTCTTGGGGAATCTCTGCCGGCACTGAAGACCGTGTTGCCTTTTGTCGATGAACAGGAGTCTTGAGGATTGGATAACTTATTAAACGACGTTGAAGTTCGGGTGCTGGGCTCGCTGATCGAGAAGGAAATCACGACGCCCGACTACTATCCGCTGTCGCTGAATGCGTTGACGGTGGCGTGCAATCAGTCGTCCAACCGGCATCCGGTCACCCACTTCGACGCGGACACCGTTCGTGACTCGACCGACTCCCTGCGTGAAAAGGGACTCGTTCATCTGGTCGATCGCGGTGATTCTCGCGTCGTGAAATACAGGCACGTCCTCTATGAAGCGATGAATATGGGGCGGCCGACGATCGCGATCATGTGCGTGCTGATGCTTCGTGGCGCGCAAACGGTCGGTGAGATTCGATCCCGAAGCAATCGGCTTTACGACTTTTCGAGTCTCGAGGAAGTGGAGACAACCTTGAGCAAGCTGATAGCCGGCGACTCTCCGCTGGTGGTCAGGCTCGGACGGCAAACGGGTCAGAAGGAAGTCCGTTATGCCCACCTGCTGTCCGGCTCTGTCCAGCAGATCGAACCGGAGTCCGAGGCGGAACGAGCGTCGGATCCGCAACTGGATCGAATCGACCGGCTCGAAAGGGAGGTTGAGGACCTGAAGCGCCAGTTCGAAGAGTTCCGGGGCCAGTTCGAGTAGTCGTCCGCGAACATGCTCTTGTGTCAGGAGCGGCTTATCCCCTAGAATTGAAGGGTTTTTTTGTATGTAAGGAGGCGAACCTTTTGGTTGCAATGCGTTTGACCCGGATCGGGTCCAAAAAGCGTCCCTATTACCGGATCGTTGTCATCGACAAACGGCGCGCGAGAAACGGACGATTTCTCGAAGTCCTCGGCCAGTACAATCCGATCTCGCCATCGGTTCAGTTGGAAATCAACGCCGAGCGGGCTCAATACTGGCTGTCGAAGGGCGCGACGCCCTCGGAAACGGTCCGCAGTCTTCTCCGTAAAAAGGAATTGGTGAAGTAGCAGCTGAACTTTGGGTTCTGGATCCAAAGCCGGCTACGAAAGCTCTTTGGGGTCCTTCCACTACAGTTTCATACTATTCATAGCTTCTTTTTCTTGCTCAAAGGCACAAGTGACTTTGGAGGTAGCTATGAAAGAGCTCATCGAGCAAATTGCGAAAGCTCTTGTGGATAACCCAGATCAAGTGACGGTTCGAGCGATTGAAGGAGAACAGACAACCGTCCTGGAATTGCGAGTCGCCCAGACCGACCTCGGTAAGGTTATTGGGAAGCAAGGCCGGACGGCCCGTTCGATACGAACGATCCTCAGTGCTGCAGGGATGAAGCTCAAGAAACGGTTCACGCTCGAGATTCTGGAGTAGCGACTCATCAGCCGCGAAGACTCTTATCTGTCCATCGCTAGAATCACGAGGCCTCAGGGTTTGAAAGGTTGGGTTCGGATCGAAGTCACGCTTGAAGACGACCGTTACTTCGAACCGGAACGCCGGTTGATACTTGCCGGCAAGTCCGGCGAACGGGAAGCGACGGTGGAATCGTTTCGCCGCCAACACGGACGAGCCGTGTTGAAATTTCGTGGAATCGATTCAATTGACGATGCCGAAAAACTGATCGGCTCGGATGTGCGGATTTGCACGACAGATTTATTGTCGGCGCCTGAAGGCTCTTTCTACACGTTCCAGCTGAAAGGCTGCAACGTGTACAACAATGACGAATATCTCGGCACGGTCACTGACGTGTTGGACCTCGGCGGACCCGAGATCCTGAAGGTCGATCTGGGTAATGACGAAACGCTGATTCCGTTTGCGCAGCCGTACTTCAGGAAGATCGACATAGCGGGACGGCGCATCGATGTCGACTTGCCCGAGGGGCTGCGGGACATCAATAAGTGATCCGTTTCGACGTTATCACGATATTCCCGGAGTTCTTTAAAGGCCCGTTCGATTTCGGAGTCATTCGGCGGGGCCGGGAAAGCGGGCTCATCGAAACGTGGGTCCACGATTTGCGCGATTACACGTCCGATCGGCATCGAACAGTGGACGACAGACCGTTCGGCGGCGGCGAAGGCATGGTTCTGAAACCGGAACCCATCTTTAAAGCGGTCGAAGCGATCAGAACCCCGGGCGCTGCGCCGGGCTCGGTAGAAAACGTTGAAGTCGTGGTGCTCAGCGCGGCGGGCCGGCGGTTTAATCAAGCCGAAGCGCTGCGCCTTTCGAAAGCATCGCAGATTGTTTTGATTTGCGGACGATACGAAGGCATCGACGAACGCGTCGTCGAGCATTTGGCCAGCGCGGAGTTATCGATCGGCGACTATATTTTGTCGGGTGGTGAGATCGCCGCCGCGGTTGTAGTCGACGGTGTCGCGCGATATGCGCCGGGAGTGGTCGGCAAGGAAGAGTCCATCCTTCGGGATTCATTTTCGGACCCCGAGGCGTTGGTTGCTACAGTCGAACATCCGCACTACACGCGGCCCGCGGATTTTCGCGGATGGAAGGTGCCGGAAGTGTTGATTTCCGGGGATCACGAAGCCGTTCGCAAGTGGCGAACGGACTCCGCCATAAAGAAGACGGAAAAGAACAGGCCGGATTTATTGATGTCTTAAGAGGTTGGTATGAACGTATTGGATTTGGTTGAAAAACAGCAACTGCGCACCGATTTGCCGAGCTTCAAGCCGGGCGACACAATCAAGGTTCACGTCAAGATCAAGGAAGGCGACAAGGAACGCATTCAGGTGTTCGAAGGCGTTTGCATCGCGCAGAAACACGGCGGCATTCGAGCGACTTTCACCGTGCGCAAAATGTCGTTCGGTCACGGGGTTGAACGCATTTTCCCGCTCCACTCGCGTGTCATCGACAAAATCGATGTCGTGCGCGAAGGACGAGTGCGTCGTGCCAAGCTTTACTACATCCGCGATCTTCGAGGTAAAGCTGCGCGCATCAAAGAAGTCAAAGCCGCGAATGCTTGAGGACCTGCTCAAGGTTTCCCATGAAGCTCGCCGCTGCGCTCGAGGTTCTGCACATTTGTCCGTAAACGGCACGTTGTTCAGAGCCCGACGCGCGGCGACGGGCTTCGTATGAACTCGTCGACTTCCGGGTGTTCAGCGTGACATGAACCGCATCCTTGCTATTGCCTATATTCTGTTTTGCTTCGAGATTGGTTTGTTCCTGATGTTCGCGCCGTGGTCGGCGCTTTGGGATCACAATTTCCTTCTCTCCTTTTCCTCAAGCTTCCGCGCATTCGTCCTGAACAATTTTGTTCGCGGAGCGGTCTCCGGCCTTGGTTTTGTGGACTGCATGCTCGGGCTCTCCGAGTTGTACCGCTTCGGTAAATCCCTGCGCATCTTTAAACGCACATCCGAATGATTCGGTGTTACATCACCGATCGGCATCGCGCAGACGTGATCGCCTCTGCCGCGCGAGCCGTCGCCGGCGGTGTCGACTATATTCAGATCCGTGAGAAAGATCTGTCGGCGCGGGAACTTCTCGAGTTGACGTGCCGCGTCCGCGATCTTGCGGCGGGAAGCGGCACTCGCGTCCTGGTGAATGATCGCCTGGATATCGTGCTCGCCGCTCGTGTCGATGGTGTGCACCTTCCGTCGAACGGCATCCCGCCTGATCGTGTACGACCGCACGTCGCGATTCTCGGTGTTTCAACGCACTCCCTGGAAGAAGCGATTGCCGCAGAAACCGCGCGCGCCGACTACATCATCTTCGGGCCGATCTTCGAAACGCCCGGTAAGCGTCCTGTGGGTTTGCAAGCGTTGCGGGCCGTCACGTCTGCGATTCGCATTCCTGTTCTTGGCATCGGCGGAATCGATTCATTGAACGCTGGGCTCGTCGTCGAAGCGGGCGCGGCCGGCTTTGCGGCCATCCGCGGATTCCAGTCCTGAAAGCGCGTTGTATTTCCAGAAGGCGGGAAGCAGCGGAATACAAAGAATCACACCGGCAAAGCAGGTGAGCCCGCCGGACACGACGGAGAATGTATTCGAAGAAATCGACGCCACGTATCCGGCGCGGGCGTTGCCCAGCAGCGGTCCGCTGAGGTAGCTGATCATCTCGACGCCTGCGAGGCGTCCCCTCAGATCGCCCGGAATTGTTTCGTTCCAGATCGTGCCGCGAAATACGCCGCTCACCGAGTCGGCGCCGCCGGCGACAGCGAGCCAGAAGACCGCAACGAAGAGCGAGGGCGAGAAGCCGACAAATACAATCGCCACGGCCCACGTCGCTGCGGCAATCACAACGGCCGCGCCGTGACGATTCACTTTTGAAGTCCACCCGCTGAAGATTGTCGTGAGCAGACTGCCGAAGGACATCGCCGAGTAAAGCCAGCCCGCGGCGGTCGCCCCTCCCCAGCCCGCAGCCATCGAAGGGAAGAGCGCCATCGGCATCGCGAACGTCATCGCGACGATGTCCACCACGTATGTGCCGATCAACTCCGGGCGGTTCAGCGCATAGCGCAGACCTTCGACGATGCTCTGGACTCCAGGACGGATATTCCGATCGGCCGGAGGCATCCTGCGAATTGCAGCAAGGGCGGCGAGCGACACGACGAAGGTCAACACATCAATCATGTACGTTGCCGGATATCCAAGCGCCGCCATGCACACACCGCCGACGGCAGGCCCGCCGATCGAGCTGATGGAAAAGCGAAAGAAATTCAAGGCCGATACCGCGGTGAGATCTTCTCGATCCACGAGCCTGGGCGTCATCGCATCCAATGCGGGACGATGGAACCCGTTGCACGCGGACATCGCCGCGCTGACGATGAAAATCAGCGTGACGCTGGCATGAACCATCATGCCATTGATCGCGAGCGACAGCGAACCCACCGTCATCACGATCTCTGAAACGATAAGTAGCTTGCGGCGATCCATAGCGTCCGCGTATGCGCCGCCCCAGAGCGCGAACAACAGCAATGGAACCAGTTGCGCGGCGCCGAGCATGCCGACGATGAAACTCGAGTGCGTCAGCTCAAAAACCTGATACGGTACCGCGACATAGGTGATCATGCTGCCGAACATCGAAACGACCTGCCCCATGTATAGCAGCCGGTAATCGCGATGTTTCCGAAGCGGCGAGAGGTTCAACAACATCCGAGGCAAGATAGCACGCCGCGGATTCGCAAACCCCGGCAGTCTTGAAAAAAAACCGGCTCATCTGTACGCTACCTTCAATTGATGAGTCCGATCGAATTGAATTCTGGCGGTGGCATGGCCCCAAGCAGATCGAATTCAATGAATGCGCCGTGGCTGTCCATGGTGTTCGCCGCGTCACTCGGACTTTTGCTGGTCGTTGTTTTGTTTGCATACGCATCCGGTGATCGCGCGAACGCTTCAGCCGACGATTTAAAACGAACGATTCTGGTGCAGCGCGAGCTTGCCAACGCGTTGACGTTGCTCGTTGATGCCGAGACCGGCGAGCGCGGATTCATCGTCACCGGCGACGATCAATTCCTCGATCCTTACCAACGCGCGATAGCAGGTTTTCCGACGCGCATTCAGAGCATTCGCACGCTGACGTCCGACAACCCCCGACAGTCGCAAAACCTCGAGAACCTCTCCCGGCTCGCGAACGAGGCGCTCGCGGATATGCGGGATACGATCGAACTTCGACGAGCCCGTGGCGCCGACGCCGCCAAGGCGAAGACTGCCGCCGGCCGCGGCAAGGGGATCATGGACCAGACTCGAGCGGTTCTTGCGACGATGAATGACGAGGAGAATCGCCGGTTCTTAGCGCGTGATGCCGAGGCGAACCTTGCGCAAAGCCGCTCGGTATTCCTGCTCGCGCTGGCCAGCGCGATGTCGTTGTTGACTGTGATCATTGCCTCAATTGTGATCATGACCCGCGTCGTTTCTCCGGCACGACGCGACGCCCTTGCGGCACCCGCCCGGAGTTCGATTCGATCGAAACGTTATTCGCTTTGCGCAGCCGTGCTGACGCTCCTGGCCGGATTGGCGTCGCTCGCCGGCGTGCTGCCGGGTGGTCCGGTCCGGGGCAACACAGCGATCGGTTTCGTGCTGGCGTCCGCTGCACTTGCACTGTTGAACCCGGAAACAAGATCCCTCCGGACCGTC
Organism: uncultured Solibacteraceae bacterium; assembly: GCA_964584785.1. Lineage (GTDB taxonomy): Bacteria > Acidobacteriota > Terriglobia > 20CM-2-55-15 > 20CM-2-55-15 > JAHFTY01. The sequence continues at coordinate 45,989 of CAZPBY010000023.1, forward strand.
ATCGGGCGTGTTCTCGGCGTGGTGGTCTTTGTGCTCGGTGTGTTCACGCTCCTGGAATACCTTTTTCAGATAGACCCCGGCTTCGACCTGTTGCTGTATGCCACGCCCGCTGACGACCCAGCCAATCCTTTCCCCTCGCGCATGTCGCCCGCCACCGCTTTTTGTTTCACGTGTATCGGCTTTGCGCTGATCTCACTGGACGCCTGGAAAGAGAGCGCCGGGCGTCCTCCGGAGGCTGCTACCATCGGCGCAACGGTCGCCGCCTCTTTGGGTTTGATCGGTCATCTGTTTCAGGCGGAGTCGCTTTATCAAATCGGCGCTTACAGTTCGATGGGCGTGAACGCCGGATTAACGTTCCTGCTCCTTTGCTCCGGAATCTTTGCGGCGCGGCCCGACTTCGGCCTCACTTCCCTCGTTTCTCGCGACAGTCTCGGCTCGATGCTTGCGCGACGGTTGCTCGTGATGTCGGTTGTAGCTCCTGTCACGATCGGCTGGTTGCGCGTGAAGGGCGTTGAGGCCGGTCTGTACGATGAATCATTCGGCGTCGCGCTGTTCGTCATGGCGATGATCACGGTTTTCGTTGTCCTGATTTGGTGGACGGCGAATTCGCTCGACCGGGCCGATATCGTCCGCAAGCGAGCGGAAGACGCCTTGCGCGAAAGCGAAGGGCGGCTGCGGCTGGCGCAGCAGGTGGCGCGGATCGGCACATTCGAGTGGAATATTCAAAGCGGCGTGAATCAATGGACACCGGAACTGGAAGCAATGTACGGCCTCCCGATCGGTGGATTCACCGGCACTTCAGAAGCGTGGCAAAGTTTGATTTTTCAGGAAGACCGCGCGCGAACCGCCCAGCGTATCGCGGAGGCCATGGATAGCGGACGTTTCAGCGGCGAATGGCGCGTCGTGTGGCCCGACGGTTCGGTCCATTGGCTCACCGGCATGGCGTGGTTATTCAAAGATGACGCGGGCAACCCGCTACGTTTGCTCGGCGTGAATATCGATATCACCGAACGAAAACGCGCGGAAGAAAGCATCGCTGCCGATTTGCGCGCAATGAATCTCTTGCATGATGTCGGAAGCCGGCTCGGTACCGAACAGAAGATCGACAGTTGTCTGGATGCCATCGTCGGCGCGGCCGTGGCGATCAGTGGAGCCAGCAAAGGCAACTTTCAATTGTTCGACCCCGCTTCAGGTGTTTTGAAACTTGCCGCGCAACGCGGGTTCAGTAAACAGTTCTGCGACTATTTCTCAACTGTCGACGCTACTCACGGTTCGGCGTGTGGAGAGGCCATGCGATCGGCCGAACGGGTGATTGTCGAAGACATCACGAAGAGCAGCATTTTCTCCAGGGACTTTACGCTTCGAGTTTTGCTCGATGCGGATGTGCGCGCCGTGCAATCCACACCAGTCGTCAGCAGCTCGGGAAAGCTGCTCGGCATTCTTTCAACGCACTTCAAAGAACCGCATCGCGCCGGCGAACGAGAGCTGCGCCTCGTGGATCTACTGGCGCGGCAGGCAGCGAATTATCTCGAACGACAGCGATCGGACGAAGCTCTGCGTGAGGCGCATGAACAACTCGAGATACATGCCGCCAACCTCGACAGGCTTGTCGAGCGGCGAACGGCCCGATTGAATGAAATGATGACCGACCTCGAGGCCTTCTCATACAGCATCGTCCACGATATGCGCGCGCCTCTCCGAGCCATGCAGGGTTTTGCGGAATTGCTTCTGATGGAGAGCGAGCAGATCAGCTCTTCCGCGAACGGTTTCGCCCGGCGAATCAAAGCAAGCGCCAAGCGCATGGACCGTTTGATTCAGGATGGACTGAACTATAGCCGGATGATGCGTCAGGAATTGCCTTTAACGGCGATTGACGCCGCCGCTTGCCTGCGCGGCATCGTCGACACGTATCCCGGATTCCAGCGGCCGGATGCCGAAGTCGAAATCGAGGGTGAGTGGCCTCTTGTATTAGCCAACGAAGCTGCGCTGACTCAGTGCATGTCCGGTCTTGTCAGTAACGCGGTCAAGTTTGTCGCGCCGGGTGTCCGGCCGCACGTGAAGGTATGGGCAGAGGAGCGCAACGGGCAATCCACTCCGATGGTGCGGCTGTTTTTTAAAGACAACGGCATCGGCATCGAGAAATCGGTTCACGAGGAGATATTTCAAATATTTCAACGCCTCGACAAACAGTACGAAGGCACCGCCATCGGCCTCGCCGTCGTCAAAAAAGCTGCGGAACGGATGGGAGGCTCCGTCGGAGTCGAATCCGAACCCGGCAAAGGCAGCACGTTCTGGCTCGACCTGGCGAGCGCGACGAATCCGCACGGTAAGGGTCGAACTTGAGTAAAGAGGCCGGCGCGCGAATCGGTCCTTATGAAATTCTTTCCTTCATTGGGAAAGGTGCGATGGGCGAAGTCTATCGTGCAAAAGACGCGCGGTTAGGCCGAAACGTCGCGATCAAGTTCCTGCCCAGGGCTTTCGTTACTGATCTCGATCGCCTCCGCCGATTCGAGCAGGAGGCGCGCGCCGCGGGAATGCTCAACCATCCCAACATTCTCGCGATCTTCGACACCGGTTCTCATGACGGTGCGCCGTATGTTGTTTCGGAGTTGCTTGAAGGCGAAACGCTCGGCGAACGCCTGGTCGCGGGACCATTACCCTTGCGAAAGGCCGAAGATTACGCCATTCAGCTCGCCAATGGCCTCACGGCCGCCCACGACAAGGGGATCGTTCATCGTGACCTGAAACCGGACAACCTTTTCTTAACGAAGGAGGGCCGTCTGAAAATTCTGGACTTCGGCCTGGCGAAACTCGTCGAGGAAGGCGACGCCGCGCTCTCCCAGACCGTCGCTCCAACCGTCGCCGCGAGGACTGAGCCGGGCGTGATGCTGGGCACCGTCGGCTACATGTCTCCCGAGCAGGCCTACGGTCTTCCCGCAGATCACCGTGCGGACATCTTCAGCTTCGGGGTCATCTTCTTTGAGATGTTGACCGGACAGCAGCCCTTTCGCCGAGGTTCGCCTTTGGATACGCTGCACGCGATCACAAAAGAGGACATTTCGGACATTACACAGGTGAAGCCGGAGATTCCGCGGTATGTCGGTCAGATCATCGGTCGTTGCGTCGCGAAAGATCCCGGAGATCGTTTTCAGTCGGCTCGCGATCTGGCATTCTCTCTCGAAGCGCTCGGCGCGGCCGCGTTGCCCGCCGCGACTCAAAATACTTCTGCTCCAATTTCGGTTTTAGAGCGCCGCTCTCCGATAGAAGGCAAGTGGATCGCGGTTGCCGCGGCGGCCGTACTCGTTTTGGCCATCGCCGGCATCGTTGCGGCCCGGCGGTCCCTCAACACAACCTCCCAGCCCGAACTGCAGAGACTCACGTTTCGACAGGGCACCGTCTGGTCGGCGAGGTTTGCTCAGGAGGGGCGAACCGTTGTGTACAGCGCTGCATGGGAACGAAAGCCCGTCGAAATGTTTTCCACAAATCCGGGCAGCGCGGAATCGCGTCCGCTCGGATTCTCAGGTGCGGACATCCTGGCACTCTCTACGACGAACGAAATGGCGATGCTGATGAAGGATGGTTCGAATCTCGACTGGGGCTGGCGCTGGGGAACACTCGCGAGAGTTCCTTTCGCCGGCGGGGCGCCGCGCGAAGTGCTGAAAGAAGTTCAGCTCGCGGATTGGACGAACGACGGTTCCGGCCTGGTCATCGTCCGTATGGTCGATGGCCGTACGCGTGTGGAGTCGAAAGACGGCAAAGTCTTGTACGAAACCTTGAATCGGATCGGGGCGCTGAAGGTCTCGCCTGCAGGCGATTTGGTTGGCTTCGCGGAGAGGCCTTCCGGATTGGGTGGGACGTGGTCCATAGGTACGGTGGACGCAAACGGAACGAGACGCATTCTTTCAAGCGGCTGGCCCGGAGAATTCGCCGATCTGGTCTGGTCGGGAAACGAACTCTGGTTCGATACGCAACAGGTCGGCGACGGCCTTCTCCATGCCGTCACGCTTTCCGGCCGGCATCGCGTGCTGGCGCGATTGGCGGCACCTTTGCGTCTGTTCGACGTGGCGCGCGACGGCCGCGCTCTTGTGGGCCGGGCTCACTGGCGAAGCGGCGTCATGGGACTTCCACCCTACGAGTCGAGAGAGCGCGATCTGTCATGGCTTGATGCCTCCGAGTTGGACGACATTTCTTCCGACGGTGGTCAACTGTTGATCACGGAATTCGGCGAGGGAGGTGGAATCGACCGCTGGAGCGTTTACGTCCGAAAAACAGACGATTCGCCCGCGGTCCGCTTAGGGGATGGCCAGGCCTTCACCTTTTCTCCGGATGGGTCTCGAGCACTCGCGCTTCGCCGCACATCACCGCCGCAGCTCACTCTGTGGCCGACCGGGGCCGGTGAACCTATCACGCTGCGTAACGAGAACATCACGGACTACTATTGGGGCGACTGGCTTCCCGACGGCAAAAGGATCGTTTTCAGCGGCGCCGAGCAAGGCCGCCCTGCGCGTTGCTACATACAGAATATCGAGTCGGGTCAAACGAAGGCGATTACGCCCGAGGGCACAACGTTCCGCGTCGGACAACAAGCTGTCTCACCGGCGGGCGACTCGGTCGTGGCGACCGATCTCAAAGGCAAGGTTTCGCTTTATCCGATCTCCGGCGGAGAACCTCGCGCGATTCCAGGCTTGGAGCCGGGCGACGTGCCGATCCGCTGGAGTATCGACGAACGCAGCCTGTTTGTGCTGCGAAAGACGGACTCGGTACCTAAGGTTTACAGCGTCGATTTGGCGACGGGGCGCAACGCGCTCTGGAAAGAAATCATGCCGGCCGACCCAACGGGAATCATCGGTATCTGGGGCGTGCAGATCGCGCCTGACGACAAATCCTATTACTACTCCTATATGCGGAATCTGAACGACCTCTATATCGTTACCGGCTTGAAGTGATCGAAGTCCGTTAACGCCGGCCGCCAGGATAGAAAAACGATGACTCCGGCGCGGGCGGGTACTTCTGGCCATACTTGTTGTTGTGGGACTGCGCCACGTAGCCATCCTCTGAGACACGGATTTCACCAATGTTCAGACCTTGATTGGAGACAGTCACGTCGCGCTCCAGTTCCTGCAGCTTCCGGGCGACGCTGCGTTCATGCCACACATGCAGCCGATAATTGCCGGCCGGCGCATTGATCTCAAACCGTCCGTCTCGTCCGGTCAGCGCAAAATATGACGTCGGCACAACAGCCACGATTCCGCTCATTGATTCGTGAATATTGCAGAAGATGTAAGCGATGCCGGGCCGCCGGAAGACCACGCGCTTCGACGTTTGCGGCGCGTAGAGTTGCAGATCGAAAACCTGACCGCCGTAGTTGGAAAACACGTTGTGGAAAATCGGGTCACCGTTGGGAAAATCCACGGCGGTGCCGCTCTGCACAGCGAGTATATGCGGTTGGAAGGTCTGATTCTTCTGCACCATCTTCAAAGGTGCCGGAGTCGAAGCGCCGCTGTCCGGAGTCGCGGATCCGGCAGGTTCCAGCCATACCACGATGCCCGAGTTGTCAGCGGCCTTCCCCTTCGCAGCCGGAGTGATGATCGCACGTCCTGTCACGGCAGCTGCGCGAAGGGCATCAGCAAACGTAAGAATGAGTATCAGACCAATAGCCGTTCGGAGAGTTCTCACGTCGTTGATCTCCTCAGAACAGGTATGCGACGTAAAGATCGTAATGGTTATTGCGCCGCTTCAATCCATCAATGTACCAGCTTCGCACTTGCGCCGCTTCGATTCCAGTCACGACATTAGGCGCCACGCGATAAAAGAAATTCGCACCGGTCGCAATGTTCTTGAAGCGAATGCTCTGCGCCAACAGGTCACGATCACCCGTATGGTGTTGCCCATTGAATGCGTTGAAGCTCAACCGCGGCGTCGCAATCCACGTGAGCTGTGCCCATCCGCCTTTTCCGTGCACTGGAACCACTCGCGTCTCGCCAGGGCGTGACGACAGGATGACAAAGCTCGGAAGGCTGTTCGTTCCACCGTGTTTGGCGAGATTCTTACCATTGAAAGCCGCGCCGGTGAATTCCAGCCGCCGCGCTGGATTCACGAACCAGTCGACCTGAGACACGGTTGCAGGGACCGAGGAGCCCGCAACATGGGTCTTGCTCGTATGGAATCCATGTCCGATCTCGATGCGACGAAACTCGTCGAAACGGTGAGTGATCCGCAGATTGCTTTCGAACGCCGGCCGCCTCGGTTCAGCTGTGAATTGTGCCGGGATGGCTCCGAGATCCTCGCGTGTTTGTGCGACTCCGACCTGAGCCCGCAATTCCTGCGCGGAGCCCAGTTTCAGGCGCTGCTCAAACCGCACCTGCTGCCGCCACATCCACAGATTGCCGGCCGAGGTCAGAGGCGATGTGCTGAGCCGGGCAAGCGAGTTAGGTTGGCGAGGCGAAAAAATCGGAGTCTCCTGGCCCACGAGAATCGAGCGCGTTTTCCACTCGCCTTCGATCGATGCGGTTCTTAGCCGCAACTGCGTGTTCAAAGGAGTGCCGTCGCCCGACGACAGATCCATCAGAAACGACCCTTTGAAACGGCCTCCAAACACGGCGTCCGGCGATTGGAACTCGAGTCCGAAGACGCTTTGCGCCAACGTCGCACCGGAGCGGGCGCGATCGGGAGTTCGAGCGGCTGTCGGCGGATAATCCATCGTTCCGCCGTATCGGCCGTTCGCGAAAGCGTTGAAGAGAACCATACCGGTTAGCCTCAGCGGAGCCCGTTGGGTTCCTTGAACTTTGATCTGGTCCTGCTCGATAAGCCGGCCGGCCTGGATGCGAACCTGCTCTTCCAGGTCGTCGACTCGATCGGCAGCGGGTGCCACCGCTTCGGTCGCTGCAGACGATGGTTTGATGCTTTCCATGTTCGCTCGCAAGACTCGAATTTCCTCGCGAAGGTCTGCATTCTGTTTTTCCAATTGATCGAGCCGCTGCGCGATGATCTCCAGGGACACACTGCCGGCGCTATTCTGAGCCTGCGCGGCCGGAAGCCAGATCAGAGCCGAGACACACAAAGCGAGATTGCGAAGGTTACGCATAGATTTCCTCATAACCATGAGTTTGGGAGCGTGAGCGTTGAATCTCAAGACCCGCATCCTATCCTTTTTGAACGTTAATCGTATTCCTGATCACGAATTGATCGTCAGCAGGGAACGGGTGGAGTAAGTTAGGACGATGGTGAAAGCGTTTGACCTCGTCGTCCGGAACGGACTTGCGACAACGTCAACCGACCAGGTGCGCTGCGACATCGGTATTTCGAATGGAATCATTACCGCGCTCGGGCAGTCGCTTCCGGTTGCTGCCCGGGAAATCGACGCCCGGGGGAAACTCGTTTTACCCGGAGGCGTCGACAGTCACTGCCATATCGAGCAGATGTCATCACTCGGCATCATGAACGCCGACGATTTCTATTCGGGAACAGTTTCGGCTGCATTTGGCGGCACCACGACGGTGATTCCGTTTGCAGCGCAGCATCGCGGCCAGTCGTTAAAGAAGGTCGTCGAGGAATATCATGAACGTGCGACGCCTAAGGCCGTCATCGATTACGCGTTTCACATGATCATCTCCGACCCAACTGCGTCCGTGATGACGGACGAACTGCCGGATTTGATCGAACGAGGATACAAATCATTCAAGGTCTTTATGACCTACGACCTTTTGAAACTCGACGACTATCAGATTCTCGATGTCCTCGCGGTTGCCCGGAAACGCGGCGCGCTCACGATGGTTCACGCGGAGAATCACGACATGATGCGATGGCTCGCCGACCGTTTGCTCGATCGAGGCCATCGTGCGCCGAAGTTTCACGCGGTGAGTCACTCGATCCTCGCTGAGGCTGAAGCGACGTCTCGTGTGATTCGCCTCGCCGAACTCCTCGACGTCCCCATTTTCATTGTGCACGTTTCGGCGCCCGAGGCCATGGACGCGATCCGCGACGCGCAGTCACGCGGGGCGAAGGTTTATGCCGAAACATGCCCCCAGTATTTGTTTTTGACGGCGGATGACCTCGACCTGGAAGGCATGGATGGCACGAAGTTCTGCTGCAGTCCGCCGCCGCGCGATAAACCGTCCCAGGAGGCCATGTGGCGTGGAATCGACGGCGGAACATTCCAGATTGTCTCATCGGATCATGCTCCATTCCGCTTCGACAAGACCGGGAAGTTAATTCATGGCATCGACGCGCCATTTAAGAAAATTCCGAACGGGATTCCTGGTCTTGAAGTGCGCATGCCTTTGATGTTTTCGGAGGGCGTGCAGCGCGGTCGCATCAACATTCATCGCTTCGTCGACCTGACGTCGACGCAGCCGGCGAAACTGTTCGGACTGTTTCCGAGGAAAGGCACAATCGCTGTCGGTTCCGACGCCGACCTGGCAATCTGGGATTCGAGGCGGGAAGTCATCATCCGCTCGGATCTACTGCACGACAACGCCGGCTACACTCCATACGAAGGCCGCCATATCTCGGGCTGGCCGATGACCGTCATCAGCCGCGGCCGCGTCGTTGTTCACGAAAACAAACTTCAATTGGAACGCGGTAGTGGAAAATTCATCGAGAGAACATCGTTGGACTCCGCCAAGCCCGCGGGACGTCCTTCACACACGGCGCAGCTTGCTCGACGATTTGGAGCAGGTGACGACGTCATATAGGCGGACTATGTCCAGACACTTGAAAGTGGCGGCAGCACAACTCGGGCCGATTCAACGAGCGGAAAAAAGAGAAACGGTGGTGAAACGCCTTCTGGCGTTGTTGCGCGAGGCGTCGGCGTCGGAGTGCAAGCTCGTTGTGTTTCCGGAACTCGCGCTCACGACGTTCTTCCCTCGTTACTACATGGAGGATCCCCAGGAGATCGAATCGTACTTCGAGAAATCGATGCCGAATCCGGCCGTCCAGCCGCTTTTCGATGAAGCGAAGCGTCTCGGTGTCGGCTTTCATCTGGGCTATGCGGAACTCACCCACGAAGAGGGCCGCGAGCGGCGATTCAACACGGCTGTTCTTGTGGCACCCGACGGTAAAGTCGTCGGCAAGTACCGCAAGATCCATCTGCCGGGACACTCGGATTACCGGCCCGCGCTTCCGTTTCAGCATCTCGAGAAGCGTTGCTTCGATGTCGGTAACGGCGGATTCCGTGTGTACCGCGCATTCAACGGCATCATCGGTATGTGTATCTGCAACGATCGCCGATGGCCGGAGACATTCCGCGTGATGGGTCTCCAGGGCGCGGACATGATTGTTCTCGGCTTCAACACGCCCGACACGAACATTTATCATTCGGAACCGGTGCATCGGCGTATGTTCCATCACATGCTCTCACTGCAAGCCGGCGCGTACCAGAATGCGACCTGGGTCGTCGCGACGGCGAAGGCAGGAAAGGAAGACGGATTCGGACTCATCGGAGGATCCGCAATCGTCGCGCCCACCGGAGAGCTCGCCGCGCAATCGATCACCGAAGACGACGAGCTTGTTGTTTTCAACTGCGACCTCGACATGGGCCGCTATCAAAAGGATCACATCTTCAATTTCGCCAAACATCGCCGCATCGAACACTACAAACTGATCACCGAACAGACAGGCGTGGTGTATCCGCCCGAAGACGAGAAGTAGGCGCCGGCTTCAGCCGGCGCGTCCGCCGATAGGCGCAGGTTCTGCTGTTGTTACGTGTTGTCCAATCCGTGTGATCGAAGATAGGCTACGGTCAGATCACGTAGCATCGGACCGGATCGTCGTTTTTCAATGCGGCCGAGTTTGGATTCCAGTTCGCTGGCCGCGTACGCCGTGGTAGCGACCCGATAGGTTTTCGTCGTATCCAACGTGGTGCCCTGCTTCTCAAGCGCGGATTTGAACTGGGCGCTGAGATTCGATCCGCGAATCTCCACAACTTCCACCTTCTCCTGCCAGCTTTCGAGGTTGTAGATATCACCGGCGTGAATCGGACCGGGTCGGAGACGTCCAACGACGCTGTCCAGGTTGTAGAAGGCGAGCTCCGACTTTGTTTCGGCGAGTAACGCGCGCTCAAAAAGATCTTTCACGCCCGTGTGTTCGAGCAATGCCGGGTTGTTTCCGAGCGGTTCACCCACGGACAACGGTGCGTCGCCATCCATCGCGACGTTAACGAAGGCGTGAACGTGCGGATAACCACGAAAGTAAAAGACGGCTGAAGGTCCTTCGAGACGAAAAACCTGGCCTTCATAGATGTCGCCGTCTTCACCGTGTTGGTAGTAGCTCAGGAATAGTGCGTCGATGCCGCCGTTGGCCGTGAGGCATTCGTTGGCGTAAGTCACATCGTCTGGAGGGTAGGTTGAAAAAATTCGCTCGACGAGTTCGCGTGTCAGACTCTTACCTTCGGCCGTCAGTTCGGCGATCGGGATTCCCGGAAAAGAACCGCGCTTTCCCAACAGTTCAACCTGTGTTTGGATTGGAGCCTCGTCGCGAAGCGCGTGTTTCTTTCTTCCTTCATCCAGGCTACGGAGAAGGCGTTGGCCGATGGCAAACTGGTCACGATAGAGATTTCCGGGCAGCCCAGCGCGATTGTTCCCGCGCTGGTCGCCATAAACCTGAGGTCCGCCGAAAGCCACGCCCTCACGGCTTTTTCCCCCGAGACGCAGGTTCAAGTGGGGTCCCGTGAGAATGGTCTGGTACGGCGGTGATGTGGGGTCGCCGCAGATCAGCAGGCGCATGGAGTGTATTCCGGTCCATTGCGTGAAAAACTCCTCCGGCACTTTGTTCTGCCCTTCAGCCGATAGGCCGACGTACAGGAGATCCGTCAGAATACGTCGCTGTTCGCGGCTGAAGCCGCCGAGGATCATTCGGCCACCGCCCGGCACTCCACGGTTGTGATATTGGCGCAATGGGTGGTCGTAAGGGACGCAGGTCTCTGCCCGCTGCTCGGAATCCAAACTAACGTACAGCTGGCGCGCCAGCGCGTCCACCGGTTCGAGCTTTCGACTCCGTCCGAGCGGCAGGAACTCATACCAGCCGTAGAAGCCCGTCGCGCCTACGACGCCCAAGCCTGCGGCAACCTTAAGAGCAGTGCGGCGATTCATAAAAAGTTCAACTCCATAATATTCAAATTTCAATCACTGGCGAACGGCGGACCAGGTTCCTTGCGCCAGTCCGCCGAAGTCGGCCTGGCCGTTCATTCCGCCTTTCTCGATCTGGCCGGTGTACGTGATGACCATCTCCGAACCGTTATAGATGATGGTGAGGACGATCGTGACCTTGCTGCCCTGCACTTCGACGTTGTCATAGGCGCGCTCGCCGCGTTCGCTCTTGGCGACGGCCTTGAGTTTGTCGCCGTCTTTGCTGACGATCATCGTGTTGGTGGTCGTCCCCTCCGGCGAGTTGGTCGTCATTTGGCCACGTCCCCAGAATGTCCTGGTTTTGTGCGGCCCAGTTCACGGTTCCGCTCAGCACGACGAATCCGGTCCATACAATCAAAATGACTCTTATTCTTCTCATTGAAACACCCCGTTACTTCTTTCGCTTTGCGCCTGCCAACTCCGCAACCGCGCCCAACGTGGTTTGAGCCGCATTCAACCCCAGGCGAAAATCTTTGTCCGAGAAAGTCGAAAAAACATCGAGCGGTTGATGCCATGTCGGATTCCAGCCGCCTCCGGTATGCATGCCGCGTTCATTCTCGCGCAGGCTGATGGCCGTGACGAAATCCATGAAGGGACCGGAGTCGGTGTTTGTCATGTGCGGACCCACGGCAGCAGGATAGTCGGTCGCATACTTCTCGTTGGCGGCGCGGAAAAAGAAAGCCAGCTTCATCGCTTGATCGGCGAATTTCGAAGTCGACTGAAATTCGACGTTGACGTCGGCTTCGGGCCGCTGTTCCGGATTCCACGAGCCGTCGGGTCTGGGCATGCCGTGATCCCACATCATCATGTCGTGTTGAATCATGGCAAGCCACGTCGGTTCAGGATATTTGCCCGATCCCGGCGGATCTTCCTTCCCCTGCATCTCAATTCTCTGTTCGACGTAGGCACGTGCGCCATTGGTTCCGGACTCCTCGTTGTTCCACAAAGCGAATCGAATGGTGCGGTCGGTTTGTACGTCGGGCGTGCTGAAGATGCGCGCCAGTTCCATGACGAGAGCGGTTCCGGAGCCGTCGTCGTTCACGGCTTCACCCCAGCCGATGCCGTCCATATGGCCGGCGACGATATACATTTCGTAGGGACGAGTGCTGCCGACTTTGGTGCAGTAGACTTCCTCGCGCGGGCCGTTGGTTGTTTGTTCGCGGTTCAGTTCGCGCAGTCTGGCGTCCGGTTGCCTCTCGGCATCGTTGTTGACGCCGGTCGCGGCGCTGACGCCATAGATCCGGGCGCCACCTGAGGTGGGGACGATTTCGCCGTTTGCAATGACCTTGGCGCTACGGCCGCGGCCGCCTTGTCCACGTGCCGCTTGCCCGCGTTGAGCCTCGTTCGCTGCACCGCGTTGTCCGTCACCTCTCGCGCCTTGTCCTCGCTGCCCTTCGGTGCCGCGCGCTCCTTCGGCGTCGCCGCCGGCACCGGCACCACCGCGTTGTGGATTGGGGTTGTATTCATATTTGATGCGGTCGGTTGGGCAGCCGTAGCTTTTGAGCTGCGCCTCGATCCAATCCACGGCTTTACGGTTGCGTTCAGTCCCCTGACGGCGATCGCCAAACTGCGCCAGTCCTTTCAACGTCGTCTTGTACTTTTCCAGATCGAGACGCGAAACCAGCGTCTGGACAAAATCGTCGGGCCGGGCTTGCTGTTGTTGTGCAGCCCCACCCCGGTTGCCTTGTCCCACTGTTGCGTTCCCGACGGCCAACGCGAGGCCGCAGGTAACGAAGAATGACTTCCACCGCATAGAATTCCTCCCCCAATTTTTAGTGTACGGATCATACATCGCTGATTTGCCCGATCGCCATAATGACTGCACAGCGTGTCGGCTCGACCACGGGAATATCGATCGCGTCCCGCAGCTGTTTCCAATACCGCGCCATTCCGGCGCAGCCCATGATGACGACATCCGAGGCGTATTCATCCTTCAATCTTTTCCCCACGGAAATCATTCGATCCAGCACGAGATTCTCATTACGGAGCCCTTGAATACCAATTCCGATCGCAAGATCACCTGCAAACCGTTCCCACAAACCCATCGAGCGAACGAGCCGGCGATGACGAATGACGGAGTTTTCCAGAATCGACACGATTCCGAAGCGATCGCCCCGTGTAAGTGCGGTGACGATCGAACATTCGGCGATCCCAAGAACCGGTTTCCGTGTCACCTCGCGCGCAGCGTGCAGCCCCGGATCGCTGAAACAGGCAATCACAAATGCGCTCGCCGTTTCCTCACGCGAGCGGATGAGACGGCAGATCGGCCTGATGACCGAATCCGACGTCTCCTGCGATTCGATGCCCGGCGGACCCTCCGTCAATGTCACGCATTCGACCGGCGGACCGCCTGCGAATCGGAGTGAGTCAAGCGAGCGGTCGATACTCGCGGTCACAGACTCGCTGGAATTCGGATTGATCACGACAATGGGATTCATCGCCGTAATCTACGCCATCCGGAAACGTGGTGCGCGGTCTTTCTAACGTATACTCCTCGCCATGCGAGGATCTGCCTGGCTGTGGGCGTGCCTGTGCTGCCTGATCGCCGCGTGCTCGGCGTCCAAACCGGTTGCTGCGCCGTCCCGTCCATCGCGTCTGATTATCGGCTACGACCGAGAGCCCGATACGATGAACCGCTTTAGCACGCATATTCTCGAGGATATTCACTCCTGCATCGTCGAAGGCCTGACCACAACCGATGAAAACATGAACACCGTGCCGCTTCTCGCGCAAACCGTGCCTTCGATCGAAAACGGACTGGTTCAGCTCAGGCCCGACGGCGGTATGGATGTCACATGGAAGTTGCGGCCGAACATCAAATGGCATGACGGCGAACCCTTCACGTCCGCTGACGTGCGGTTTACGGTCGACGCCATCAACGATCCGAACTGGAATCCGGAAAGCACGGATGGGTTCGACAGTATTTCTTCCGTTGACACACCCGACCCGCTCACGGCGATCGTCCACTACAAGGAGCACTACGCGCCCTTCGAGAATCAGTTCCAGCGTGGAACCCTTCCGAAACATCTCCTGGCGGGCCGCGACATCGAGAAGGCGGTGGACTACAACCGGAACCCGCTGGGCACAGGGCCGTATCGATTGAAGGAATGGAAAGCCGGCGAGTACATCCTTCTCGAACGCGTTGAAAACTACTGGCGTGGCCGCCAGTATCCGGTTATCGATCAACTCGCTTTCAAGTTCCTCACAAACCAGAACACACGCATCCAGTCTCTGCGGGCTGGAGAGGTGCAGATCGTCGGAACTCTGCCGTGGGATAAAGTGCCGGAGGTCGAAAAAATTCCGCTCATCCGAATTCACAAGACGGCCGCGAATTCGTACGAGCACTTTTCGCTCAATGAAAAGACGGTGCCGGCGTTCCGCGACAAACGAGTGAGGCAGGCTCTGGCCTACGCAATCGACCGCGAGGCATTGACGAAGTCGATTCTTTACGGTTTAACCCCCGTTATTCATTCTCCGGTACAACCGATGTCGTGGGCCTTCAATCCGAATGTGAAAGGGTATCCCTTCGATCCGAGTCGAGCGCGGGCATTGCTTGCCGATGCGAGCTTGAAGGATCGGCTTTCGTTTACGCTCATCACGATGGCCGGCAACGTCGTGCGCGAACGCGTGGCTCAGGCGATCCAGGCGCAGCTGAAGGATGTCGGAGTCGATATGAAGATCCAATTGTTCGATTCCACGACGCTGGGCCAGATGTGGTTTGAAGGCCGATTTGAGGCGTTCATGGCGAACTGGACCATGCCGTCGGATCCGGGAATCACGCTGTTCTTCGCAAGCGACCGGACGCCTCCGCGCGGCCGCAATGTGAACTATTACTCGAATCCCTTGCTGGACAAGTTGCTCTATGCGTCGGATCAAACTATTGAGCGTGAAAAACGGCGTGATCTTTTGTTGCGAGCGCAGGAAATGATCGCCGAGGATATGCCGGAGCTGTTCCTGTACAACCGGACGTTTCTTGACGCTATTCCGGAGAACCTCGAAAATTTCCGGGGCAATCCCACCAACACGGGCATCTTCTGGAACGTTCACGAATGGCGACTTCGCTAAACAGTACCAATGAATCCATACTCCGCTTCATAGCCCGACGCGTGTTGCAGACTTTTCCGTTGTTGGTGCTCGTCTCCATTGGAATTTTTGCTCTGATCCATCTCATTCCCGGCGGCCCGCTGACGGTGTTCCTCTCCAATCCGCAGGTTCGGCCGGAGGATGTCGAACGGCTGCAGCGCTCGCTTGGATTGGATCGTCCGCTCGTCGAGCAATATCTGCGGTGGCTCACCGGTTTTGTCCGTGGCGACTGGGGTTTTAGTTTTGCCGATGGCCGGCCTGTACTCGAGCGGGTGCTCGAGCGGGCCCCCGCGACGATCGAACTGACGGGAACTGCCCTGCTGCTGTCCGGCCTGGTGGCGATTCCGGCAGGCATTATGACTGCCGCCCGCCGGCGAAGTCCTGTCGATTATGCGGCGACTCTTGTTGCGTTCGCCGGAATATCCATGCCTGTGTTCTGGTTTGCGCTGATGCTTCAGCTCGCCTTCGGCCTGAAACTGAGATGGCTCCCATTATCGGGCCGGGAAACCTTCGGCGTCGGCGGATTGACGGATCAAGTCCGTCATCTGGTTTTGCCGGCGTGTGTTCTTGCGGTGGTTCACGTCGCGGTGTGGTCTCGATATCTGCGCTCGTCGATGATCGACGCGCTGACCCAGGCCTACGTCAAGACCGCGCGTGCCAAAGGTCTGAGCGAACGTGTTGTTTTGCTTCGCCATGCTTTCCGAAATGCACTGTTGCCGATGATCACCGTGGTTTCGATGGACGCCGCGTTCCTGCTTTCAGGCGCGGTGATCACAGAAGGCATTTTTGCCTGGCCCGGAGTTGGTGGGCTGTTCGTCGATTCGATTTTCCGGCGGGACTATACGGTCATCATGGGGGTACTGATGATCGGCGCAGTCTCCGTCATCTTCTTTAATTTGCTCGCGGATCTTCTGTATGCGTGGATCGATCCACGTGTTCGTTTCGACTAAATGAGCGGAGCGAATGTGAGCCCGATAGGGCGAAACGATGAATAAATGAGACTACCGTTTCAGATTCGTGCCGGCGTGCTCAGCATCGCAGTGCTCCTCGTCGCGGCGGTTGCCGGACCATGGCTTATGCCATTCGCGCCGGAAAGTGTCGACCTCCGGGCGATTCGGCAGAATCCTTCGGCCGGTCACTGGTTGGGCACGGACGATCTCGGCCGCGATTTCCTCACGCGGCTGTTGTTCGCCGCGCGAGTTTCGCTGGCAATCGGCGCTTTCAGCGCGCTAGCGGCCGGTTTGATGGGTGTGACGGTGGGCGGGATTGCGGGATATTACGGATCGTGGATCGACAACATTCTGATGCGGATCACCGAAGTATTCCAGATTGTTCCGGTCCTGCCTCTGACGCTCGCGCTGGGCGTCATCTTCCAGCCGGGGATAGCATCGGTCATCCTGATTATCGGCTTGATGGGCTGGATGGAAACGGCACGCGTCACCCGCTCGGGGTTCTTATCGCTGCGCGACGCCGGCTTTGTTGAAGCCGCGCGTGCGGCAGGCGCCGGAAATTCCCGCATCATTTGCAGTCACCTTCTCCCGAATGTGAGCGGACCGGTCGCAGTCGCGACCACGTTAGGAATGGGACGCGCCATCATTGTGGAGTCCGCCATGAGTTTCTTCGGACTCGGCGTCCAGCCGCCCGCCGCAAGTTGGGGAAACATGCTGTATGGCGCTCAGTCCGCCATGACCACGCAACCCTGGCTGGCAATAGCGCCCGGCCTTCTGATTTTCGTCACTGTCGTCTCTGTGAATTTTACCGGGGACGGCCTCAACGATCTGTTTCAGCGCCAGTCATGAGTGTGTCCATAAGCGGAACCGGGATCGAGCCGTAGCTGAGGAAGCGGTCGTGGAACTCGCGAAGAGTCATCCGAGATCCAACCTTCTTGCGAAGTCGATGGATTGTCGACGTTCCGAGGAGATACATCATGGCAGTGCCGGGAAACATCGAATTGCGCACGGCCTCCTTCGTCGCCGCCATTTCACTCATGCCGGCTTCGGTTCGATATAAGGACACTGCTTCCGGGAGAGTCATTTGAAGACGGTGCAGCTTGATATCGACGATGGCTCTTGCCGCCATGCGTAGTCGCGTGTGTTCCTGATGCGCTTTTTCAACAGGGCTAAGAAAACCGAATTCCTCCATGAGATCGGTTGCATAACACGCCCAGCCCTCCGCCATCGTACCGCCGCAGAACATTGCGATCCGGCTTGCGCAATCGACCGCCGCGATCCGAGCTATCAACGATTGGGCACGTGAAGCGTAATAGTTCTGGACATGATGCCCCGGTCCGGCGTGATGCACGACGTGATTCAGCTTGAGAGTGATCGGCCCACACGGATTCACTTCGCAGCGGTGCGGCAACACCGGATCGAACGCGGCCGGCGCACGATACGCAAGGTAGTAAAGATCCTCAGCTGCGCCTCGCACCAACTCCGGTTGTCGCGTGAAGATCAGCGGAAAATCGGGCCATGTGAACAGCTTTTGATCCTCAACCAGCCGCCGGCAACTATACCAGCAGGATTGATGTTCGTGGAGTTCGTGTACTGTCGGTTCATCCGGAGGCAACTTCCCATGTCGATGCAATCGGAATTCCTGCTCGGCAAACGCCAGGAAGTCTTCCGTTGTTTCGTTCATCATGTGACCTTCTTTCATCAGAAGGTCGAAGAACTCGGCACCACATCCGTGCGGCTGCGCAGGTCGCGGCAAGACTTCGTTGGTCAAATAGCGGGCGAAGTCCTCAAAGGCTTTCCGCGCATCGTTGGAGTCTTGAAGACGATCGAGGATTGTGATCGCAGCACGGCATTCCTGAATGGCGCGAAGCGTCCATTCAAGCGGGGCAGCTCGAACGTTGCTTCTGGCCTGCGTCAGAAAGCCGGCGACAGCGGGAAGCCGGTTCACGGAAGTCAGAACGCCGAAAATCGCTTCGCCCGTATACAGAGCGGGATTGCTGATGAAATGCGGGCTCTGAAATTCCCTCGCCTGAATTGCAAGAA
The DNA here is from genome assembly GCA_964584785.1 of uncultured Solibacteraceae bacterium. GTDB lineage: Bacteria > Acidobacteriota > Terriglobia > 20CM-2-55-15 > 20CM-2-55-15 > JAHFTY01. Next base: position 64,188 of record CAZPBY010000023.1, read on the forward strand.
AACCACGAGCCAGCTGCTCATCGAGGGAATTTCCCTTCAACCTGGAACGAAGACCTTGCATTTCATCGATGGTGTCTGCGATGCCGTTCGGGCTGAGATCGGGCAGGAGGTGTTCGTATCCGCGAACGCCAAGAAACGTCGCGTTCACCGGGCGGCGGCGGCAGTATGCCTGGAAGAAATCGTTCAACGCGGCAGCGGCAGGTTGATCCATCGGCTTTCCCGGAATGACAGTTCTACCGCGTTGATCACTTCCTGAACCCAGGCACCGTCCGAGAAGTCGCCTTCGGCGGGGACTCCACTGATGATCTCCGAAGCAAAACTCGATACGAGATTGCTGTAGAAGAGCGATCGCCACGATTCACGTGCGCTGCCGCCGGGCGGATAAAAGCGCTGCGGTACGTCCACCAATTTGAATTCCACGTCACTGGCGGTTGCGGTTTTGATCGTCTCGCACACACCGAATTCCTCGACGAGACGGCAAATAATGGCGCCGCGACTGCCGTAGAAACGCGCTTCGAGCCCAGGATAGTTTCCAACCGTTACGTAGCTTGTTTGGATCGAGGCGAGCGCTCCGTTCGCGAACTCGCTGACGAAGATGTCCGCATCGTCGATATTGATCCGCATCTTGCCGGGGAATCCACGCACACGGCGCTCGGCCACGCAGTTCCGCATGGTTCCCACGACGCGTTTGATGTCGCCTCCGACGAACCAGTGACTCAGGTCGATGATCGGGGCGCCGTAGCCTTCGAGCGACGACACCTGTAATACCGACTGATCCGCGGACGGGTTCACCTGGCGCAGAGGCGTTTCGGGGTTGATCCATTGCGAATTCTGTTCATAGCCGTTGAAGATGTACGGCTCGCCCGCGAAGCCCGAGTCGATCAACTCTTTCATGTATCTCATCGCGGGGCTGTAGCGGAACGTAAACCCGAGCTTCGTCCGAAGCCCCCTTCCTGATGCGAGGTCGCGAGCGCGAAGCGTGTCGCGAAAATCGAAGGCGACCGGTTTCTCGCACAGGACGTGCTTGCCCGATTCGAGCGCTGCCCACGCCAGCTCAAAGTGTGTCGTGCTCGGCGTGCACACATCGATGACGTCGATGTCCACGCGTCCGATCACCTTCTCGTGGTCAACGTGAATCTCCGGAATCGCAAATTGTGCCGCCGCTTCTTCCGCGAGCCCGCGCTGCGGATCGCAGATCGCGACAACATCCCATCGGTCGTCGCGTTTGTATCCGGGAATGTGCGCGACCTTCGCCCAATTGCCCGCGCCGAGAACGGCTACGCGTAATCTGTCTGCCACCGTCAGATCCTATTTCTTCTCTCGATCGTCCAACTCTTTCCACTTGTTCAAATAAAACTGGCCGTTGCTCTCATCACCGAGGTTGCGGTACGTCACACCGAGAAACCGGTACGCCGGTGAGTAGTCGGGATCAAAATCGATCGCTTTTTTGAAATTGAGAATGGCCTTCCCGAAATTCTGTTTAGCGGCTTCTTCGTTTCCAATTGCCCGAGCACCATCCCCCATCGCGCCGTACACGCTTCCGAGGTTGTGGTATGCCCGCGCATAAGCCGGATTCCAGCGAATGGCCTCCTCAAATTCCTTCTTCGCATCTTCCAGACGACCGGTATTGAACAGTGCATTTCCGTAGTTGCTGAGATAGACCGGATTATTTGGCTTGAACGCGAGCGCTTTGCGGTAATACTCGTCGGCCTTCACGAAATCCTTCCGTTCGAGATAGATCTTCGCCATCTGCTGGTACGCATCGGCATAATCCGGGTAGATTTGAGTCGCCGTCGTGAGTTCCGTCAGCGCCAAATCCAGGCTGGACGCCGCCTGCGGGCTGCTTCTTCCAAGTTTGAGAAGGCGTTCATCCTGCGACAAATGGTTTCCGAGGTAATAGTGGGTACGAGCACTTCTGGGAGACGTCTTGACGTCGGCGGAATACAGCGTGAGGTTGTCGCGCCAATCCCGGTTGCGCGCGATCGTTTTCACCGAGTAGAGCAAGAGGATGACCGTCACGAGACCGATCGTACGCGAATGTCCTGTGAAGAAAGCCCCCAGATCCGGAATCGCCTGCTTTTGTTCGCTGACCCTCCCAGTCACACGCACGATCAAAAACGCGATGGCGATACAGAATCCGAGTGACGGCGCGTACATCAATCGCTCGCCGAAGGAAGTTCCAATCAGGACCAGGATGTTTGCCGCAACCGATGCCGTAACGAAAAAATAAAGCAGGCCGAAAGCGATCGGGTCCTTTCTACGCGTTCGTATCAAGGCGTACACTGCAAGTCCTGCAAAGACGGCCAGCGAAAGAAGAAACTTCCAGTCACCGAACCCACTCAACGGAATCTGATTGAATGAGTAGTCCGAGGCCAACGGATGCGGGAATAACAATAACTTGAGATAGAGACCCATGATGAACACTGCCGTTGGAAATCGTTGGACCATCGTCTGCCCCGCCATCACGTTGTCGATTACGATTATCTGCTCCGAGAGTTGCGAGTGTCCGGACACCGCGTTGATCACGCCGGCGCGGACGATCAGGAAGATTAAGGCCACTAAGACGATTGCGCCGGTGACCACAAGGATCTTGGAGCGATGCGCGTCTGTGAAAAACCAGATCATCATCGGGATCACCACAATGAAAGTGACGCCGGACTCCTTTGAAAATAGCGAGAGAGAAAACGCAGCCAGTGCCACGATCAGGTCGCGCATGGCGGCCTTTGACACGTAGCGATAAATGAAGATGGCCGTAATCACAAAAAAAAGAAAACACAGGATCTCATCCAAACTTTTGATGTTCGCCACAACCTCAGTGTGGATCGGGTGGGCGACGAAAAGCGACGACGCGAGAAATGCGGTGAGCAGGTTCCCTTTGAAATACAAACTCAGACAGTAAAAAAGAACGAAGCCTGTCAGGGCATACAACAGCGCGTTCACAAAATGGCCAGGGGCAGGATTATTCGGCCAAAGTTGCCACTCGATCGCGAAGGCGGCTTTCGAAAGCGGCCGGTACAGAGTGTAGTCCGGATTAAAGTGACCCAAGCGGTAAGTCGTGCTGAAAATTTCTCGGATGGCTGCAAATCCTCTTCGCGTCATCGAGTTTTCCTTGATGAGCGAGTAGTCGTCCAAAGCCCATTCGTGTCCCAGCGTGTTCGCAAACAGTAAGAACGCGAACCCCGCGACAATGAAAGCCAGGTTGCGTCGAATCCTTTGCGGTACTACCGTTGATATGGGTTTGATTTTCGCAGGTGCGGGATTGCTCTTCGTTGCTTGCTCTTGAAGCGCAATTTTTTCTTTTCGAGTGAGTTTCGCCAATGTCCCAATCCCTCAGGTACCGCGAGATGCTAACATACCCGCTCACTCCGTCACCGAGCAGGCACTGAACGCCCCGAACACCGGTTGCACCAGGATGAACAAGGAACTCTGCTTCGAATCAGCCACTGAGATTGCGAGGAAGCTGCGCGTTCGCGAAGTCTCCGCGACCGATGTGATGCGCGAATTCGTCTCCCGCATTGCGAGCGTCAATCCCGCTGTCAATGCAATCTGCACGTTCGTCGGCGAAGAGAACGCCATGCGATACGCTCAAACCGTTGACGAACGGATCGATCGAGGTTACAGGATCGGTCCGTTGCATGGTTTGCCGATTGCGGTAAAGGACCTCGTGGTGACCGAAGGGATTCGCACGACCTTCGGGGCACTCATCTATCGAGATTTCGTTCCCACACAGGACGCGTTGATTGTCGAACGATTCAAGCGGGCCGGCGCGTTGATTATCGGCAAAACCAACACGCCGGAATTTGGAGCCGGTTCTCAGACGTTCAACAAAGTCTTCGGGCCGACTCGGAATCCGCACGATCTCTCGAAAACATGTGGAGGCAGCAGCGGAGGTGCCGCAGTCGCGCTGGCGTGCGGCATGACGCCGATTGCCGATGGCAGCGATCTCGGCGGGTCGCTTCGCAACCCGGCAGGTTTTTGCAACGTTGTCGGTTTCAGGCCGTCGCCTGGGCGCGTCCCAACGTGGCCGTCAATGTTGGGTTGGAACAGTCTGACTGTCGAAGGACCAATGGCTCGAACCGTCCGTGACGTTGCGTTGCTTTTATCAGTCATGGCTGGTCCGGACAGACGGTCTCCGATCTCGATTGCCGAGCCGGGTTCCGTGTTCCTGAAACCGCTCGAAAGAGACTTCAAATCCACACGGGTGGCGTGGTCTGCGGACCTCGGCCGATATCCTGTTCAACCCGAAGTGATTGATGTATGCCGAAATTCATGCCGGGTGTTTGCCGATATGGGATGCATTGTCGACGAAGCCTGCCCTGATTTTGCAGGCGCCGACGAGATCTTTCAGACTCTGAGGGCCTGGCAAATGTCGCAGACGCGGGGCGCGGAATTCAAAAAGCACCGCGAGATGATGAAAGACACGGTCATCTGGAACATCGAGCAAGGATTGAAACTTAGCGGAAGCGCTGTCGCTTCCGCCGAGGCCGGACGCACAGCGTTGTTCCACCGGGTCCGCGAGTTCTTTGAACGCTACGATTTTTTGATCTTACCGGTGTCGCAGGTGCTGCCGTTTCCGGTCGAGGTCGAATGGGTCCGCGAGATCAACGGCATTGCGATGCAAACATACATCGACTGGATGGCGACTTGTTACGCCATCACGCTGACCGCCTGTCCGGCGATTTCCGTACCATGCGGATTCACAGCAGGTGGGCTTCCGGTGGGCTTGCAGATCGTTGGTCCGCACCTCGCCGACTTCGATGTGCTGCGGATCGCTCACGCCTTCGAGCAGGCGACGCTCTTCCACAATCGCCGGCCCCGGCTTTAAGCAGTAAGGAGGTACGTACGCTCACATACAGCATGGCGGAACCCAGGCGCAGTCGTGTGCTTCATCGCAATCTCGCGGTGGACATGCCTGTCGCTGCTGGTGGTAACGGCCCTTACATCTTTGACCGCGAGGGCCGCAGATACCTCGACGCATCGGGCGGCGCTGCAGTGTCATGCCTGGGACACGGGCATCCGAAGGTCACGAAAGCGATCATCGATCAGGCTCAGAAACTGGCATTCGCGCACTCGGCCTTCTTCACGAACGAGCCGATGGAAGAACTGGCCGACTATCTGGTGCGCCGAGCACCGGAAGGGATCGAGGCAGCAGCGATTGTCTGCGGCGGATCGGAAGCTGTCGAGGCTGCCATCAAGATTGCGCGCCAGTACCGGATCGAATGCGGCGAGCCGACGCGATCGATTGTCATCAGCCGCCGCTTGAGTTATCACGGCATCACGCTCGGTGCGCTATCGGTCAGCGGCCACCAGGAGCGTCGCGACCGTTACACACCGTATCTTTCGAATCAGGTCGGATTCATCGAGGCGTGTTATGCGTACCGTCATCGACACGACGGAGAGTCCGACGAGGAATATGGCTTACGCGCCGCAAACGCATTGGAACAGGCGATTCTCGATGTCGGTGCGGAGCACGTTTCCGCATTCATCGCGGAGACCGTCGTCGGCGCGACTGCCGGCTGTCTTACGGCATCACCTGGATACTTTCGCCGCATTCGCGAAATCTGTGACCGTTACAACGTTCTTTTCATAGCCGACGAAGTCATGTGTGGGATGGGCCGCACCGGGACGCTGTTCGCGTGCGAGCAGGAGGACGTCGCGCCCGACCTGATCGCGATCGCGAAGGGTCTGGGCGCAGGTTACCAGCCGGTTGGTGCCGTGCTGGTGAACGGCCGGATCCTTCAGGCAATCGAGCGAGGCAGCGGCGTCCTTGCACAGTCCCACACATATATGGGGCACCCGATCGCGTGCGCCGCGGCGCTGGCGGTGCAGCGTGTGATCGATGAGGATCATTTGTTGGATAACGTACGGCGTCTCGGGCGAATCCTGGAGCAACGTCTACGGCTTCAGTTCGAAGATCATCCGCACATCGGCGACATTCGAGGGCGCGGTCTGTTCTGGGCATTGGAACTGGTCGAGGATCGCGCCGAGAAGCGGCCGTTTCCGCCGTCGACGAAACTGCATGCAAGAATCAAAAACGAAGCGCTGCAACGCGGCCTGATCTGCTATCCATCGGGAGGCACGGCCGACGGTGTTTCCGGCGATCACATTCTCCTGGCCCCGCCATACATCATCGACGAATCACACGTCGATGAGATGGCGAAGGTTTTGTCGGAGGTTATTCCCTAAGCCGGCTGCATCGTCGCCAGGACCTGATCGAGCGCGGCGCGTGGATCGGGTTCATGAGTGACGGCGCGACCGATGACGATGTAATCGGCTCCCGCCGAGATCGCTTCCACCGGAGTAGCTATTCGCTGCTGGTCGTTTAGAGACTGGTCCGGCAAGCGGATCCCCGGCGCGACGAGCTTGAAGTCCCCGCGAACGGAGCGGCGGACAAGAGACAGTTCGCGCGGCGAACACACGACTCCGTCCATTCCGCATTGCTGAGCCAGGATAGCAAGCCGTCGAACATGCTGTTCCACGGGCTGTTCGACTCCGATGTCGAACAGCGCCGGTGTGTCGAGACTCGTCAGAACCGTCACCGCGATAATCCAGGGGCGCGTTTCGGGAAAGTCCTGTCCCAGCCTGTTCGCGACGGATTCCATCATCGCGCGTCCTCCGGATGCATGAACCGTCAGCATCGTCACCCCTGCCTTCGCGGCCTCTACCGCAGCGAGCGTCACGGTGTTGGGTATGTCGTGATACTTCATGTCCAGGAATACGCGGCCCCCGGCATCAACGATCTCACTAACGATTCCGGGACCTGTCGCCGTAAAGAGCTGGCTTCCCACTTTGAACATTCCGCACAGATCATGAAGCTCCCGCACCAGGCCAACGGCCTCGTTACGAGAACTGACGTCCAGTGCGATGATCACCTTTTCTTTCATCTCTGCAATTTCCCCATGAGCGCGCCGACAGACGGTAAGCGGCGCCGCTCCAAATAACGTTGAAGTTGGTTGATTACTTTGATGGTAGCGCGAGGATCGTGAAAATTCGCTGTGCCGACCTGAACTGCGGCCGCACCCGCGAGGAAATACTCCGCAGCGTCGGCACCGTTGACGATGCCGCCGACTCCGATAACGGGAATCGGCAGGGCCTTCGACACCTGGAATACCATACGCAATGTTAGCGGTTTGATCGCCGGTCCGGAGAGCCCTGCCGTGATGGTATGAATGCGCGAAGTGAGCGTCTCCGGATCGATCGCCATGCCCAGATACGTGTTGGCAACGGTTACAGCGTCCGCGCCGCCATCCATCGCGGCGCGGGCGAACTCGACGATGTCCGTCACATTAGGCGACAGTTTCACGAAGACCGGCCGGCGCGCGCGATCCTTCACGCGCCGCGTGAGCTGCCGAGTGGCGGCGGCGTTGGTGCCGAATACCATTCCCCCACATTCCGTGTTCGGGCAGGAAATATTCAATTCGTAGGCAGCGATGCTCTCGCACGAATTCAGCTTGTTGACGACTTCCACGTATTCATCTTCCGTAAAACCAAACACGTTGACGAAAGTCGCGCTCGACTTTGTTCGCAAGAACGGCATCTTGTCCCGGATGAATGCATCGACGCCGACGTTTTCAAGGCCGATCGAATTCAACATTCCTGAAGCCGTTGGGAATAGCCTGGGAGGAAGATTCCCTTCGATCGGATGTGCGGATGTCCCTTTGACGCAAATACCACCGATCTCGTTGAGATCCACGAATGGCGCGAACTCTTCGCCGTAGCCGAATGTTCCACTCGCCGCAATGACCGGATTGCGAAGACGAATTCCCGCGAGTTCCACGGAGAGGTCGGGAAGTTCGGCCATGCGCGAACAAAAGTACCATATAATGTTCGCCGCGCATCGTCATTCGCGAATGCAAGCCCGGCGCGAATCGCAAGCGCGGTGGCGCGCTAGCGTCAATCAAGGTCGCAGTCCAAAACTATGGCACTCAAGCTGAACTACCAGTTGATGAAATCCGACGAAGTGCGGGTGACGCTGGATCGCATCGCTCATGACATTCTCGAGAAGAACGGTGGCAGAGAAGTCGTACTCGTCGGGATTCATCGCCGCGGCGTGCCGATGGCGCAACGCATGGCGGCGACCATCGCTGCGTCGACTCGGAAGGAACCGCAGATCGGAGTTCTCGATATCAATCTCTATCGCGACGATCTGACGCGCGTCGCATTTCAGCCCGTGGTACGGCGCACGGACGTCCCGCCGAATATCGACGACAAGGACGTCATTCTTATCGATGACGTGCTTTACACCGGGCGCACGATTCGCGCGGCGCTCGACGCGATGTGCGATTTCGGCCGCATGCGATCCATCCAACTTGCCGTTATGGTCGATCGCGGGCATCGCGAGCTTCCGATCGAAGCCAATTACATCGGTAAGAGAATTGCCACAAAAGACAACGAAGTCGTTGAGGTCAAGCTCAAGGAAATCGACGGTGAAGACGCAATCTACGTGATGGAAAAGACGGATTAGCACGGTCATGCTGAAGCACAAGGACCTGCTCGGTATCGAGAGTCTCGCCGCCGAAGAGATTCTCCAAATCCTCGACACGGCCGATTCTCTTCAGGAGGTGTCATCCCGTCCCATCAAAAAAGTTCCAACGCTTCGAGGCAAAACGGTCATCAATCTTTTCTTCGAAGCATCCACTCGAACGCGGACATCTTTCGAAATTGCGGGCAAGCGGCTGTCCGCCGATGTCGTCAATATCTCGTCGTCCACCAGCAGCGTCTCGAAAGGCGAAACGCTGATCGACACCGCCAGAACGCTCGATGCGATGGCGGCCGACTGTGTCGTCGTGCGCCACGCGTCATCCGGCGCTCCTCACATTCTGGCCAAACTCACGAAGGCAGGAATCATCAACGCCGGCGACGGCGCTCACGAGCATCCGACACAGGCTCTGCTCGATGCATTCACGATCCGTCAGCGCAAAAAGCGGCTGGACGGCCTCAAGATTGCGATCGTGGGCGACATCGCGCACAGCCGCGTGGCGCGCTCAAACCTTCATCTGCTGAGCAGGTTTGGTAATCACGTTTGGTTATGTTCGGCTCCCACGTTGATGCCCGTCGAAACTGAGAGGATAGTCTCCGCGAAGCAATCGAGGCTGCATATCACGCATTCCATGAACGAAGCGGTCGCAGACGCCGATGTCATCATGATGTTGCGTGTGCAGTTCGAGCGAATGAATGAATCGTTTTTTCCTTCGGTTCGCGAATACTTCCGATACTACGGCCTCACGCGCGATCGCGTGAGCCGTGCGAAACCGGACGTCATCATCATGCATCCCGGTCCGATGAATCGTGGCGTAGAGATCGCGACGGATGTGGCGGACGGTCCGTACTCGGTGATCCTGGATCAGGTGTCCGCCGGGGTTGCGGTTAGAATGGCCGTTCTTTATCTGCTGCTGGGGGGGTGACCGTAAACGATGAATCTTCTCATTAAGAACGGACACCTTGTGGATCCTGCACGCAAGCTGGATGCGGTGACCGATGTCCTTATAAGAGACGGCAAGGTTCGCTCCATCGGCAAGTCCGGAGGCGGCGATGTTCCGGTGTACGACGCCACAGGTTTGATCGTTGCCCCGGGATTCTTCGATATTCACGTTCATCTGCGCGAGCCCGGAACAGAGGAGGCTGAAACGATTGCCACCGGAGGCCAGGCCGCGGTCGCTGGTGGATTCACGGCAGTCGCAGCAATGCCGAACACCAAACCGCCGAATGACAACCCGTCGATTACGCACTACATCGTTTCCGAAGCCCGGCGTTCGTCGCCCGCGAGAGTCTTTCCGATCGGAGCGATCAGCAAGGAGCAGAAGGGTGAAACGCTGGCCGAAATCGGCGAAATGTACGAGGCGGGTATCGTCGGAATTTCAGACGACGGAAAACCGGTGATGAACGGACAGCTCTTTCGGCGCGCTTTGGAATACGCGCGGATGTTCGACCTTCCCGTCATCCAGCATTGCGAGGATCAGTACCTTTCGAAGGATGGCGTCATGCACGAAGGGGCTTACTCCACACGGCTTGGGCTGAAAGGCATTCCCGCCGCGGCGGAGTCGTCGATGGTGTCGCGCGATCTGATTCTCACCGAATTGACCAACAGCAAGTACCATGTCGCGCATCTCAGTACTCGGAGAGCGGTCGAAATGGTCCGCGAGGCCAAAGCGCGCGGCTTCCGAGTTTCCGCTGAAGCGTCGCCTCACCATTTCACGCTGACAGATGCGGCGGTCGCGGAGTACGACACGAACGCGAAAATGAATCCCCCGCTGCGTTCCGACGAGGACGTCGCTGCCGTGATAAAGGGTCTTGAAGATGGAACGATTGACGCCATCGCCAGCGATCATGCGCCGCATCACATTAACCTGAAGATGCTGGAATTCGATCGCGCGCCGTTCGGAATCACGGGCCTTGAAACGGCGGTGGGACTCGCATTTTCAACGCTGAAATTGCCGATCACGCGGATGGTTGAGCTATTCTCAACCAATCCGCAAAGAATCATGAAAGTGAAACCATGGGGGATTTTCGAAGGCAGCGACGGTGACTTGACGGTGTTGGACCTGGGGCGCAGCTGGAAATTCGATGTAAAACAATCTCGATCCAAGAGCCGCAATTCTCCCTTTGACGGATGGACGTTAAAGGGAAAGGCTGTCGCGGCAATTGTGGGAGGCAGAGTGTATGAATAGAAGACAGTTCACCACCGCGTTGCGGATCTGCACCCTTGTTCTGCTCGTGCCGGCAGTGTTGCGGGCTCAAACGGCAGACGCGAACATCAGCCGGTTGATTGCGAGCGCGCCTTTCAAGGCTGCGCAGGATTTTCTGAATAACGATTACGACCGCATCGTTCGAGAGATCATCCAAATCAGCGAGATTGAGGCCCCGCCGTTTAAGGAGGAAAAACGCGGCCGTGGCTATATGGAGATGCTCAAGCAGCACGGCCTCACAAACGTCGAACGCGACGCCGAAGGCAACGTGATGGGTATTCGTAAAGGAACCGGCGAAGGACCGCTGATCGCCATTGCCGCACATCTGGACACCGTTTTCCCTGAAGGCACGAATGTCAAAGTGAAACGTGAGGGAACGCGATTGTCGGCTCCGGGCGTTGGTGACGACTCGATGGCGCTTGCCGTACTGCTGGCGATCATGCGCGCACTGGACGCGGGAAAGATCCGAACACGCAGCGACATTCTGTTTATCGGCGATGTGGGAGAAGAGGGGGAAGGCGACCTGCGCGGAATGAAGTACCTTTTTACAAAAGGGCCGTACAAAGACAAGATCAAGATGTTCATCACGATCGATGGTCCAGGAAGCGGCACTTCGGTCGTCAATGCAGGAACGGGCAGCAAGAGATATCGCGTCACCTTTAAGGGCCCGGGCGGCCACAGTTATGGCGCGTTTGGCCTGGTGAATCCTGCATTCGCGATGGGGAATGCCATTGAAAAATTCTCGAATATCAAGGTCCCGGCGAATCCGAAAACGACGTTTAACGTCGGTGTGATCGGCGGCGGAACCTCGGTGAATTCGATTCCATCGGAAGTGTGGATGGAAGTGGACATGCGATCCGAATCACCTGACGAACTCGCGAAGGTCGCGGAGACGTTTCTGGGTTTGATGCACGACGCTGTCGACGAGGAGAACAAGGCACGCTCCACCGCACAGGGAAAAATCCAGATGGACCTGAAGTTGATAGGCGATCGTCCATCCGGGACAACTCCGGTCGATTCGGTTATCGTTCAAACCGCAACCGCATCTGCGAAGGCTTTTGGACTGAAAGCGAACTATGATGCGAGCAGCACGGATGCGAACGTTCCGATCAGCCTCAAGATTCCGGCGATCCGCATCAATGGCGGAGGCAGCGGATCGCGTTCGCACTCACCGGATGAATACATGGATGTCGAAAAGACGTCCTTGATCAAAGGTATCACCGTCGCCATGACCACTCTGATCTCGCTGGCCGGAGCCTATTAGGGAGGTACTATGCTCAAAGAGTTTAAAGAATTCGCGATGCGCGGCAACGTGCTCGATCTCGCGGTGGGTGTGATCCTCGGAGCAGCGTTTGGAAAAATCGTTACGTCATTCGTCAGTGACGTCCTGATGCCGCCGATCGGATTGATTGTCGGGAAGGTCGATTTCTCGAATCTGTTCATCGATCTGTCGGGCCAGCATCACGCCTCCGTCGCCGAAGCGAAAACAGCGGGTGCGGCGACGCTCAATTACGGTTTGTTCATCAACAACGTCATCGACTTCCTTATCGTTGCATTTGCAATCTTCCTCCTGGTGCGGCAGGTCAACCGGCTGAATCGCAAGCCGGCCGCGCCGCCCGAAGTCACGACGAGGGAATGTCCATTTTGTCTTTCGGCCATTCCGCTAAAAGCGACGCGATGCGGTCATTGCACGTCGCAGATTACGACCTCGACCGCTCGGGCTTGATTCAGGAACAAGCGGCGGGTTCAGCCTTATCCGACGACGAGGTTGAGGATGCGGTTTTTAACGTAGACTTTCTTCCGGATTTGCTTGCCGTCCAGATAGCGCGTCACCTCGGGATGACGGGCCGCCGCAGTTAGAACGTCATCCTCTTCCGAGTCCGTTTTGACCACGACAGTGCCACGCAGCTTCCCATTAATCTGAACCGCAACTGTGACGGAATCGGCCGTCGTATAGGCTTCGTCCCACTTCGGCCAGCGTTGCATGAAAATAGTCGGCTCGTGCCCCGTGCGCTTCCACAATTCCTCCGCGAAATGCGGCGCGAACGGCGAGATCGCCACCAGAAACGATTCGACAGTTTGCAGATCCGGGGCCTCGCGCATGGTCGTCACCTCGTTAATGAACTCCATGAACGAACTGACGATCGTATTCATCCGGAAAGACTCGAGCCGCTCGGTGACATTCTTCAACAGCAGGTGGCGTTGCACGAGCATCTCCCGCGACGGCGTTGACGGCCACTGGCCGTTGTGCATCGTGACCCAATGCCAGGCGCGTTTTAGAAAACGGTAAACTCCTTCGATGCCTTTATCGTTCCATTCCGCGTCCAGTTCGGGCGGTCCGACGAATAGTTCGTACATACGCAGGGAGTCGCAGCCGAAGTCACGAACGAGATCGTCGGGGTTGACGACGTTGCCTTTCGACTTCGACATTTTCTCCGCTTTGCCACTCTTACCGATGTAAGTGATCATTCCCTGGTTGAACAAGCGCGTGAAAGGTTCTTCGAAGTTCACCAGGCCGATGTCATACAGGAACATCGTAAAGAATCGCGAATACAACAGGTGCAGGACGGCGTGCTCGATACCGCCGACATACATATCGACGGGAAGCCATTGCTTCCCGGCCTGGCTGATCAATGCTTCCGGTTCGTGCGGCGACGCGTAACGCAGGAAATACCATGACGAGCCCGCCCACTGCGGCATGGTATCCGTTTCGCGCTTTGCTGGTCCGTCGCACTTCGGGCACGTGACGTTCACCCAATTGTCAATCGCCGCGAGCGGCGATTCGCCGGTACCGGTGGGCTCGTAACGTTCCACATCCGGCAGCCGAACCGGAAGATCCTTCTCATCGACTGGAACCGAACCACACTTCGGACAGTGCACGATCGGGATGGGTTCACCCCAATACCGTTGCCGCGAGAATACCCAATCGCGCAGCTTGTAGTTGACGGTTCCTTTTCCGATGCCTCGGTTCTCGAGCCAGCGAGTGATCGCCGCGCGCCCTTCGTCCGAAGACTTGCCGGTGAACTCGCCCGAGTTGATCAACGTGCCCTCGCCGGCGTAAGCCTCGTGGGCGATACCAGCGACGGAAGAGATGACTTCACGTATCTCGATCCCAAATTTTTTGGCGAACTCGTAATCGCGTTCGTCATGGGCAGGGACTGCCATAATCGCACCGGTGCCGTATGCCATCAGCACGTAGTCGGCGATCCAGATCGGGATCTTCTCCTGATTCATGGGATTGATCGCGTACGAACCTGTGAACGCCCCGGTCTTTTCAGTTTTTGCGGCGCGATCTACATCCGACTCCGATTTCACTTTGTCGATGTACACCTGGATTTCGCTCTGGCGGTCCTTCGTCGTGAGATCCGACACCAATGGATGCTCCGGTGCCAGCACCATGTACGTTGCTCCGAACAACGTGTCGGGCCTGGTCGTAAAGATTTTCAGCGCGGCCTGCGATCCGTCCGGCTTGATTGCGGAGAACTCGACTTCAGCGCCGTACGACCGGCCGATCCAGTTGGCCTGCATCGTTTTCACCTTCTCGGGCCAGTCCAACTGTTGAAGGTGATCCAGCAAGCGGTCCGCGTATTTCGTGATGCGAAGCATCCACTGGTTCAGTTCTTTCTTCGTCACCTCGGTTCCGCAACGCTCGCATCGACCGTTCACCACGTCTTCGTTGGCGATACCGGTCTTACAACTCGGGCACCAGTTCACCGGCATGAAGGTTTTGTAAGCGAGGCCGTGCTTGAACATCTGCACGAAGATCCACTGTGTCCATTTGTAGTAATCGGGATCGGTCGTGTTCACTTCGCGCGACCAGTCGTAAATCGCGCCGATGTCGTTCAGTTGACGCTTGAAGTTTTCGATGTTGTTCCGCGTGCCGACTGCAGGGTGGATGCCTTTCTTGATCGCATCATTCTCCGCGGGCGATCCGAAGGCGTCCCATCCCATCGGGTGCAGCACTTTGTATCCTTGCAACCATTTGTAACGCGACCAGCAGTCCGGCAGAACATAGCTGCGCCAATGACCGACGTGAAGACCGGAACCTGATGGGTAAGGAAACATGTCGAGGCAGTAGTACTTCGGGCGAGGATCGTCGTCGCGCGCTTCGTGCAGCCGGTTGTCGCGCCAGTAATCGCGCCATTTCGGCTCGATCTCCTGGTGGTTGTAAGTTTCGTCAGCCATAGTCTTCGATTATAGCGTGGGTCAAAGTGGGGACACGGGCTTCGGTGCCGCCGCTCACCTCACAACCATTCAATGAAGTGTCCGTGCCGGTCCATCGCAAGGTTGGCCAGTTTGTCCGCGTCCTTATTCATCTCGCGGCGGACGTGGTGGATGGAGAATTTGGGAACGAGTGCGATCCAACGCCGGGCCGATTCATAAAGCGGACGAATCCCTTCGTTGCGGACCTGGTATTCACCGAGGATTTGCTTTACGACCAGTTCCGAATCGGCATAAACCGTCAACTCGTCGCAGTGCAGCAGAACGGCCGTCCGGACGGCGGCGATCAGCGCAGAGTATTCGGCGTAGTTGTTCGTTTGAGTGCCGAGAAACTCGGCGATGCGAACGCGGTCCACAATGTATACGCCGCATCCCGCTTCACCCGGGTTTCCTCTGGAGCCCCCGTCAATGTAAGCCTCCAGTTTCAGACTCATGCGACTTCGAACGGATGATCGAGGTTTTCGGGCGAGTACAGGATGCGCTGGCATGCATCGCAAGGGATAATCTGATCGTTCTTTCGGATCTCCTGGTAAACCTGAGGCCGGATCCGCACCTGGCACACTTCGCAGACGTAGTCCTTCGCGGCGGAGACGGCGATGCCCCCGCGTGCTTTCCGAACGCGCTCGTAGCGCGGCAACAGATCAGCGTCGAGCGACTTTTCGATATCGCGACGTTCTTTAACGTACGACTCGAGTGCACCGGCATCCTGTTGATTGACCTTTTCCAGCTCCCGGCGTTCCTCGCTGACGCGCTGCTGATCCAACTTCAGCCGGGCCTCCGCGGTCTTCAGGTCGGACTGCAACGTTTCCGATTCCAGCATCAGATTCAGAATCTCGTCTTCGACCTTCCGAATCTGCTGTTGTGTGTACTCGATCTCTTTTTGAAGAGCCTTGTACTCGTCGTTGGTTTTCACCGCCATCATCTGTTCGCGGTATTTAGTAATCTTCGACTCGAGACCGGTGATCTCGCTTTCGTGTTTCTTGCGAGTCGTCTGGTTGGCCTTCGTCCGCTCCTTCAACGAATCGAGCGCCGATGTCGCGGCTTTCAGATTTTCGTCAAGCGCTTTGGAGATCGATGGAAATTTTTCAATGCGGGTTCGGATTTCTTGAATGGCGAGGTCAACTGCCTGCAGCCGGATCAGCTTCTTCAGATCATCATTCATCTTTATGTTTTTTCAAATGGGCCCAGTAGGACTTGAACCTACGACTGCCCGGTTATGAGCCGGGAGCTCTAACCGACTGAGCTATGGGCCCAAGGCGTGGCGCCTTGACGCCAACTCGCCATCCATAACGCCGCCCAACCCATCCATGGGGGCGCCAAAAAAAATTTTGGCCCGGGGAGCCATCCCCGGGCCACATATTACCTTAGTCGCGGCCTGTTCCATCCAGGAATGCGCGCAGACGGCGGCTGCGGCTTGGATGGCGCAGCTTGCGAAGCGCCTTGGCTTCGATTTGCCGGATACGTTCTCGAGTGACGGCGAAATTCTGGCCGACCTCTTCGAGGGTGTGTTCGGTACCGTCTTCGAGTCCGAAACGCATCTTAATGACGCGTTCTTCACGCGGCGTCAGCGTGTTCAGAACCTGTTCGGTCATTTCCTTTAAATTAATGTTGATGACCGCATCGGCCGGCGAGACCACGCCTCGATCTTCAATGAAGTCGCCAAGGTGGGAATCTTCTTCTTCACCGATCGGCGTCTCCAGCGAGATGGGTTCCTGCGCGATCTTCAAAACCTTACGCACCTTCGAAACGGGAATATCCATCCGCTTCGCGATTTCTTCGCTGGTCGGCTCGCGCCCCAGCTCCTGCACCAGCGCGCGCGACGTCCGGATGAGTTTGTTGATGGTTTCGATCATATGCACCGGTATTCGGATCGTTCGCGCCTGATCGGCGATGGCGCGAGTGATCGCCTGGCGAATCCACCACGTCGCGTACGTCGAAAACTTGTACCCGCGCCTGTATTCGAATTTGTCCACGGCCTTCATGAGACCGATGTTTCCTTCCTGAATCAAGTCGAGGAACTGCAGGCCGCGGTTTGTGTATTTCTTGGCGATGGAAACGACGAGCCGAAGGTTGGCTTCAACCAGTTCGCGTTTCGCAATCTCCGCCTGAACCTGGCCCTGCATCATCGTCTGCGTCGTGCGGCGCAATTCGAGAGCCGTGGACCGCGCTTCGGTTTCGATTTCGCCGATCTTCCCCTTAACAGCCTTGATGTCCTTCTGAATGTTCTTTCGATATTCCTTCTTGGTGTGATCGGCCTTTCGCTCGAGCCGGTTCAATTCCTGCTCAAGTGGACGCAGCCGGTCGACCGTCTCCTTCATGACCGACATCAGCTGCATCTTTTCCAGGTTCGAAAACTCGAGCGACCGCACCAGTTTCGAAAGCTCCACACGCGTTCGCCCGAGATTCCAGCGAGCGCGGCGGTAAGGTCCCTTCTTCGCTTTGGACATTCCCTCGAATTTGGTGCGCAGCTGATTGACCTTTTTGTAAGTTTTCGCGATCTGTTCGATGATGCCGAGCGTTTCTCCGAGTTTGTCTTCGATCTTCTCATCGGTCAGTTCTTCGTCGCTGAACTGGATGATGTCCTTGATGATGGTTGGATCGTTCAGCAGTTCTTCGCCGAGCGAAATGATTTCGCGCACAATGACCGGAGATCGCGACAACGATTTCAACACCGTCAACTGGCCGCGCTCGATTCGTTTTGCGATCTCAACTTCACCGTCACGTGTGAGCAGTGGAACGGTACCCATTTCGCGCAGGTACATGCGGACGGGGTCGTTCGTTTTCTCGAGCGCTCCTGGCGTGAGATCCAGTTCGACGTCCCCTTCGGGTACTTCGCCTTTAAAATCCTTTTCGCCGGGGATTTTGTCGAGTCCCGCAAAACCCTGGTCTTCGGTATCTATAACTTCGATGCCGGCTGTGCCGAATGCGGAGAACAGATCATCCAGGTCTTCAGCCGAGGAACTGATTTCGGGCGGAAGGAGATCGCTGACTTCATCGTAAAGGAGGTAGCCCTTCTCCTTACCGATATCGATCAGTTTCTGCACCTCGTCCGTATACTTGTCTTCGATTGCCAATTTCGTCTCCTAAAATGAGATAACTGCCATAGATTTCAACCAATAAGCCTGCGCCGGCTGCATTTCAAGCCTTTAATGCTTTGAGTTCCATGGGGAGCTTGGACTTCCGGGCTGCGATCTCCATCTGTTGTCTCACCAGTTCAATGGGCGCCCCCCCGGAGCCGTACTGTTTGAGTTGTTCACGGATCTCCCTCTCTTTTTTGACGAGGTGAGCATCGTAGAGTTGCGCTATGGAAGCCAAAGCCTGTTCGGCAGTGACGCGTCCAAACGGCTCGAAAACTGCCGCCCGAACCTGGCGCTGCAGTTCCTCATCGGATAGAGCCCCCAGGACATCCTCAATGTTTCCTTCGGGGTTCTGAACAAGTCCGGTAATGACCGGAAAACTCCAGGCCTGGGCCAGGAAGTCCGAACTCAAAAACGGTTCCACGTTCCGGCCAACCGACCGGTCTTGCAACAGAGCATGGATCAACTGTTTCTCGGAATCGCTTAAGTTCTGCTTCAACGTCAGTCTGGCGTCCACAGTCGCGGGTTTCCTCGCGGGATGCCGGCGCCCCGGCGTCATTTCCAACTGCTCAAAAAGTATGGCTTCCGGCACTTTGAACCCTTCGGCGACGGCCTTGGCAACCTCGAGGCGTTCGACTTGATCCTGGATTTTAGCGACGCACTGCACGACGTCTCGTACGGCATCCGCCTTCATCGCCGGATTATCCAAATCGTATCGTTTGGAGCCTTCCGTCATAAGGTACTGCCAAAAGTATGGAGCGTCGGAAATCAACTTTTCGTACACGTTACGTCCATGTTTTCTAACGAAATCGTCCGGATCCAACCGTTCCGGCAAGTGCAGAATTCGAATCCGCAGCCCTTTTCCAAGCAACAGATCGATGGATCGACGCATTGCATTCTGGCCCGCGGCATCCGGGTCATAATTCATGACAACCTCCGGAACGTACCGGGCTATCAGCGCAACCTGTTGTTGCGTCAAGGCTGTACCGCACGACGCGACAACATTGCGGATCTCGTTTTGATGCAAGCTCAGACAATCAAAATACCCCTCTACAACAACCATCCGGCCTGACTTTTGCGCCGCCTCTCTCGCATAATGTACGCCGTACAGGACCGACGATTTGGAGTACAGCGATGTTTCAGGCGAATTCAAATACTTCGGCTCGGAATCGCCGAGCGCCCTGCCTCCGAAAGCAATTGGCTTGCCGCGTTCGTTCCAGATTGGAAACATCAACCGATGTCGAAAGCGGTCGTAAACCTCGCCCTTGTCGTTCTTCAGAAAGAGGCCGGTGCCGACCGGCTCTTCAGGCTTCAATACCGCAAGGAGTCCGGAAGGAGGCGCATAACCAAGCTGGAATTGCTCAATGAACTCCGCCTTGATCTCCCGCTTCTGAAGAACGGAACGCGCCGGCTCTGCAGATGAAGTTGAAAGCGCCTTATGAAAGTACGCCACGGCCCTTTCGTTGGTTTCAGTGAGGTGCTTCCGTTCTTCACTCTTTCGATCGTTTCCGCTTGTGTGCGATGGGACGGCAATGCCGAACTTGTCGGCGACGATCTGAAGAGCCTCAGGAAACGTCACGTTCTCGATTTTCATCACGAAAGTGAAAACGTCACCCCCAACTCCACAACCGAAACAATGAAAACTTTGTCGGTCCCGATGAACTGAAAACGAAGGTGTTTTTTCGGAATGGAAGGGACACAGCGCTTTGAGAGCGCTCCCCGCACCCTTCAGCGTCAGTCCGTACTCTGATATCACTCTAACAATGTCGGCAGAGTTGCGGACGGTCTCGGCGAAATTCTTCATTTGCCTTTCGCGGGGATCGAAAAAACGAAATCAGGTAATCTATATGTTTTTAAACAAAATTATCAAGACATTAATGCGGGCGCGAACACACTAGAGTGCGTCAGTTTTCGCGAACGACGGCCGCCGCGGGCGCATACGCTCGCGACTCCTCGCGGCGGGCGCTGACCCACTTCCACATACGGTATCCGAGCAACAAAGCCAGGACCATGCCATAGCGAATCGGATTCGTGGTGTCCAGCTTTACCAGCCAGTAGTAATGCACTACCGCCGCCATGCCGGTGATATAGATCAACCGGTGCAGCATCTGCCAGCGTTTGCCGCCCAGCCTGCCGATCCATTTTCGGGTTGAAGTGACCGCCAGCGGCGCCATCAAAACAAAAGCCGTGAAACCCGCTGTGATAAATGGACGTTTCGGGATGTCTGTAATGGTTTCGTGGAAATCCAGCCCTCGGTCCAGCCAGATGTAGGTGATGAAATGCAGTGTTCCATAGAAAAATGCGAAGAGCCCGGTCATCCTCCGGAAACGCGTGACGCTCTGCCATCCGGTAATCTTCCGGATTGGTGTGATCGCCAGCGTGATCAGAATGAACCGAAGGGTCCAGCTGCCGGTTCCATTCGTAATGTCGGAAACCGGATTCGCACTGAGTTGTCCTGTGGAAGCCCAATACAGTAATAACGTTAGAGGCGTCAAACACGCCAGAAAGACCACAGGTTTCGCGATCCACCATTTCCAACGACCTTTTGCCATAAACCGCATCCATTCTCGCATAGACGATGTCGCAAATTAGTCTCGGTTTACGCGATTTCGTTACAGCTTGTGTCAGAGGGAGGCGCCATCTTGGTTTCGAGCCGCACTAAATCCGTCGAGAGTGTGTCTTTCGACTCGGCGAATTTCCGACAGTGTCTCGCGGCGGGAACCGTCGATCCGCCCCGATAGCTCCCGATAATGACCATCTACTTTCGTTGCCGCTCGCATCGGCTGCTGGTACGATCGCGAAATGATCTCCTCACCATTTCGCTCGTCGAGTGCCGCGGTGGTTTCGGCAGTATTGATTGCCGTTGTGCTTTTGAGCGCGCAATCCGGTCAATTCGATGTGTTGATCCGCAACGGCCGTATTGTCGATGGAACGGGCGCCCCATGGTTTCGTGGTGATGTGGCGGTCAACGGCGATCGGATCGTCGCGGTCGGTCCGCTCCCTGGCGCGACCGCGCGCCTCACGATCGACGCGACGGATCTCACCGTCGCTCCAGGTTTCATCGATCTTCTGGGACAATCCGAATTCAGCATCCTCGTCGATGGACGCGCCGCCAGCAAAATCCTCCAAGGTGTCACTACAGAGATCACTGGCGAAGGAAGCTCGATCGCGCCGGTCAATGATCTCCTGATCGACGAGATGAAGTCGCGGGCGGAACACTTCGGCGTCCCGCTGGGCTGGCACACGTTGACGGATTATTTCCATCGACTCGAAACCACCTCGCAGCCGGCCATCAATCTCGGAACGTTTGTTGGTGCCGGCGGAATCCGGAATTACGTGATCGGCAAGGATGATCGTCCAGCCACTCCCGCAGAACTTGATCAGATGAAGCAACTCGTTTCCCAGGCGATGGAAGACGGCGCGCTCGGCCTCAGTACGTCGCTTCAATACGTTCCGGATCGATTTGCGTCAACCGATGAAATCGTCGAACTTGCGAAAGTCGCGTCGCGTTACGGCGGGGTTTACTTCACGCATCAACGGTCCGAAAGCGGCCGCATATACGAGTCTCTCGACGAGATTTTCAACATCTCGGAGAAGGCCGCCATCCCCGCGGAGATCTGGCATCTCAAGACCGCGTACAAAGCCAACTGGGGAAAGATGCCCGAAGTGCTGCGTCGCATTGAAGCAGCGCGGTCACGCGGCCTCGACGTAACCGCGAACATGTATCCATACAATCGCGCGTCCAACGGGCTGGATGCGTGTTTGCCGCTGTGGGTACGGGAAGGCGGTCTCGAGAAGATGCTCGCCCGATTGAAGGATCCCGCTAAGCGCGAACGCATCAAGAAAGATATGGACGACCGCGCGCCCGCAACCTGGGAGAACCAGTGGTACGGTTCGGGCGGCGGCGATGGCGTGATGCTGTCTTCTGTGCTGAATCCCGAGCTTCGTAAGTACGAAGGGATGACGCTGACGCAGATCGGAAAATCGATGAGCAAAGATCCTCGTGACGCGGTCATGGATCTCGTTATCGCCGATCGAGGTGAAAGCAGCGTCATTATTTCGATCATGAATGATGACGATGTGAAGGCCTGCCTCAAGCATCCTCTCGTCGGTGTGGGTACCGACTCCGAAGCTCGAGCGGAAGACGGCAAAATGTCCGAATCCAAATCGCATCCTCGGGCTTGGGGTTCATTTCCGCGGATTCTCGGCAAGTATGTCCGTGACGAACATCTTCTGCCCCTCGAAGAAGCTGTCCGGAAGATGACTTCCAAAGCCGCTGCACGTGTGCGCGTCACGGATCGTGGTGTGCTGCGGCCGGGCATGATGGCGGATATTACGATCTTCGACGCGGCCAGGATTCACGACGTAGCGACATTCGAGGATCCGAAACATTACTCCGTCGGCGTCGTTCACGTTTTCGTCAACGGTCAGCGCGTCGTCGCGGACGGAGCAATCACGAATGCGCGTCCGGGACGGCCGATCCGAGGCCGCAGAAGTTGACGAAGCACGACTCAGCGTTATCCGGCGTTCGCGGGTCATACGATCGGTGGTCCGCAGTCTACGATCACGACGGCAATCCGTTGCTGGCCCTGGAAGAACCGTACGTGCGAAGCGCCATCGGTGATGTTCAGGGTTTGCGAGTCCTCGAACTTGGCTGTGGTACGGGTCGGCACTCGTTGTGGATGGCGGCCGCAGGCGCGACGGTAACGGCGCTCGATTTTTCGGACGGCATGCTCGCGGCAGCGCGTCGAAAGCCGGGAGCGGACGACATTCGCTTCGTCTGCCAGGATGTGAATGAGCCGCTCGCTTTTCCCAGCCAGCACTTTGATCTCGTCGTGAGCTGTCTAGTTCTTGAACATGTTCGGGATCTCCGGGCATTTTTCAACGAGGCGCGGCGAGTCGTAAGGCCCGGGGGCCGCGCGGTAGTCTCAGCAATGCATCCTGCGATGTTTCTTCGCGGCAGTCAGGCGCGTTTCACCGATCCCGAATCCGGCGAAGTTGTCCAGCCCGGCAGCATCAACCACACCGTGGCCGACGTCGTCATGGCAACCTTGCACGCGGGGTTCGCCATCGACGAAATCATGGAAGACGCGCCGGATACTGCGCTGGCCAGGCGTTACCCGCGCGCCCTCAAATACGTCGATTGGCCGATGCTGCTGGCAATGCAGCTTCGAGTCACGTGATTTCAAAATTCAAGACGTCCCTTTCAGGGTAAGCGTTCGATTCCAACCGTATTGACGACTTGGCGGTAGTTGTAGTTGGTAAATCATCGTGTCCACGACTCGGCATCGTGGACACGACTTGGTAGTGTCAGTGAGTTAGTCGCGGGTAATGATGGGTAGACCGATGTTCCAGGGAAGTAAGTCCGCAATCCGATGAATGGGATGATCAGCAAGACGAGTCAGGACGAGGGAGAGATAGGCTTCAGGATCGATACCATTGAGTTTGGCGGTACCGATGAGGCTATACATTGCCGCGGCTCTTTCACCGCCGGCATTCGATCCGGCGAACAAGTAGTTCTTTCGTCCGACTGCGACAGCGCGTAGAGCACGCTCCGCTGCGTTATTGTCGATTTCGAGCGCGCCATCATCGCAGAAACGCAGCAGCGCGGGCCAGCGACCGACTGTGTAATGGATCGCCGCCGAGACGTCGGACTTTCGCGAGAGTTTCGACAGGGATTCCTTGAACCACGACTCCAGTGCTTCGAGCAGTGGCCGCGTCTTTTGATTGCGAACTTGTCGGCGCTCATCGGGGGGACGGCCGCGAATCTCTTTCTCGATTCCATATAACTGAGCGATGCGTTCCAGCGCTTCGGCGGCGATCGGTGATTGATGGGCTTCGACCAGATCGTGGAACTTGCGGCGACAATGGGCCCAGCAGGCCGCTTCGGTGATTCTGCCGGTCTCGTATAACCGGTTGAAACCGGCAAAGCCATCGGCTTGCAATGTCCCGTGGAACGTCTTCAGATGCCCTGCCGGGTGCTCACCCTTGCGGTCCGGCGAGTAAGCGAACCACACCGCAGGCGCGTCGCCGCTGCCGGCGGGGCGATCATCGCGAACATATGTCCACAAACGCCCGGTCTTCGTCTTGCCATTGCCTGGCGCCAACACCGGAACCGGAATGTCATCGCCGTGGAGCTTCCTGGCTTCAAGGACATAACGCTGGAGAGCCTGGACCAACGGCTCAAGTCCACGGCTCGCACCACCGACCCAATCCGCCAGTGTCGAACGCTCCAACTCCACGCCGAGCCGTTCGTAGATTTCCGATTGTCGATACAGTGGCAAGTGATCGGCATATTTACTGACCAGCACATGTGCCAACAAACCAGGCCCCGCCAGTCCACGATCGATGGGACGATTGGGAGCCGGTTCCTGAACAATGCAGTCGCAGGCCTTGCAACTAAGTTTCGGGCGAACAATGCGGATGACTTTGAAGCGGGCCGGGACAAATTCGAGCATTTCAGAAACGTCTTCGCCTAGCGGCCCCAGCGCACCACCACAATCAGGGCAAGCCTCTTGCTTCGGCGTATGGGTGACGGTTTCACGCGGTAAGTCTGCAGGCAATGGACGGCGCCTCGGTTTGACGATTCTGGAGGGTGACAACGTCGCTGGCGTCGCCGTGGCCTCATTAGCGCTTCGCGTCGCTTCCAGATCCTCCAACTGCAATTCGAGCTGCTCGATCTGTCCTCTGAATCGCTCGGAGCTGGGACCGAACTTCATCCGCTGAAACTTCAAAATCAGCAGCTTTAGATTGTCGATCTCTTCATCCCGTGACGTCAGTTCCGTATGCTGCGACACCACCAGAGCCTTCAGGCTCTCGCTATCCAGCGTTTGAAGATCGGGCAATGTTCGCACACTCGACGCCATCACAAGAAGAATGTCACCCGGATATGAGAGTGCAATAACAAAACACTCAACTGTTTATGTCATCGCGTTGGGTTTATCGCCTTATCGGTGACCACCCGGATCTTAAACGGAAAGTTCAGGCACGTGCGTTCGGATGGGATGACGCCAGTCGATGCCTTCCAGCAACATCGACAATTGTGCACCCGTTAATGAAACCGCGCCGCTCTCGAGTTTCGGCCAGATAAAGCGTCCACGCTCCAGGCGCTTTGCGAATAGGCATAGGCCGTCACCGTCCCACCATAGCAATTTGATCAGATCGCCGCGACGGCCACGAAACACGAACACATGACCGGAGTGTGGATTTTGCTGCAGCACGACTTGGGCAATCGCGCTCAATCCCGTGAAGCCACGCCGGAGATCGGTCACCCCTGCCGCGATCCAGATCTTCGTCCCGGCTGGCAATGCGATCATCGCAGCAACCCTGCCAGTGCGGCTCGCACGCATTCCGCGTCGGCGCCTTCGATCCGCACCTGCGCGTGTCCCAGATCGATTTCGATCCGTATCGTTTCTGCAGCGGTTGGCTTTGATGATCTTGGCCTTCTGTCGACTCCCTGATTCGCAGTACTCGCGATCTTCACCGGAACCAGCGCGGCCGATGGTTCTACTTCATCGAACAACCCCGCCCGATATTGCCGCCGCCAGTGGAATACCTGATTCGAATTGACGTCGTGCGCCCGCGCCACTCGCGACACAGAAGCTCCTGGCTTCAGCGTTTCTTCCACGATCTGTCGGCGCTCTTGCTTTGATCGAAATCGCCTACCCGCCCCACTCTCCATAGCTCCTCCTTGACTATGGAGAATGACACATCGATCCAGCGTAGTCTGACGGCTCAAACCGAACGCTTACCTTTCAGGCGGGCAATCAGGTCGCGATCCGCGTCCGGAAACGTAAACTGATCCAAGTCGTCGGGCGCTACCCATCGAAGATCGGCGACGTGCAAGGGCTCCGGCTCACCGGAAACGATGACGCAATCAAAAAAGTACAGTTGAACCGACCGTTCGGCGTAGTGATGTTCGACGTGAAAATATTCATGGCCGACATGAATCTTCACGCCGAGTTCTTCGCTGATCTCCCGAATGAGCGCGGATTCCAGCGATTCGTCTGCCTCGACCTTGCCGCCTGGGAATTCCCAGAGTCCCGCAAGATGGACATTTGCGGGGCGCCGAGTAATCAGAAACCGGCCATCGCGACGAATGATCGCCGCGACCACGCGTAGAATCACTGCCCCAGTTTCCGGTACGGGCGGAAATCCAGTCGGCACGAGTTGCGCCGAAGGAAGTCCATGAACCGCCGATAGTCGCTCTCGTCGACGCGAAACATGCTCGCGAGCGTTTTGTAGCTGCCGCGCGTGGATCTCAGCCCAAGATCGACCAGCGCAATGACTTTCTCGCGCGAGATGTCTCGGCGCTTGTATCGATCGTGTATCGCCGACCAGAAATCCTTTCGGCCCTCGGTCAAATCCTTGAACCACGAGTTGATCTCATCCGCCGGATCGGCTTCGGAATCGGGTCCGGCGCTGTCGGCCGGAAGCACGGCGATGGCTGCGCCTTTCGCGAAAACATAGGCGCGCTCGACGAGGTTCTGCAGCTCCCGGACATTCCCGGAATACGTTCGAACCGAAAGCTCTTCGAGAAACGCCGGCGTGACATGCTTTCGGGCTTTGTGCGTTGCATTGAGCCGCTCAATAAACGACTCAACCAGCGAAGGAATGTCTTCCCTGCGGCTTTTTAACGGCGGAACTTTAATGTGGAGGACTTTCAGGCGGAAAAGAAGGTCCTGCCGGAATTGGCGTTGTTGGACCAGCAACTCGAGATTCATATTGGTGGCCGCAATCAGCCGGACATCGATCGGCCGGCCTTTCGTTTCGCCGATCCGCCGGACTTCGCGTTCCTGAATCACCCGCAGCAGCTTGGCTTGAACCGCCGAACTCGTATTGGAGATCTCATCGAGGAAGATTGTGCCGCCATGCGCTGCCTCGAAAAGTCCAGCGCGATCTGTAAGGGCGCCCGTGAATGATCCTTTCCGTGATCCAAACAACTCGCTCTCGATCAAAGCCTCCGGAATCGCCCCGCAGTCCACCGGTACGAACGGCCCCTTCGCCCGATTCCCACAATCGTGAATCGCCCTCGCCACCAACTCCTTCCCTGTCCCACTCTCTCCCTCAATCAAAACCGTCGCCGGACTCTTCGCCGCAATCTCTATATGCCTAAAGACCTCTTTAATCACCTTGGATTTGCCGACTATTCCGTGAAAGACCGGAAGCTCTGAGTAGTCGCTTGATTGCCCTTGATGTTGGACACGCTCTAATGCTGCATTGGCCACGTAACCCAACACAGTTAAGAATTCGACTTCACTCTCTTTCACATCGCAGTCCGATTCGCTTAGATACATTCCTCCATAAATGTGCGTAGTGTTAAACGGCACCCAAGTCACTGGGTAAAAGGCTTTGAGAGTACTTGGTGTCGGAACCGTTCGAGTTGACTCCGCCAGTCCTAGAATCTGCTTCTGTAGATCATCAGGGACTTTTGATCTGCTATGCCAAGATGTTGTTCCGTTATGTCTGAGAACAATTACCGCTGACCGTTGTAGCGTTGCCAATGCCGTTTCCAAGACAACCTCGGCCACTCTTGTGACATTCAGCGACGACGCGTCTGTCAAACATGCCGCATAAAGACCTCTGACGAATTTACCGTCGGTCGACATTGCTGCGTTTTGACGTGCGGCCGCTTCCTTGACAAGGTTTTGAACTGAATCTTGAAACTTCCTTTTCGCGTCTTGTCGCCACGAACTGCCTAGATACGAACGCCGGAATGAAGTCGGAACGTGCTCGGCGAGATTAGTGATTATTGAGGAACTTTTTAGCAAGTATTCATGTGCATCGAAATGATTGAGTTTCGCTCTACACCACAATCCGAGATGGTATGAGGCTTCGGCGATGAGCTCTGGAGCCCCGATTTCTTCCGCAACAAGCAACGCATTTCTGAACGACTGTTCGGAATGTTCATTGGCCGTGCAGCCCTTCACTATCTGAGACTGCGCCACAAGTAGTTTATAACCATGCTTAGCAGCCATTCTCACACTGCGAGTTGCAAATTTGTCGCACTCTTCAAGTTGGCCTACTCTCAAACAGTGTCTTGCTATCTCGAGAAGTACTTTGCACTGCTGGTATTTCGTTCCCAACTGCTTCGTCCTCCCCAACGCCTCATTCAGACTCCCCAGATAACCCTTCTTCCCGATTCGGGCGTTTGAGCGGAATCCCTAGTCTCGTAAAA
>CAZPBY010000024.1:0-90420 GCA_964584785.1 uncultured Solibacteraceae bacterium
AAAAAGCGCTGCAGCGCGCGATATCGTTGCGTTGGACGAGGCATTGACGGCGCTCAACGAATTCGATCCCCGTAAGTGCCAAATTGTCGAGTTGCGCTTCTTCGGCGGGCTCACCGTTGAAGAAACCGCCAAAGTTTTGGATGTGTCGTCGCGAACGATATTGCGCGAGTGGGATCTCGCCAAGGCCTGGCTCGGGCGAGAACTGAGCAAGCACCAATCAAAAGTGTTGGCACCAAGTCCAGACGGACCGATATAATCTCGCGCAACCCACATTTCAACGAAGCGGTGGTCCCTTTTACTGGAGGTCTCAATGCGAATTCGAACCGCGTTGTTGTTTTCCATCATTAGTTGCTGCCTGTCCCTTTCCGGTTTTGGACAGCGCATCACAGGAACTATCGAAGGCCGTGTCATGGATCCAACAGGTGCCGTCTTGCCCGGCGTGGAAATCACCGTTACCAGTGAATCCACACAGCAGAACCGGACCTCGTTAACGAACGAGATCGGTTTGTATACGATTCCGCTGTTGACGTCCGGCACATACTCCGTTAAGGCAAGTCTGCCTGGCTTCAAAACGGAACTGCGCCGTGGCGTCGTGGTTGAAGTCGATCGGAATGCGCAAGTGGACTTCCGGCTTCAGGTCGGTAACGTGGCGGAAAACGTCGAGGTAACGGCCGATGCGCCTTTGATCCAAACGGACAATTCCGCGCTCGGTCAAGTTATCGACGCGAGACGAGTCGCTGAGCTGCCGTTGAATGGCAGGCAGTTTCTTTCGCTGGCCACGCTGACGCCGGGTGTTCAGCCGAACGTTGAAGGAAGCAACCTCTCGACGCAGCAGGGCTCCATCAACGTCAACGGCGCGCGCGAAGAATTCAACAACTTCCTGCTCGACGGTATCGACAATGACGACATCGGCAACGCTCAACTTGCGATCGTTCCGGGCGTTGATTCCATTCAGGAGTTCAAAGTCCAGACGAGCAATTACAGCGCGGAGTATGGCAGATCGGCGGGCGGTCTGGTGAACGTCACGACGAAAGCCGGAACAAACGAAATTCACGGTTCGCTTTTCGGCTTCCTGCGTCACGACAAACTCGACGCGAGAAATTTCTTCGCCAATCCTTCTTTGCCGAAGCCGCCGTTCCAGCAGACGCAATGGGGCGGAACGCTCGGCGGTCCGATTGCGAAGAACAAGACATTCGTTTTCGGATCGTACGAAAGGACTGTCGTCAAGCAGGCGCAGAGCGCGACGGCGCGCGTTCCTCCGCTGGCCTGGCGCAACGGCGATTTCTCGTCCCTTTTGCCGGGACAAGTGATCGTCGATCCGCTGACGGGCCTGGCATTTCCCGGAAACATTATTCAACCGAACCGAATCAACCGTATCGGCCAGGCGTTCGTGAACCGCTATCCTGCGCCGAACACAAGTGGCGCGAACAATCTCAACACGACATCGAATCTGACCTCGTATACGGACAACATCGCGATCCGATTCGATCACCAGATCACCGACAGCGACACGTTCTTCGGTCGTTACGCGCTGTGGGTTCAAGATCGTCTGGAACCCTTCTCGCGATCGCCAACCACCATTCCGGGCTACGGGATTTTCCTGGACACCGAATCGCACAGCTGGACGTTCAATGAAACACACGTCTTCAGTCCAAACGTCCTCAACGAATTTCGTGTGGGATACACTCGCGTCCTCGGCGGACTCTACAACGAACAGCGACGCTCCTCCGTGGCGAAAGATCTGAATCTGCCGACACGTCAGGTAACCGACCCTGGATTCGCCAGAGATCACGCCGACCTGACCGACGTCCCGATTATCATCGCGACAGGCTTTAACAATCTGCAGGCGGGCGGCCCCCACATCCGGTACGACAACCACTTCAACTACATCGACAACTTCTCGTGGGCGCGAAGCGCGCACAAAATGAAGATGGGATCGGAGATCAAACGAACCCGCGCCAATCTCCACCTGACCGGCTTTGCGGCAGGCCAGTTTAACTTCGACAACCGTTACACCGGCAATTCCATCGCCGACATGTTGCTCGGTTACCCTGTCCAGACGATCCGCGAAAGCGGCGACATCGAGGATTACGAACGGGCATGGCATGTCTCGTTCTACTTCCAGGATGACTGGAAAGCAAACAGCAAGCTGACCGTCAATCTCGGATTGAGATATGAACTCCAGACGCCCGGCTTCGAGAAATACGACCGCAAAGCGTCCTTTGATCCCAAGCGCGGCGTCCAGGTCCTCGGCGGAGACGCTGCGATTCCTCCAGACATTCAGGCCGTGATGAATCAGTATCCCGGCTATGCGATAAAGGACAAGGACTATCCGCGTAACGGCTTCAAATCCGACTACAACAATTTCGGGCCGCGGGTCGGTTTTGCATACGACGTGTCCGGCGATGGAACGACGGTGGTTCGGGCCGGCGGCGGGATTTTTTACATTCCGATCCTGCTGAACAAGACTCACGGATACAAACGGACGTTCCCCTTCGTTGTTCGGCAGAACGTGATTGCGAGCACCGATCCTCGAAATCCGAATGTGTCGCTCAACGATCCGTTTCCCGCCGACCTTATTTCCGCCGGCATCACCGCCGGAGGTGTCAACCCGGACTTGAAGATCAGTTACATGGTTCAGGACAACATCAACGTTCAGCGCGAACTTGGTCACGCCATGGTGATCGAGGTCGGCTACGCGGGAAGCAAGGGCAATAGCCTGCTTCGCAGCCGCAACGTGAATCAGGCGTTTCTCGGACCCGGCAGCATTGCGAGCCGCCGGCCCTTTCCGAAGTTTGCGAATGTCGGCTGGCTGGAAGACAGCGCCAATTCCAATTACCACTCGATGCAGGTTCGATTCGACCGGCGTTTCCTGGACGGCATCTCGCTTCTGGGTGCGTACACATGGTCGAAGTCGATCGACGACAACTCCGGCAGCGGCGGAACCGCGGAGACCGGAAGCGCGATGAACAACTACAATCTGCGGCTCGAGCGCGGACTGTCGGCCTTCGATCGCCGTCATCGTGGGACAGCGGCGTTTATGTGGGAGCCTCAGATCGGTAAGAACCTCACCGGCGCGGCGGCGGTATTGGGGCGCGGCTGGCAATTCAACGGGATTCTGACGTTGTCCAGCGGCCAGCCGTTCACTCCCGCGCTATCCGGTGACGTCAGCCTGACCGGCGGCGGAAGCGATCGTCCGCTCGTTGTCGGCGATCCCAAAATCGACAACCCGGATCCGGCGCAGTGGTTCAACACCGCCGCTTTCGCCATTCCACCCTCGGGAACGTACGGAAACGCCGGCCGCACAAGTCTCATCGGTCCGCCGGTAAAGAACCTCGATTTCGCTGCCTTCAAGAACTTTGCGAAGGGAGATAATCCGCAGCTCGTGCAGTTCCGGCTCGAGATTTTCAATCTGCCGAATCATCCGCAGTTCTTCCTGCCCAACAAATTCAAGGATCAGGCGAGTTTCGGAACCATCTCGCGAGCTCGCGATCCCAGGGACATCCAGCTCGCGCTGCGTGTCCACTTCTGAGATGACGGTATGAAGCCCGTCGCTGCGCTCCGGGTTATGACAATTTAGCCGTAACGTACAGAACCCGGAGCGCAGCGATGGGCTTCGTGCCGCAACGTTTCACTCGATACTTTTCAAAAAAGCGGCAAGGTCCACGTAGTTGCGGTTGGCAAGCGGGAACCGCGGGTCGAAGACACCTAACACGTTCAGATCACCGTGACGGCCGATGTCGTTGAACACCGCCTGCACCGACAACAGGTCTGTGGCGCGGCCGTGTTGAAGGAACGGCCCGCCGTCCCAGACACCGCGTAAGGACTGGATATCGATGTTGCGCGTATTCGCCATCAACTGGCTGGTTGGTGTGACTCCACATCCCGGGCAGGTCGGTTCGTCACCGCTGACAAGGAGCCGACCGCTGAGGACGCTCCTGGGAATCGTCATCAGCGCGGCCGGCACGAACTTATTGTCGGTATTCGCAAAGTTCAGCCGGTTATCGGTATCGATACTCGTGAACGGAAGTCCCTCACGCGGGAGCTCCGAGCGAAACCGGGGCCATGCGAGCGGATCCCGATCGAATTCCGTTTGCTCCAGCGACATGACGACGCCATCCGGAATGCCGTCGTTGTTCAAGTCCACCATCGTGCCGTTCTTCAGGCTGAGCGGCTCATTCTTGCTGAACACGGGCGCGGGATGGCAATTCAGGCAGCCGGCGGTGTTGAAGACCTGCTCGCCGTGAACGGCGTCACCGTAGACGAAATCATCGCCATCATCAACGACAGGAACTTCGCGCGACAGTCGACGGTCCTTCGATAGAAACGGGTTCGGCAGGAGCCGAGGCTCGACTTCCAGAAAGGCGGCGATTGCCGAACTGGTCCTTTCGAAGCTTGTCCCCGTACGTTCGAGCACGAACATTCGATTGCGATTCACATCCGATGTGGTTCGCCCACGGTCTCGATCATTGATGACGCCGTCGCCGTTCGCATCAAAAGGAGCAGGAACTTCGAAGAAGCCGAACGGGCCTTCGGGCGACATCACACGGAACGTGCCGCGGAACGTTTCGAGGTTTCGTCGAATACCGCTTCGGTAGAACGGCGGGGTGTCGCGAAGATTCCGGTTCGTCAGCGTGATGCGCAGCGCCCGTCCCGCGGTCGCCGCGACGTGCCACATCTTCGAGTCCGTATGAACGTTCGGATGACAGCTCAGGCACGAGATGTCGCGGTTCAAAGACACGCGCGACGACGTATAAAAGTCCTCGCCTGCCTCGGCAACGGTGGCCGGAAAGAGAGGCGCGTTCGGCCGAAGCAGATCCACCAGCGCTTCGAATCGTGGCTGTCCATCGGCGCTGATGACGAATGCCGCTATCGACTCTCCCAGGCGATTCGCGACGTACAGCTTTCGACCAAGCGGGGCGAACACCAGTTCCTGCGGCATTCGGCCGCGAAAGTAGTCGGGATCATCATTGCCGAGAAGAAAAGGCCCGTCGTCCGTGACCGCCCTTTTGTTGATGACAGCCGGAAACGCCGTCTGCGTTCCGTTGGTGAAAGCCTGACTTCGCGGGGAAACGATGGTCGTGGCTTTGGAAGCGCCGCTGTCCACATCGAACGTTTCAATTTCATCGGAAGCATCGTAAGCAACCACCAACTGCCTGTCGATGGCGACCATCTGGTCGGGCAGCGCTCCGCCGACGATTGCCGGCAGGTTGTCGGGATTCTCCGGAAAGCCGTCTTCAATCGTCAGGAACGTGGATCGACTGTAGGGGAATGTCTTGAGGTAATTCGCAACACCAAATGCCGACAAATAGGGCGCTCGTCCCGACGCCGGCACCAGCGCGGCTCGTCCAGGCCCGAGATCCGGCCCGTAGGGTGGATTCACGGCGGATGTGAATCGCATTCGAAGCTTCAACGGATCCACGCGAGTGTCGACGACGGCGATCTCGTTGTGCACGTCGTCGAAACCTTGCGCGAAACGGCCCAGCGTCGATATGAAAACATAAGGGCCCATCGAAAGAACGTCGAGCGCCGGAGCGTTGAGATCGATCGAAGCCACCTGGCGCCAGGCGCCGAGATCCACGATCGAAACGCCCAGCCCGTTGATTTCGGCGACGTATGCGTAGTTGCCGGACACGGTCAGATCGCGAGGATTCACGTTCGTCAGATGACGTACGAGTGACGGCGGCGCCATCACACCGGTGTTGCTGAATCCCGGATCCGCGCCGACAAGGACCTGATGCGGTCCGCCCAAACCATACCCGGGATCTTCGGCGAGCGCGAACGGGCGATTGTCCGTTGAAAGAGGGACACGGAATAGAAATCGCGCAGTCAGCGGAAATTCGGTGAACGTGAACACCTCGAGGGAGTCCAGCGCGCGGTTCGTCACCAGCATCAACGCCAGCCTCGGCACAAACGCGATCTTCTGATTGTAGAAGAAACTCGGTATGCGCATGATTTCGCTGTCGCGTATGGTGTCGATGACGCTGAGGTAATTCGAGTACTGGTTGGCAACGACCAGATTCCGGCCGCTCGGAGTCCTCGCAATTCCCAGCGGACGCCGTCCCACCCGCATTTCGCGCACAAGTTTTCGGCTCGCCGTATCGATCACGCCAACCGACGATCCGGGCTCTGCCTCATTACCTTCAAACGTGACGTACAGCTTCGATTCGTCATAGGAAAGAGCCAGGCCATAAGGATGGCGGCGCAAAGGCTGCGGCACTGCGTCGATTCCCGGTTCGCCGAGGTCTTCAGCCGAATCGTACTCCGTCGAAAGAAACCCGTCGTACTTCGTGAATTTCCCCTCGTCGATATCTCCCTGCTGCGAGACGCGTGCGAACTTCTGAACAGGCTCGAGAGAAACCGGCTGCCAGCTTCCCGGTTCCCGAGTGCCGGCGGGCCGAAGAGCAGCCGCGAAAACAAGGAGACTGGTGATGAAGAAAACAACCTTACGGCTCATGGCTGGAAATTGGCTGCGCTGGAAGTCTACAGCAAAACATTTGACTGGCCGAAAACTCGTGCGATTGAATAACCTCATCATGCTTCAACGCAACACTGCAACAATCCCTCTTCGTGTTTCCGGATTCATTTGCCTGTTGATGGCTTTATCCGGCGCCGCCGTTGCACAAAACACGAGCGGTTTTATGTTCTTCGGCGGAACTATCACGTCGATCAGCTCTTCGGCCGACGGCAAGCGCGTTCAACTGGGCGTCGACGTCATGAAGGCTCCGATGACGGTTGTGATCGACGAGAACACGACAGTGACCGGAAGCCTCGGCGGCCGTTCCTCCGTCTCGACACTGTCACCCAATCTGTTTATCGAAGTCGAAGGGATTATGGGCACAGACGGAACCGTTCGCGCCTGGAGCGTCCAAACGAAGGTTCAATCCGGCGCCGTTCGCCTGTACGGCCGCATCGAGAACATCCTTCAGCAGAGCGGCGCCACTTCGGTCATCGTCGACGGCGTCGAAATCCGTGTGGATTCGGCGACGGCGATCATCGCGAATCGCAGCGGTCTCGGAGTCGCGGGGACGCTGGCGGACCTCAAACTCGACGATTTGATTGATGTGACTGCGGCGTACGTCAATGACACCGGCGTCGGCCAAACCACCTCAGGATTGTTCCGTGCGAGTTCGATCGTCGTCCAGAGAAGCTTCCGGATTCAGGGACAGATCCGATCGCGAACGCCTGCGGAAGGGACTCCCACGATCATCACCGTCCAGGGCATCGTGGTCACACTCACCCCCGACACCATCGTCACGGGCGACGGTATGAATGAGCGCGATGAGGCGTTTCTTGCCAAGTCGGCTCTTGAAACTCCGTTCGTCACGGCGATCGAAGACGATGCGGGGAATCCATGTACGACGACACCGAATGCCTGTCCGGATAAACCGCCCTCGGATCCCAGGCTCGCCGGCGACCTTCACATTGGGTCTTTTGTGCGCGTCGAAGGAATGCTCGAAAATACCGGTTTCTCGACCCGTTACACCGCGCGACTGATTCAGGTCGAAAAGGCCGAGCAGCTTCGCTTTCACGG
Organism: uncultured Solibacteraceae bacterium; assembly: GCA_964584785.1. Lineage (GTDB taxonomy): Bacteria > Acidobacteriota > Terriglobia > 20CM-2-55-15 > 20CM-2-55-15 > JAHFTY01. The sequence continues at coordinate 7,535 of CAZPBY010000024.1, forward strand.
CATCGTCGAAAGTCGCACGGCCACGCAACTCACCGTTCGCCTGAACGATACCATCCGGACTCAGGTCGTTCTGGATAGCGCCACCGTCGTCGATGCCAAGGTCGCACCGGGCGCGCTCGTCGATGTGACGGCGCGCATCGAGCCTAACTTATCGGTGGTCGGTCGCCGCATTCGCGCTCTGCAATAGATCCAGAAAGCGCCGGACGGCTTCGGACTGGATCGCCTTGAGCGGCACGCCCGCTTCTCGCGCGATGCGGGCACAGTCCTCGTATTCGGGAGTGTAGGTCATCACTTTGCCGTCAAGCCGCGACACTTTTACCGGAATGTCGCCGTAGATCGTATTCACCGTAACGATCTCGCGGTTGAGGATCGTGCGTTGAGCGTTATGCCGGCGAATACCGATCGTGGTGGTTTCTTCGAACACGATTCGAGTCAGCTCCTCGGCGCGATCCTCCAACGCCAGGATTTGCAGCACATGTCCCGGTCTTCCCTTCTTCATCTGGACCGGGATCGTGTACACGTCCAGCGCGCCGGCCTGCAGCAGTCGCTCCGTCACATAGGCGAAGTTCTGCGGTGTCATGTCGTCGATGTTCGCTTCGATGACAACGACCTCATCCGAAGGTTTCTTCATGGATCGTTCTTCACCGATCAACAGGCGGAGGCAATTCGGAAAGTCGTCGAACTGTTTCGTACCGGCACCGTATCCGATTCTCTCAATCGCAAATCCGTCAAGACCGGTGAACCCGTCAACCACGGCTGCGAGGATGGCCGCTCCTGTGGGTGTGACAAGTTCCGTGTTCGCATGTTTCGAATAGATCGTTGCGCCGCGAAGGAGGTCGGCGGTTGCTGGCGTGGGCACCGGGTAAACACCGTGCTGGCAGTGAATGAAACCGCGGCCCACATTGATCGCGGAGCACAGGAAGCGCTCGATACCCAGCCCGTCAAAACCGATCGCCGTTCCGACTGTATCCACGATCGAATCGATGGCACCGACTTCATGAAACTCGACGTCTTCCGGCGGGCAGTGATGAACTTTTCCCTCTGAAATGGCGAGCTTCGTAAAGACATTCGTCGCAATCCGTTTCACGTTGGTGTTGAGCCGGCTGTCGCGAATCATCGCAAGGATTTCGGAAGCTCGTCGCTGGAAGTGTTCGTGGCCATGATGACCATGATGCTCGTGGTGGTGGCCGTGATCATGGTCGTGGCTGTGATCATGCTCGTGCGAGTGATCATGCTGATGTGCATGTTTACCGGATTCACCGTGCATCAGCACATCGAACTTCATGGCGCTCACATTCGCCCGCACGACCCGGGAAACCCTGAGGTCGTAACCTTCCACGGGAAGCTTCCGGAGTTCAGCCTTCAGGTAATCGAAATCCAGCCCAAGATCCAGCATCGCGCCGATCGTCATGTCGCCCGCGATTCCGGAGTAGCAGTCGAAATACAGCGTCCTCATGAAATGGATAGTAACAAATTGTTCGGCGAATTTCGGGGACGCACACTTGAACGGACCTGTGAGTCACCGAATCTCCCCATTTTTCTAAATTTTCCCTCCGTCCCCACCTGATAACATGGGCCGTTATGTTGCTCGACATTCATGCTCGTATCAGGACCGCGCTCGGCTCGGCGATCAGGGCGAAGTGGAATCTCGATCCTCCGGATATCGTACTCAATCAGACGCCGAAGATTGAGCTCGGTGAACTGGCAACACCAGTCTGCTTTGAATTGGCAAAACGATTGAAGAAGGCGCCCCGCGCGGCGGCGGATGAACTGATCGCCGCCTGCGGCGCGATTACCGGCGTCCGCAAACTGGAAATTGCCGGCGCGGGTTACATCAATTTCTTTCTGAATCGCGCCGCCGTCATGCGTGGCAGCTCCGCCGAGCTTCGGAACGGCCGTCTCAACGGCTTTCCGGCGGCCACCGGCAAGATCATTGTTGAACACACCAACATCAATCCGAACAAGGCCGCGCACATCGGCCATCTGCGCAACGCGACGATCGGCGATACGTTCGTGCGGATCATGAAAGCCACCGGCAAGCCGGTCGAGGTACAGAACTACATTGACAACACCGGCGTTCAGGTCGCAGACGTCATCGTCGGCTTCAAGTACCTCGAGAACAAAACACTCAGCGATGTCAACGCCTTGATCGCCGATCCGGCAATCCCGTTCGACTACTACTGCTGGGACCTGTACGCAAAGGTCAGCAGCTTTTATCAAAGCGACGATCCGAAGTTCGAAAAGCGGGGCCAAACACTGAAAGAGATCGAAGAAGGCAACAACGAGACAGCGGCGATGGCCGAAACCGTAGCGATGACGATCGTCAAGCATCACCTCGCCACGATGAAGCGAATCAATGTTCATTACGACCTGCTTCCGCGTGAGAGCGACATCCTTCACCTCAAGTTCTGGGATCGCGCGTTCGAACTTTTGAAAAAGCGGGAGGCGATTTTTTTTGAGAACGACGGCAAGAACAAAGGTTGTTGGGTGATGACACTTGAAACCGAGGGTTACGACGAGGACAAGATCATCGTCCGCTCCAACGGCACCGTGACCTACGTCGGCAAAGACATTGCTTATCAATTGTGGAAGCTCGGACTTCTCCAGCAGGATTTTCTCTATGAGGTCTTCGACCAGGCGAGGCACGTCTGGGTGACATCGTCGACGACGGGCAAACCGATTCACCCGGCGTTCGGCCACGCTGACGCCGTCTACAACGTGATCGACGTGCGCCAGTCCTATCTTCAAACCGTGGTGCGGCAGGGAGTGCTCGCACTCGGCTATGAAGAGGAAGCGAAGAATTCGATTCATTTTTCCTACGAAATGGTCGCGCTCACGCCCGCATGCGCGGAGGAACTCGGCATCGAGCTGTCGGCCGAGGATCGCAGGAGGCCGCACATCGAAGTCTCCGGACGGAAAGGCCACGGCGTCAAAGCCGACGACCTGCTCAACACACTGGAGCAGGACGCCCAAAATGAAGTGAAGAACAGAAATCCCGAACTCTCGCTCGAAGAGACCGCCGAGATCGCGCACCAGATTGCGGCTGGAGCACTGCGATTCTTTCTGTTGAAGTTCACGCGAAACGCTGTCATCGCGTTCGATTTCAAGGAAGCACTCAGCTTCGACGGCGAAACCGGCCCTTACTTGCAATACGCGACCGTCCGCGGCAGCAACATCGTCAATAAACTGCGCGAGGCCGAACCGGACTTCGACTTCGCGAGTATCGACCGATTCTTGAATGACTCGAAGATGGACGAACTGCTGGCAGCTGCGGACGATATCTGGGAGCTCGTTTATGCGGCGGCACGTCTGGACGAGATCATCCAGCAAATCATCGTCACGCTCGAACCCGCGACGATCGCGAAGTACGCGTTCACGCTGGCCCAGCGATTCAGCCTCTTCTACCATCGCTATCGAATCATCACCGAAGAGGACGACGACAAGCGAATGTTCTACCTCACCGTTGTGGAATTCGCGCGGCAGACGCTGAATCGGACACTGGATTTGATGGGAATGGAAGTCCCAAGAAGGATGTAAGTATGAGGCCTCCGGAATTCACAGACATACTCGACGCCAAACGTGTCATCGACCGGTACCTGCAGCCAACGCCTCTCCATCACTACCCGCGGCTCTCCGCGGAGCTCGGCTACGAGGTGTTCGTGAAACACGAGAATCATCATCCGGTCGGGGCATTCAAAGTCCGGGGTGGAATCAACCTCATCTCGCGGTTGACACCGGAGGAGAAGGCCAGCGGCGTGATCTCCGCGTCCACGGGAAATCACGGTCAGTCTGTCGCCTATGCGGCCCGGCTGTTTGGAGTGAAGGCGCTGATCGCTGTGCCGGAATCACCTAATCCGGATAAGGTCGCTGCCATGCGTGCGCTGGGCGCCACCGTCGAGGTACACGGCAAGGACTTTGATGAGGCGCGGCTTTGGGTCGAAGACAACGCGCGTTCGCGGGGATGCCGGTACATTCACTCGGCAAACGAGCCGCTGCTGATCGCGGGCGTCGGCACGATCGGACTCGAGATGCTTTATGCGCGGCCCGATCTCGACGTCATCATCGCGCCGATCGGCGGCGGCAGCGGCGCGGCCGGCATCTCGATCGCGGCGAAAACGATCCATCCGAAGATCCGCATCATTGGTGTGCAATCGCAGCTCGCGCGTGTCGCCTACGATTCCTGGAAAGAACGCCGCATCCTGTCGTCGTCCGTGTGCACGACGTTCGCTGAGGGAATGGCGACCCGTCAGGCCTTCGAGCTTACTCAGAGCATCCTCGTCCGAAATCTCGACGATTTTGTGCTCGTCTCTGACGAAGAGTTGATCGCCGCCATTCGCCTGCTTTTCGAACACACTCACAACATCGCGGAGGGCGCCGGCGCCGCATCCATGGCTGCGGCCGTGAAGTTGCGGGATGAACTTGAGGGAAAGAAAGTCGGGCTGGATCTTAGCGGTGGCAACATTACGGCGGATGTGCTGAGGAGAATACTTTAAGGTAGCTTCGCGTTCGTTCAAACCACCCCCGTTTGTGACCTGCGGTCACAAACGTCCCCTCCTAACTTAGCTAACTTAGGAGGGGAGTTTGCGTCGTCGAGATATTCACAATATTGAAGGGTTGAATGAACGCCGTAAGGAACTGCGGAGGAACCTTACGCCTGCGGAGGCTACGCTTTGGAAACATCTCAAGAAGTCGCAGCTCGGGAAACAATTTCGTCGTCAGCACAGCATCGGCCCTTACATTGTCGACTTCTATTGTCCCGAGTGTCGACTGGCCATCGAGTTGGATGGACAGCCTCACAAGACGGAAGGTGGACGCTATCCGAACGCAATTCCTGAACAGCCTAAATGTACGTGTCATGCGAATCGAGAACCGATGGGTGTACGAAAACCAGGAAAGTGTCCTCGAAGCAATCAAGCGGGCGCTCATGGAACAATCTGAGGGTGGGGAAAACCAAACTGCCCTCCTAAGTTAGGAGGGCCGTCTGCGCCGAAAAGGCGCAGACGGGGTTGGTTGTTTCGGGACTCACACGACATTTTTCTCGACTTCGGTGTGCCCCCTGGCAAATCGCGAAATCGAAAGAGCCGAAATGTCGATCGTGTGAGCTTTGCCGTCCAGGATCTCTTCCGCGATGAGCTGGCCTACCCCGGGTGCGTGCTGGAACCCGTGACCGCTGAAACCGTTCGCGAGAATGAAACCCGGGAGATCGGGATGACGGCCGAGGATCGGATGCGCATCCGGTGAGGTCTCGTAACTCCCGGCCCAGGAATTCTTGATCGCCGTTTCGGCAATCGGCGGGAATCGATCGACCGCGATCTCCATCACCTTCTCGAAAAAGTTCCAATCCACACTGAGGTCAAAAGTCGGACCCTCTTCGCGATTCCCCATGCCGAACAGCACACCGCCGCTTTCGCGATGAAAGTAGAAACCCGTGCTGAAATCGATGATCAGGGTCCATCGCGATGGAGCCTGATCGAAAGGCTTGGTGGTCCAGATAAAGCGGCGCAGAGGCACAACCGGAACGTCGAGAGCGGCCATCTTTCCGAGAACGCCGGCGTACGGCCCGGCGGCATTCACAACAGTGCGGGTCGAGATGTAGTGGTTTTGAGTCCGGACTCCCTCAATCTTCCCGTCCTTGACGTCGATCGCGACCACTTCCTGCTCGGTATAGATCGGCACACCCATGCGAATGCAGTTCTTGCGATATCCCTCGGTTACTCCCGCGGGATCGGAAACGCCGTCTTTGCTGCAGTACGTCGCGGCGATGATGTCGTCCAGCCGGATTTGGGTGTTCGGCAGCACCCTCGCCACTTCTCCCGGCTTGATGAACTCGACGGGAATTTCGAACCGTCTCTGAATCTCGGAATTCCGCTTGAAGACCTCAACATCGGCAGGATCGCTCAACAGGAAAAGGTAACCGTCCTGATGGAAGTCGATCGGCTGATCCATCTCGTCGGAAAACGATTCCAGCATCTTCACGCTCAGAAGCGACAGCTTGATGTTCACTTCCGTTGAAAACTGATGACGGAAGCCGCCGGCGCAGCGCCCGGTCGAACCGGTGCCGCACATGTTTTCCTTTTCGAGAACGACAACGTCCGTCATGCCGCGCTTTGCGAGGTGGTAGGCAATGCTGAGACCGACAATACCTCCGCCGACAATAACGACTTCTGCAACGCTCTTCATGTTCGATGACATACCTCTTATGATGGTAAGGCCGCACTTCGGACGTAACCGCAAAAATGCGTTTGTAGCGTGCGGCTCGCAGGATTGTCAATGGAGAACGCTGCGCAATCCAGACTGCTCGCGGACGTCATGGTGGGCCGTCTTGCCCGCTGGCTGCGGATTCTGGGCTTCGACGTTCTTTACTCCAATCGCTACGATGACGATGAAATCCTTCGGATCGCCGCCACCGAAAACCGAATCGTGCTGACACGAGACAACGGCCTGGCTGCACGTCTTGCGGCGAATCTTCTGATCTTCATTCATCACGATGACGTGGGGTCCCAGGTCGACGAAGTTCTTAAAAACCTCGGTCCGTGCGAATTCCGTGTCCTTTCCCGGTGTCTTGAATGCAACACACCGCTCGATCCAGTCGATAAGGAGATCGTCTTCGATCGAGTGGCGCCATACGTCTACATGACGCAGAATGAATTCGCGCAGTGCCCTTCCTGCAGCCGCGTGTACTGGCGCGGGACTCACACGAACGACATCGTGGATAAACTCCGTCGCTGGAATCCAAACTGACGTTGTATCCTGCCCAACATGAGTGACGGCCCGCATCTGTTTTCGCCTTTGCGTATCCGCGGCGTCGAATGTCGCAATCGCATTGCAGTCTCTCCCATGTGCGAGTACTCGTGCGTCGACGGCATGGCCAACGATTGGCACTTCGTCCACCTGGGAAGCCGCGCCGTTGGCGGCGCCGCACTGGTGATGACGGAAGCGACGGCGGTTGAAAAGCGAGGGCAGATTTCTCCCTCCGATCTCGGCATTTGGAACGACGAGCAGATCGAGCCGCTCGCGCGTATCGCCCGATTCGTGAAAGAACACGGGGCAGTGCCCGGTCTTCAAATCGCACATGCCGGAAGGAAGGCCAGCACGGACCTTCCGTGGCTCGGAGGAAAGCCGCTCACCGCCGCAAACGGATCGTGGAAACCAGTAGCGCCAAGCCCTGTCGCATTCTCGCCGGAGCACCAGGTTCCGCTCGAACTCACGAAGCGCGACATTTCCGAAATTGTCGCCGCCTTCGCCGGAGCCGCCAAACGCGCGCTGGCTGCCGGATTTCAGCTTCTTGAGGTTCACGCCGCACACGGATACCTGATCCACGAATTCCTTTCGCCGCTCTCAAACACTCGAACCGACGAATTTGGAGGATCGCTCGACAACCGCACTCGATTTGCGCGGCAGGTCATCGGCGCTGTTCGTGACGTGTGGCCCGATGCCCTCCCCTTGTTTCTCAGGATTTCCGCAACGGACTGGGTCGAAGGCGGATGGTCGGCGGATGATTCCGTCGAATTGGCACGAATGGCGATGTCGCTCGGCGTCGACTTGATTGACTGCTCGTCGGCGGGCACCAGCCTGGCTGCGCGAATTCCCGTCGGGCCCGGCTTTCAAGTGCCTTTTGCGGAACGCATCCGCCGAGAGGTTGGAATTGCCACCGGCGCCGTCGGGTTAATCACAACGGCCCGTCAAGCCGACGACATTATTCGCAACGGCCAGGCCGACATCGTTCTCCTGGCCCGCGAGTTTCTCCGTGATCCTTACTTTCCGATCCACGCCGCGATCGAACTGGGGCAGCCTGCACCGGTGCCGCCCCAATATCTTCGCGCCTATGCCGACGCCACCGGCCGAGGATCCCGGTGATTACTGCCGGGATTCGATCTTTTCGAGCATCTTCCGGTAGCGTTCCTTGTTCGACGACACCTCAACGGCTCTCCGCGCATTCCGAACGGCCTCGTCACGGTTGCCGGTTTCCAGACTGATCAGCGCAAGGCCAATGTATGCGTCGGCTTCGGCCGGATCGAGTTTGAGGGCGCGCCTGTAAGCGTCGCGCGCTTCCGGATAGTGGCCCTGCGTGGCTTCGAGATCGCCGAGACGCACCTGCACGTTCGGATGATCACCTTCCACTTCGAGGCTTCGCCTGAACTCCGCAACGGCGTTATCGAACGCTTTTTGTTTTTCTGCCGAAAAAGTGACGGGTGGAAAAAGCGGCGAGGTCAGCGAACTTGCCGCACGAACGCGGACTGCGGCGTAAGGATCGTCCAACAATGCAGCGAGCGCTATGGCCGCGCTCTCGTTGGGCTGGTTGCCGAGACTGCGAGCCGCTTCAATGCGAATCATCGGCTCTTTGTCCCTCGACGCGGCAACGAGCGTCTGCGTCGGAAGCGCTCCAGTGAACCTTCCGAGAAATCCGACCGCCGTGGCCCGCATCTCGACATTTTCGGCCGGATCGTTCGCCAGGCGAACCAGCGCGTTGACGGCGCGTGGGTCGCCCTTCTGCGCGATCGCGAACGTGGTGGCGCGAATGCGCGGGCGGGAGCTTCGCTGCGGGTACCATTGCTCCACGTACTGGAGCGTCCAATCCGCCGGCTTATCCGCATGACATTCGTTGCACGCGTTCGGTATCCCGTAACGAACCGTATTCTCGGGCTCGGGGAAACTCATCGAGTGATCGCGCATGGTGGCCTTCACACCCTGCACCTCATGAGGCATGTGACAACCGACACAGCTGGACCCCGCCGACGCCACGGCGTGGTGCGTATGCGCCTCGGTCCTTCTTCCGTCATGACACTTCGTGCAGTACTGATCCGCGTTCTTCATCAGCGCGTCATTGCCGTCCGTCCGATTCCAATGCGGATCGTGACAACTCATGCAGGTCGCCTGCCCCGACTGAAAACAGCCGCTCAGAAAAAACGCCGCCGCCTCGTTGCTGAAGCGCCGGGGCCGGCCGTCGGCCCACCAGTTCGGATCTTTCGTGTCCTGTTCGAGATGCATGAACGCCGGCGAATAGTAATCGAAATACGCTTTGCGCGTGTTGAAGCCGGATGACACCACCGTCTTCGGCCAGTGGCACTGGCCGCAAGTGACGAGTTTGTCGAACAACGTTCCGGAAAGGCGTGGCGAGTAGTCGCCCGAATTCACGTGATCGGCCATCGGTCCATGACAACGCTCGCATGTCGCGCTCGACTCGACCCAGCTCGTCTTGTAATCGAGCGTCTTCGGATCGAAGCCTTTCACATCCTGGACCTGTTGCGTGACGTGGCAATAAAAACAGGTAGTGTTCCATTGCTGGATGAAACCTTCCGGAGCGTTCTGAACGATATCTTTGGAGTCGAACCACTCCTGACGCTTCACATCCCATGTTGTGTGCAGAACGTGAATTTCACCGTTGGAGCGCGTCGTGAGGTAATGCTGAATGCGCCGATTTCCGAGCGTATAGTCGACACGGTTCTCGATGCCGCGCTCCGTGATGTACAAAACGCCGTCGCGCCACATCTTGCTTGAAGCCGGACCGCCGGCAAGGTTGGCATTGGAAACGACGGTGGTCTGATTGGCGCGCTGGATCATCCGACCGTGGATTGAATCCTTCCACTTCGAATACTCTTCCGCATGGCAACCCTGGCAGGCAACCGAACCGATCACCGGACCTGAGGTGGGAGTTTGGGCCGGACCTTGAAGCAGAATGGCTAAGCTGAAGGCCGCGAACAACATTACGGCACGGATTATAGCCGACGGCGCATCGAACCCGTACAATTACGCGCGATGAAGACGGTTCTGCCGGCGTGGATGCTTTTTGTCGCAACCGGCGTGATGATCAGTCTGATCGTCCCGCTGGGCGAGGGTTTCGACGAACCATGGCACTTCAGCTACATCCAGTACATCGCCCAAACGGGCAGGCTGCCGGCCGGACCGTCGATGCGTGTGTCGGCGGAAGTCGAAGCGTTTCTTCTCGTGCATCCCATCGGATGGCGGCTGAAGGATATCTTCACGAACCTGCATTCGCAGGAAGACTACTGGCATAGCCCTGACCGGCTGCGGATCGACGCGTCGCTTCGCAACCTGCGGTTTGCCGGAACCTATCGCGACGGAAAGTCCGGGTTTACGAAACAGTACGAAAGCCATCAGGCGCCGCTGTATTACCTATTGTCGGCTCCGTTGTTCTTCGTCTGCTCGCATTGGCTGTCGTTCGTGAACACGTTCCTGATACTGCGAGTCTGGTCCGTGCTCCTTGCATCCGCGGTCATTCCGCTTTCGTTTGCGTTGGCCAGACGTGTCACGACGTCCGAGACGGTTGTGCGGATGGTCCCGATCCTGGCTGCCGTTTTTCCCGGGCTCTATCCGGACGTCGTTCGCGTTTCGAACGACGCCCTGGCCGTACCCCTCGCAGCGATGATTTTTGTGGTGCTGGCCCGTTACCTGGAATTCCGTCTGGGCGCGGACCTTCTCAAGTTATCCGGCCTCCTGCTGCTGGGATTATTGACGAAGGCATTCTTCCTCCCGATCGTCGTGGCGATCGTGATTGCGTGCGTCTGGTTCAGGGACTATCGCGCGACATTGATCCTCGTCACCGCGTCGGTTGCAGGATGCGCATGGTACGCCCAAAACCTTTGGATAACGGGTTCGTGGACGGGTCTGCCCGAAACGGTTTCGGCGAATACCACCGTCGTCTCGTCGCTATCGACGCTGTTGCGGATCGATTGGTTTGGCGTCCTGCGGCTGGCGGCCGTCTCGCATATTTGGATTGGAAACTGGTCGCTGCTCCAGTATCGCTCGTGGATGTACGAGACGGTTCTCGTCATGTTCGCGATCGGTCTGTTCGGTTTCATTACATTCCTTTTGAAAAGTGCCCCCCGCGGTCTGCTCGTGTTCTCTCTCACGTATGTCTGTTATGCCGCAGCCCTCGTGTATTACGCCACGCAGGTGTATCAACAGACAGGAATCGCGGTGATCCAGGGTTGGTACTTGTCCACGATGTTACCTGTCGAGGTTCTGGCATTCGTCTTCGGTCTTCAATCACTGGTTTCGCGATGGATTTTCATTCGCGCGGGGTCATTCGCGGCCTCATGTTTACTTGCCTTGACTGTTTACGGAAACGTGTTCATCGCCGCGCCGTATTACACGAACCTGATCGAACACACGTCCACCGGACATGTGCGCGCCTACCACCCGCGCCTGAGCGACGCATCGCTGATCGCTGCACGCCTGACGCGGTTTTATCCATGGATGCCGGATGCCGTACCGTTAGTCATCGCAGGCATCGTTGTAGTGCTTGGCCTTTGGATAATCTGGTCGTATTTGAAAACTGCCGATTACGCGACCTAGTCTCTTGGACTCGGAGGTATGCTGGTGGCCATGCCAAAGAATGTGATGTGTGTGACGGTGTCGATCTTGCTTTGCTCGATCTTGGCCTACGGACAAACTCCGGCGCCGAAGATTGAAACCGAGGATCAAAAGACCTTGTATGCGCTTGGTCTGCTGCTGGGAAGGAACATCAAGCCCTTCGCGCTGACGTCGGAGGAACTGGCGATTGTCAAGGCGGGTCTGACAGACGCCGTCTCCGATACCAAACCGCTGGTGGAACTCGATGCGTATGGTCCGAAGGTCAATGAACTCGCCGCCAAGAGAGCGGCCGCCGGAGCCGACGAGACGAAGAAGAAGGGCGCGGAGTTCGCAGACAAAGTCGCGAAAGAAAAGGACGCGATGAGGATGGAGTCCGGAATCGTTATACGAATCATCACTCCCGGCACCGGAGCGAGCCCATCTGCCGACGACGTCGTCAAGGTCCACTACGAAGGTAAACTCGTGGACGGCACTATCTTCGACAGCTCGATCAAACGCGGTCAGCCGGCCGAATTCCCGTTGAGCGGCGTTGTGCCGTGCTGGAGGGAAGCGCTCCCGAAAATGAAGAAAGGCGAGAAGTCGCAGGTCGTCTGCCCATCGTCGATGGCTTACGGCGACCGCGGTTCACCGCCTGTAATACCGCCTGGAGCCACACTGAGTTTCGAGGTGGAATTGCTCGACTTCCACAAACCTTAGCTGAGGAATCTGAAGCACCTTTTCATTTTACGGATCGTTCCGTAGGAGCCGGACGACGGTTTCGATCTGATCCGTGTGCGGAAACATATCCACGGCGCGAATATCGTCGACCCGGTAACCGGCGCGCAGCACCGAGGGCATTTCGGCGGCCAAGGCCTGCGGATTACACGAAACATAGACGACGCGCGATGGCCGCAGTCGCGAGAAGACACCATCGATCACCGCAGGGGGACAGCCCTGTCGCGGCGGATCCAGAACGACGGAGTCCCAGCCGTCGCGTGCAACTCTGTTCAGCGCAGCCTCGACACGCGCGCGTAAGAAGCGCAGCCGGCCGGGCTCGATCCGATTGATTTGCGCGTTCGCCTCCGCATCCTTGATCGCCTGCGCGTTTTCTTCAACCCCGACGACACGAGTCGAATCGCGCGCCAGCGCCAGCGAGAAAAGTCCGCTCCCACAGTACAAATCCAGAACGCGCCCGGTGCCCGCTCCAAGAACAACGAGACGCTGGAGCGCTGCCGCCGCGGCGGCGTTTGTTTGAAAGAACGCGTTCGGCGACACGAGATACGAGATTCCGTTGATCGACTCGCGGATGTGTCGCTGTCCGGCGATTCGAATCGTTTCCGGTCCGACCATGAACGGGCTCGGTTCGGCGTGAATGTTGATGAAGAACCCATCGGGCCGATCGTCCGAGTCCAACAGCGCGCGGATCGGCCGCCGCAGGGCTTTGTCGTTGCGGGTTACGACGAGCATCGCAACCGCCTGGCAGTTGTCATGACTGGTGCGCACGAGCAAATGACGAAGGACTCCTTGTCGCGACCCGACGGCGGCCTCAATTCCCGCCTCGATCAACCGGTCGCGCAATGCGAATGCGACGCGGTTGCCACGAGCGCTGTGCACCGGGCAGTCAACAACCGGAACCACCTTCCGGGACCCGCGAGCATAGTGACCCATCACCAGGCCTCGTCCAGGCGCGCTCGATCCAAACACAAACGCAACTTTCTGACGGAAACCCGCCGGCATGTCGTCCGCTGGAAAGAGAGGCTCGAATTCCAGCGCCGCCAGCGATGAAGTGTGGTCCATCATTGCGGGAGCCAGACCGTTTCGAAGCGCGGACGCCTTCAACCGAAGTTGTTCGTCGTAGGAAAGGTTCAATAAGTCGCAGCCGCCGCAGGTTCCGGCGTGCGTGCAAAACGCATCTCCCGTCTTCACCGGTTTTATTGCCTCGCATTCACCATGTTCAGCGATACACGCACAGCCGTCCATTTTCAAACCGGGCGAGAAAATATCAATCGCAAATCTGTTTGGCGGTGGTTTTCGTCCGGCTTCGTCCGGCTGGAGGGGATGCTAGTGACGGATCCCAACAGGCGTGCCCTTGCCCGTGAGGTTTTGCGGGTATCTGCGTCTGGCGGCGCTGGTGATCCACTGTGGATTCGACTTCAGCAACTCCGTGGCGGCGGCAGCGTCAAGCGGACGCGAGAACAGGTAACCTTGTCCGAACTCGCATCCCATTTCGCGGAGCAGCAGCATCTGATACTCGTTTTCCACTCCCTCGGCGACGACTTTCAATCCCAGGCTCTGGGCAAGGGAGATGATGGCTTTCACAATCTCCAGCTGGTGCGGGGCCGCTTCCATGCCGGAGATAAACGACCTGTCGATCTTCAACATGTCGAGAGCAAAGCGGTGAAGATAGCTCAATGAGGAATAGCCCGTGCCGAAATCATCCATGCCGATGCGGACACCGATGTCTTTGAATTCGTCGATCATGGCCTTAGCCTGAACGGGATTCGTCATGACCATGCTTTCGGTGATCTCGAGCTTCAGGCTGTCGGCGTCGATGCCGGCGGCCAGGATTTCGTCTCGGACGACATCGATTAAGTCCGGCTGAAGGAACTGTCGGCTCGACAGGTTCACGGCAACAATCAATCGAGTTCCCGGACAGGCTTCCTGCCACAGCCGAACCTGCTGGCACGCATCTTTGAGCACCTGGCAACCGATGGGAATGATGGCGCCGGTCTCTTCGGCAACTTGAATGAACTGGTCCGGCAGGATCAGTCCGCGAGTCGGATGTTCCCAGCGCACAAGCGCTTCGAATCCGTAGATCTGGCCCGTCATGAGATTGACGATCAACTGATAGCTGTTGACGAATTCGCCACGCTCGACGCCCTGGCGAAGCTCGGTTTCGAGCTGCAGGCGGGCGACAGCGGTGGCTCTCATCTCGGCGTCGAAAATCTCGACGCTGTTCCGCCGAAGCGCCTTGGCTCTATACATCGCCGTATCGGCGTCGCGTAACAGGTCTTCGGGACGTTCATAACCTGTCGAGCTCAACGCCACGCCGATACTTGCTGTCGCAAAAATCTCGCGTCCGTTGATGCTGAATGGTTTCTTCAGGATCTCGATGAGACGCTCGGCGACGCGTAGGGCGTCCGTTGGGTGCTTGAGATCATCGAGCAGGATTGTGAACTCGTCTCCACCCAGCCGCGCGACCGTGTGCGCTCCCGTCAGCCGCGCCACGAGGTCGCTCGAGCGAAGTTCGGTCTGCAGGCGTCGTGTGAACGCAACGAGAAGTCGGTCACCGCACAGATGTCCAAGACTGTCGTTGATCAGTTTGAATTGATCGAGGTCGAGAAAGAGAACCGCAAAAAGATGGTCCTTGTTTCGTCTCGAACGCTCGGCCAGCCGGTTGAGGCGGTCCATCAACAGGACGCGATTGGGAAGGCCGGTCAACGCATCCGCGACCTTACCCGCGGTAATGTCGGTTTGCGACCCTGCCATACGGTGCGCCGTCCCCGTGTGATCGCGGATGGCAAGACCGCGGCTCAGGATCCAGCGGTACGAGCCGTCGCAATGCAGAACACGGTGCTCGTTCTCAAATTGAGAAGCACTCCCATCGATATGGGCCTTCAGATCCGCTTCCACACGGGCGCGATCGTCCGGATGAATGCGGTCGAACCATTCATGCGGTTCGTTGCCGATCTCTTCCTCCGCATAACCGAGCGCGCTTTTCCACCGCGACGAAAATACGATTTCGCCGCTCTTCAGATTCCAGTCCCAGATGCCGTCGCTCGATGCCTTCAAGGCAAGCGCATAACGTTCTTCGCTTTCCTGCCTGGCCGCTTCCGCGTGTTTGAGCGAGAGATGCGTGCGAACGCGATTCAGAACGATCCGGAAATCGATCGGCTTGGTCACATAATCGTTCGCTCCGAGATCGAGCGCGCGGACAATGTCCTTATTCTCGGGCGCCGACGCAAACATGATGATGGGAAGATGAGTCGGATTGTGGTTTTGCCGGACTTGCGTGAGAACGTCGAGTCCGCTCATACCGGGCATATCCAGGTCGAGCAGCGCCAGGTCCACCGGCTCCGCCTCGATTCGATCGAGCGCGTCCTGTCCGGATCCGGCGACGACAACGGCGTACCCTTCCCGCGAAAGCATCGCCGAGAGCTCTTCCCGATGCGTCTGGATATGGTCGACGACCAGCAGCCGCGCCTGACTCTTCGTCATCGGTGCCGCACCTTATGGATTGTGTTCATCGGAACGATCGTGAGCTTCCTCCTCATTTACAACATCGAATCCTTGATTGACGATACCGCAGGGCTTCAATTGCGTAGGTACAGACGTCTTTCCACCATCGGCGACTCTAGCATGCGGACATCGTCGCGCAACGTTCGTTTGGCTTGTTTCGGGGCGCCGGAAAGGTTGGAAGGGTGTCCACTTGCGTTACAGGTGGCTGATACGCCACCCTAGACGGTATTTCCTGCCAAGAGCGGAATTTTAGGGCCCGTCTTCCCCGTCGGGAAGCGTGTAACGAAGCCCGTAAAGTCAGGTGTTCCCTTCGCGCGGCCTTATCGCGGAATCACGGGTAACAGCAACGACGATGAGTGCTGGCGATCGTGCAGCACGACCTGATGGGCGACGTGAATATCCTGCTCCGTTTCTTCGGCCATCGGTTTGCCCGAGTTCAGGTTTCGATTGAAGCGCGGGAAGTTGCTGCTCGTGACGTGAACGCGGACGCGGTGGCCCTTTTTGAAAACGTTGCTGGTTTCCCAGATCGGTATGCGGACCTCGTATGTGTCTCCCGGATTCAGCAGCTGCGGACGTTCCAGGCTGTCGCGAAAGCGCGTACGGATTGCGCCTTCCGTGATGAGAACGGTTTTGCCATCGGGATACACGTCGGAAAGAGTGGCGAAGAAATCCGTGTCGCGAACATCGGTTGAAAAGAAGAGGCTCATTTCGATCGGGCCGGTGACTTCGAGATCATTCGCAAGAACGTCCGTACTGTAGACGAGTACATCGTTCCGCTGCTCGATCGAGCGCTGGTCCATCGGACCGTGAATACTGAAGGCGCTGTCCTGCGTTATTCCGCCACCGCCGCTGCCGTGACCTCCATATGTGGGTGCGGGAAAACGCGGATCGTAAGCGTACTGGTCCGCGGGCTCATCCGCCGAAGGCGCCATGTCCGTGAGCTTGCCGTCACCCATTCGCGTGTTCGCGGCACCGCCGCTGTGCAGATAGAAGCGTGTCGGTTTGGCGCGGGAAAGCGGCCATTCCTGTTCGTCTCGCCAGACGTTTTCACCCATCACGTAGATACGAATCGGCGCCTCCTTCTCCAGCCCGTTTTGGACGCCCTTCAAATGGTAGTCGTACCAATGAAGGTGGAGCGCGCGGGAATCCGTGGCCATCTGGGGGCCGAAGTCCATCTCGCCGTATTTCGGGTCGGTTCGGATGCCATGTCCCCACGGACCAATCAATAACTTCTGCCATCGGCGGGCGTGTTCCGACTGCGACTGTTTTCGCATGTTCACGAAGTTGGAGATGGTTTCGTGCGTGAGATCGTCGTACCAACCGGTGATGTGGAACGCGGGCACATCCATTTCGGAGTACCTGTCGCGAATGCTCATCTGCCGCCAAAAATCGTCGTAGCTTTCGTGGGTCATCGTATCGGCGACGAACTGCGACTGAATACCGATCACGTCCATCACATTCTTCAGCGGCAGAAAATTCATAACGCGGATCCACGACGGTGACGGACGCGGCTTCTCCGTGGCAATCGCTTCCTGGCTGGGTCCCCAGCTCAGAGCCAGCGAGAGATGGTAGATACCGTCCGTCGACCAGATGGCCCCGTAGTTGTCCGACTGCGCCGCGATCGGCATGATGGCCTTCACGTACGGGCTTCGGTAAGGCGCGGGGAGCAGTTGTGTGAATCCGGGATACGACGTCCCGAACATTCCGATGCTTCCGTCCGACCAGGGCTGCTTTCCGATCCACTGTTGCGTATCGTAGCCGTCGCGGGCCTCGTCGACGTAGGGATGCCAGTCGCCATCCGACGCGTAAAGGCCGCGCGAATCCATCACAACGGCAGCGTAACCGTTCTGAGCGAAGTAGGTGGCCGTTGCTCGCTGGCCATTCTTGTTGTACGGCGTGCGCGACAGCAGGACTGGAAATTTGCCGTCGCGGTCCGGCCGGTAGACGTCCGCCGCAAGTCGCACTCCGTCTCGCATAGCGACGAGTACGTTGGTCTCCACTTTGACTCCTGCTGGAGGCGCGCTTTGAACCATCGCCAGGATAACCAGGGCAACACATAACCTGTGGATCATGATTTCCTCCCAATGGAAGCTACGATGTCGATCGTTGCCTGATTGCTTGAGATCACAGGCACCCCGAATTTCGAACGAAGGTCGTCCAATGCGGAAACGGCTTGCCAATTCGTGCACGACAGGAACAAACAGTCCACTTCAGTTTGAGCGGTTTTCATTTCGGAGTCGACGAACCGGATGATTTCGTCCGGCGCGACGCGACCGATGTCGAGGTTTTCGAGAATCCCCATCCCCGCTGAATGCACGACGTCGTATCCAGCTTCCAGGACGCAGGCACTGACGGTCCTGGTCAACTCCTCTCGATACGGCGTGAATAGTGCGACTCGCTTTGCCTCGATCGTTCGAAGCGCTATCAGCACCGATCCAACGACCGTGATCGCGCGGACGCCCGTCTCCTTCTCAATCGCAAGACCGAGCCTGGAGTCAAACTCGATACCGCCAAGCGATCCTGCGGACGTGCATCCAAACACGACAATGTCGGGATCGGTGGTTTTGATCAGCCGCAAGGAGTGAGGAAGTTCCTCCTCGATCATCCGGACTTCCGCTTCACGCGTCACCTGCTCAAGAAAAATTCTCGTTGTGCTGACGATGCACGAGCCGGCCAGTGCACGGTGAAAATCCGGTTCCATCACTGTGTTCGAGGATGGAACGATCAGCCCAACCCGAAAAGGTTTTGAGTGCACCCGCACAGTCTGCTCACGTTCCTGGAATTTTTCAATGCTTCCCGGCAGCGACATGAAGGTAGGCCAGGATGTCGCCCGCCTTGCCGGTCGCGGCGTGTTTCAGCACTTTGTCGAATGGGTACATGGTCAGGACAGTGTCGTTCTGCGGAAACTCCATCGCGAGGCCGCCTTTTTCGCCAGCGATCCAACGGGCTCCCGGATTGTGAGTGCGGACAAACTCACCAAGAAAAGCGCCGAGGGGCAGGACGAAATAGCCGGAATGCTCCTGAACTTCGAACGCCATCTTCATTCGCATGCGCTGTGACGGCTCGAGCACGTAGTCCAGAGACTGGGACGAATTCTCGAAGTCGGAAAGGCTGAGTGTCACACCAAGTTTGTCGTGGCAGATGCGGATACATTCGGCCGTGAGCGACGGGATTTCACTCTCTTTGACCGAAGCCGCCAGGGCAGCCGCGTCCGCGGTCCGGCGGGTGATGCGAACAAAGCCCCATCCCATGAAAGCGATTGCCGCAACGATCCCGAGACCAATGAAGAGCATCCAGTTCATATGCACGAACAGCCAGAATAGAGTAGATTCTCATCGGGAGGACTGCATGCGAAATCTCTCTCGACGCCGATTGCTGGGAGTTCTGGGCGGCGTTCCCGCGTTCGCAGCCGCAGCGTCACGAACCGGCGAGGCCGCGCCGCAAACACGAACGGCGATGGATCTGACGGCCGCCATCGAAGCGATCCCGGTCGCCGACGTTCACGGTCATGCGTTCCCCGCGCTGGCTCCGATCACAGAGCGCATCTTTCTGGAAGAACTTTCGATGGCGGCGTGGCAGATGGATGCGTACTTCCCGGCAACGTACCGTCAGTGGAAGCAAGCGACGGGCGCCGAGAAAGACCGCCTCGACCGCGAGTTCGGAATCGAACGGCAACTGGACGACGTTGTGCACCACTTCAGCAACACGGTGTTCGTGGAATTCCTCGTTCAGGAAATGGCGCGATTCTTCAAATGCAAGCCAACAGTCAAGGACGTGATCGCCGCACGCAACGAATACACGAAGCGCGACTACTGGAAATACGTGAACGATCTGTTCGCCGCGGCGAACTTGCGCACGGTGTTCGTCACGTCGGCGCTCGGCGCCTGGACCATGCCTCCGCTCGACCTGGCCGAATTCTCCAGGGTCATGAAGCCCCAGGTGCACCGAATCTTCTCCGTCGACCCTTTGCACGGTTCGCTCATGGGTCAGGACATCGGGTTCGATGAAGCTATGCAGCGCAACGACGCCGCGCTGCGGCGTGAGATCCAGCAGAACGGCCATCTGGGCTTCAAATCTCACATCGCCACTCGTGCCGGCCTTGATGTGCAACCT
This sequence comes from uncultured Solibacteraceae bacterium, assembly GCA_964584785.1. Lineage (GTDB taxonomy): Bacteria > Acidobacteriota > Terriglobia > 20CM-2-55-15 > 20CM-2-55-15 > JAHFTY01. The sequence goes on from CAZPBY010000024.1 coordinate 27,200, forward strand.
TGGTCGAGCGATGAGGTGATGCAAGCGTGGCAGCAATACAAGGCTCTGCCGCCCGAACAGAAGCGCCGCGAGGCGCAGGGCACGCTGCATCCGGAGTGCGCAAAACAAATACGCCAGTACTTGTTCTGGCAGGCGTGTGGAATAGCATACGAACTGGATGTGCCCGTCCACATTCACAGCGGCGACGGCGGTGAAGGCCAGGGGAATCTCAGCCGACAGTATCCATACAACCTCGAGAATGTGGTGCGATACCCCGTCGAGTTTCCGCAAAAACCGCTGAAGATCGTCATGATCCATGGAGGCTACCCGCACGTCGATCAAGCCGCCTACCTCACACACGTGTTCAACAATGTCTGGTTCGACACGTCATTCATGAATCCGCTCGCGAATCGCGGGCTTCACGAGCGAATGCTTACGATTCTGGAAACCGCTCCCGTAACGAAAATCATGCACGGCAGCGACGGCTATCACGTGCCGGAATTCTTCTACGTCGCGGCCAAATGGGGCAGGCGCTATACCGCGTCCTCTTTGGCGGTGCTGGCGGATCAGGGAATTTACACCAAAGATCGCGCGATTGAGGCTGCCCGCGCCATCTTGTGGGAAAACGCTCACAGGCTGCACAAACTCCCGATCGAGGGGTAGGGAAATTTCGAAATTGAACGAAGTGAATTTCTAAGCCGAAATCCGAAATTGGACGGTTGGACGGTTCAATCTCGGATTTCTGATTTCGGCTTAGAAATTCACTTCGTTCAATTTCGAAAGTTCTATCCAGGTGATTCAAGTATGATGCGGTGAAAATCCGTGCAAAAAACTATTGGTGTCCTTTGCGTTGTTGTTTCGGCGACTCTCATTTGGAGCTCAGGATTCGGGCAAACCGCAACTTTCAACTATCAGCGGGTGATGATTCCGATGCGCGATGGAGTTCGCCTGCAGACCGTGGTCCTCACGCCAGGGAATGCCAGCGAGCCCCTGCCGATTCTGTTCCGGCGCACGCCATACGGCGTTCCGGCTAACGGCAACGTGCCTGCGAACGGACCTCTCAAGGAACTGATGGCCGATGGCTACATCTTTGTTGTCCAGAATTTGCGCGGACGGTTTCAATCCGAGGGCAAGTTCGAGCTTTCCTCACGCGTCGACCTCACGGATCCAAAGGCGACCAACGAAACGACCGATGCGTATGACTCCATCGACTGGCTTGTCAGAAACGTTCCCAACAACAATGGCAAAGTGGGGATCTTCGGCGTCTCCTACGACGGATTGACCGCCGGAATGACGCTCCTCAACCCACACCCCGCGCTGAAGGCGGTTTCCGAGCAGGCCTCGCCTGTCGATCAATGGATGAACGACGACATGCATCGTTACGGCGCTCTCCGTGAAAGCTATGCCTTCGAGTACTCCGTGCTCGAGCAGGCCGAAAAAAACGCCAACACCCACTTCGAGTTCGAAACGTACGACACCTATTCGTGGTATCTGAGTCTCGGACCTCTGTCAAATATCAACACGAAGTATCTCCACGGCACGATTCCCTACTGGAACTCCATCGTCGAGCATCCGAACTACGACTCGTTCTGGAAAGGCGAGGCGTGGGTCAATCAACTTCACCGGGCAGCGGTGCCGAATCTGAACGTGGCAGGTTTCTGGGATCAGGAAGACCCGTGGGGACCCTGGGAGATCTATCGCCATTCCGAGGAAAGCGATTCGAACCATTTCAACTATATCGTCGCGGGGCCGTGGTATCACGGCCAGTGGCACGCGGGCAAGGCCGAGTCCATCGGTTTGATCGGCTTTGGCGGACACGATACGGCTTTGGAGTTCCGAGAAAACATCGAGTCCGTTTGGTTCCGATACTGGCTGCACGGCAAGGGCGAGAAATTTTCATGGAAGGCGTCGACGTTCCAGACGGGCTCCAACTCCTGGCGGACCTACCCCGCATGGCCTCCGAAAACAACTCCGGTAAAGTTCTTCCTGCGAGCCGGCGGTCTCCTGTCGGTCGACGGGCCGCCGGACGCGGACACTTTTGTGCAGTACGTCTCAGATCCCGCAAATCCGGTACCGTATCGCGCCCGTCCGATTTCGCCGACATATCCCGAAGGCGATTGGCGGCGCTGGGAAGTCGCAGATCAACGCTTCGCCGACAATCGCCCGGACGTCGCGGTGTGGGTAAGCCGGCCTCTCGATCGCGACATTGCCGTGACGGGCGAACTTTCCGCCGACCTCTTCGCCTCGACCACAGGAACCGATAGCGACTTCATCGTGAAAGTGATCGATGTTTATCCGGAAACCGCACAACGCAACGCCTGGAATGCCGACGCCGGCCCGCCCGCCGGCGAGTACGCCAAATCAATCAACGGTTATGAACTGCCGATCGCTATGGAAGTTCGACGCGGCCGGTACAACAGAAGCTACGAACGTCCGCAGCCGCTCGCACCAGATCAACCCGAAGAGTTTCAGATACCGCTGCGAAGCCACGATCACGTATTTCTCAAGGGACATCGGATCATGGTTCAAGTGCAGTCCACATGGTTCCCTCTGATCGACCGCAATCCGCAAAAGTTTGTACCAAGTATTTACGCGGCGAAAGCCGAAGACTACGTCACGGCAACGCAACGGATCTACACTTCACGATCGCGACCATCGCACATTGTCCTGCCGGTCGCTCCATGAACGGGCGAATGCCTCAGTTCGTCAACTTGCGCTCAAACGCTGAATGGGTGTGTCCGACAGCAGCCGTGTGAGTCTTGAGGGATGAATCCAGCCGGGCTCGGGTGTGGCGGCGTCGGACGCTGCAACCGCGGTCGCAAATCTCAGCGCGGCATCCGGCGCGCCTCCTTCCATCAAGACCTTGAGATATCCGGCGGCGAACGCATCACCCGCGCCGATCGGATTCACATGAAAAATGCGCGGCGGTTTCGCATACCAGCATTCATCGCCGGCGGCCAAAATCGATCCGGCTTCGCCGAGCGTGACGATCGCTTGCGATGCGAGCCCGAAGCGGCGCAGCGAACCGGCGATCTGAAGTGGATGGGTCCCCACCTCTCCAACCGCGCTGCTGATTTCCCGCAGATTCGATTTCACCAGCGTTGGCTTCGCTTCGAGACCTGCTTTCAGCACCGGACCTGCCGCATCGATCGCTGTGAGCACTTGCCGTGACGAAGCGCGTTCGATGACCCGTGCATAAAACTCATGCGGCAATCCGCGCGACAAACTGCCGGTAACAAGCACGGCAGTCGCGTCACGAAGGTTCTCCTCGATTGTCCTCTCGATGGTTTCAATCGCTTGCGGTTCCACCTGCGAACTCTCTTCATTGACCACGGTGGGATGCGCGTTCGACGACGGATCGCGAAGGATCGTGCAGTGCCTGCTTTCGCCGCCGTAGGCGTCAATCGCTTCGACGCGGATGCCCATCGATCGAAGCGGCTCTCGAATGCGGTGACCATTCTGACGCCCGACAAATCCGATCAAAATCACCTCACCGCCGAGCTGGCGAAAGACTCGCGCGACGTTGCTTCCCTTGCCTCCAGGCTGGCTGATCACACTCGCGCTTCGTTGTACCTCGTGCATGCGAAACCCATCAACCTCCAGAATGCGATCGATTGCGAGGTTCGGCGAAACGACCAGAAGCATGGCGCAATACTAACAGTAATGACCGGACATTGAACTGTCCTGAAACCTTGCGCTACAGTCGGCAGCACACATGCCGGACGGACTCCACAAAACATCGACCCGGATTGGCGGCGCCACGGTCATCTTCGTACTTGGGACGGTGGTCGGATATGTTTTGGGTACACTGCCGATCCGAAGCCGCGTCGGCGCCGGTTTGCCCGGCGATTTCCTTCGCATCTTCGGCCTGGGATCGCTCACGTGGTACGCCTGTCTTCTTTCGTCTCCTTTGTATCTCTGGCTGGCGCGGCGTATCCCGATCCAAGGGCGGAGGTGGGCGCGAAACCTGGCGGTGCATGCGGCGATCACGACGGCGATGGTGCTGATCACTGGAACCATTTACCTGCAACTGCTGAAAGCGACGAACGGAGGCATCCGTGTCCCCAGCCTGGGGGGATTCCTTCTGCTTCGTCTCCTGACCGAAAGCCTTCCGTTCTGGGCGATGATCGCGCTGATTCACGCATTCGATTTCAAGCGGCGCCACCGTCTGGTCGAGCTCAAAACAGCGCAGCTTCAGACGCAATTGGCACAAGCGAGGCTCGAAGCGCTGACTGCGCAGCTCCAGCCGCATTTTCTCTTCAACACCATGCAGGGCATCTCCACGCTCATGCATCGCGACGTCCGGGCCGCGGACGCCATGCTTTCGAGACTCAGCGATCTGCTGCGTGAAACGTTGCAGCGCGGTGAGCGCCGGGAATCGCCGCTCTTTGAAGAAATGGAAATGTTGAACCACTACGTCGAGATCTGCCGTGAACGATTCAAGGACCGGCTCATCTTTGAAGTGGACGTTTCACCCGAGGCTCGACGTGCCATGGTGCCGTTCTTCATCCTTCAACCGCTAGTGGAAAACGCGCTGCAACACGGCATCGCGCGACGATCCGGTGTCGGCCGTGTAAGCGTCCGAGCGCGGCGCGACGGCGACACGCTTTGCCTGAACGTCACCGATGACGGCCCCGGTTTGGATGCCGCGAAAGCCGCGGCGGCGCGTGAAGGTATCGGATTATCGAACACGCGTGAACGGCTGCGCGAACTGTATGGAAACGCGCAAGAGCTGACGCTCGATACACCGGTCGACGGCGGACTGAAAGTGAATCTCGTCATACCTTTTCGAACCTCGCCGGCGCCTGAGCCTCAGAAAGTTGCGTCATGATTCGTACGCTGATCGTCGATGACGAACCACTCCCCCGCGAACGGATCCGCACCCTGCTGAGGGATCATCGGAACATCGAAGTGATCGGTGAATGCGGCGACGGACGTGAAGCCGTCAAAACCATTCTCAGCGAACGGCCGGACCTGATTTTCCTGGATGTGCAGATGCCCGAACTCGATGGGTTTGAAGTCATCGAATCGATCGGCAATGACTTTCTTCCTGCCGTCATTTTCGTGACGGCGTTCGATAAGTACGCGATTCGCGCTTTTGACGTGAGCGCCATGGACTATTTGCTCAAACCCATCAGTCCCGAACGTTTCAACAGAGCGCTGGAACGCTTCGCCGAACGCCGGCGCCCCGGGAGTCCATATCCGACCCGGTTTATCGCCCGAACCGGCTCGAAGCTGTTGTTCATCCGAGTGTCGGATGTGGACTGGATCGACGGCGCCGACAATTACGTTCGACTGCACGTCGGAGGACGGGAACATTTCGTTCGCGACACGTTAAAGTCGATCGAACGGCAACTGGATCCCACAATCTTTGTGCGCGTCCATCGCTCGACCATTGTCAATCTGGAACGATTGGATACGATGAAGACTCATGACCACGGCGAGTATGTCCTCACCATGAAAGACGGCGCGAAACTCACGACAAGCCGCACGTACAGCGACCGGTTTCGCGCGCTGTTGCGCAACCACTCGTTCCACACACCGCTATAATCCACATCGATGGCGCCTCTCGCAACCGACGCTGCCGCAATTTCCGCCCGGCTCGACCGGCTTCCCGCAACGCGTTCGGTTTGGGTTCTCGTCGTTCTCCTGAGCTTTGGCCTCTTCTTCGAGCTCTACGATCTTCTGTTCACGGCCTACGTGGCCCCGGCTCTCGTCGCGAGCGGAATTCTCAAGACGGCTGCAGGCTTCATTGCATCGCTCTTTTCGGGTTTGTTCATCGCCACGCTTATCTGCGGATTCCTCGCCGACAAATACGGCCGAAGAACCATCTTCACGTATTCCCTGCTCTGGTACACCGCGTCGACGCTGATCATGGCGTTTCAGAACACCGCATTCGGCTTGAATTTCTGGCGCTTCATGGCCGGCCTTGGAATCGGCGTTGAGATCGTGACGATCGGAACGTACCTGACGGAGCTCGTGCCCAAACATATTCGCGGCCGCGCCTTTGCCGTTTCCCAGACAGTGGGGTTCAGCGCAGTGCCGGTGGTCGCGTTCCTGTCCTACCTGCTGGTGCCGAAAACGCTGTTCGGCCTGGAAGGATGGCGGTGGGTTGTGCTGCTCGGCGCTCACGGAGCCGTGTTCGTCTGGTGGATTCGGCGCAGGCTGCCCGAGAGTCCGCGATGGCTGGCGCAACAGGGCCGATTCGAAGAAGCCGCAACGATCATGTGCGGTCTCGAAGGACGCGTCCACGCCGAATTTGGCGCGCCGCTACCGAACCCGGCCGAGGTGCCGCAAGTAGCGGTGCGCCGCGCGGCGTTCGCTGAGATGTGGATTCCGCCGTATCGCCGGCGCACGATCATGCTGACGATCTTTCACATCTTCCAAACGATCGGATATTACGGTTTCGCGAACTGGGTTCCGACTCTTCTGATCAAGCAGGGAATCACCATCACAAATAGTCTGCTCTACACCAGCATCATCGCCATTGCGGCGCCGCTCGGTCCGTTGATCGGTTTTTTCATCGCGGATCGATTCGAGCGCAAGAGCGTCATCGTCGGTATGGCCGGTGTGAATGTATTGTGCGGGCTGATTTTCAGTCAGGTCACCGAACGGCTGTGGATCATCGCGATGGGCGTTTGTCTCACGCTGGCGGGCAACATTATTTCGTACAACTTCCATCTCTACCAACAGGAACTCTTTCCAACGGCGATTCGATCGCGCGCCGCAGGTTTTGTGTATTCGTGGAGCCGGATTTCTGCGATCTTCAACGCATTCATTATCGAGTTCTTCCTCTCACGCTTCGGAGTCACAGGCGTGTTTGTCTTCATTGCGGCAGCGATGACGGTCGTGATGGCGACGATCGGCCGGATGGGCCCGCGCACGAAAGGCCTCGCCCTGGAACAATTGTCGCGTTAAGCGGAGGTTTCGATATAATGCGGCACCGATAGACGATTCACTCCCCACGAGGTGCAACGATGACTATCTCGCGACGTGACTTGATTTGGATGTCGGGATCGACGCTGGCAGGCTTGTCGCTCGGTGCGTTGAAGCCCGAGTCTCTTGCTGCGCAGGGTGCGGCAGCATCGCAGGAGCCGTGGCCGGACCAACTTGTCGAACGGCCGATGCGGCCGAATTTCCCGGTGCCGCTTCCACTCAACGCAGACGGCACCGCTCCAGAGCATCAGGCAAGCGAGGCCGGTCCCATCTCCGACCCGCTCATGTGGCGCACTACCGATCGTCAGGCGCCGCCCATCGAGTACGACTATCAAAAAATGAAAATCAAAGTCGACACGCGCCAGCTCGGAAAGCTTGCCGGAACGATGCATTTCTCGGACCTGGAGAAGCTTCCGAAGGTTTCGCACACCTATCTCCTGCAGTGCGGCGCACAGAACCCGCGCGGCGTGGTGAAATGGACAGGCGTTCAGTTCAGCGACTTCGCGAAAATGCTCGGACTCGTGCAAGGCGTGCACTACTGCCGGTTCATTGCCGCCGACAAGCATTACGTGGATGAGTCGATGGAAGTCTTAACGCGTCCTCAAGTGATGCTCGCGTGGATGATGAACGACGCGCCGCTGCCGCCCCGGCACGGCGCTCCTCTGCGCCTGGTCGTTCCGTTCCGGTACGGCAATCGAAGCATTAAGGCCATCACCGAAATCGTGTTCGGCACTCCCTCACTTCCGCCTCCGCCGGCGGCGTAGGCTGCCTCTTTGAATTGCGTAGCACGAAGCCCGTCGCTACGCTCCGGGTTCTGTCAGTCTGCGACGTCATGTGCAGAACCCGGAGCGCCGCGACGGGCTTCGTGACGTCATTGTTGACTCGAATGAAAGGCCGATGTACAAGCTAGATACCTAATCAACGAGGCCAACATGAACAGCGCAGTAACCGACGAGTCGTTGATCGCGTCTCATGAGCGGCTGATGAGCGCACTTCGCAAGAATGACGGTCCGGCGATAGTGGCGCAATACACCGACGACGTCGTCTTCATGCCACCGAATGATCAATCCATTTACGGCAAAGAGGAAGTCACCGAGTGGTTCAAAGAATACATATCGAACTTCTCGATCAAAGGCCTGGTGGAAACCGACCGCCATGTGACGATGCTGGGAGACTGGGCGCTTGTTCGCTGGACCTACCAGGTCGCCATCCATCCCAAAGGCGGCGGCGACCGCATCCTTGATGAGGGCCGAATGATGCACATCTGGAGCCGCTGCGCGGATGGCGAATGGCGCATCGCGCAACAGATCTGGAACAGCACACGCCCGATTGGTTCCGGAACCAGCCGCTTCATGAGCCTTCTGAAACAACGAATGAACGCGGTAACTCCCGAAACTTAAGATCATGAAACAACATTCGCGCAGGAGTTTCCTGAAGAATTCTGCCGGCGCCATTGCCGCGATCGGCACGCCGGGTGTGGCCATCACCGGCGAAGCGCAGTCGCGACCGCCCAAAACGCCACTGGCGAAAGACGTGCTGCAGGCCGTCGGCGAAGTGATGCTGCCGCAATCGGCATTGAAGCCTGAAGGCGTCGCCCGCGTCATCGGTGACTTTCAAAAGTGGCTCGACGGTTTCGAGCCGGTCGCCGAACAGGATCATCCGTATCTGACGTCGTCCGAGATCGTTTACGGACCGCCCGATCCGCGCGGCCTCTGGCAGTCTCAACTCGAGGCTCTGGACCTCGAGTCGAGGAAGGAACTCGGAAAGCCGTTCCGCAACCTGTCCCTTCAGGAACGGCGCCGAATGATCGAACGCGCGCTGCGCGCCGAACGTCTCGATCGACTGCCCGCGCCTGCCGAAGCGACACACGTTGCGATTGGAGTTGCCGCATTCTTCTATTCAACTTCCGAAGCCAATGATCTTTGTTACGAAACGTCGATCGGCCGCTGGCAATGCCGCGGACTCGACTCGAGCACGCAAAAACCGGCGCCGTTGAGCTCAAGGAGAGACTGAGATGCCGCGCGTCATCGAATCGGACGTTTGCGTGTTAGGCGGAGGCATCACTGCGGCAATGGTCTCCGAGAAACTCAGCGAAACGCGTAACAGTTTGCGCATCGTCGTTGTCGAAGCCGGAAACAAGATGTTCAACTTCAACGAACGGCAGGAACGCCGGCGCCGGTTTCTGGAGTACGGTGAGAATCCTTACCCGAACGATCACATCCGCGGCCAATCGGCGCGCGGCATCCAATCGCGGTCGATGTGCGTCGGCGGACTGGCCATGCACTGGGGCGGCACCACACCGCGTTTTACTCCCGAAGACTTTCGAATGAAGTCGCTTTTCGGCGCCGGTGACGACTGGCCGGTCAGCTACGAAGAACTCGAGCCGTTCTATCAGGAAGCCGAAGAGCGCATCGGTGTTTCCGGACAGCCCGGGCCCGCCGAACTCGATCCGCGTTCGAAGCCATATCCCTTGCCGCCCTTGCCTCTGTCTTACAACCTGACGATGTTGAGGGAGTGGGCGGAAAAATCCGGCATTCCGTTCTGGCCCAATCCGGTAGCGAAGCTGTCGCAGCCCTATCGCGGTCGCGGCAAATGTCTCCGCTGCGATACCTGCAACATCTGTCCGACGGGAGCGAAGTATTCCCCCGATTTCACATTTCAGGATTTGCTGGCGAAGAAGAGGATCGAGTTGTATGACCGGACGCTTGTTCGCAAACTCGTACCCGCGGCAAATTCCAATCGCATCGAAGAAGCGATCGCTTTGGACCGCGATCGCCCGGATGACCCGGTGCGTTTCCGAGCGAAGACATTTATCGTCGCCTCCGGTTACGCGTGGAGTTCACACCTGCTGCTTTTGTCTTCGAATGACCGGTTTCCAAAAGGTCTCGCCAACCGCTCCGGACTGGTGGGCCGCTATCTGACGGGACATCGCGGCGTGAATGCTCAAGCGGAGGTTCCGCTGCGCCTATATCCGGGAATCTACGGAACGGACAGCCTGCTTTCGAAGGCATACCAGCGTCCGGGCCGCATCGAACGTTATGTTCGGCACGATCTGCGCGTCTGGGAATCCAGCTTTGCCCGCCAGCCGCGGCTGAAAGACGACGCGGGCATCTTTCTATTGGGCGACGATACTCTGGCGGATTGGCAGAAGCGCTGCGTCACAGGAACCGCGCGATTGAGATGCTACTACGATGTTCCGCCGACCCCTGAGAACGCACTCACCCTCGATCCATCAACGAAGAACGAATGGGGCGACCCCCTTCCTCGAATCGAATACGTCGATCGTGACGAAACGAAGACGCTTCGGGACGTGGCGGAAACCCAGATCCGTGGAGTGTTTGACAAGATTGTCAAAGCAGGCGGAGGCAGGATCCTCCAGATCAGCCCGGAACGGTTCCACGATCATCCCGGCGGCGGATGCCGCATGGGAAAGGATGCTGAGAAGAGCGTCGTCGATCCGGCGGGCCGCACTCACGATCACGAGAACCTTTGGGTCGTCGGCGCCCCCAACTTCGTCACCGGCGGCTGCTGCAACGCAACGCTGACCATGGTCGCGCTGACGCTCCGTTCCGCAACGGAAATGTTGAAAACAATCTGAATGTCGGCACCTTCGGACGGTAGGCGTCAGAACGAAACAGGACTATCGTACCATTCGCTCCGCAGAGACACTGCCTTAAGGTTCTTTACAACCAAACAGTGATTGAAGCGGACGGGACGTCCGAAGGAACAAAGAGTCACTCGATCGACCTGTTTGAACAAGAGTGGCTACAGCAAGGAGGCTGTGATGAGACATTACGTAAGGCATGAGTACGACAACCGCGATTCGGAGCAGATGTACGAGTACATGGAATCCCGCATCGAGGCCTTAAAACGGCACATTATGTTACTCGAGTCCGAAAATGAAGCGCTGCGACAGAGGTTCCTGGAACCCACGGGGCTGCGCACCTCCGACTACATGCATTCCGAAATGCAAGGTCACACACAGAGAGTTTGACCTTCGGCGCCTGAGCTACTCCGCGCGCAAAGTTCGTGCCCGGTCCACCGCCGTTGCGCGGCGCGCGGGAAGTAGCAGCGAACAGGCCCGCCGCCAACAACACAAACAATTCCGACGGCACCTGCCGTTATATAACGCGCCCGGTTTCTTGCGTTATTTATGTCCCATGGTTACGGTGGTTCCACTAAAAGGAGAACATTATGGGATTCTCGGGATGGCGCGCGGCCACTCTGGTCGCGGTTCTGATTGGGCTAGTCCTCGCCGTGACTAAGTTCAACCTTCCGGGTTGGCTGCTCCCGGTCGGCGTGCTCGCCACCGGCGCTCTGCTCAGAAACGCGGAGAAAGAAGCTTCCAATCAACTGAAGTAAAGGTCGCCTGAAGTCTCGCCGCGGATCGGCGTACCTTTCAGTAGGTGTACTTCACTCCGAATTGCAGCTGACGGTTTGCACCCGTTGCCGTGGAAAGCGTGCTGCCGACGGTGGAGGTGATCAAACCAACCGTCGTTGGACTTCCGTAATTGGCAGCGGGGTTTGCGAAGTTGGGGTGATTCATTACGTTAAATCCTTCGACGCGAACCTGCAGTACGCGGTTTTCACTTCGCATTCTGATTTCACGGAACAATCCGAAATCCATGTTCTGAAGGCCCGGCCCGCGCAAACTGTTTCTGCCGGCGGTGCCGAAGCTATATATGGTGCTGGACGTTGTCGCAGCGTTTGCCGGATCGTTGGATCGAAATGCGCAGGTGTTGAACCATGCCTGAGGCGTCCGCGTGCGCACGCCGTTGCACGTGGTATCGACGTTTGGATCCGCACCGGCCACCACGAACGCACGATCGTTAGCTCCGGTGTTCGAGGCCAATGCATCGTTCGTTGTTGCCGAGAACGGACGGCCGGTCTGGAAGGTTGCAACGCTCGTCACTTTCCAGCCGCTCAACAGCGCCCCGAGGACGGCCGAGTTGGTATTCCATCGACGGCCGTCGCCGAAAGGAAGGTCGAAGATCGCAGTCGTTACTGAGCGGAGTTTCTGATCGAAATCGGACGGCCCCCAGTCCGCATGGGGTTGGAGCGGATTTTGAGGGCTCACAAAATTATCGAGAGACTTCGCGTAGATGATGTACGAATTGAAGCTCAAGCCATTGTGGAAGCGCCTTTCCGCGCGAATCATCAAGCTGTTGTACCCCCCACCGGCTCCAGCATCCAACACCGAGATGGCTCCCCATCGTGAGCCCGTTCCGATCGAATTGAATGGACGCAGCGCGTTAATCGATGAGGTTGGATTGGCGAGTCGCGTCTGCAGCGTGGGGTTGTTGATCGCGTGTGTGTTGTTGTAGTGAATACTTTTCGATCCCTGATAGTTTGCCTCGACCAGCATATTGCTGCCGAACTGGTGCTGGATGCCGAGGCTCCACTGCTGTGTGTACGGCCTGGGAAGGTTGGGATCGATCGTCGTGATCGCTATCGAATTCACCGGCACGGTCGCGGCAAAAGGCGTGGCCCAGGTCAGCGGGTTTGCTTTCGCGGTGATGAACGTTTTGCTCAGCACATACGGCGCGCCGAGGGCAGTGGCACTGTTCCACGTCGAAACGTTCAGCAGGTTGTAGAAGATGCCGTAACCACCGCGGACCACCGTTTCCGCGCGGCCGCTCACGCGATAGGCGAGCCCGAATCGCGGCGCAAAATTCGCCGACGTTTTTGCATAAAGACTGCTGAACTTCGACCCTGTGCCGGCGTCCTGGAGCAGGCCGGTGGAATTGTTCAGAGCGATGATCTTGCCTTCACCGGTGTGGAGTGTGTTGGCGGCAGCGTCGAAAAAGCTGATCTTGTCGAAGCGTTCAGTGTGAGGCGAGAAGTACTCATAGCGCAAACCGTAGTTGAGCGTTAAAGCGGGTGACACTTTCCAGGCGTCCTGCAGGTATAGGGCGTAGCTCTTCTGACGCGGATACTGCTGCGTATTCCCGTTCCCGAACGCGAGCTGAGAAAAATATCCAAGCACGAAGTCCGCAAAGAAATCGCCCGAAGTCACCGACTCGGCGCTTGGGCCGAACGTGAAGCTCCCGCGTCCGTTGCTGACGAAGTAGGAATGTTTGAAGAAATTGATGTAGTCGCCGCCGAACTTCGTCGTGTGATTGCCCTTCACCCACGTCAGGCCGTCGGCCAGGTGGATGGTGTTGTCACCGCGCCACTGAGGATTGTTGCCGCTGCCGATGGTGTTGTATCCCGAGATGCTGATCAGCGGAACTCCAGTATTGCTGCAGTTGTCGCGCCCGCACTTCTCGACTTGCGCATCCTGCAGCGCATTGGGTCCCTGGGGCAGCCCCAGCTTCTCGCCAACGATGTTGCCCAGCGTCATGTCCTGGTTGTAGTAGCCGGCAGCCATGCGGTTGAAGCCCGCTCGAACTTCATTCACGAAGGCCGTAGAGAAAATGTAATCGTCGGTGAAAGAAACATGCTGGTAGGCGTGCGGTCCATAAGATTCGAAGCCCGGAGTCGTTGTGGTTGCGACAAAGTCGCCGGAAGTTCCCCGGTCTCTTCCGGCAAGAGTGGTGTAGACCGCGCTCAGATTGTGTTTGCTGCTGACCACGCGATCGAACCGGCCCGTTACCTGATGGTTGCGCTGCGTGTTCTCGACGTTATTCACAAAGTTGCTCGTGACCTGGCCAGGCAGCGTTGGCATCGGAAAGTATTGCAGGAGGTACGCGCTTTGAGCGCTGACAGGAATTTGGTTGTTCGAGTAGTTCACACCTGTCACCGGGTTTCGCAGTTGGATGGGTCTTGCCTGATTGAGCAGATACGAAAAATCGCCGCTTCTCGCGGCTCCGATCTGCTGCGCTGTCGGAACCGTGAGGGCGATACCGGGATCGGCGGAAAGAAACGTCCCCTCGTAACTCAAAAACAGGAAGGTGCGATCCTTTCGAATGGGACCGCCAAGCGACGCGCCGAGCTGCTTGCTCTGTGACGAGGGCTTGATGCCCGTGGTGAAGAAGTTCTTCGCATTGAATTTTGAATTCCGGTAAAACATGAAACCCGTTCCGTGCCAATTGTTCGTGCCGGATTTCGTCGTCAACTGAACCTGACCGCCTGCCCTTCTGCCAAATTCCGCCGGAGCAAGGCCGGTCTGAATGCGAAACTCACGGATCGCATCCTGCGACGGACGCACCGTCGGCTGACCCGTTGTCCAATCGTTGTCGTCGGCGCCATCGAGAATGTAGTTGTTGGCGGCATCGCTGACACCGGCCACGATGAAACCGCCGCGGGTCAAGAGACTGGAACCGGTCGTCGGCGGGCTGACATTCGGATCGAGTTGAGCCAGCTGCCAGAAATTGCGCGAATTGATGGGCAGCTCGCGGATCTTCTGCTCATCGAGAACTGCGCCATTCGCCGCGTCCTCCGACTGGATCAGCGGCGCCGCCCCTGTCACCGCAATTTCTGCCGAAAGCGCGCCGATCTTCAGGGTGACGTCGAGACGCGCTTCCTGCGACACCTGCAGGACAAATTTATCGAACGTTTGAGTCTGAAAACCGGCAAGCGAAACCGTGATTGTATAGGTCTGCGCCGGCAGCTGTGTGATGACATAATCGCCGCGCTCGTTGGTCAGAACCGTCCGCTCAATTCCCTTTTCTGTGTTGGTCGCGGTCACCGTCACTCCAGGTACGGCCGCGCCGGCCGGATCATGCACGGTACCTCGAAGGGTTGCCGTGACGCTTTGCCCGAAACCGGGATACACCAGAACAAGCATTGCAAGCACGATACGAAGATGACGGCGGACCATGGGCCTCTCCTTTTGCAAGTCGTTTCGCTGAAGTGGACACTACTATTAATGGGTTCGGGGGTGCGGGCCAACGCTACCACAACTCGCCGCAAATCTCGTCAAAAACTGGCGCGATTGCATTTAAGATCCAAGGCATGAAACGTATCGTCTTCATCGTCGCAGCCTTTGTTGTGATCGGCGCTCCAGTGCTGCATGCGCTGCAGGACGTGCCGTCGAGCCGCGTCATCGACAGCCGTCAATTACTTCTGGATTTAAAGACGCTGTCCGCGGACGAAATGCAAGGCCGTCAGGTCGGCACTCCCGGAAGTGAGAAAGCGCGGGCTTATATCATTTCGCGATTCAAGGAGTCCGGCATCCTGCCCTTCGGAACATCCTACGAGTCATCGTTCACATTTGCGGGCCGTGGCGCCAACGTTGCGGAACGGCGTGGCGTGAACGTCGTCGGACGCATAAACGGGACAAAACAGCCACGCCACTACATCGTTGTGAGCGCGCACTACGATCATCTTGGTGTACGCAACGGGCAGGTATTCCATGGCGCCGATGACAACGCGTCGGGCACGGCTGCCTTGTTCTCAATCGCGAAGTACTTCGCCGCGCACAAGCCGGAAAACGCGATTCTCTTTGTGGCATTCGATGCCGAAGAAGTCGGACTCCGGGGATCGCAGGCCTTCGTCAAACAACCGCCCGTCGAGGCCGCATCCTTGTCGATTGATCTGAATGCCGACATGATTGGCCGCGAAGCCAACGACAAACTGTTCGCCGTCGGCACCGCCCTGCAGCCGTTCCTGAAACCGATGGTGGAAGCCATCGCCGCGGGGGCGCCGGTAAGACTTCTCACCGGTCACGAAGACCCCCAACAGCCTGAGGACTGGACTCGCGACTCCGATCACTACTCTTTCATGCAGGCGAAGATCCCCGCTCTCTACTTCGGTGTCGAAGACTTCGACCAACACCACAAACCGACCGACGACTTCGAAACAATCTCATATAACTTCTACGTGCGAGCGGTCGAGACACTCGTGAAAGCGGCGCAGTATTTCGACCAGCACCTTGTTGAAGTGGACAAGGCGAAGGCCGGCCTGAGGTGACACGTCTGAGGAACGAGGTTCAAAACCCGGAGCTTAGCGGCAGGCCTCGTGACGCGACGTATTTCCTGAGCGCGGCAGTCCAATGTTACGATCGGTGGCGTGAACAACTCTGAAGACGCCTCAGACGAGAAGGCGGCAAGAAAACACGTGGTTGGATCGATCTCACCGTTCGATCCTTCAGCGTCCGTGCGCGCAGCTGTCGCTGCCCTTTCTGCCACGGGCGCTCCCTTCGCTCTCATCGGTGGTTTAGCGCTCGAGGCATGGGGAATAGCGCGTGCGACCAAGGATGCGGATTTTGCGGTGCCCGTGGGTTGTGCGGAAAAGGCTGCGGATGAGTTGGCGGCTGAGAATGTCGAGAGGCGCCGGCTGCGGATCGGTGGAGTCGCAGTACGCGATGATGCGCGCAACCTTCGCATTGACTTCATCGATCGCCGTGTTCATCTGGCGGAGTTGTTTCGCCAGGCAATCGAAGAAGCGTCCGCTGCCCGTCGAGTAACCGCTGTACGCGAGCTTGAGGTCCCGCTTGTCTCACTCGAGCATCTGCTCGCAATGAAAATGGCCTCCGGAGAGCCCAAAGACGACGCCGACGTCCGCAGAATCCTGCGCCTCGAAGAGCTCGACTATGGAAAGGCGCGAACGATCGTCGATGAGCACCTCGGCTTCGCTACGGCCAATCGCCTCGACACCATGGCGCGCGATGCTGGACGTCCTGAAGTCCCCGCGCGTCGACTGTACAAAAACGGCGATCACACAGAGGAGGACTGACGGCCAGCGAACAGCCGTAGACGCCCGCTTCAGCGCCTTCAATCAGTGCCCGATAAGGGATCTGCAGAGTCGGGTAAGGAGTCGAAGATGAAGTTGCTCTCGATTGTGATCATGGCTGCCCTCCTACTATCCGCGTGCTCCAGGCTGGACCGGCCTCGCATCAACGCGGGAGAAGGGTTCATCGATGTTCCCGGTGGGAAGGTGTGGTATCGAATCGTCGGTTCCGGCAATGCCACGCCGCTGTTGCTTTTGCACGGCGGTCCAGGCTTCCCCAGCGACTATCTCAGCCGGCTGAGCAAGCTCTCGGACGAACGGCCGATCGTCTTCTACGATCAGCTTGGCTGTGGCAAGTCGGACAGACCAATCAACAAATCATTGTGGAAGACCGAGCGATTCGTCGAGGAACTCGTCACCGTCCGTCAGACGCTGAAGCTCGACGATGTTCACATCCTCGGTCACTCGTGGGGGACCATGCTCGCCACCGACTACATGCTCACCAAACCACGCGGCGTCCATAGTCTCATTCTGTCGAGTCCCGCCATCAGCATTCCCCGCTGGCTCGAAGACGCGAACAGGTTCCGTTCCGAGCTCCCCTCCGGCGTTCAGGCTACGCTCAAGAAACATGAAGACGCCGGGACGACGCAAAGCGACGAGTATCAGAATGCCGTGACGGAGTACTACAAGCTGCACCTGTGCCGCGTGTTTCCGTTTCCACCCGAAATGGAAAGCACCATGAAAAATGCCGGCATGGACGTGTACCTGACAATGTGGGGGCCAAGCGAGTTCTTCGGAATCGGAAACCTGAAAGACTACGATCGAACGTCGCGCCTCAAGGAAGTTTCGGTTCCCGTCCTGTTCACGGCGGGCCAATATGATGAAGCGACGCCCGAAACGACACGGTTTTATCAGAGTCAAATCCCAGGTTCCTCCATGGTTGTGTTTGAAAACAGTTCGCACATGGCGATGCTCGAAGAAACCGACCGATACATTCAAGTCGTTCGTGATTTCTTGAAAGGAAAATAGTGAACGGTATGTTTTCCCTAACACGTCGTCGAACCGCATTTGCAGTTCTCTTCGCGCTTACTTTAACTGCGTGCAATGCTTCCAAGCCTGCCGCTGTGCCGGCCGGCGAGAAGTCCGGGCTGGACACAGCCGGGACGGATAAGTCGGTTTCCCCCGGCGACGACTTCAACGCATACGCGAATGGCGGCTGGCTCAAGACAACGGAGATTCCCGCCGACAAATCGAGCTATGGCCCCGGCAATATCCTTGCCGACGAGACGCGCAAGCGAACGGTGGCGCTGATCCAAGACTCTGCTGCCGCCGGCGACAAGGCAACGGCGGACGGACGAAAAGTCGGCGACTTCTATGCAAGCTTCATGGACGAGGCCGCCATCGAAGCGAAGGGCACGACACCCCTGCAGCCGCAATTGGACGCCATCGCATCAATCAAGGATAAGCATTCTCTTGCAAGCGCCATTGGCGGCACCTTGCGCGCGGATGTCGATCCATTGAACAACACCAATTTTCAGACGGAGAACCTTTTTGGTGTCTGGGTGGCGCAAGGACTAATCGACCCGTCGAAAAACTATCCGTACATCCTGCAGGGCGGACTCGGGATGCCCGATCGCGATTATTACGTATCGAATGATCCGCACATGAAACAGCTCCGCGATCAATATCTAACGCACATCGTGGCAATGTTGAAACTTGCCGGAATCGCCGATGCGCAAAGCCGTGCTTCGCGTGTGTTCGCTCTCGAGTCGAAAATTGCCGGTGTGCACGCCACGCGGACAGAGTCGGCGGATGTGCAATCGGCACAACTCTGGAAGCGCGACGAGTTGGAGAAGAAAGCGCCCGGCCTCGACTGGGCGGCATTACTGGACGCGGCCGGACTGCAGCAAAGTACCGACTTCATCCTATGGCATCCCAAGGCAACTACCGGCATCTCGGCGCTTGTGGCGAAAGAACCTCTCGACTCGTGGAAGGACTGGCTGACCTACCACACGATCGAACAATCGGGCGGTGTCCTGCCGAAGGCGTTCGTTGACGAGCGTTTTGAATTTTTGGGTAAGGCTCTCTTTGGAATTCCCGAACAACGGCCGCGATGGCAGCGTGGCGTGGACTTGACGAGCGCTGCACTCGGAGAGGTCGTCGGAAAACTTTATGTCGAGCGTCACTTTCCCGCGGAAGCGAAAGCCAAGGTTCGCGCGATGGTTTATGATCTGACGAAAGCGTTCAATGCGCGAATTGATGCTCTTGATTGGATGTCGCCGGACACAAAAGTGAAGGCCAAGGAAAAAATTGGAACGCTGTACGTCGGCGTGGGCTATCCCGACAAGTGGGCGGACTACTCGACGCTTGAAGTCATCAAAGATGACGCCCTCGGCAATGTCCGGCGCGCGGAGTTGTTCGAGTACCACCGGCAGCTCGCAAAGCTGAACCAGAAGGTCGATCGCCAGGAGTGGTGGATGACACCTCAGACCGTGAACGCCGTCAACCTCCCGCTTCAAAATGCGTTGAACTTTCCTGCCGCCATTCTGCAGCCGCCATACTTCGATCCCTCGGCGGACGCGGCTCACAACTACGGAGCCATGGGCGCGATCATCGGGCACGAGATCAGCCACAGCTTTGACGATCAGGGGAGTCAGTTCGACGCGCAAGGACGGCTGGCCAACTGGTGGACCAGGGACGATCTCGCTCACTTCAAGGCCGCGAGTGAAGCGCTGGCGGCCCAGTATGACGCGTATCGTCCATTTCCGGATCTCGCCGTCAACGGGCATCAAACCCTGAGCGAGAACATCGCCGATCTGGCAGGTCTGGCTGCCGCCTACGATGCATACAAACTTTCGCTGCAAGGCAAACCCGACCGGGTGCTTGATCGATTCACAGGCGATCAACGATTCTTCATCAGCTTCGGCCAAAGCTGGCGCCTGAAAATCCGCGAGGCCGCGCTGCGCAACCAGATCGCAACCGACGGCCATGCACCCGATGAGTATCGCGCCGATACGGTTCGAAACCTCGATCCGTTCTACGCCGCATTCTCACTGCAGCCGGGACCCAGGCTTTACCTCGATCCGAAACACCGTGTTCGCGTCTGGTAAAGGACATGAACCAGGACGATCTCAAAGAAGAGTGGCGCCGGCTGGCACCGGAATGGATTCGCGAGGCAAGGACCGGAAGAAACGCGACGCGCGAGGGCCTGCTGGATCCGCCGATGCTGGAGGCCTGCGGAAATGTGCAAGGCCTCAAGGTCCTGGATTGCGGATGCGGCGAGGGGCGCTTCGTCCGCAAGCTTCTACGACAAGGAGCTCAGTATGCGCTTGGACTGGACCTTTGCGAGCCGATGATCGAAGCCGCGCAGGAATTGCAATCCGAGCGCGATGAGTATCGTGTCTGCGATGCTCAGAATCTCACCTTCATCGCCCCCGAGACCTTCGATCTCGCGGTTTCTTACTTGAATCAGTGCGACCTGGCGGATTTCAACGCCAATAACCGGGAAGTCTTTCGAGTGTTGAGAAAAGGAGGCCGCTTCGTTGTCGCGAACCTCCATCCGATGCGGTCCGCCGTCGGCAACTGGGCGAAGGCGAATGACGGCACCAAGCAGCACGTCATATTGGACAATTATTTCGATGAGTCCGCACGACTATGGAAAATGCTCGGAGCTCCGTTCACCAACTTCCATCGAACGCTGTCGACATACATTCGCGGATTTACCCATGCCGGCTTCCGAATTCTCGGAATTACCGAGCCGACCGTGTCGCCCGACAATTTGAGATCGTTTCCAGAACTTGAGGACGAACTCCGCGTTCCGAACTTCATCATTTATATTCTCGGGAAAGCTTGACCGCATGTTTCGTTCACCCGCAAGAGAAGTGTCTTCCGAAGAACGTGACGCCTACGAGCGCGATGGTGTGGTGTGTTTGAGAAAGATTTTTTCCATCGACTGGTTCGACTTCCTTGCATCCGCGATCGAGAAAGTCATGGCGGCGCCGGGCGTTCATGCTGAGGAATATGCTAGGGGTCGCGGACGGTTCTTTGGAGACCTTGAAATGGCGCTTCGAGTTCCGGAGTTTCGAACGTTCGTCACCGACTCACCGGCCGCCGAGATTGCGGGTCGAGTGATGGGCGCGTCGCGCGTGAATTATTTTTACGATCAGTTGCTCGTGAAGGAACCCGGAACGGAAGAGCGAACGCCGTGGCATCAGGATCAACCGTACTGGGCGGTCAGCGGATATCAGGTGTGCTCACTGTGGCTTCCGATCGATCCTGTTCCCGAAGACGTTTGTCCCGAGTACATCCGCGGAAGTCACCGCTGGCCGGAATTCAGTCCGTACCACTTCGCGGACGGCAGTCCTTACAAAAACACCGGCCTGCCTCTTTTGCCGGACATCGAAAGCGATCGCGATAAGTATCCGGTCGTCCGCTTCGCCCTGGAGACGGGCGACTGCCTGGTGTTTCAGGCCATGATCGTCCATGGTTCTCCGGGAAACAAGAGCCCGAGCCGGCGTCGCGCTCTCTCCACGCGCTGGACCGGCGACGACGCTCGATTCTGCCGACGCCCTGGAGAAGTCGCGATACCCACGCAGGATCCGGGTCTGAAACATGACGCTGTTTTAGACAGCGAACGCTTCCCTGTTATCTGGTCAGGACCATAGACGGTCTACACAGAGCCGTCGATCATCACATCGAGTAGCGCCGGGCGGCCGGATTCGAGAGCCGTCTTCAAGGCGGGAGCCAACTCCGCAGGGTTCGTTACCGCGTGTCCTTCGACGCCCATCGCATTGGCGATGGCGGCGAGATTCAGCGGAAGATCGAAATCCATTCCCACGAAACTGGACACTCCAGGCTGCCCGAGGATCTCGGTTTTATAGATGTTCATGTTCTGCTTCAGAATCCGATAGGAACGGTTGTTGCAAACAACGTAGACGGCCGGAATCTTGTAGTTCGCCGCGGTCCACAGAGCCTGCGCGGTCATCATCGCACTGCCGTCACCGACAATGGCTACAACCGGGCGTGCTGGGTTCGCCAGCTTGATTCCAAGAGCGGCGCCCATTCCCCAGCCGATGGCTCCGACGCGTTCTCCGTAGAGACTTCCCGGCCGGTTGAACTTCATCGCGCCATGCAGAGCGTCTTTGTTGCTCAGCGAATCGTCGACGACGATCGTGTCCGCGGGTAGCGCGCCGGCCAATTCGGTCATCATGCGTTCCGGTGATATCGGGCGTGAGTCCCATCGCCGGCGCACACGTGCCTGCCACTCTTCGTCCTGCTGTCGATGCTCGCGCGTCGTCGTCTCGGCTCGCAACCTTCCTTTCTCCTTCTGCTCGGACGACATCTCATTGCGCAAGGTTGCTGTCAGCTGTTGCAGCGCTTGCCTGGGATCCGCGAGCATCGCGACCGCCGTTGATTCCACCTTACCGATCTCCTGCGACGCGGAATCGATGTGAATCAGCACCGTCGACGGCATCAGGCAACGTGCGGAAGAGTAGAAGAATCCACCAAACACATTCGTACCGACAGCCAACACAACATCGGCTTGCATCAGCTTCTCTCGACCGGAACGCAGCGAGGGATTGATCCGGCCGAGAAACTGTGGGTGACCGGTTGGAAAACAGAGTTGAGCGTACGACATCGTGTAAACACAGGCTCCGATCAGCTCGGCCAATCTCACCGCTTCGGCTTGCCCACCGGACTGTGCCAACCGGTCGCCCACGATGATCACCGGTTGACGTGCGTTCGCAAGCAGCCGAGCAGCGTCCGCCAATGCGGCGGCGTCGGGGCAAGTGCGAGCATAAATGCGATCGGGCGCATCGATGACGGCATCGGTTTCATCTTCGAGGGCATTCGCGGCAAACCCGACGAACGCTGGCCCCGTGGGCGGCCTTCGCGCTTCGTGAAATGCCCGCCGTATGATTTGGGGAATCTGATCCGGATGGGTGATTTCACCGCTCCATTTTGTGAACTGGCGCACCATCTCCACCAGATTGCTGCGGCCTTCCACCAGTTTCCGAATATCCTTATTGCCGGCGGTCAGCACCAGCGGAGTGCCGCCGTCCCAGGCGTGATGCAACAAACTGATGCCGTTGGCAAGGCCGGTCTCGATGTGGAGATTCACGACGGGCACAGTTCCGGTCGCGCAGGCATAGCCGTCGGCCATCCCCATAGCAACGCCTTCCTGCAGCGCGAGAATGTAGGTAAGGTCCGTGTATTCGGCGAGAATCGACATCAAACCGCTCTCGCTGGTTCCCGGATTGCCGAAGATGTAGCGCACTCCTTCGGCCTGAAGCGACTTCACCAAAGCGTGTTTGCCGGTCATCCGTGTCATGAGCTCTTTGAAGCGATCCGCCGCTTTATCAAACAATCGAACATGAGATGGTATCCTCTTTTCTTTGGTGCTCTGTGCATTTATCGATCGATCAATCCCGACTAGCCGCGGAACTGGAGGCGCTCGGTAATATCTCGGAAGCGGCACCACCGGTCACGACGCGCGTGGTTTTTACGGAAGCGGATCAGCGGGCGCGAGCGTTCATCAACCGTCTGTGCCGCGAGGCCGGACTGGAACTGCGCGATGATCCCGTCGGAAATACGTTTGCGCGATGGGCCGGCAGCGATCCCGGTCTTCCCGCCGTTGCGACCGGTTCGCATATCGACGCGATTCCCAATGCCGGCCGGTACGACGGTACGGTTGGCGTGCTGGGTGGTCTGGAGGCGATCCGTTCGCTTCAGCGGAGCGGTTTTCATCCTCACCGCTCCATCGAGCTGATCATTTTTACTTCGGAAGAACCGACGCGCTTCGGGATCGGTTGTCTCGGAAGCCGATTGATGGCAGGGGCAATCGATGCTTCCGCCGCCGATCAATTAAAAGATCGCGACGGTATAACGCTCGAACAGGCGCGGATGGCCGCGGGCTTTACAGGTTCGCTTTCAAACGTTCGACTGTCGGTGGCGAGTTATTCCGCTTTCGTCGAGTTGCATATCGAGCAGGGGCCCATCCTGGAAGCGCGCAACCTGGAAATCGGCGTCGTGACCGCTATTGCGGCCCCGGCGACGCTGCGTATCTGGATCGAGGGTGAAGGCGGACATGCAGGAGCCGTCCTGATGCCCGGGCGGCGAGACGCATTTCTCGGAGCAGCCGAAATCGCGCTTGCCGTGGAATCCGCGGCGAAGTCCACCGGAGCGCTCGACACCGTCGGAACTGTGGGAGTGTGCGAGGTCTCTCCAGGCGCAGTGAACAGCATTCCGAACCGGGTTCGAATCGAAGCCGATGTTCGCGACATCGATCTAACCCGTCGTGATGGCGTCTTGAAGAGAATCTCCGAAGCCTGCATGGACATTGCTTTGCGACGGCGGCTTCAGGTGCGAATCGAATCGTTGAACGCGGACGCTCCGGCGCAATGCGCTCCGAACGTCGTGGATGTTGTTGCCGGCGCCTGCGAGGAACATCGTCTTCGCCATGATCGGATGACCAGCCGCGCTTATCACGACTCTCTTTTCTTGTCTCGCGTCGTCCCGACCGGCATGATTTTTATCCCGTGCCGGTCCGGATTCAGCCATCGGCCCGACGAATATTCATCGCCGGAAGCGATCGGCAGCGGCACACTTGTTCTGGCCGAGGCGCTCTCACGGCTTGCGGGCGCGGCGTAAACGGATCGATCGAATGTGGTAGGATGCGCGCCCATGGACAATTCCTCGAAACCGCTTCCGCCCGGCAAAACGGGGCTGCCGTTCCTCGGTCAGACACTGACCTTTCTCAAAGACGAGTTTCGCTTCGTTGCCGAAGGCGTCGCCACACACGGTCCCATCTTCCGTTCAAACGTCTTCGGCCGCAACGCTGTCATTCTCGCCGGTCCTGAAGGCACGGCATGCTTCAACAATGAAGCGGACGTCCAACGGGCCGATAGCATGCCCGGCTTCGTCGAGCAGTTCTTCGGAGGCAAGAGCCTCCCGCTTCTCGACGGAAATACCCATCGTGCTCGCAAGCAGCAAGTGCTGGGCGCCTTCAGCCGCGAGGCGCTCGAGTCCTACCTTCCTGCAATGCAGGCCATAACGGAACGCTGGCTGGAGAGTCTGAAAAACAGCGGGGAGTTTCGCGCTGCGGAGCAGTTCAAGAATCTGGCGCTCGAGACGATTGCCCGAAACATGATGTCGATCGAGCCCGGTCCGGAACTCACGACCATTGCGGAAAGCTTCAAAGTTCTGGTTGCCGGATTTGCCGGCCTGCCGATCTCGCTGCCCG
This sequence comes from uncultured Solibacteraceae bacterium, assembly GCA_964584785.1. Classification (GTDB taxonomy): domain Bacteria; phylum Acidobacteriota; class Terriglobia; order 20CM-2-55-15; family 20CM-2-55-15; genus JAHFTY01. Next base: position 51,969 of record CAZPBY010000024.1, read on the forward strand.
GCACGCGCTTCACGAAGGCGCTTGCTGCACGAGACCGTACATTCGAGGTTCTGCGCGCTGCTGTGAAGCGGCATCGCGATCGCAGCTTCAACGACGGCCTTTCCCGCGTGCTGGATCAAGCCTCGGCCGACGGCGGCAAAATGTCCGATGACAACGCCGTCCTCGAGCTTCACCACTTCAACATCGCCGGTTACCTTATCTACACGCATTTTTGCGCGCTGCTTCTTGAACTGCACCGGAACTCCACGGTGCGTGCCCGCCTCCAGGCCGAAGTGGACGCTGCCGCAAGGAGCGGCGCGCTGTCGATCGCACTGCTCGACGGCATGGTTTTTCTCAATGAGGTCGTTAAAGAGATCAAACGGTTTACGCCGCTGATCCCCGTTTTCTTCGGCAAGGCAAAGCGCGATTTCGACTTTAACGGCTTCCGAATCCCCGCGGGCTGGACCGTTCTGTGGGGGCATCACAGCTCGAATAACTTCAAGGACACTTACGTCCGGCCCGAACGCTTCGATCCGGATCGCTTTGCGGCCGGGCGCGCCGAAGACCGTCGTCATCCGTGCGCGTTCGCGCCTCAGGGCGCAGGAGAGTTGCCCACAGGCCACAAGTGCGCGGGTTACGACTATTCGACCATGTTCATGCAGGCCTTCACGGTTCTCGTTCTTCGCTCCTACAACTGGGAGCTGCCCGCGCAAAATTTCGATTACGTTTACTCGATGGTCCCGCCGGAGCACAAGGACGGTCTGCGGACGATTCTAAAGTCTCGCTGATCGCGACAGGATCCAGCATTCCGCACGCTACTTCGATAGCCGGTCACGCAGAGCCTGAAGTTCCTTCAGGCGCCTTTCGTCGACTTTGGGGTACGTCAGATGAAGCGCCTGAAGCGTATCGACGATGATTTGAGAAATGATGAGACGGGCGTTCTTCTTGTCGTCGGCGGGCACGATGTACCACGGTGACTCCCGGGTGCTCGTCGCGTCGAGACATTCCTCGTAAGCCTTCATGTAGTCCTTCCACAATTCCCGCTCTTTCATGTCGGCCTCACTGAACTTCCAGTTCTTTTCCGGCCGATCGATCCTCTCGATAAACCGCTTCCGCTGTTCCTCTTTGGAAACGTGAAGGAAGAACTTTACGATCCTCGTGCCGTTTCGATGAAGGTGTGCCTCGAGATCCATGATGGATTGGTACCGGTCCGCCCAAACGTTTCCCCGCAGAGACTCCGCCGGGAGCCGTTGGCTGCCGAGAATCTCGGGATGAACTCGAACGATCAATACTTCCTCGTAGTACGACCTGTTAAAGATGCCGATGCGGCCGCGTTCCGGAAGGCACACCGTCGTTCGCCAAAGAAAATCATGATCGAGTTCCTGCGCGCTGGGATGTTTGAAGCTGAAAACCTGGCAACCCTGTGGATTCACTCCGGACATCACATGCTTAATCGCGCTGTCCTTTCCGGCGGCATCCATTGCCTGAAAAATCAGAAGCACCGCATAACGATCGTCTGCATACAGCAAGTTCTGCAATTCGTTGAGCTTTGCGACGTGGTGCTCAAGAATCTCCTGATATTCGTTTTTGGATTTGAAGAACCGTTTGCTCGACGTCGGCAGCTCGTCAAGCCGAACCTTCTCTTTGGCGCGGACTCGAAACTTATCTGAATCGATCTTCATTTACTTCTTAACGGCAACTTCGACCACGGCGTTCCACGCGAACTCCACGAATCGATAGAGCGACGCCTCGGACAATCGCTCGACGTCGCTGTGAGCACCATATTTCAAACGATCCTCCTCCGTTACCGCGGGCCCGATGCCATAAGACTGAATGCCCTTTGCTCGAAGCTGAGCCATATCCGAAGCGCCCGTGGACATCGACGGAAGAACGATCGCTTCCGGATACATTCGTTTACTGACAGCCTCGAGCGCGCGAAACATCTCCGTATCGAGCCGTGACGGCGGAGCCTCCGGACGCGTGGCAGGTATCGGAACGATCTTGACCGCGGGATCGCCGATCACGCGGTTCATCTCGCTATAGAACTCGTCGATGTCTTCACCGGGAAGAGCGCGAATATCGAGAGTCGCTTCGGCTTCGGAAGGAATAACGTTCGCGCCGACGCCGGCCTTCAGCATCGTGGGCACGACAGAGGTCCGCAGCATCGAATAGAAACCCGGTTCGTTCTCAGCCAGGTATTTTTGAACTGGTTTGGCTCGCTGCGGATTGAGCAACGCCTTGTATCGGGCAGCCTTGTCCGGAGGGCTGATACTGGCAAGACGTTCGAAAAAGACTTTAGTTGTTTCGTTGAGGTGCATCGGCGTTTCCCACGCACCGATCTTACCGACAGCTCTTCCAAGGTGAACAACGGCATTGTCGACCCGAGGCACGGAGCCGTGCCCGGATGTTCCCGTCGCCACAAGTCTGGCGCGCTTCGGCACTTTCTCTGTCGTTCCAATCTGCACGGTGACGACTTGGCCGTTCTCGATCCGGCCGGTTCCGCCTTCGGTGATTGCGAATTCCGCATCGATCTCGTCGAAGTGTTGATTGACCATGAAATTAATGCCGACGCCCGTCGGGTCTGCTTCCTCGCCGGGCTCCGCAAGAAAGATCAGGTCGCGATCGAGCACCACTCCCGATCGCTTCATCAGAATCATCGTCGTGAGCATGGCCACGAGCTTGTCCTTGTCGTCGATGGTGCCCCGCCCCCAAATGAACCCGTCCTTCATCACGGCCCCGAAAGGATCGACCGCCCACTTTTCCATTTGGACGGGAACCACGTCGGTATGCGCGAGGATCAGAAGCGGCCTCTTCGTCCCGTTGCCTTTCAATCGAGCGACCAGATTCGCTCGATTGGGATCCATCGCGAACGTCTTCGCCGGGATGCCCTCCGCCTCCAGAACTTTCTTCAGATACTCCACCGCCTTGGTTTCATTTCCCGGAGGGCTGACCGTGTTGATCTGCACGAGCGCACGGTAATGCTGCAGGATGTCCGCCTTCTGTTTTTCCCAATCAATCACCGGCGCCTGTGCGAACGCTGTCGAGGTCACAGCCACTAACAGAAGAACGGCCGACAAGACGATCAATGTTTTGCGCATGCTCTCTCCATTGGATGATTTGAGCGCGATCTTAGGACACATTCGCCGGAAAAAACTAAGACAAAAGCGTCAGCGGGTCGGACGGACCGTTGTTGGATCGCGTCGTTGTTTGGATGCGCGTGCTAATATGAGCGCCCATGAACCCCAGCAAGATTCCAACCAATCGGCGACATCTGATCGTTCTTATCGCGGTAGCCTTCATTCTCAGCCTGACAAGCTATGTTCCGCCAGGTCTGGCAAGGCTGGCAGCTCTGCCGGCGCCTGCCGAACTATCGGACCAGCAGTTCTGGAGCTTGTCGAAAGACTCTTCAGAAGAAGATGGCTTCTTCCGGTCGGACAATCTTCTGTCGAACGAAACAAGTTTTCAGTACGTGGTTCCGGATCTTCTGAAGGCCACGAAAACGGGACGAGTCTACCTGGGTGTCGGGCCCGAGCAGAACTTCACGTACATCGCGGCGATCAAACCCGCTATGGCGTTTATCATCGACATCCGTCACGGGAATCTCGATGTCCATCTGATGTACAAGGCGCTGTTCGAGCTTTCCAAAGATCGATCCGAATTTGTGTCGCGGCTCTTCTCAAGAAAGCCCGCTGCGGGACTGACGTCAAAATCGTCCGCGAGCGAGATCTTCGATGCGTATCTCACCGCGGAAGGCAGCAAGGAAATTTACGAGGAAAACCTGAAGGCGATCGAGGATGTGCTCGTCAAAAAACACGGATTCGCGCTATCGGCCGGAGATCACGAAGGCATTCGTTGGGCTTTCAGCAACTACTACCAGTTTGGACCTTCCATCAATTACAACTCCAGCCTCTCCGCAAATGTGCCTCCTGCCATCGTCGGCGCGACCGGAGGCAATCGCGGCGGAAATTACGGCGTGACGTATGCCGGTTTGATGTTGAGCGACGACGGTCATGGGCAGAGTCGAAGCTACCTGGCCAGCGAAGAAAACTTCGCGTTCCTCAAGAACCTTGAATCGCGGAATCTCGTCGTGCCGGTTGTGGGCGACTTCGGCGGCGACAAAGCGATTCGAGCCGTGGCTCGTTATCTGAAGAGCGTCGACGCGACGGTATCGGCATTCTACTTATCCAACGTCGAGCAGTTTTTGGCTCAGGACAGCAAGTGGAACACGTTCTGCGAGAGTGCCGCGTCCCTTCCACTCGATGAGACGAGTGTTTTTATCCGCTCCGGCCGTGGACGCAACACATATGGCGGAGGCGGCGTTCAAAACTCTTCCATCGCAAATATGCTTTCGGATCTGGCGCCATGCCACAAAGCACTGCGATAAGCGGCGTCTGAGGCGACGATGCCGCGGTACTGAGCGTCTTCAAGAATGGAAAAACCGCTCAGGACGGATCATCTACGTGATCTTCTTCAGCAGCTCGGCTTTCTTCGTTTCAAATTCGTCCTGCGTCAGCACACCTTTCGTCATCAGATCGTGCAGCTTCTCCAGAACCGCCATCACGTCTGCGACGCCGGCGGTTGGAGCGGCCGCTGATCCCTGCGCGCCCTTCAAAGCTTCGGCCATCGATTGCCCCATCGCGACGCCGACGCCAAGACCTGCCCCGGTTCCCGCGAGTCCGCCTTCGTTGGCGGCGGCGATCGGGACGCTTTCGGCAGTCTCGAACTGCGTCAAGCGCCGCATGTCGCCGGCGATATCCATCGAGATTCGTTTGTCGAGAACCTTCTGCAATTCTTCGGGAAGCGACATGTTCTGGACGCGGATCGCATCCAGAGCGAGACCGATCCTCGAGAACTCGTCCGCGAGCTTCTCTTTGATATGCGTACCGAATTCGTCCTGACTGGCGGCCATGTCGAGGAATGGAATTCCGGACTCCGCAAACATGTCGCTGATCGACGCGACGATCGTGTTGCGGAGCTGCTCGTCCAGATCATCCACAGTGTAGAGTGCGCGCGTCCCACTGATCTGCCGGTGAAAGATGCGGGGCTCGGCGATCTTGTACGTGTAGATTCCGAAGGCACGGAGCCGGACAGCGCCGAATTCCTTATCACGGACCGTGATCGGAGTGGGCGTGCCCCACTTTCGATTGAGCTGAAGCCGCGTGCTGAAAAAATAGACGTCGGACTTGAACGGCGATTCGAACAGCTTGTCCCAGTTCTTGAGGTAAGTGAGGACGGGCAGAGTCTGCGTCGTCAGCTTGTGACGGCCTGGCCCGAACTGGTCCGCGATACGGCCCTCGTCGATGAAAAGCGCAAGCTGCGACTCACGCACCGTGAGCTGTGCGCCGTATTGGATTTCGAAGTCCTGCATCGGATATCGATAAGCAAGCACACCATCCTTTTCCTCCGTGAACTGAATGATGTCGATGAATTGCTTTTTGATGAAGTCACCAAGTCCCATGCGTGTATCCTCAGTTGCCGTAGTATGAGTTTCGGCTGTTCGCAAAGTCAAAGCGGATGTCGGGTTGTTGCCGAACGCAGGACGACGTCACAAGCTTGTGGAGTAACGCACTTAAAAAGCTTGAACAAAACACGCCCTCACGTGATCTTCAAATGTTCAAATATGATGACGGCGCAATTCAACATCAGCCGCCTCGCAATTCTTTTGGCCCTTCTGCTGCCGGTTGTTTCCTTCGGGCAGTCCAGAACGGGAGAAATCCGGATTGAGGTCAAGGACCCCCTCGGCAGCGCCATGCAGGCGGAAGGGAGGCTCGAGAATCCAGCCTCCGGAGTCCACATCCGTTTTGAAACGGATCCCGACGGAAGACACACGTTCGAGAAGATCTCCTACGGCCGTTATCGCCTGGTCGTTTCAAGGGACGGCTTCGCGACGCAGTCCACGTTGATCGATGTTCAATCGCCTACACCTGTCTTACGAACCCTGACGCTCGCGATCGGTACTGTCGAATACTCGGTCAACGTTGTCTCCGCGACACCGCTTCCCGGCGTCGACCTGTCGCCCAGCGATATTGCCGCCCCGGTTCAAACCCACACGCAGCGAGACATCGAAGAAAGCGGCGCGCTCGAACTTTCCGATTTCCTGAACCGTCGCCTCGACGGCGTGCATCTGAACGAAATCCAGGGCAACCCGTTTCAAACGGATCTCAACTATCGCGGATATACAGCATCGCCGCTGTTGGGCACTCCACAGGGACTTTCGGTGTACATGGATGGCGTTCGTCTCAATCAGCCGTTCGGCGACGTTGTGAACTGGGACCTGATTCCGCGCATCGCCATTTCGGAGACCACTTTCTTTCCCGGATCGAATCCCGTCTTCGGCTTGAATACTCTCGGCGGCGCGCTGTCGGTTCGGACAAAAGATGGAACCCAACAACCTGGAACCACGGTGCAAATGACCGGCGGCAGTTTCAGACGCGGAACGCTGGATGTCGAACATGGCGGCGGAAACGGCAAAGGGCTTCACTGGTACCTCGCCGGCAGTCTTTTCTTCGAGAAGGGATGGCGTGAGGATTCACCATCGGATGTGCGTCAGTTCTTCGGCAAGCTGGGCTGGCAACACTCGCGGACAGACCTGACGGTGACGGCGGCGTACACCAATAATTCGCTGACCGGTAACGGCCTTCAGGAACAGCGCTTCGTGATCCGCGATTACTCCAGTGTCTACACAAAGCCGGACATTACGGGCAATCGTTCACCTTTATTCAATCTCACGGTAAGACACACGTTGAGCCGTGGCGTAACGGTGTCGGGAAATGCATATTACCGGTACATCCGAACGAGGACCTTCAACGGGGATCTCAACCAAGACTCACTCGATCAATCGGTGTATCAGCCGACCGCAGCGGAGCGTACGGCGCTTTCAGCAGCCGGCTACACCAGCGTTCCCGCAAGCGGCGCCACTGCCGCGAACACACCATTTCCATATTGGCGATGCATCGGTAACGTGCTGCTGCAAGATGAACCCGCGGAAAAGTGCAATGGTCTGCTGAACCGTTCATCCGGCCGTCAGCACAGTTCGGGAGCGTCCGGCCAGGTGACGTGGTTTAGTTCGCCCGGTGGCCGTCACAATCAGCTCACGATCGGCTCCGTTTACGACAACAGCCGAGTCCACTTTCAGCAATCCACCGAGCTCGGCTATCTGAATCCGGACCACAGCATCACCGGCGTCAACGCCTTCGCGGATGGCGTTACCGGAGGGAATGTGGACGGGCATCCGTTCGACACTCGAGTCGATCTCCGCGGAATCATCCACACCGGAAGCGTCTTTGCGACGGATACCCTTTCGTTTGCGAAGGGCTGGGGCGTGACTTTGTCGGGGCGATTCAACCGGACATCGATTGGCAACGACGATCGCATCACCCCTCAGGCTGGTTCCGGATCATTGACGTCGAACCAGGTGTTCAACCGTTTCAATCCCGGTGCCGGCATCACATTCAGTCCGGTGAGCGACTTGAATCTGTATTTCGGTTTCACGGAAGCAAGCCGTACACCGACGTCCATCGAATTGGGCTGCAGCGATCCCGAACAGCCGTGCAAGCTCCCAAACGCGATGACCGGAGATCCACCTCTCGATCAGGTGGTGGCGAGGACGTGGGAACTCGGCGTTCGCGGCCTGGACGAACGTCCGGCAACCTGGAGTTTCGGCATGTTTCGCGATGACAACAGAAACGACATCCTGTTCGTCTCGTCGGAACAGACCGGCTTCGGTTACTTCAAAAACTTCGGCAGGACGCGCCGCCAGGGATTCCAGGTCGACGCGAAGACAAAGATCTCGCGGCATGTCTTCGGAGCCGGGTACACGTTTCTGGATGCGACCTATCAAAGTCAGGAGACCACGAACGGCTCGAGCAACAGCAGCAACGAGACCGCAACGGAGGTCGCGCCCGGACTTCAGGGCACTCAACGGATCGAACCGGGTGACCGGATTCCCCTTACTCCACGTCACATGCTGAAGGCGTTTGCGGATTTCCGCGTCAATTCGAAAATCACCGTCGACCTCGGGATGACCTCCTTCTCGAGTTCCTACGCACGTGGAAACGAAAACAACAGGCACGAACCCGACGGCCTCTATTACCTGGGCCCGGGAACGGTCCCGCGTTACGCGGTGTTCGACGCGGGAGGAAGTTATCAAGTAATCCCGCACGTTCAACTCTTCGGCGAGATCAACAATCTCTTCGATCGGAAGTATTACTCCGCCGCGCAGCTCGGACCGACAGGTTTCACCGAAACCGGAACATTCATCGCCCGCCCGTTCCCTTCCATCGGCGGACAGTTTCCTGTACGTCACGCCACGTTCTATGCGCCGGGAGCTCCCAGAAGCGCATGGGGCGGCTTGCGCTTCAACTTCTGAGGTCACCGAAGCGGCTTCTCGTTACATTTTTGTGAGATTTTCGAAGTAGCGGGCGAACATGCGCATGCCGCCGGACGCCTGTTCCCAGTCGAAGTTTTCGTTGGGCGCGTGATAGCCGTGTTCGGGCAGACTCAGGCCGAGGAAGACGATCGGACACCGGAGGTATTTCTGCATCGTGACAACCGCTCCGATCGATCCACCTTCACGAACGAATGCGGGATCCCTGCCGAAAGCGGTGCGCATCGCATCGCGGGCGGCGTCGGCGTAAGGCCCGGTATTCGGACCAATGAAAGGCTTCAGGAAAGACTCTGCAAAGATCTGCACGTCGGGATGCCTATCCTTGATGAACGACTTGACCAGCTTGAAAATGTGATCCGGATTCTGATTCGGCACCAGGCGCATGCTGATTTTGGCTTCTGCTTTGGGCGCGATGGCTGTTTTGACTCCCGGTCCGGTGTATCCGCCAACCATGCCGTGAACTTCGAATGTCGGCATGGTCCAGATGCGTCGAACCACATCGTCGACGTCGTCGCTGCGAATTTTCTTCAGCTCGTGGGCGGTTTTAAATTTCTTCACATTGAAGCCGGACGCGAGGAAACTTTCGATTTCGACTTTGCTGATTTTTGCGACGTGGTCGTAGAAGCCGGGAATTCGGACTTTGCCGGTGCGCGCGTCGTAGCATTCCGCAATAACCTGGCACAATTCGCCGATCGGATTCCGGGCCGCTCCACCCGTCAGACCGGAATGCACGTCTTTGGTTCCGGTCTCGAGCACGAGCCGCATCGGTGCCAACCCGCGCAGGCCGTACGCCACCGCGGGTTTGCCGCGTGCGATCCAGATGGTATCCGAGACAACAACGGAATCCGTGCGAATGCGCGAAACGTTTTCCTTCGTGAAGTACTCGAAATTCGGACTGCCGATTTCTTCTTCGAGTTCCCAGATGAACTGAATGTTGATGGGAGTTCCCTGCTCGATCGCGTATCGAGCTCCGAACAGCGCCGTCAGCGCGGGTCCTTTGTCATCGGTGGCTCCGCGGCCAATGTATCGATCGCCTTCCTTGTGAAATACGAATGGAGAGCGCGTCCATTGCGGCTCGTTGGCGGGCTGTACGTCCAGATGGTTGTACACCGTGACCGTTTTTCTGCTCGATCCGGTCGCAAACCTTCCGACCACCACGGGATTGCCCGGCGTCGAAATCGCTTCGGCGTCGGCGCCGAGCGACCGCAAGTATGAAACAGCCGCATCGGCGCAGCGCCGGATGTCCGGTTTGTGATCGGGCTCAGCGCTGATCGTCGGTATCTCGACCCATTCCTGAAGCTTCGATTCAAATTCCGCTTTCGACGAACCAACGAAGCTATCGATATTGCCCATGATGCTCCCATTGCACGACGCGATCCGAATTACTGTATCATCCGCTTTGATGTGGCGTGAACAGACGCAATCTTATTTCAAAAACCTTCAGGACAAAATAACTGCGGCGCTGGAAAAGCTCGACGGCATGCGTTTTCGCGAGGACAACTGGTCGCGCGACGGAGGCGGGGACGGACGAACGCGCGTGCTGGAGGATGGCAACGTTTTTGAAAAAGCCGGAGTCAACTTCTCCGCGGTTCACGGCAATCTGCCGGAAGAGTTTGCGTCGAAGATTCCGCTTGGAACGGGAACGGAATTTTTTGCCACCGGCGTGTCTCTCGTTTTTCACGCGCGTAGTCCGATGATTCCGGCAGTCCATGCGAACTTCCGCTATCTCGAAAAAGGCGACGCCGCCTGGTTCGGCGGCGGGATGGACTTGACGCCGTTTTATCCATTTCCCGAGGATGCGATTCATTTTCATCGGACGATCAAGGCGGCATGCGATCGTCATGACGACGGCTACTATTCGCGCTTCAAGAAATGGTGTGACGAATATTTCTATTTGAAGCATCGAGGTGAGATGCGCGGCATCGGCGGCGTTTTCTTCGACTATCTGAAAGACGACACGGAAAAGACTTTTGATTTTGTCCGCGACCTCGGTGATACGTTTGTCGACGCCTACATTCCGATCGTCCAGCGGCGAATGAAAGAGCCGTTCACGGAGGATCACCGTCACTTTCAACTCTACCGCCGCGGGCGTTACGTCGAGTTTAATCTGCTGTACGATCGCGGCACGATTTTCGGTCTCGAGACGCGGGGCCGTACCGAGTCCATTTTGATGAGCCTGCCGCCGTTTGTGTGCTGGGTCTACGACTACAAACCGGAGCCGGGCTCGGCTGAAGCTAAAGCGCTGGAATTCTTTCAGCCCAGGAATTGGGTCGTTTAATGTTTTGCCGGTATTGCGGCGCGGCGATTGCCGCCGACAGTTTGTTTTGTCCGAAATGCGGAAAGCGGTTGGACACTTCCGGAAACCCGCGCGTCGACCGGATCGTCCAGAAACTGCGGCTGAAAACGCCTTACCCCTATTTCGCCGTTCTCCTGGTTTCGTTCGTCACGTGGGCGGCATGGCCGAAAGGGACTTCGGCGGCGTATGCGCAGGTCAAGTGGTCGATCGAACAGGATAAGGTTCTGGATCTTCCGCAGGACAATCTGTTCCAGCAAAGCCTCTCGCTCGTTCTCGAAAACAAGGGCAACGGCCCATTTCGAAACATTCCGGTCGATCTCGTTGCCAGGATCGAGCCGCAGAAGACGGCCGAGATCATCGCCGGATTCCTGGGTCGGCGACTGGTTGTCATGCAGGCCGGACAACCGCTGCCTTTGACGATCATCCTGGCAGACCCGATCGATCCCGGTTCGAAGCGCCGGTACCTGCTGGAAGGCGCGATCACGGCAAAGCCGCCTTTTAAAGTGACGTACGAAGTGCGCGAAGAAGGACGCCCCGACGTTTTGGCCAGGTACGTCGTCGAGAAATGAGAGACAGAAAGGGAATTCAAAAATGGACGATGTGGAATGCCAATCCGAAATCCGGAAAACTCAAATTGAACCGGCGCCCACTGAGTTCAATTTCGGTTTTGTGTTTTCGGATTGGCATTTCACTTCGTTCACTTTCAAATTCTCCTCAATAGGTGCCGACTCTTGAAAGAATTTCTAATTCGTTGGACAAAGCGTCTCCTCATCGCATTAGCGATCTTCATAGCCGTGCTTCTTTTCGTGGTACTGCCGGTGGGTGCTTCGTACCTGATCACCAATCGACGATTTCAGTACAACGAGCGAGGACCGCAAACTCCAAGCCAGGTGGGCATGGACGTGACGGCCGTCAACTTCTTCGCCTCGGACGGCGTCGAATTGCGCGGCTGGTGGAGTCCCGGAGACCGGACCAAGCCTGTCATCATCTTTTCTCACGGCCTGAACCGTTCGCGACTGGAACTGCTCGATCGCGCCGGGGAGGCGAGCCGCCGCGGCTACGGAGTTCTGTTGTTCGATTTGAGAAATCACGGGCAGAGCGCGCAAACTTACACGACGCTCGGTATCGAGGAGAGCAAGGATATTTGCGCCGCAAGCCAGACCGTTCGCGAGCGGGCGCCGCGCCGGCAGCAGGTATTGTGGGGTGTGTCGATGGGCGCGTCGACAGCCATTCTTGGCGCCAAGCGGTGTCCGGCGTTTCGCGCGATCATATCGGACAGTTCGTTTCTGTCGTTCCGGGAAACAATTTCTCATCACATCAACCTGATGCATTTGCCGTCGTTCCCCATTGCCAACATCATCGTGGGCCTCACAGCCTATCGAATGCATATGAATCCGGACGACGGCGATGTGGAAGCCGCGGTGGAATCCCTGCGAAACGTACCGATCCTCTTTATTGCAGGCGGAAACGACCTCCGGATGCCGCCGGCTTTGGCGGAACGTTTGCGCCGCGCCTCCACAAATCCGAAGTCGGAAATGCTGCTGGTTCCGGGTGCGAGTCACGGCGAGGCTTATACCGTCAATAAGGACCTTTACCTCGAGACCGTATTCGGATTTCTGGCGCGGGCGCTGTAGAGTCTTCTGCCGAAGGGCGCCAGCTTTCAGCGGATTGCTACAATACTGTCGTGCATTACACCGTGCTGGCCGGAGGAACGGGCGCCGCAAAATTCCTCATGGGGCTGGTCCAAGTCGTGCCGCAGGAACAGATCCACGTGGTCGTGAATGTTGGTGACGACGCGGAGGTGTGGGGGCTTCACGTCAGTCCGGACATCGACAGCATTCTCTACTCGCTCGCCGGACGGCTGGACACCATTCGCGGATGGGGTCTTCGCGACGAAACGTTTCGCTGCCTGGCCGAGATCCAACGCATCGGTATGCCCGGGTGGTTTCAACTCGGCGATGCGGATCTGGCGACACATCTCGCTCGAACGGAAATGTTGCGGCACCTGCCGCTCGATGCCGTCACTCAGCGTCTCGCCGAATCTCTTGGTGTCGCCGCCGAAGTTTTCCCCGCGACGAACGATCGACTGCGAACGCGAATCGAAACGCCGGATGGAGTGCTCGACTTTCAGGAATTCTTCGTCCGCGAACGATGCCAGCCGGAAATTCGATCGGTCACGTACGCCGGCGCAACCGAGGCTCAGCCGCCGGACGCCGTCGTTCATTCCATCCGCGACGCGGAGCTGGTGATCGTCGCGCCGAGCAATCCGATTACGAGCATTGGGCCCATTCTCGCCATTCATGGAATTCGCGATGCACTTCGATGCACTCGAGCGGAGGTTGTGGCGATCAGCCCCATCATCGGAAACAAAGCCGTCAGCGGTCCTGCGGGAAAATTGATGGAAGCCTGCGGATACGATGTCAGTCCGGCCGGTGTCGCCCGCTGCTACCACGATTTCCTGAATGACCTGATCGTGGATGTCACCGATGCCGGCATCGCTCCGGACATCCGGCTGGACACTATCGGCGTGCAGATCACGAGTATTCTGATGTCCACTCCGGAGGACGCGCGCCGTCTCGCGCAGTTTGTAGTTCATGAAAACCGTACTGCTCCCCGTTAAAGACTTCGCCATAGCCAAGCAGCGTCTCGCGACAGCGCTCCATCCGGCGCGCCGGGCCGGACTGGCTCGCGCGATGTTATCGGACGTTCTCCGCTCGATTGCGAATGCCCGCAAACCTGACAGGGTTGTGGTATACACGGGCAGCGAAGCCGTCGCCGAACTGGTGCGGCCGTATTCGTTCGACATTGTGGAGGAGCTTTTGGTGGCGGGCCACAGCGCAGCGGTCAATCGCATGGTCGACGATCTTGCGGATCACGCTTCGGAGATTCTGTCGATTGCGGCCGACCTCCCGACACTCACGGGCGCCGACGTGGACCGGGTTTTCGAAAGCGCATCCGCGGCGATCAACCTGATCGGTTCGCGGGACGGCACGGGGACGAACGCTGCGCTTTTTGTGATGCCCGCACGAATCCGGATGCAGTACGGCGACGGCAGTCTGAATCGTCATCTGGAGACCGCGAAAGTTGCCGGGTTGAAAGCGGACGTGCTGCGTATTCCCGGCATCGAATTCGACCTCGATACGCCCGACGACCTTCGGGCATACCTGCGACGCGGTCCCGACGCGTCGCAGACGTGGCAGTTTCTCAAATGAGCATCGTGGTTTCCGCAATCGATCATGTACCCGAAATCGAACCGGGCGCCGCGCTTGGCCGGCTGCTGCTCGCCGCAGCCGAACAATCGGGGATCCGATTCGAAGCGAAGGACATCGTTGCGGTGACGCAGAAGATCATCTCGAAAGCCGAGGGAAGGATCGTTCGTTTGAGCGATGTCGTTCCTTCATCCCAAGCCGATGCGATTGCGCGTCAATCCGGGAAAGACCCCAGACTTGTCGAGGTCGTTCTTCAGGAAACCCGGCGGATCGTTCGAATCCGCGGCGACGTCATGATCTGCGAAACGCATCATGGTTTCATTTGTGCGAATGCCGGAGTCGACCGGTCCAACGTGAACGGAGGTGATGCCGTCACGCTTTTGCCGCGGGATCCGGATCGCTCGGCTCGACAACTCGCCCGCCAGCTTGGTTGCGGCGTGATCGTCACCGACACGTTCGGCCGGCCCTGGCGCGAAGGACTCCTGGACGTGGCGATTGGAGTCGCCGGTGTCCCGCTCTTTGTCGATTTTCGTGGAACGCCGGATACCAAGGGCTATCCGCTGCAGGCCACCAATCTCGCTGCCGTCGACGCACTGGCCGCGGCAGCCGGACTGGTCATGGGAAAGACATCTCAAACACCCTTCGCACTCATTCGGGGATTCGACTGGGAACCGGGCAATCCGGCCATCGCGTCGATCCTGAGAAAACCGGAGAAGGACTTGTTCTTATGAAAATAGCGATCATTGGTGGGACCGGTAAACTTGGCCTCGGTTTCGTTTCGAGACTCCGGCATACGTCACATGAGTGTGCGATCGGCTCACGGGATCTCGCCAAAGCGGAGGCGGCCGTCGCATCGATCGAAAACAGCGCGAAGGCCATGACCAATACCGATGCGGCGGCGTGGTGCGATGTGGCGGTCCTGACAATCCCATATTCCGCTCACTGCGCTATCCTCGAACCCTTAAGAACTGGGCTTCGAGGCAAAATCGTCATCGATGCGACGGTTCCCCTCAATCCACAAAATCTTTTTCGGATGGCGACCGAGTCTGGCACTTCGGCTGCTGAGGAAACACTCACGCTGCTGGATGGCGCCATGGTATTTGCATCGTTTCATACGATTTCTCACCGGATTCTTCGCAAGGCGGACGACGTCGAAGACGTTTTGGTCGCCGGGCCCGCGGAGCGAAAACCGGACGTGCTGGAGCTGATTCGCGAGATGAACCTGCATCCGATCGATGCCGGACCGGTCGAGGCGGCGCGTCTTCTCGAAAACATGACGGCGCTGTTGATCTCGATCAACAAACAGAACAAAGTCAAAGAAAGCGGATTGAAGATTACCGGGATTCCCTAATGGCTCGTTCTCGATTCATACCTGGACGCCACGGCATTCGCGTCCAGATGATGTTCTGGACCTCCGCGCTGCTCGTCATCGCGATCGCAGGCCCGCTGGAATTGCGGCTGCGAGTAGCCTCTGGCTACGTGCAGCAGGACTTGATCGATCGATCTCGAGAGGTGGTCAACGATCTCGCCGCCGACCTCGGAGGTACGGAGTTTCTGGAAACCGAGCCCGTCCAGACCCAGTTCCTGGCGGAGATCCCGCGGTTTCCCTCCATTGTGGAACTGTCGTTGTTCGAACTTTCCGCCACCGGCAGTACCGTTTTCGCGAGCACCGTTACGCCTCCTGACGTTACTCCCGAAATCCTCGGCACACCGACGTCGGAACCCAAACCGCTCGTCGGCTCGCGCGGTGAACGTTTGCTGGCGGTCAGCCGGATGGTTCCGAATCATCCCGGCTTCATGATCATCTCGGTGACGACGATGGAAGAACTGGACCGCTTCGGCTCCATCAACCGCCGCTCCGCGTTCCTGTTCACGTTCGGCGGAATTGCCGCGGCCGTGCTGCTTCTGAACTACATCTTCCAGCGAAAGATCGGGCGTCCGCTGGATGAGATCCTGTCGGTCATGGAGAAGGCGCACGTCGGCGATTACAACGAACGGGTTCCGGAAGTGCGCGAAGACGAGATCGGGAAAGTCGCAACAACTCTGAACGAATTGATGGGCCGCGTTGAAGTGCGAACGGAGGAAAAGAACAGGTTGATTGCTGAAGCCACGCAAAGCATGGTCGAGTCACAGAACCGATTGATTCAAGCCGAGCGTCTCGCGATGGCGGGCCAGATGGCCGCTACTTTTGCGCATGAGATCGGGTCGCCGCTGACGTCATTGTCCGCTCACGCGGAACTCCTGATGGAGGACTCCGACACGACCGCGCATCAACGGGAAGCCATCGCGCTCATGCACAAACAGATTCGGCGCGTGACGCAGATCGTCGACGATCTCATGCGATCCGCGCGGCGCGGACCGGAAGATTTCGTGCCTGTCAACGTGGTGGAGATTGTGAATGATGTGTTGAGCCTCGTTCTGCCGCGGTTGCAGGCGCAGAACGTCATGGTGACGAATCGGCTGCCGGAGACGCTTCAGGTTCGCGGTTATCCGCTCTATCTGCAGGAGGTCTTTTTGAATCTCATCAACAATGCCGCCGAAGCCATCGATCGAAACGGGGCGATCGAGATCCGCGGTGGAGCCGATAGCGGAAAGATCTGGATTGAAGTGGCCGACAACGGACCCGGCATCGACCCGAAGATTCTCGACGATGTCTGGAAACAGTTCGTCACAACGAAAGCCATACGAAAGGGCACGGGCCTTGGGCTCGCCGTGGTCCGCGACATCGTCAAACAGCATGGCGGTGAAACCAGCCTGCAGAGCTCGCCGGCGGGCACATGCATTCGAGTCCTCTTGCCGGCGCTAAAGAACAGTATGGTGCCGGTATGAGTGCCAGGATTCTCGTTGTCGACGACGACGCGGACGCCAGAACAGCGCTGGTTCGAGTTCTCGAAAAAGAAGGCTACGCGGTCACAGGCGCGCCGACGGCCGACGATGCGTTGCGTCGGTTCGAGGCGTCGAACTTCGATCTCGTTGTAACCGACATGCGCATGGAAGGCATGGACGGCATCGAGCTTCTTCGCGCGATCAAGGCCCGCCGCAGCGATGTTCCCGTGATCATCATGACCGCGTTCGCTTCGATCGATACGGCCGTCCAGGCCATTGATGAGCGTGCTTACGACTATTTGCGGAAACCGTATCAACTGGCGGAGATCCGCGCCACGGTGAGGCGCGCCATCGACCACGCTTCCCTCACGCGCGAGAATCGCGAATTGAAACAGGATCTGGTTCGGGAAACCTCCACCGACAGAATCGTGGGTACCAGTCCGGGCATGGTCGAGGTCTACAAAGTGATCGCTCGAGTCGCGAAAAGCGACACGACGATCCTGATCACAGGCGAAAGCGGAACCGGCAAGGAGCTGGTCGCGCGCGCCGTCCATCGCAACAGCCTTCGCGGGACAGGTCCTTTTCTGGCCGTGAACTGTGGCGCTCTCAGCGAGACGCTGCTCGAAAGCGAGTTGTTCGGCCATATGAAGGGCGCGTTCACCGGCGCCACCGCGAGCCGCAAAGGCTTGTTCGAATCCGCGCAGGCCGGCACGGTTTTTCTCGACGAGATCAGCGAGACGAGCCCTTCAATGCAAACGAAACTCCTGCGGGTGTTGGAAGAGCGCGAGATCACGCGAGTCGGCAGCATGGAGGCCATTAAAGTCGATGTGCGGATCATCGCGGCGACCAATCGATCGCTGCTGGCGCTGGTGAAAGAGAGCAAGTTTCGCGAGGATCTCTTCTATCGGCTCCACGTTGTGGAGATACTCCTTCCACCGCTGCGCGAGCGCACATCGGATCTGCCGTTGCTGTTCGATTATTTCCTCGATAAGTACAGCCGCAAACTCGGCAAGACCCTCGCGGTGGCTCCGGGGCTGACGGAAACGCTCGTGAAATATCGCTGGCCCGGCAACGTGCGTGAACTCGAAAACATCGTCGAACGTGCCGTGACGCTGAATCACACCGGCATTCTCAATCTCGAGGATCTGTCGATCGAGGTACGGACTGCGCAAGAGCAACCGCCGGGAGAAGACAAGAAGCTTGTGTCTCTCGATGAGATGGAAGCTCAGTATGTGAAGCGCGTCATCGCCGCCGTCGACGGCAACATGTCGCGCGCGGCCGAGGTCCTCAAGGTGGATCGCCGAACGTTGTACCGTATGGTGGATCGGTTCAACCTCTGGAACGACCGCCTCCGCAAAAGCGAAACCCCCGAAGAATAGAGCCGTTTCCATCCGGGATTCGCGATTCAGCCAATGAAAATGAGGCAATTCTGCAAAACCGCCGCACAAAAGGGGCTCCATCGATCACTCGACGAAGTCTGCAAGGGCTTGGTTGTGTGGGGATTTTCAGCGACCGGGCGTTTGGTCCCTTGCATGCCTATAGAACACTGCTGACAACAGCGAGAGACCAACTACCCCAACGGAGAAATGAGATAGACATGAAACGTTTAAGCTATTTTGCGCTTACCGCACTTCTGACTGCCGGTTTGTCAATGCCGGCCTTCTCGCAGGCGACGAAGGGCAGCGATCCCTGCTCCCAGTTCAAGACTGCTCCGAAGAACGAAAGCGCGGCCGACAAGAAAAAGAGACAGGCGGACCTGAAGTCCTGCATGGACAAAGTCAAGGCGGACAAAGCTGCAGCCAAACAGCAGTCCAGTCCGGCAAAGAAGTCCGCCGGCAAGAAAAAGCCCAGCAAATAGCCCAGAATTCCACGCAATTCGGGGTGCGGCTGCTGGCGACTGAATCTTAAGTACCCCTCCTGAGATTCAGCAAGCGGCACTCGCAATCCGCACTCCGAATCCAATCCTCAAGTCCTACCCTAAAAACAGGCGATAATGAGGGAGCGGGACGAGTCAATCCCGACTCGTCCCGTCCGATTCCCGGAACATGGAATTCCTGCTTCTCAAATACGGGTACCTGATCATGTTCCTTGGCGTCTTCCTGGAGGGTGAGGCATTCCTTCTGGCGGGCGCATTCCTCTGCAATGGCGGTTACTTCAGTCTTCCGCTCGTTATGCTCGTCGCGCTTGCGGCCAATACGCTGGGCGGCCAGTTCTACTACCTCGCCGCGCGAGTCCGCGGACGTCAATGGTTTGAGAGTCGTTTCGGGTCAAGCCCGCGGTTCCAACGCATTCTGACGTGGATGAGCAGTTACGGAAACTGGGTACTGCTTCTCAGCAGATTTGCGTTTGGCTTTCGAATCGTCATTCCGGCAGCCTGCGGCGCACTGGGCATGTCGCAGGCGCGATTTTTTCTGCTGAACCTCGCGGCCGGACTCATCTGGGCGATCCCCACGGCCCTGGTCGGGTATTACTTCGGAACGGGAGTTGACGCGCTGTTCCATCGAGCGCATCGAGTTGTGATGGAAAGCATCGCGATCGCATTCCTGCTCGTGGCGATTTATCTGGCATTCCGGCATTGGTGGCGGGTGATGGCCACATTTCAGCGGCTGGAATGGTCCGATCTGCACGCACTGTTTCCTTTCGTGATGGGTTTGACGGGTGTCCTGAATTTCGTCTCCGCCCTGACCCCTCGTTCGGACGCCGCGATCAACCGGATACAGGCATGGCTGCCACTCGAGGTCACTCAGGAAAGCCGCACGCTGATGCTGTTCGCCGGGATTGTGTTGCTTCAGGTCGCGCGAAGTCTTGCCCGCCGGAAGGAGACGGCCTGGTACATCGCCGTCATCGCCCTTTCCATTTCCCTGATGCTGCACGTGACCGGAGGATTCGACTTGCAGCACTCCCTCGTCGCGGCTTCGCTTCTTTTTTATCTGATTTATTTTCGCCGCCGGTTTTACGCCCGCAGCGATTCGGCGTCGTTGAAGCGAGGACTGGTTGCGGCTCCCCTTCTGACGCTGATGGTCTTCCTGTATGCCGCGGTGGGCTTTGACGCCACCAAACATCAGTTCCGGTGGTATAGCGGCGCCGAACCATGGGCCGAAGCCCTGCGCGCCGGCGTGCTGATCGTGGAACCTCACGTCGTCCCGTTGACGAAAGCCGCCAGCCGGTTTCTCGATTCCATCCAGGTAGCGGGATGGCTGTCGCGCGTTTACATTCTTGTTCTACTGCTGCGTCCGGTGGTTCTGCGCGATCGTCAGGAAGCGCCCAGGGAAGTGGTCCAGAAGATATTCTCGACTTTTGGCAACCACTCGACATGTGCGTTCGCCATCCAGTCGGATAAGCATCACCTTCTGCTAGCCGAACGCCGAGGGCTGGCAGCCTTCGCGACCAAAGGGGCAGTCGCCATCGCGTGCGGCGACCCGATGGCGTCGGACGACGATCTGCCGACAGTCGTCAAAGACTTCACCACGCACTGCGTTAGTCATGGTTGGACACCCAGCTTTTATCTTTCCTGCGAAGAGAAACTGCCCGTCTACCATTCGCTGGGATTCGCCTCGCAGCGAACCGCGGAAGAAGCGATCATCAACTTGTCGGAATGGAACCCGTCGCAGTTTGCTTCCTTCATCATGCACGACGCTGGAGTTCGCCGATATGACCGAGGCAAAGCGGCGGACCTGTTTATCGACGAGCAGCTCGAGGAAGTCACTGAGGACTGGCTGCAGACACGGCACATCGGGGAAATGGGTTTCACGATCGGACATTTCTCACTCGAATCGCTTTCCGATGGGCCGGTTTTTGTGATGAAGAAGCACCATCGCATTGAGGCATTCTGCGCCTGGTTGCCTTACAAGAACGGCAACGCGATGGTCATGGATCTGATGCGCCAACGTCATTCGGCGCCGGCAAATTCGTCGCAGATGCTGCTTACGGAGTCGTTGCGGCTGCTCAAGGAAAGCGGTATTCGCGAGGTCAGCTTTTCGACGGTCCCAATTCGCCAAACGGTGGAGGAGGTCGTTCCCGTGGACCGGGACTTGATATCGATCTTTAGACCTCGCTGGGAAAACCGTTACGTCGTGTACCCTCGCGGCGCGGCACTGGCGCGCATCAACTATGCCCTTCAACGGGTCCAGTTCGGGCGGTTTCGCTCACGTTGGCGGGTTACTTAAAGATTTCGTCACGAAGCCCGTCACGCCAACTTTCAAGGGGCTCACATCTTGTATTTGCCGAGATCCTCGTCATTGAGGTTTTCGAGCCAGCGTTTCAGTTCTTCGTTATTGATGCGATCCTGGGCATTGGACTGGCTTCGGGAACTCTTCAGAACTTCCTCTTCGACAAAGATCGGGCAATCGATACGAAGGGCGAGGGCTAAAGCATCGCTGGGACGCGAGTCGATCGAAATGAGCGTCCCCTGACGTTCGAGCCAGATGACGGCATAAAACGTATCGTCTTTGATATTCGTGACGACGATTTTCTGGACGTGGGCATCCAATCCGACGAGCACGTTCTTCAGGAGGTCGTGGGTCATGGGGCGGGGGGTAACGACTTTTTCGATTTCGAGCGCGATGGCGTTCGCTTCATAAACGCCGACCCAGATCGGAAGGACATTGCCACCACAGGATTCTTTGAGGATCACGATCGGCATATTGGTGATCGGATCCATCATCAGACCCCGTATTTTCATTTCGACTTCCACGGATGAGTCCTCCCGACGGCTTTATATACCTGCAAAATATAATCGTTCACCCGCAAATTGCAAGGCCGCGGCCTAAACAGTTCCGCTTGCCCGGAGCAATTCCTTCACGTGTTGCCGGGCCGCATCGGTCACACGGGAGCCACTCATCATACGGACAAGCTCGTCGACCCGGGCGTCGCCCGTCATGGGCTCGACGCGCGTCGTCGTTCGACCGTCGATAACGACCTTTTCAATCCGGAATTGATGGTCCGCGAAAGCGGCGATCTGGGCCAGATGCGTGACGCAAAGGACCTGATAACGGGAGGACAGTTCCTTGATCTTGACGCCGACGGTTTCGGCGGCCTTGCCTCCAATCCCGGCATCAACTTCATCAAAAATCAGGGTCTTGTTGCTTCGATCCGTTGCCAGGACCGTTCGCAGTGCGAGCATCACGCGCGACAGTTCACCGCCCGACGCGACGCGGTTCAAGGGCATCGGCTCCTCGCCTGGATTTGCCGAAATGACAAATTCGGACCGATCAACGCCCGAGGATCGTCCCGGCACGACGTTTTCCCATCGCACCTCGAACCGCGCATGCACCATTGCCAGTGACTTCAGCTCAGACTCGACCAGCTTTTCGAGCTTCTTTGTCGCGAGCCGGCGTTTCGCACTAAGAACGGCGGACGCGGCGTCGTAATCATGGCGGACGCGGGCAAGTTGAGCTTCCAGCTCATCTTTTTTAGTTTCGGTCAGACCTATACTGTCCATTTCGCGTCTTACTTTTTCGAGGTGGTCGATTAAACCCGGGCCGTATTTGCGGTGCAGGCGTTCCAGCTCAGCCAATCGCGCCTGAACCCGCTCGAGTTCGTGCGGGTCGGCATCGACATTACCCGCATAGTCTCGCAAGGCGTATGCAATATCCTGAATTCCGATCCGCACCGTTTCCGCCTGATCGACGACTTCCTGAAGCCGCGGATCATGCTGCGCGGCGTCGCGCAGCAGGCGTTGGGTTTGGGCCAGCAGGGCGAGAACGGATGCTTCGGAGTCATAGAGGTTCTCATAACCGCGGGTCGCGGCATCCAGCAGCTTGCCGGCATGCGAAAGCACCTCCAC
Organism: uncultured Solibacteraceae bacterium; assembly: GCA_964584785.1. Taxonomy (GTDB): domain Bacteria; phylum Acidobacteriota; class Terriglobia; order 20CM-2-55-15; family 20CM-2-55-15; genus JAHFTY01. Next base: position 74,450 of record CAZPBY010000024.1, read on the forward strand.
GCGCCGCCGAACCTGTTCGGTTTCATCCGGTTTGGGGTTCGCTTTCTGAATTTCGTCACGTTGGAATGCGAGGAGATCGAGACGCTCGGCTTTTCGTGAATGCCCGGCGATCAGTTCGGAGAGTTCGTTTTCAATCCTTTGTATTTCGCTAAAAAGATGTCGCACTTTTTCCGCAGCGCCTGTCATACCTGCGAAAATATCAATCAGTTCAAGCTGGCTGGGGCCATCAAGCAGCGTTTGCTGTTCATGCTGGCCATGGATATCGAGAAGAGCCGGAGCGATTTCGCGAAGCGTGGAAACCGTACTAGGCTGATTATTGATGTAGACACGGTTGCGGTCGTCGGACGAGATCTCACGGCGAACAACGATTTCATCCGTCTCGCTGTCGAGGCCGAGGCGGTCGAGTTCGGCTCGCACGTCGGCTTCGAAGACAGCCTCGACTATGGCGCGGCTTTCGCCGGTTCGCACCATCTCCGACGACGCTTTCGTGCCTGCGAGCAGTCCCAGCGCGTCGACGATGATCGACTTGCCGGCGCCGGTTTCGCCGGACAGAAGGCTGAATCCGCTTTCGAAATGGATTTCGAGCTGGTCGATGAGCGCGAAATTGCGGACTCGAAGGAAGCGCAACATACGCTCGGGTTTATAAGCTATCGCTGTTGATCTTTCAATGACGAACGGGTTAACTATTTTAACGAGGAGATCGATTTGACTCAGTCCGACGTTCTGAAGCTCCTTCTCGAGGAAACCACCCCGGTAGCGAAAGCCGTCCTGGCGATACTGCTGCTTTTTTCCATCGCTTCATGGGGAATCATCCTTTCGAAAACCCTGCTCTTACGCCGCGTGCGTAAGGAATCCGACACGTTCTGGCGAATCTTCCGCAAAGGCTCCAGCATGTCGGAAATCGCGACGGCCAGTGAGGCGCTTCGCTTTACGCCTTTGGTTCCGGTGTTTAACGCCGGCGCCGGCGGCAAGAGCCTGTCATCGATTCAACGCTCTGTCCAACGTGCGTCTGTCTCGCAATTGACGATGCTGGAAAACCGTCTGAACTTCCTTGCCACCACCGCGTCGGTCGCGCCCTTTATTGGATTGTTCGGAACGGTCTGGGGCGTGTTGACAACATTCACGGCCTTGTCCAATTCGAACGTCGCTTCATTGCGTCAGGTCGCCCCCGGAATTGCGGATGCGCTGATCACCACCGCGTTTGGCTTGTTCACCGCCATTCCCGCCGTCATCGCCTATAACCATTTCGTCGCTCAAATCCGCGGCCTCGGCGGGCAGCTGGACGATCTGCAGGTCGAACTGCTTGCGATCGGCGAAAGGAACGGACTGTAATGGCTTTCACCACCAAAGAAGGACGAACGCAAACAGCTCTGGCGGAATTGAACATGATTCCGTTCATCGACATCGTGCTCGTCCTGCTCATCATCTTCATGGTGACCGCTCCCGTTATCCAATCCGGCATCGAAGTGAATGTGCCGAAGACGAAGGTCGTTCGGGAACTGGCCGAAGAAAAGCTGGTCGTTTCGATCAAGAAAGATCAGACCGTGTATCTTCAGAACGACCCCGTGAACATTAACGACCTGGGAAGGAAGGTTCGTGAAAGGCTGCTCGATCCGGCTCGGCAGAGCATCTACATGCGGGCGGATACCGATATCCCGTTCGGTACTTTCGCGACGGTGATGGACAGTTTGAAGGCCGTCGGCATCGACAACATCAGCATCGTGACGCAGCCGATAGATCAAGGTCGTAAAAGATGACTGTTCCGGAAAAACTGGATCGCTGGTTAGTCCTGAGCGTGCTGCTGCACGCCGGGCTCGCCGCGGTGGTTCTGTTTGGTCCGAGCCTGTTTCCGATAGAAGGAACCGAAAACTGGGGATCGACGAGCGCGGGCGAGGGAATGAACGTCAACATCGTCGGAAGCTTGCCCGGCATGGCGCTTCCGTCACCCGAAATAACCCACGAAAACGCTGCCGCCAACGAATCCAAAGGACTGTACAAGTCTGAGGCGGCCCCGCCACCGCCGCCACCGGAGGATAAAGCAGAACTGATCCCGGATAAGTCAGCGAAGGTCACCAAGACCCCCAAGCCGATCGACAAGCCCGCAGCAAAGAAAGCGCCACCGGCGGAAGAACCTCCGCCGAATGCGGTCCCGTTTGGTCAGGGCGGCCAGCCGAACGTGGGTTATGGCGGCCTGACGATCGGCCAGGGACCGGTTGGCGCGGGATTCGGCGACGCGGCCTTCGGTTCCAGGTACGCCGATTACGTCGACGCCATGAAACGTAAGATTTCACAGAACTGGCTTCGCGGCCTGGTCGACTCCGCGCAGATTCGCGGAACTCCACGGGTGTTCATGAGCTTCGACATTGAACGGGATGGAAAAGTCAGCAATATTCAAATGACGCAATCGAGCAACTACCCGTCGCTCGACAATTCCGCCAAACGTGCTCTCCTGGCGTCGAATCCTTTACCCGCTTTGCCCCGCGACTACACCGGTTCGAAAGTCAGCGTGAGTTTTTATTTTGAGTACGTGAAATGATGAAACAAATGATCGCCGTTCTATTGGTCGTGTTGGCTGTCACACCGGCTTCATGGATGCCGGGCCAGGGCCGCATCGATACGGGAATCGACAAAGGCGCGAACGAAGTCCGGCTCGCGCTGCCGGAATTCCAGGTCAAATCGAACGATCCCCAGCTCGTCAAATTCACGGCGCTGTTCAATCAGGTCCTCTGGGACGACCTCGATTACAGCGGCAGCATCGCGCTGGTAAGCAAAAGTTTTTATCCGCTCGGAAAGTTTCTGGGACCGACCGATATTCGAGTGGAAGACTGGACCGCTCCTGCGGTCAACGCGCAGTACCTGGTATTCGGGTCCACCGAGCTGGTTCGTGGCGAAATCCGCTTTGAATCGAGGCTGTGGGATCTCGGGATCGTCCAGAACCGGGAACTCATCGGCAAGGTCTACAAACAATCGTCGTTAACGGACGATGGCATACGCATCACGGCTCATTCGCTTGCGGACGAAATTGTCGACAAACTGTTCGGCGGACGGATGGGCATAGCGCGAACCCAGATTGCCTACGTCGCGGCGACGGGCAACAACAACAAAGAGATTTACGTGATGGATTATGACGGGGCCAATTCCGGACCGCTCACGACGTATCGCTCGACAACGATCATGCCCAACTGGGCGCCGGACGGCGAACGCGTCGCATTCGTTACCGCCCGCCGGAACGCGTGGAACATCGAAGTGATGTCGATTCTGGATCGGAGAGTAACCGAGTTTCCGAAGCCGTCCGGCACCACCGAAACACCCTCGTGGTCGCCGGATGCCAGCCAGGTCGCGTATTCCGCTCACACTGCGGAGGGGACGACGGAGATCTTTGCCGCCGACTGGAACGGCCGCAATTCGAAACGTTTGACTGTGAGCAAGAAAGGCACGATAAATATCTCACCGACATGGTCCAAGACGGGACGGCAGATCGCTTTTGTATCCGACCGCAGCGGGACGCAGCAGATTTACATCATGGACGCGGAAGGCACGAACGTTCAAAGACTCATCGACGAAGGCGGCGATGCCGAAAACCCATCGTGGTCGCCGGACGGCCAGTTCATCGCCTTTGCGTGGAAACGAAGAAACAGCGGCCGGTACGATATCTACATCCACGACCTGGCGCGCGGCCAGAACAGTCAACTGACAGGCGACGCGGGCGATAACGAACGGCCGTCGTGGGCGCCGGACAGCCGCCACATTGTTTTTGCATCCACGCGGACCGGCCGCTCACAAATCTTTACGATGCTGGCCGGCGGCAAGAATCCGCGAGTCCGGCAGCTGACGCGGAACAATAACGGCAATGAGGGACCTGCGTGGTCCAGTTTTATTGGTAAATAGCGAAGGAGGCTCAACATGACATATCACCGTTCTCGATCACGCCTCAAGCTGACGTTACTCCTGCTGGGCGTTCTTGTTCTGTTCTCGTGTCACAAGAATGCTCCACCACCGCCAGCACCGCCGCCTCCGGCGGCACCGCCACCACCGCCGCCGGCGCCGGTGATCAGCCTCCGCGCAACTCCGGCGACCATCGATCGCGGCGCGTCAACGTCGCTGGAATGGGAAGCGAGGAACGCGGCCACCGTTCGCATCGAGCCGAACGTCGGTGATGTCGCCGCCACCGGAAGACGTGACGTCAGTCCCGCTTCGTCGGTGACCTATACCGCGACCGCAACCGGCCCCGGCGGAACCGATCAGGCCGTCGCCCGTGTCACCGTGAATATTCCGCCTCCAGCGCCCGAACGGCCTCCGGACCGAGTAATCACGCCTCCACCGTCAGTGGACAAGCTGTTTAGCGACAACGTCAAGACGATCTATTTCGACTATGACAAGTCAGAGATTCGTCCCGATCAGATTCAGATCCTCCAGTCGAATGCGACGTGGCTCCGGCAGAATCCGAGCGTTCGATTCACCATCGAAGGTCATTGTGACGAACGCGGAAGCCAGGAATACAACCTTGCACTCGGCGACCATCGTGCGACCGCGGTCAAGGAGTATCTGGTGGGGCAAGGGGTCAGCGAGTCGCGTATAAACGTCATCAGCTATGGTGAAGAACGTCCGGTTTGCCGCGAAGAAAATGAGGATTGCTATCAAAGGAACCGGCGCGCCGAGTTTGTGCTGTCGACGACGATGAATTGAGGTGCTCCGTGAATACGCTTAACAAAGTTTTGGTTTTGGGAATCGTGGCCATGATCATGACCGGACCGGCGTATCCCCAGAACCGGGACATTATTCTGCTTCAGAAAGACATGATCGAATTGAAGAACTCGATGAGCCAGCTGCAGGCCACCGTCGACCAGAAGAATACGGCGGTGCTCTCGCTCGTCGAGAAGATCTTCGATCAGGTCAATGGACTCGGCGGCAATGTTCAGAAGCTAGGCCAGGCCGTCGACGCGGTGAACGGCCATACGGACAAATCGGCGGCAGATCTCAAGACGCAAATGAGCGGGTTCTCCGCGAAGATCACTGAGCTGTCCGACACCGTCGCGGCCCTGAGATCACAGCTCAGCAGCGTGTCTCAACAGATCACCACAATAAAGAACACGGCTGAGCCCCTGCCCAGTCTGGACGAAACCTGGCGCACCGCATACCTCGATCTGACTTCGGGAAACTATGACCTTGCGCTTCAGGAGTTCGCGGAATTCATCGCCAAGTATCCGAACGATCCGCGCGCGCCACGAGCCCAGATCTACAAGGCGCAGTGTCTGTTCGAATCGAAGAAATTCGAGCAGGCGATCGTCGAATACGATACGTTCTTGCAGAAGTATCCGGAGAGCGAAGATACTAAGACCGCCCTTTACAAGAAGGGCCTCGCCCAAAGCGAAATCAACGACCCGAAAGCCCAGGCGACCTTGCAGTCCGTTGTAGCGAAGTATCCGAATTCCGTCGAAGCGACCAATGCGAAGCAGAAGCTTCAACAGCTCGGCGCTCGTGGCAGGCGAGGCCCGGGTCGTCAAAACAACTAAGGAAGAAAAAACATGAAGTCCGTGAACAAAGTGATTCTGATTGGACGCCTGGGCCGGGACCCGGAAATGAAATACACCGGCAGCGGAACGCCGTTCTGCCGGTTCTCTATAGCAACCGACGAAGGCTGGACCGACAAAGCCACCGGTGAAAAGCAGGAACGCACCGAGTGGCATAACATCGTTGTATGGGATCGTCTCGCTGAGATCTGCAACGAGTATCTTCGCAAAGGACGCCTGGTTTATATCGAAGGCGCTCTCCAGACACGCGAATGGGACGATCAGGACGGAAACAAACGCAAGACCACCGAAATTCGCGCTCGCGACATGGTGCTGCTCGGTAGCCCGCAGGGCGAAGCGGCCGGCGGGGCCGGCGGAACCGGCGGTCCACGCCGGGCAGGAGCGACGGCGGGATCGACGGCGGGAGGAAGCCCGTCGCCGGAAGCGGGCACCATCACCGACGACGACATTCCGTTCTAGTCCGGCGGCGGAAAAATCAGGTCTGCCCTAAATTTTCTTTTAGAAATTCAGGGTGGACCTGGAATCATCTTATTTTTCCGCAGCCGATTCCGTCAGATGGGACGCTCACTCTCCAAGTATCTGTACCTTGACTTCCCGGTCCCGCGGTCCATCCAACTCCGCAAGGATCACGCTTTGAAACCGGCCGAGCACGGGTTGCCCGTCGACGATGGGAACCATCACACCGTTATTAAACAAAAGACTCCTCAAATGCGACGTTGCGTTGCTTCGATCGCAATCGGAGTACAACGGTGAATTGTGTTTGTACGGCAATCCGTCCTGAACCACACGATTCAGAAACTCGGAAATGTCGTCGAGCAGCGCGTCCTGCCATTCGTTGACGAGCAGCATCGCCGTCGTGTGTTGTGAAAACAAGCCGGCGAAGCCGTTACGAATTCCGGATGCTTCGACGGTCGCGGCAACACGCTTCGTAACGTTGATCATCTGCTGTTTCACTTCAGTCCGAATCGATAGAGTTTCGTGATGAATCTTCAATGACTGTCTCCTGTAGAGCACTTTGCAATGCAGAGTCTAAATGCAAAAAATTTTTCTACGCGTCGCGGGTCGCGTGAATCAACGCTTCCATGTGATCGAGATAGGTCTCGAGCGCGCGGCGGCCGGCCGCGGTAAGCCGGTACTCGGTTTTCGGCAGCCGGCCCTCGAAGTATTTCGCGCAGGCGATGTACTGCCCTTCCTCGAGCTTTCTGGCGTGGACGCTGAGATTTCCGTCGGTCGTCTTGAGCAGCTCCTTCAGGTTGTTGAATGTCATCGTCTCGTTCACCGCCAGCGCGCTGACAATGCCGAGACGGATCGGTTCATGGATCAGGCGATCCAGGTTGGCGGCCCGGCTCTGTGCCGGACGAGCCTTTACGGGACTTGTTTTGTTGTGCGCTTCCGCGCGTTGTCTACCCACCGTGCCTCCTGGCGATAATGGCGCCGAAAATAATCTGAAGCCCGCCGAAGCCGGCGCCCATGTAAAAGTTCGCCCATTCGGCCGGGCTGAAAAGAGCGGCGGTTCCGAGTGCGACGAAAGAAACTCCCATCAATGGAACCACGTTGACTGAAAATGTGCCGCCGGACATAACGGCTACTCCATACATGAGAAGCCACATCCCGGGCATGAGTTCATACATTCCGTTTCGATAAAGAAAGACCGAAAGGATCGCCCCGGCGAACATCGGCGGCAGCAGGCTCAGAGCGAACTTGCGGCCGGGCCCGTAGAGGATGGGCGACTTGACGGCTTTGGACTTCTGCACCATCGCGAACAATCCGATGCAGACGGCCAGCAGTGCTTCGCCGATCCAGGCCTCGACCCACGAACGCCTGGATGGAAGTTTCGGAGTAAGCAGCGCGGTAAAGACCGCGCTGATTCCCATCAAAATGCCGCCCCACCCTGGAACTGCCGTGAACGAGCCCGCGCGTTCCATGGTTTCGCGGATGTACCGGAGATTGTCGAATGCGTGATCGTGGATCGATACGATCTTCGTGGGTTTCGATGGCTGCGGCGCCGTTGTCATGCGGACAAGATAGCGAATGTGACAGACTCAGGTCAAGTACTTTGCTTTGCAAAGCCGTGCTAGGCTTTAGGTCCATGGCAGCAGTGTTCAAAGCGATGACGATCTCTGGCGCAATACTTCTTGTGGTACTGCTTCTCGTGGTGATAATCACGGTCGTGACGGTGAAGCGCGGGACCGCTGCAATGGACCCGGACGACAAGTGATTAAGTTGATGTCGCGAAGCCCGTCGCTGCGCTCCGGATTCTGTCAATTTTCGCCGTAACGTTCAGAACCCCGAGCGCAGCGACGGGCTTCGTGACGTCAAGTGTGGTCAGCTATTCTCCAAACACGCCCATGGCGCGAAATTTTTCATAGCGGCGATCGATCAGCTTCTCCGGGCTCGAGTCGCCCAACTCCTGAAGTTGCCCCTGCAACACCGCCGCAATATGCCTTGCCGTGGCGGCGTGATCGTTATGCGCGCCACCTTCGGGTTCAGGCACAATCTCATCGATCAGGCCAAACCGTTTCAGGTCTTCGGGAGTTAAACGCAGAGCTTCGGCGGCATCCGCCGCGTGCAGCTGGTCGCGCCACAGAATCGCGGAGCAGCTTTCCGGCGCGATGACGGAGTAGATCGAGTATTCGAGCATATTCACGCGATCGCCGACTCCAATCGCCAGAGCGCCGCCCGATCCGCCTTCGCCCGTAATAGTTGCGATGATGGGGACGCGCAGCTGCGACATCTCGCGCAGGTTGAACGCGATCGCCTCCGCCTGACCGCGCTCTTCCGCGTCAATTCCCGGATATGCGCCGGGTGTGTCGATGAAGGTGAGAATCGGCCGGCCGAATTTCTCGGCAAGTTTCATGACGCGCATGGCTTTCCGGTAACCCTCGGGCTTCGGCATTCCGAAGTTCCGGTAGAGCTTCTGCTTCGTATCTCTGCCCTTTTGAATGCCGATCACGCACACCGGCTTTGTGCGGAAGAAAGCGAGACCGGCAACCATTGCGGGATCGTCCGCAAAGCTGCGATCGCCGTGAACCTCGACGAAATCCGCGAACAGATGTTCGACAAAATCGAGGAAGTAAGGACGTTGAGGATGACGCGCGAGCTGGACTTTTTCGTAAGCCGACAGATGTTGCATAGTGCGGTCAGCTGAGGCGAACCGTATTTGAGCCACAGATCCTTTCGACAGCCTCAACAAATTCGCGGTCCGGCGAGATCTTGACGTAGGGATTGGGCCGGACGAATGCCGTGTATCGGCCGGGAAATTCTAGCTCAAAGATAATCTCCGCCGGGCCTTTTTTTTCGTCGATAACCGGCTGAAGCCTCTCCGCCACGTCGGCCGGCGCGATGCCGACATCGATATGAATCGTCACAGTCCGGCTCAGGGTTTCCTTCACTCGTTCCATCGGCACGATGTCGGAAGCCAGAATCTTGACGGACGCTTCGTCGTTGTCCAGCTTTCCTTTCACGAAAATCGGAGCATCGGCCTCGAGAAGCCGCTGAGTCCTGGAGTAGGTTTCCGGAAAGATCAGCACTTCGACAATGCCGTCCCAGTCTTCGAGCTGGATGACGGCCATCGCATCGCCTTTCTTGGTTCGCATGTGGCGCACGGCCGACACGATTCCGCCGATCGCGACATCGAACCCCGAAGGCTTCTCCGGCAGTGTCGCGGTTGTCGCGTTGGAGAACGTTTTCACTTCATCCGCATATTTTCGCAGCGGATGGCCGGTGATGTAGAAGCCCAGCGTTTCCTTTTCGTGCTTGAGCTTCAGCCCTTCGGACCAGTGTTCGGACGGATCCAGAATGCCTTCTTCGCTGCCGGGTCCCATCATCATGCCGAACAACCCGCCCTGTCCGACCTCGCGTTCGCGTTGTTTTTTCTGCCCCCATTCCATCGCGCGGTCCACATTCGCGTAGAGCAGCGCGCGATCGACATTGACGCTGTCGAATGCGCCGGCTTTGATGAGGCTTTCGACAACGCGTTTGTTGACGGCACGCAAGTCGACACGCTCGCAGAAGTCGAACAGTGATTTGAAGGGCTTGTTCGCGACAATCGATGTGATTGCCGAATCGCCGACGTTCTTGATCGCCGTCAGACCGAAGCGAATGGCAGTGTGGGTTGGCGTGAAGTGGACATCGCTCGTATTGATGTCGGGCGGCAGAATGGGGATTCCCATTTCGCGGCACTCATTGATGTACTTCACGACTTTTTCCTGGCTGCCCCGCTCACTCGTCAGGATGCCTGCCATGAAGTACTGCGGATAATGCGCCTTGAGATACGCCGTCCGATAAGCGAGCACGGCATAAGCCGCCGAATGCGATTTGTTGAAGCCGTAACCGGCGAACTGTTCCATGAGGTCGAAAATGCGTGTGATCTTCTTCTCATCCCTGAAACCCTTGTCGCGAGCGCCACTCACGAATTTCGTCCGTTGCGCAGCCATCTCTTCGGCCTTTTTCTTCCCCATCGCACGGCGCAGGAGGTCGGCTTCACCGAGGGAATACCCGGCGACAATGTTGGCGATTTGCATCACCTGTTCCTGATACACGATCACGCCGAGCGTTTCCTCGAGCACTTTCTTTAATTCCGGAAGTTCGTATTCGACGCGCTTCGCTCCGTGTTTTCTTTTGATGAAATCGTCGATCATGCCGCCGCCGATCGGGCCCGGACGATACAGCGCGTTCAGTGCGGTGAGGTGTTCGATGCTGGAGGGTTTGAAGCGGCGCAGGATGTCCTTCATGCCGGAGCTTTCAAACTGGAACACGCCACTGGTCAAACCGGCCGAGAACAATTCGTACGTCTTCGCGTCGTCGAGCGGAAGAGCGTCCATGTCGAGCGCTATGCCTTCATGCTGCTTGAGCATCTTCAGCGTGTCGTCGATGATGGTGAGCGTCGTGAGGGCCAGGAAGTCCATTTTCAGGAGGCCGATTTTCTCAACGTCCGTCATCGGATACATCGTCGTGATTTCGTCCTTGCTCGACTTGTACAGAGGGACGAATTCGGTGAGCGGTTTTGGTGAGATCACCACGCCCGCGGCGTGCGTCGACGCGTGACGCGCGAGCCCTTCGAGCCGTTTCGCAACATCGATCAATTCGCGCACCTTCGGATCATTCTGCACGAGCGATTTCAGTTCGGGGTTTTGCTCCATCGCCTTGTCCAGCGTGATATGAAGCTCCGTTGGAACCATCTTGGCGATCTTGTCGGTCTCCGCGAACGTCATCTCCATGCCGCGGCCCGCATCGCGGATCACTCCCCGCGCGGCCATCGTTCCGAACGTGATGATCTGCGAAACGTTTTCGCGGCCGTACTTTCGTGTGACGTACTCGATCACTTCGCCGCGTCGGTTCATGCAGAAATCGATGTCGATGTCGGGCAGCGATATGCGTTCGGGATTGAGAAAACGTTCGAAGAGAAGTCCGTACTCGAGCGGATCGATATCCGTGATACGCATGCAATACGACGCCATGCTTCCTGCCGCGGAACCGCGTCCGGGCCCGACAGGAATGTCGTTTTCACGCGCGTAGCGGATGAGGTCCCAAACGATCAGGAAGTACCCCGGATATTTCATGCCCTGGATGATTCGAATCTCATCCTCGATGCGTTCCTCATATGCGGAGATCGGATTCTTCAACGTACCCGCATCCGTCATGGCCTTCAGATGAGTGAGCCGATCCTGGAAACCATCCCGCACAACCTTCGCAAAGTACGTGTCGATCGTATAGCCGGGCGGGACGTCGAATTCGGGGAAAGGGTTGTCGACCTTCTGCAATTTGAGACTGCAGCGCTCGGCGATCTCGACGGTCTGGTCGAGCACAAAAGGGATCTCGCCGAAAACCAGATCCATTTCCTGCCGCGTCTTGAAATAAAACTGGTCGGTGTAGAACTTCATCCGGTTCGGGTCGTTCAACGTCTTTCCCGTTTGAATGCACAGCAGGATGTCGTGAGCGCGACAGTCATCCTTGTGCATGTAGTGGCAATCGTTGGTGGCGGCAACCTGGATACCGGTACGTTCGGCTATTTTGAGAACATCGGGAATGATCTTCCGCTGCTTCTCGAGTCCGTGGTCATGGACTTCGAGAAAAAATCGGTCTTTGCCGAAGATGTCCTGATACTCGACGGCGGCGCGCTCGGCTTGTTCGTAACGGCCGGGCAGCAGGTTCGACGCGACCTCGCCGTTGAGGCACGCCGATAACCCGATCAGGCCTTCGCTGTGCTGGGCGAGCAGCTGCTTGTCGATTCTCGGCTTGTAGTAAAAGCCTTCGAGATATCCCGCGGACACCAGCTTCACGAGGTTTTGGTATCCCTTGTCGTTTTCGCAAAGAACGATCAGATGATGGGGACGGCCGCTGGCGGGATCGCGATCGAGACGATTCGTCTTTGCGACATACATCTCGCAGCCGATGATCGGTTTCACGCCTTTCTTCATCAGCGCGTCGTAAAAGCCGATCGCCCCGAAAAGATTCCCGTGGTCCGTGACGGCAATGGCCGGCATCTTGTATTTCGCCGCTGTTTCGGCAAGAGCGTCATGGTCACACGCGCCGTCGAGCAGACTGAAACCGGAATGAAGGTGAAGATGGACGAAATTATTCATATGAAAATGCCGTCAAGACAATCATCGGGTCGTGAGAAATTACTCCCACTCAATCGTTGCGGGCGGCTTCGATGTGATGTCGTAAACAACGCGATTAATTCCCTTCACTTCATTGACGATGCGATTCGAGATAACGCCCATCACATCGTACGGCAAGCGGACCCAGTCGGCGGTCATGCCATCCGTGCTGTGAACGGCGCGAATCGCAAGCGTGTGATCATACGTCCGCATGTCGCCCATCACACCGACACTCTTGACGGGAAGAAGCACGCCGAACGATTGCCAGATCTGCCGGTACAATCCTGCTTTCTTGATTTCGGAAACAAGGATGTCGTCGGCTTCCTGAAGAATCCTGACGCCTTCCCGGGTGATCTCGCCCATGATGCGGACCGCGAGTCCCGGTCCCGGAAAAGGCTGGCGCCACACCATCTCTTCGGGAAGCCCGAGTTCCATTCCAACGCGCCGAACTTCATCCTTGAAGAGTTCCCGGAGAGGTTCGACGAGCTTCAACTTCATGCGGTCGGGAAGTCCTCCGACATTATGATGGGACTTGATCGTCTGTGAGGGGCCTTTTATGGAGATCGATTCAATAACGTCGGGATAGAGAGTGCCCTGCACCAGGTAATCGACTTCGCCGAGCCGATGTGCCTCATCCTCGAAGACGCGGATAAATTCATTGCCGATGATTTTTCTTTTGCGCTCGGGATCGCCGACGCCATCGAGCAATTTGAGAAATCGTTCGGAAGCGTCGACGCCGTGGACGTTCATCCGCAAGCTGTTCCTCAGCATCGACAGAACCTTTTCGTATTCGTTCTTCCGGAGTAATCCGGTATTGACGAAGATTCCGACGAGCCGATCGCCGATCGCGCGCGCCACGAGCGTCGCGGCAACGGTGGAATCCACGCCGCCGCTGATGGCGCAAATCGCGCGGCCATTGCCGATTTGCTGTCGAATGCGCTCGATCGAGTGATCGATGAACGAGCCGATCGTCCAGTCCGCTTTGCATCCGCAGATGTCGAAAATGAATCGACGATAAATAAGGTCACCGTTTTCGGTATGCGTGACCTCCGGGTGAAACTGCACGCCGTAAATGCGCCGCTTCCCGTCTTCCATCGCGGCCATGGTCGTTTCCGTTCTGGCGGTCACCGTGAACCCCGGCGGAGCCTCGATGATCTTGTCGCCGTGACTCATCCATACGCGTCGCATGCTTTCGAGCAAATGCGACGTAGACTTCGTTGCCTCGATCTCGCGCAGCCCATACTCGCGCCGCTCGGACGGCTCGACCTTTCCGCCAAGATCCTTCGCCAGCAACTGCATTCCATAGCAAACGCCGAGAACCGGAATGCCCTGCGCAAAGATTCTCGGGTCGCACGCCGGCGCGCCCGGCTCGTACACGGAATCCGGCCCGCCCGACAGAATGATTCCCTTCGGCCGGTAATCCAGAACCTTTTCCAGAGAAGTGCTGAAAGGCACGATCTCTGAATAAACGTTCGCCTCGCGAATCCGCCTTCCGATGAGTTGTGTGTATTGAGAACCGAAATCGAGGATTAAAACCGTCTCAAAGCTCGTCGACATATCTAATTATACTCGGACTGTGACGCCGAAACTGGTCCGCTGCGACGTCATTCCGGCCCTCACAGCTCCGCTTGTCGCGACGAAAAGACAGTTTAGAATTTCGTTGTGCGTTCCTCAAATGACCCGAGCTACAACTCACCAAACTGTGATGCCCGGCCTCCAGGCATCACGATCGACACGATTGTGCTTCATGCAACCGTCCTGAATACTCTTGATGAGGTGATCGCCCGATTTGCCGATCCGGAAAGCAAAGTTTCGGCGCACTACACCATCGATCGCGACGGAACCATCGCGCCGCACGTGTCCGAGGAAAAACGCGCGTGGCATGCAGGGAAATCGAAACTCCAGGACGGCAGGCAAGCGGTCAATGATTTCTCGATCGGAATCGAACTCGTCAATCTCAACGATGGACAGGATCCTTATCCCCGGAAGCAGATCGAATCGCTGCGCAGACTTTTAGCCGAAATCATCGGAAGACATCCGATTCGATCCATCATCGGCCATTATCAATGCGCGGATCCGCCGGGAAGGAAGACGGATCCGGCTGGTTTCGATACCGATTGGATTTCGGATTTGCTCAATCGGCCCGGGTAATGGTCAGGGCAGGTACGTCCTCACGAAATCCAGAACGTCCTGACGATCCATACGAAAGACGCCGCCGGTTCCGGCGCAATTGCCGTTCACCGCAAACGACGTCACGCCGGCGACGATCTTCGTCTCCGTTCGGCCGGAGCCGTAAAAATTGGGGCCGCCCGAATCGCCGAAGCAGGTACCGCCGGTGGAATGGTTGTTCGACAGCAATATCGAAAAACTGCCGGTAAAGCCCGGCGTATTGATCTGTAAGAGTTGTGGTGTCGCGAAGTACCGGGTTCGCGATTGACTGTCTTTGAATGACGCGGCGTCCGGAAAACTCGCCTGCAGACCGTATCCGACCGCGGTGAATGTCGTGTCCTGGAGACCGCGGCGCGTCTTAAGAACGTCCCATTGATTGACCGCAGGAAGCACACCATACTGAGCCTGGGGAAGTACAACGCCTGGCGATCTCAGGATAACCACACCGACGTCGTGAACGAAGAACGGCCCCGTCTCAAACAATGGATGCGCATGCCAGGCTATCGCTTCAACGCTATTCGGCCCTGCAAATGGATAGCTGTTCGTCTTACCGATTCCCGCTTCCACATCGGACTCCGTAAAAACCCTCATACCCGTGTAAGGACTATCGGGGAAATTGCTGGTGCAGTGTCCGGCAGTCAGTAGAACCGTTGGCGACAGGAGTGTGCCGCTGCAGCGGAAAGCCGGCCTGCCGCCGACTTCCATCAGCAGCAAAACAACTGCGGGATGACCATTACCGTCCGGTTTCCCGTCGCTGACCGCCAGCGCGGTGGTATAAACGACCGCTGAAAGCATCAGCAATATCAATAACCACAACATTACGTGTCTCATAATGCCTACTAAATTCTCTCGATGGATTTGCCTATTACGCGGACGGGAGTTTCCACTCCCTTGGTCCATTGGTCAAGGGCACCAAAGGCCAGATGGAAGAGGCCCAGCTGATAGAGGGGTGGGAGAGCTGAAACTTCTACTTCCTGACGTATACCTTCACATCGGTCTCGGTCACTTCAACGCCGTAGATGTTGCCTGCCGCATCCACGGCAACACCTTCGGGTGATGTGGTCGCCGGACGCGGGTCCGCCGTCCAGGGATCGGGAATCATCGCCGTGACTTTGCCGTCGCGCGCGCTTCCGACACGAATGCCGCGCTTGTAGTCCGGGTTGCGCGCATCGCCCGACTCGGAATCCGCAACATAAAGCGTGTCGTTCTTGTCGATGAAGAGGCCACTCGGCCTGCCGAACTGTTTCCATTCTTCAAGGAACTGCCCGTCCTGGTCGAAAATCTGAATGCGGTTGTTGCCCCGGTCGCCGACGAACAGCCGCCCTCGCGAATCCATGGCAAGCGCGTGCGGAACGTTGAATTCACCCGGTCCCGAGCCACTCTTGCCGAACTGTTTAATGAACCTTCCGGTTTTGTCGAATTTCAGAATGCGGCCGCCGGCGTTGTGTCCCTGCGAGACAAAGATGTCGCCGTCAGGAGCGACGAGCACATCGTTGGGCTGATAGAAATATCCAACATCATTCGATCCGCCGGCCATTCCAAGAGCCATGAGAAGTTTTCCATCCGTGCTGAACTTGAAAACCTGATGACCTTTCGTTGCTCCGGCCGCGGCGCCGGCCGGTCCTGCCGGTCCCCGCGCGGCAGGCGGCACAGCAGCCGGCGCGGGCGG
>CAZPBY010000025.1:0-87714 GCA_964584785.1 uncultured Solibacteraceae bacterium
CCGCGCGTCTTTCCTGCGGAAAACGTCGAGGCTGTGATGTTCCCAGTCGACGATCCAATATTCATCAACGCCGCGCCGTGAATAAAGCTTCAGCTTCGCATCGCGGTCACGCTTTTCGTTAGCCGGACCCGGCGAGAGCACCTCGACGATCAATTCAGGAGCCGCATGAAATTTTCCGTCCTGGCCAAGCGTGGAAGACATCCGTCGTAAACTGACCCAGATGACATCCGGTGCGACATCATCGTCGTCGGCGAAGATCACACCCGGTGCCCCGACCGCCTCGCCATCTCCGGACTGTTCGGACCATTGCTGAAGTTTCATCGAAATTCGCGTGCAGGTTCGTTGATGGTAGAAGTGCGGCTGTTTGGACACGTAAAGTTCTCCGTCAATGATCTCGTACCTCTTTCCATCGTCGGGGAAGGCTTCGAGATCAGCTGAAGTGAAGCGGAGGGGCGCCGCAGTGTCTTCTTTCTTCATTGGTAAAACTTCCTGATCGTAGTCTACCGTCGCTGCCTGGCGGGTTCAACCGATGCTGCGTATTGTGACCCTGCTCGGTTGGAGGATGCTCATTGCGAACGATTTTGATCACTCCCGTCGGCGTTGGACCATACTCCGTCGGGTTCCAGGTCGAAAAGTGAGGCGAATGCTGCGGCCGAAGGATCTAGAGCTTCCGAAGCCGGGACAGCAGTAATTGGATGGTGGGCAAGTGCGCATCTCGGACGCGCAAGAAGATCTCGTTGGCTTCCTGTTCGTCGTACAAAATGAGTGGACGTATTTCGGTCCCCGAGCATTTTGAGGAACTCCGGTTCGGCCGGCCCTTCGATGAGTCCATGTTTGAATGCCGCCTTTAGCGTTCGCTTGGGTGAGGACACCTCAATCCCTTCCCGCTCCGCAAGAAATATGCGCAGTGCTTTCCAACAGAGCTCAAATGTGAATTCGAATCGTTGCAGCACAGCGTCGGGTTGAATAGGGGGACGAAGGAGCCGCGACAGCCTCGGCGAGCCGGCCGACTGCCTTTGAAAGCTTCGTCAGTGCGAAGTCAAGTTTTTCGCTCGTAGATGACCTTTCCCGTTTTCAGGATCAGATTGCGGAAGTCCGCATCAATGTTGGGCAAGTAAACGATATCAACCGTGTAGAGACCAACGGCGTCGTTGACGGTCTCACGAATGCTGTACGCACGGCCGGCCGGTTTGGGGGCATCGACCGCCAGGTCAAAGTCCGACCCTGGAGAGTGATGGCCCTCCGCGCGAGACCCGAACAGAATGATCCGCTGCGGATCCAGTTCTCTTCTAAGGATGGACAGCGCCGTTTCCAGGACCTCGTTTTCTCTCGCCGTCATGTCCGCGGGCGACATGTTCTGAGAATACCAGCGCGCCTGTTGCCGAAGACTCGTTATTTTTGAACGACCGTCGACTCGGAAGCCACGCATTTCCAGGCGCTGCCCTGTTTCGCAAAAACATCCATCCAGCGTTCGGTGCGGTCGAACTTTTGCCCTTTAGCGTCCGTTCCTGCACCGGCCCAGAGGCCTGTCACAACAGCGGCGTCAGGATTGATCATGCGAACTTTCATGTCGCTGACTTCGGAGCGCGTCAGCTTGGATTTTTTCGTGCTGTCGAGCCGTTCGGCGCGGCTTTCCACCTTGCCCTCGGTGTTGATTCCCGACCAGCTGTCGGCCAGGATCTCCGCCAGCCCCGCGCTATCGCTTTTCAAGTCGGTCGCCGTCCATTTCCTCTCGATATCCATCAAAACCTGGTCCACCGATCCGCCCTTTGCATTACTCATCGACGGTTCGGATTTCTTGTCCGCTTTTTGCGACTGTGCAGATGACCCGGTCGAAATCAGCAGCATCATCAAGAAAGCCCATAGCAGTTTTTTCATCGTCTCTCCTCCCTTTCTCTCGGAGCGCTTTTACCGCTCGCATCGGCAGTTGTCAAATCGTAAAGTCCGAACGGGAGCAATTCATGAGAAACACGACCGAACAGAACATCACCGGCCTCGTCATCGATCGATACAGCGCGTGTCGTGATCCGCGACTCCGCACCGTGCTCGCGTCGCTGATCCGGCATCTGCATGGGTTCGTGAGCGATGTCGAGCCCACCGAACAGGAGTGGCGGACCGCCATCGATTTTCTGACGCGGGTGGGACAGACCTGCGACGAAAAGCGCCAGGAATTTATTCTTCTCTCGGACGTGCTCGGTGTGTCGATTCTTGTCGACGCCATCAATCACCGGATGCCCGATGCGGCGACTCCTTCGACGATCATGGGCCCGTTTCACGTTCGCAATTCCCCCGAATTTGCAAACGGTGCGAACATGGCCGCCGATGCGCCGGGGAAACCGCTGGTCCTCACGGGATCTGTCCGATCGCTCGCCGGTGCGCCGATTCCGAACGCGATTGTCGACGTGTGGCAACCG
The DNA here is from genome assembly GCA_964584785.1 of uncultured Solibacteraceae bacterium. Taxonomy (GTDB): domain Bacteria; phylum Acidobacteriota; class Terriglobia; order 20CM-2-55-15; family 20CM-2-55-15; genus JAHFTY01. The sequence continues at coordinate 2,415 of CAZPBY010000025.1, forward strand.
GACGGCGAAGGCATTTATGAGGCGCAGCGACCCGGACAGGACGGCCCGTATCTGCGTGGCGCTTATCGCACGGATGCGAGCGGCAGCTTTATCATTCGCAGCGTGACGCCGATCGGTTATTCCATCCCCCTCGACGGGCCCGCCGGTGACTTGATCACTCGAACGGGTGTCAGCCCCTTTCGCCCCGCTCATGTTCACTTCGAAGTGTCCGCCGACGGTTTCGCGCCGCTGATCACCCACATCTTCCGGAATCTCGATCCGTATCTCGACACGGACGTCGTGTTCGCGGTCAAGGATCGGCTCGTTGTCGACTTCTTCGAGAAGGAGCCTGGAACCGCGTCAAATGGTGAAACGATCGCTGTGCCGTACCTCACCGCGAAGGTGGAGTTCGTGCTGGCTTCGGCGCGAGAAAAAACCGTGCGGTCTTGAACACAACTACCTGCGGACTTTGTCGCGGCTCACTGCGGCTAAATTGCGGCCGAGGGCAGCGGCGCGCTCCACGCCGCCGGGTTCGGTGTGATCGGGCGGCAATGTGGAGAACCCAAGATCGATGATCGCCTGGTTGAACGATTCGAGGGTTGCATCGTTTCCGGCGTGAACTGCGGCCGCGGTCATGCGCGGAAGTTTTCCTTCGGACCGCAATTTCCTAAGTAACGCCAGAAAATTCGTCCATTCGGCTGAAGACGCGCCGAGGTTCGGCGGAGACGCCAGAAGGAGCGCATCCGCGCCAAGAACGTCCATTTCACCTGGAGCGATGTATTCTCTCTGCATCCGCTCCAGCGCTTCTCTGCATTCTTCGACTTCGCCAATATCGGGCAGGCGGCGCAGCCGTATGGAAGCGCGTCCCTGCACGGCGCCCACGGCAGCGGCCAAGGCTAACTTTTCGGTATGGCCGCATTGGGAATAGAAAATAACGAGCACGATCGGTTGTGTCATTTGTCCGGCGTCAGGATAAATCGAAAAGCAGGACCTCTCCTCCGCCGGGAGCGATACCTGCAAGCGACAGCTGTGATTCGCCGCTGACGGCGGCGCCATCGCCCTCCCTCAAACGCTGCCCGTTCAGAGTGACGTTACCGCGCACCACTTGAACCCACGCGTACCGTTGTGGCGCCAGCACCTGTTGAACCGCCTCGGCGGCCCGAAGCTCGGCCACATATAAACGCGCATCCTGATGAATTATGGTTGCCGGTTCGTTGCCGCGCTCGGGTGCAGCCAAAAGCCGGAAACGTCCGCGCTTCTCCGTGGGGTCAAAAACAATCTCCTGATAAGAAGGCTTCAAGTCCTCGGCGTGCGGTTCGATCCAGATCTGTATGAAATGCACGGGCTCTTCAGCGGACGCATTGAATTCGCTGTGCACCACACCGTCTCCCGCAGACATGGTTTGGATCCGGTTGGGCCCCAGCACATGTTCCTCGCCGGTACTGTCGCGATGAAGAAGATGTCCCTCAAGAACGTAGGTGATGATTTCCATGTCCCGGTGTGCATGCGGGCCAAAACCTTTCCCTGGAGCCACACGATCATCGTTGATCACGCGGAGCGAACGAAAACCCATCTGTAAAGGATCCTGGTATTCCGCAAAAGAAAACGTGAAATAGGAATTCAGCCAACCGCGATCAGCGTGGCCGCGCTCTTCGCTCTTTCGAATCTTGATCATGTCGTGCACTCCCGTTAGTTCAGAAGCCGCATGGAATTTGCCGTAGTCTACAGTCGCTGCCTGGCGGGTTCAACCCATGCTGACGTATAGTGAGCCTGCTCGCCGGAGAATCAATCATGCGCAAAATCGCAATTGTCGTTTTGCTGATGACGTCCGTGGCCTTCGCTCAAACGCCAGCGCGACCGCTCGACGACGCGACGGTCAAGCAACTGTTGGCGCAGTTCCATGTGCCGGGCGTCAGTATCGCGGTCATCAAGGATTTCAAAATCGATTGGTCGAAGGGCTACGGCATTGCCGACGCCGAGACCGGCGCGCCGGTCACGACCGACACCATGTTTCAAGCAGCGTCGATCAGCAAGACCGTGGCCGCGATGACATCGATGAAAGCGATACAAGACGGCCGGTTCAAGCTGGATCAAGACATCAACACCATTTTGAAGTCGTGGAAACTCCCCGGCGGCGAATTCACCAGGGATCGGCCGGTGACGCCGCGGATGTTGATGAGTCACACGTCCGGAACCGGCGACGGTTTTGGATTTCCGGGCTATGCGCCCGGCGCGCCTCTTCCCACCGTTGTCCAGATTCTCGACGGCGAACCGCCGTCGAATCGTCCGAAGGTCCGCCTGGAGCGTCCTCCGCTGACCGGGTTCAAGTATTCGGGCGGCGCGGTGATGATCGAAGAACTGGTGCTGACGGAGGCTGCCGGCAAAGCGCTTCCGGAGCTTGCCCAGCAGTGGGTTCTGAATCCGCTCGGTATGACGAACAGTACCTACGAACAGCCCTTGCCAAAGTCACGCGAGAAACAAGCGGCCCGCGCGCATGATCGCAACGGCGCGAGAATGGGCGATCCCTGGCACGTCTATCCGGAGCATGCCGCCGCAGGATTGTGGACGACGCCGGCCGACCTCGCGAAGTTCTTGATCGAAGTTCAGAAATCGCTGCTTGGGCAATCGAATCGCGTGCTGTCGCAGGCCTCGGTGCAGGAGATGATCACTCCCGTCGGCGTTGGACCTTACGCCGTCGGGTTTCAAGTCGAGAAGCAAGGCGAAGGCTGGTACTTCATGCATGGCGGCAGCAACTGGGGATTCCAGTGTTACATGATCGCGCATCGAGCCAAGGGCTACGGAGTCGTTCTCATGACCAATAGCGACAACGGCCCGCCACTGATGTCGGAACTCCGCACACGAATTCAGCAACAGTACAAGTGGGACATTTTCGACAAGCCACTCCCACGCACGTACGGTCCACCGCAATAATGAATTACCGGACGCGCCGTCGCGACAAAACTGATCGCCGATTACTTTGGCAGTTCGACCTGAAGGCGCGCACATTGTTCTTTTGGATGGAACATTCTTCTTTTGGAGTCATCTTTTCGCCCGCGGACTAAACTTTCTTCTTTACGTTTGAACATTCTTCTTTGAGACGAAACATTCCGCCTTCTGCTCCAACTTTCTTCTCCCTGCCGTATCTTTCTTCTTTCTGCTTTATTTTTCTTCTTTCTGCTCAAACTTTCTTCTTTACGGCCGAGTCTTCTGCGTTGGGCCTGGAAATCGCGGCTTCCTCGGCTTTTACGTTCTTCAATCGAAGCGCGAACCTGTGTTTGCCTGTTGTCAGCCAAACGTGGTAGTCTGTCTGACATGGACCGGCGAATCACCACGAGGATCTCAGCAGAGATCCATGAAAAGCTTTCTGAGCGCGCTCACAGTCAGCGTAAATCGGAGGCAGTTATTGTGCGTGAAGCTTTGGAGGCTCACCTGTCACAAACTGAAAGCGCGTACGTGGAGTTGATGCGCACCGGAGGGCTGGGAATCGCCAGAGGTACGCCACCGGACCTGCTTACCAACAATGCGCAGATGGAGGGATTCGGCCGGAATGTTTCACCGCGTTCTGCTCGACACGGGGCCTCTCGTCGCCGCACTCGCGGGCGATGATCCATTTCACGAGCAATGTACAGAACAACTGCATTCCATCGCGCTACCCTTTCTTACCAGCTGGCCGGTTCTTGCCGAAGCCGCGTGGCTGCTCCGATCGGCTCCGGAAGCCATTCAGCACATGTTCGTCTGGGTAAATTCGCGAAAAATTGCGGTCCCGCCGCTTGGGGAAGAGGCTGCACCGTGGATCGCTGCCTTTCTCCGAAAGTATAGAAATATCGAACCTCAGCTGGCGGATGCCTCGCTGGTCTACCTCGCCGAACGAGAGAATCTCGATGTCGTCTTCACGCTCGATCGTCGGGATTTCAGCCTCTACCGCTTCGGCCGCAACCGTCGGTTTCATATCTTGCCCGAGTAGCAATGGCGGTTGACGTTCACATTCTGCGCCGCGCAACCCGCGTCGAGTTTGCGCGGATACGATCGTTATGATTTTAATTCCGTGCGGACGGCTTCCAGGATTTTGCGGTCGGCGGGGAAGCGGAGCCAGCCTTTGGTCGAGATGCGTTTGTCGTCGACCCAGACGGTGAATTCGCCGACGTTTCCCTTCACGGTTTCAACATTCGCCGAGAGTTCTTTCTTCAGTAAAGCGGCCACACGGGCCGCTCGAGGAGGATAGGACGGTCAAACCACGCAGTAGCGGATGATGACTTTCTTCATATCCGAATTATAATCGCGGCAATTTATGACCACCACATCGACGACGAGCGCGCGATCCTACCAATGGTTCACGGCGGGTGACTTCAACGGTTTCTTTGGCCTGATGTTCGACAACGTCACGGTGTTGTCGTTTCTGGCCGGCATCCTGACTCTGGGTTTTCAGTTCCCCGCCGACGTTGTCTACAAGCGGATGTTTCCCGGAACGGCGTTCGGTGTGTTGTTCGGTGACATCGTTTACACCCTGATGGCGTTTCGACTGGCGCGACGCGCGAACAATCCGACCGTGACCGCGATGCCGCTCGGGCTGGACACACCGTCCACGATCGGCATCGCGCTGACCGTTCTGGGGCCCGCTTTCGTCGCGCTCAAGGGGCGCGGCATGTCGCCCGAAGACGCCGCGATGATGACGTGGTACATCGGCATGGCGACGATGTTCTTCATCGGAATCGTGAAGTTGATTCTTTCGTTCGCCGGCGGGTGGGTGCAGAAAGTCGTGCCGCAGGCCGGACTGCTCGGGTCTCTTGCCGGTATCGGAATCGCGTTGATCGGCTTCGTTCCTCTCGTCGACATCTTCGGCATGCCCGTCGTCGGAATGATCGCTCTCGGGCTGATCCTTTACACGCTGGTCGCTGAAATTCATTTGCCGTTCCGCATTCCGGGAGTTCTCGCTGCGGTGGGCGTGGGCACCATCCTTTATTATGTGCTTGGACCGGCGGGCCTCGCCGGTGGGACATACGCGCCGCCGCACGCCGAGTTGCATTTCGGTTTTCCCGTGCCGACGCTGGCTTTCGTGAAAGGCATCGCGGAGGCGCTGAAATACCTGCCCATCGCAATTCCCTTCGGGCTGCTCACGGTGGTCGGCGGGATCAACGTGACGGAAAGCGCTCGCGTCGCCGGCGACGATTTCGATACCCGCGACATCCTCCTGACCGAAGCCGTTTCCACACTCGTCGCGGGTGTGTTTGGCGGCGTCGCGCAGTCCACGCCATACATCGGACAGCCAGCTTACAAGAAGATGGGAAGCCGCGCCGGATACACGCTGCTGACCGGACTGTTTATTGGTCTCGGCGGAATCCTCGGCTACATCGGATTCATCGTGGAGTTGATCCCGAGAGCCGTCCTGGCGCCGATTCTGATTTTTGTCGCGATCGATATTACCTGCCAGGCTTTCCATGCGTGCCCGGTCCGGCACGCGCCCGCGGTCGCCTTTGCATTTTTTCCGACGGTGGCGCGATTGCTTTCGATCAAGCTCTCCACGTTCGTTCCTCCCGCAAACTACAGCACTGCTTTGAGCGCGCCCGGAGCGGGCCTCCCCGAAATGCTGGTCACACAGGCTCTGGGAAACGGATTTATTTTGACCGCGATGTTGTGGGGCGGATTCCTTGCCGAATTGATCGATCGCAATTTTCGAAAGTCGGTGTTTTACCTGATGATTCTTGCGGTCTTCAGTTTCTTCGGAGTGATTCACTCGGCAACGATCGATGGGAACATGTATCTGCCCTGGCACTTGAGCAGTTCCGACGCCCGCATCGCGTATCAGTTCGCAACGGCGTACCTCGCTCTCGGCATGTTGATTCTGGTTCTTCCCCGTCGAGAGGTGTAGCTCGTGGCTGCTAAGGCGATGTTGAAATTGTGAAGCTGCGGCTATAGCTCGAACCGAATGGAGTATAAACACTGACGTCGCGCGGCCCCGAACCGGCGCCGGCAGCAATCGAAAGCGTCGCGGTGATGGTGGAATTACTTGTGACGATCACGTTACTGACCGTTACATCCGGACCCGCGCTAATGGACGCTGTGGGCGCGAAGTTGACACCCGTCAGGGTCACGTTGAGCGAAGTTCCTGGAGCCGCTCTGGACGGACTGATGCTGCTCAAGGCCGGTGGTGTGGTGACCCAGTGACCCTTGGCCACAACTTCGTTTGAAGTAGCGGAGAAAAAGAAATCCGTCCCGTCGCTCCATATGAACTCCGGAGTGAAGTAAGCTGACGGACCGGTTCCGCTGGAGAATAAATACCCGAAGTATTGACGGCCGGTGACCGTTGTGACTTCGCGTGTGGCGATGACGACCTTCCGGATCAGCGAACCGTCGGTAATGAAGAGATTCGTACCATCGCCCCAAATTCCGCTCGGGAAGTAGAAGCGGGCGCTTGTTCCGATACCATCGGTTGATCCTTCATTCTGAGCGAGTCCTGCCAGCGTGGTGACTTCACCAGTAGAGATCACTATTTTACGAATCGTCTTGTTGTACGCATCGGTAACGTACAGATTGATACCATCGCCCCAAATGCCCAGGGGAAGATTAAACCGGGCCGCAGTGCCAATGCCGTCGACAGCTCCCGATAGCGGTTCCGGCGTCGTGAATGGATCCGGTCCTGCAAAGAGCGTTAATTTTTGCGTGGCAAGAGACAGCCGCCAGATGCCGTTCCCTTTTGCAACATAGAGGGAGCCTGCGCCATCGCCCCATAGCGCAGTGGTCCAGTAGCCGACTTCAGTATTCAAGACGCTCCAGACTTTGGTCGCCCTGTTGATCTTGTAGATGGCGCCACCGTTCACCGTGACGTACAGGTTCGTCTCATCTCCCCACAGGTGGTTGACGTAAGAATCCGAGCCCAGGGGACTGACAAAAGTAGTGACCGCCCCGGTAACGCGATCGATCTTGCGAATGGTTTCGTTGTAGTGATCGGCAACGTAAATCCCCGATGCATCGCCCCAGATCCCGGATGGATATGCGAATCGCGCGTCCGCGCCTGTGCCGTCGATGAAACCGGCGGCGGTATTTGAACCGGCAAGCAGCGACACTTGCAACTGAGTTGGCGTGGTACCGAAGCCGGAAGGGTTGACCACGAATCCAACCGCGTTTGTGATGTAGCCGTTGATGCTCACTCTAAGGTTTCGATTTCCGATGGGCACGGCCGCATCTAGCGACAGCGTACAGGTAATGGTCGCGGAATCGACCCTGGAAACATTCGTCGCGATGATGCCCGATTCGGTCAAAACGGAAATTGTACCAACGGCAAAATTCTGGCCTTTGATTGTTACTGCGAGCGAACCGCCCTGATTGGCGTAAGCCGGAGTGATAGTTGTCGCGGCCGGTACTACGACGGAGAACGGCAGAGCATTCGTTGTGATGGTATTCACGTTAACGGCTATGCTCCTCGAACCGGCCTCTGCGTTCACCGGGATCGTCAGCGTACACGTTATCGTTGTTGAGTCGATAACCGATATGTTCGAGACGACGGCACTCCCTCCCGCCACGGTAACGTTTGTCGCTCCTGGGACGAAATCGGTTCCTTTGATCGTGAGCGATACCGCTTCGCCAAGGCTGGCGGATGTGGGTGCGATACTGGTAAGCGTTGGTGTGCGAGCAACCGTCACACTAAGTGCGTTGCTGGATCCATGTGGCGTGGACAGATACACGGAGCGAGTTCCGGAGGTCGCCGCAGAATCCACCTGCAGCAAAGCTATGGCCGAATTTGAATTGATCGGAATGGCGTATTGAACCGCCACTCCGGAACCTGAAAATTGAGCGGATGAGTTGGACAGGTTCGCACCGGTGAAGGTCATCCACACTGCTGTTCCGGTGGCGACGACGGTCGGGGAAACCGAGGACAGCACGGGAGGCAGCACGGTCATGGTTACCGGAACGGTTACAGATCCGTTCACGGCGGCGGAAGATGAAATCGTCACGGAGCCGGTGTATGAGCCGGCCGGAAGAGAGCCGGCGTTCACGGTAACCGTCACTGCGGCATTTCCAGTTCCGGTTGTCCGATCGATGCTCAGCCAGTTCCCAGACGCTGAAGTTGCCGCGGTCCATGCGAACGTGCCATTCCCGTCAAGCGCGATGTTCAGCGTGGCCTGCGCCTTGTCGGCCGTACGGAGATAAATTCCGACCGGCGCAGCGGAGAGCGCGGCCAAACCTTCCGGTACCGGCGTCAACTTGCGGACGACGTGGTTACGGCTGTCCGAAATGAAGATGTCTCCCGACGGACTGGCGCTGAGGTAGTCCGCATTCAGCGCGGCCATTTTCGCCGGTCCGCCGTCGCCGGACAGACCATAGCCCTCGAACTCCGCAGTCGAAATGCCCGCGATTCTCGCCGTATCCTTGCCGAGGCTTCGATAAATCTCATTCGCCCATAGTTTGTTCGCTGTGAACAGGAATCCGGAACGAAGCGACATCGCCAGTACGGGTGTGCCGGGAACGACGTTGATGACGCCGTTCAGATCGATTCTTCTAACGATGGCGCGGCCAAAAAAAGGTTCACCATCGAGGATATAAACGTTGCCTGCGTCATCGACAGCGACATCGCGCGGGTACACTTTCGCTGCGGTAGCCTGGCCGCCATCGCCATCAGAGCCTTGACCGCCGGTTCCGGCAATCGTGGTAATCGTTCCGTTAGCGCTGACTTTGCGAACTCTGTAGTTTCCCGTATCCGCGATATACAAATTGCCGAAGGCATCGATCGCCAGGCCGGACACGTCTCGAATCTGCGCTGATGTTGCGGGACCGCCATCGCCGCTGAATCCGGAGTTTCCGGTACCCGCGACCGTAGACTGTGTTCCGTCGGCCGCCCGCTTGAGTACGCGGTAATGACGATCGTCGCCAAAATAAAGGTCTCCACGGTTCGCCAAAACGGCGCCGAAACCGAAATCGTCCTGTTGCGCGACCGTATGGATCGTGCCGTTCGGATCGACCTGGCGAATTCGGCCGTTGAAATAATCATTGATCCAGAGATTGCCGGACTCATCCGTCGCGAGTTGGAGAGGTGAGTTCAGCTGTGCCGACGTCGCCGGCCCCGAGTCTCCGGAGTAGCCACGGAATTTCCCCGCGATGGCCGTGGCGGTTCCACCCGGAGTAACGCGAAATACTTCCCTGAACATGTCGGCCGGAAGAACGATGTTGCCGCCGGCGTCGAGCGCCACACCACCGGATGGGTAGTAGATCTCCGTAACCCGATCGATCGTTCCGTCCGGAAGTATCTTTCGAATACTGTCGCCGCTGATGACATAGAGCACGCCGCCTGGTCCCATCACAAGTCCGCTTGGCCACATGGTTGCAGCCGTGGCGGGTCCGCCGTTGCCGTTATTGGGAGTGATGCCGGTCGTTCCGGCAAACGTCGTGATGATTCCCTCGGCGTTGACGCGGCGAATACGTCCATTGCCGGTATCTGGAATGTACAGATTGCCGCTGGCGTCGAATGCGAGGCGGTTAGGCAAGCTGAAGTCCGATAGTTGAGCGGCTGTCGCAGGACCGCCGTCGCCGGTAAAACCGGGATTACCGGTTCCCGCAATGGTGGTGATCCGCCCCGTCGCCCTTTCGACCTTTCGTATTCTGGCGACCTCGGAGATGTACAGGTTGCCTGAAGCGTCCAGACTCAAACCGCCAGGACGATTCAATGAGGCCAGAAGCGCCAGTCCGCCATCGCCGGCGGACGCGGCTTCGCCGGTGCCGGCGAAGGACCTGATTGTGCCGTCCGGCGTCACCATCCGGACGCGCTGATTCAATGTGTCGGCGATGTATAAATTTCCGCTCGCGTCGAGAGCAACGGATGTGGGTTGTTTCAATTGAGCTAAAAGTGCGGGCCCGCCGTCGCCTGCAGGACCGGGAGTTCCCGTGCCGGCAACCGTGGTCATCGTTCCGTCCGTCGCGAGCCTGAATACTTTGTGCCGGGTGGACGAGGGGATATATAAGTTGCCGCTTGCATCGATCGCGACATCCGACAGGCCCGACAACGATTGATCGGCGGCCTGCCCGCCTTCCGCGATCACGGATTGACCGGCTACCGTCGAAATGGTGTAGCCCGTAGTTACAATCGCCGCGACGTTAACGTTGACAGAGCCGCCGGCCAAACCCGAAGCCGCGGCCGTAATCGAATAGGACGCAGGTATGCTCGATTGAAAACTCGCGTTGGCGATGCCGTTCGCGAAAGTACTGAGAGTTCCAAACGTGCCGAACCCGGTCGAGACGGCATTCAAAGTCACCGGTGGATTCGCCGACGCCACAACATTGTTGAAGGCGTCCGTCACCGCAACTGTGAGCGTGGTGCTCATGCGAGCAACGATGTTCGACGGATTTGCCGAGACCACAAGTTTTGCGGCCGGCGCGGCCGTCACCGAAATATCGACCGGCGGTGTACTGATCAGACCCGTGGAAGCAACCGCAATGCGGTACGTCCCCACGACGGTTGCGCGGATCGGCTGTTCCACCACGCCGTTTGTTCGCGTAAACCCGATCGTTGGAATCAAGGCTGACGGCAGACTCAACGAATAAGCGTTGTTCGCGCTGGTGACGACGTTGCCGAAGTCGTCTTGAAATTTGATCGTCACGACACGATTCACATCCGCGGTGGCCGTCAGCGGACTAACCGACAGAGCAACCGTACTCAGCACCGCCGGAATGACAACGATATCGATCGATGAGGAACTGAGGCTCGTACTTGACGCGGTGACTTGATACGTCTGCGCTCGAGTTGCTTTGAATGTCGCGGAGACGGCTCCGCTCACGACGGGACTCACTGTCCCGAACGTAAATGAACTCGCGGTGGACGAAAGTGAAACAGGCGTTCCGATTGTTGCGGCGTTGCCGAACTGGTCCCTGGCGGTCACCGACAATGTCATTTCGCTATTCGCCGCGACAGTATCTGGAGTGGCGCTGACGACGAGTTGAGTCGCCGGTCCGGCAACTCCGCTCACATCGAAAGTCGTGGAGACACCTTCCGCGGTGACGACGACACGATTCAACCCAGCCTTGAATCCGAGAGTCAGCATCACCGTGACACGGCCCAGGCCGTCGCTCGCTGCGGATACGGCGTTCAGCGATCCGCCTCCGGAAGTCACAGCGAAAGCCGCCTGGCGAGCCGAAAGAGGCTGTCCGCCCGCAGCCCTCAACTCGACGGTGATCGGAACTTGTGTCGCGACCTGAGCCGAGCCCCCTGAAGGTGTAGCTAACGCAACTATCGCGATCGGCTCGGGAGCAGGAGCGGGCACGGGTGCTGGTGCGGGCGCCGGCGCCCCCCCTCCGCCGCCGGCCGACGGCGGTGGAGCGGGATCGCTGACGCTGACAACGGCGCTGTTCGAGGTTCCGCCCATCGGCGCGGGATTAACCACAACAATGTATTGATTGCCTGCTGTAAGCGGGTTGAGCGTGAACTGAAGCGTTGCGCTGTCGACGAAGGTCGAATCAACCGCGGAATCATTGAGCACTACCTTCGACTGCGAGGTGAATCCAGTTCCGGAAATCGCGATGCCCAGCGACTGGCCGCGCTGCGCGGTTCCGGGCGAAACGGTCTTGATGGCCGGAACCGGAAAACCGATCACGTACGGCTTCGCCACATCCGACGTCCCTCCGCCCGGCGCCGGCGAGAAAACACGGACGTGATGCTCGCCCGGAAACAGCGCGGCGCCGCTCAAGTGGGCCGTCAGCAGCGTGGGATCGGCATACGTCGTGCTCATCGCTGTTCCATCTACCTGGACCTGCGACGTTGAATCAAAACTGCTTCCGGCAACGCTCATCTCTACCGAAGTCGAGTCGGCGCCAATACTCACCGGCGTTATAGAGTCGACTACCGGTTTCGGCTTGTCGTTCTGGACAGTGAAGGAAACACCGACGGAACTTTTGTCGCCGACCTTGACAATCAGATTGCCGGTAATCGCCCCAGCAGGAACCGTCACCTTCAGCGATGTTGGTGAAGCCGTACTGACAACGGCGGCAAGAGCGGAATTGTCGGCGCCGGCAAAGGTCACGATGTTTTCCGAAACACTGGAGCTGAAGCCCTTGCCGGAAATCGTCACGGCCGCTCCCGGACGCGCAGAGGCCGGACTGATCGAGTCCAGCGTCATGAGCGCTTGATCGGACAGCGCCACAACATAGGTGCTGAAGTGCGTCACGAATGTCGTGGCGGTTCGTCCCGAATCATCGACGACGGCCGTTCCGGCGGAGCTAAACCTTATCGTGTTCGGGTCGAACAGTAGAACGGGAAGGGTAGCGCCGGGTTCGAGCTGAACGGCCAGCGGAAAGGTCAAAGGGACCGGCACTGTCAGTTGCGTCCCCGAAGGCAACGCCTCTACGGATGCAATGAGTTTCTCGGTCAGCGAAGGTGCAGGAGGCAGTAACGCCGGCTGACCTAACGATATAACGGTGTCTTTTCCAAGGGCGCCCGGCGGAAAGGAAATCGATGACGAAGAGTTCGCCGATAAAACCGTTGCACCCGTCGCGGCGCTGACGGCCCTTCCGCTGAATTGAGGCTGAAGCTGAGCGCCTCGAACGGCGGCGTTGGCCAGAAAGACTGGTGCGGACGCGGAGCCGAAAACTTCGAAGGCAAATATCGGCTTCGTTGCCGTCACTCGAACGTAACCGCCCAACTGATCGCCCAGCGCGGGCAGAAGTTCCTGCAAAACCCGCGCGCGCCGCTCGCCCGGTGCAAGAACGAAATCCACCATGCCGAGCAGCTTTCCGGCAGGATCGAAAGCAGCGACCGTGATCGTCGAAGGATTGGGATTCGGGTTGAGAAACGCCAGGCCGGTGTAATAGCCGGCCCCTTGCGCGATTTGAGAGAACAGCAGGTCTGAGAAACTGGTTTGGGCCGGAATGGCCGTCAGGAGAACGCCGTCGGTTGTTCCGTAATCCAACGCGCCGAGCAGACCGGCAGTGTTCCCCTGAACCTCCCATTGGAGATACCCCGTGATCATCGTGCCGCCGGCAAAACCAAAGAGCGCTTCCAGCGGTACGCTGAGACGGCCATGCGCCGGAATGTTGCGCACGGCGGTCGGGCCGATCGTGCCGGCTGAAGTATTCGTCGATTCCACAACCGCCGTCAGCCGTACATCCTGCGCTTGCCCGGAATAATTGACGAGCGTTACCGTCGTCCGGTAACCCGCGCCATTGACGAAATGCGGAAGGTAACCCGTGCGCTGGCTTGCCGATTCGGAGGCACCATTCAGAACGGCTATGTCGCTGCGATGCTGGTATGTTTCCAAACCGATCAGGCTTTCCTTTGCGGGACCGAACACGCTTGCGGCCGTTTCCACAACGGCGTATCCGTCCATGGACCTCACGGATGGAAACAGATCCGTGACCGCACGGGAAAAGCCCGAATAGCCCTCGAGATCAATCGGGGTACGCTGGATCAGATTTCCGTTGTCGTCATAAAGCGACGCGGAAGCCGACACGGTTGCAGGCGCAACGTTAACCACGCTGATGAAGCTCGATGACTCGGTCGTGGCGGTAATTTTCGGAAAAATAATCCGTGAAGACGGCGCGCTCTGCAATGCCGCGCCATCCATGGACGTAAGGCCGGAATCGAACGCGAGGAAGAATCCGGTAATCGCGGAAGACGACGACCGCACCTCAATCCATCCCCTCTTGTCGGCGATGCCGCCGCCAAAGACATCAATGGCTCGAACCGCGCGCTGACCCGAGGCCGCCAAATCGATGGTGGCCGGATTCGTGATGTCTTTACCTGTGATGACGACACCGGAATAGCTCCTGGCCGTCAAGGTTACTTTTACAGCGGTCAGTGTGGGATTTGAAAAAGCGAGACCGAGGTCCATTCCATCGAGCGCCTGAACGATCGGCAAATACGTCGTCGAGTCCCCTGTCTGGGCATTCGATACGACGGGAAAGAGGAGCGCCAGCGCCAGGCCGAACAAGCCGCTGAACAATCCAATCCGGCAACAACATGTAGGGTTCAACAGAGAAGTACCTTCGCTTCCTTGCTAGGGTTTGGTCCAGACAGGCCGTCCTTGAGAAGACTTACCTGACGGCCCCAAAAGCGGAACATTTATAAAGGGTGGACTTCAGAAATGCAATAGGACGTGATTAGACCAGTAGACCTGGTCTGGCGTCCCAGCTAAATCTTTACGTCTTATCCTCGGTGCCCCACTCGCTTCGCTCGGGTACTCTGCGGCATTCGCCCGCAATTGGTCGCAGGCGACCCACAGTACCCGAGCGAAGCGAGTGGGGCACCGTGCCGTTAAGAATTACGTGTGACTGGACCTAGTGTTCGACGGCGAAGGCGAGGAGGACATTTCCGGCGCGGCCGCCAAATGCGCTGTAGCCGGAGCTCACGAACAGCATGCCACCGGCGACGGTCGGGCCGGCGGCGTTGATCGATCCGCCGTTCGCAGTGACTCCATTGATCGTTTCAAACGAGCGATTGGTGTCGAAGTCCCAGAGGATTGTTCCATCTTTGGCGGAGTACGCCCGGATTCCGCCGTCGGCGGAACCGGCGAAGATCGCTCCGGGAATCACCGTGATCGGCGCCGATAAAGCAGGATTGCAACCTCGGCCGGCTTTGCATTTGAGCGGAGGCGGCTCGGCCAACCACGCACGTTCGCCGGTGGCGAGTTTGACCGCATGCAAACCTCCGGGCTGCGGATTCAAAATGTCGGAAACCGGAAAGTAGGCGTTTTGGCTGTCGAGCGCTGATCCAAACTCCATTCCACCGAGGGCACTTCCCTTGCCCGCACGATATTGCCAGATCACCGCGCCCTTCCTGTCGGGATCGAGCGCCCATCCGACTCCGGATTTTTGACCGAGCACAATGATGTCGCGTCCTCCGGCGAGCGTGGTCAGCATGGGCGAATTACCGAAATCGAAGTCCGGCCCCACGTCCGGTGGACAGTTCGCTCCTCTCGCGGGACCGCAGCCGACAACGAATACATCTTTCGGCGTGACCTGGGCGGTCCACACGATCGTGCCTTTGTCGAGATCCAGCGCCAGGACGGCATCGCTGGTGGGCTGCTGGGGCTCGGTGTACATGTTGCCGGTAGCGACGTACACCAACCGGCGTTTAGCATCGATTGTCGGAGAAGACCACACAGCGGCGCCGGCGGGACCCTTGCGTGCCGCGCCGGAGGCATTCTTTCCGATCGTCTTCGGTTCGTCCGCAATCGTGTAGCGCTGCCAAACGACAGTTCCATCCTTGACGTCCAGAGCGGCGACGCTGCCGCGAAATGTGCAGCACTCGTATTGCGCGTTGCTGCCCTGTCCTTCCTCAAAGGAAGACACCGGGACGAACAGTCGATTCTGGTAAAGCGTGGGCGATCCCGTGATTCGCGCGCCTGGATGATCGTCGAGTTTGCGGCTCCACAGGAGCTTGCCGGATTCGATGCTCACGGCGTACGCCGTTGCGTGAAGGTCGCCGAAGTAGGCCGCGTCCTTCGATAAAGCGATCGCTGTCCGCACGCCGCCGCCGGCCTTGAACGTCCAGATGACGCAACCTGTCCGCGCATCGAGAGAATAGACGTCGCCGCTTTGGCTTCCGACGAAGAGCCGGCCGCCGGAAACGGTTGGCGGCGCGAACGCCATCGTTGCGGAGGGAAATCCGAAAGCCCAGCGTAATTTGAGTTTGGGAATGTCGGCGAGACTCAGACCGGCTTGCGCTGTGGATTGAAAGTGTGTGTTCGTGACGTCGGGACTCCAGCCGGTCCACTGCGCGCCGCGTGCAAAATCAAACGGCGCCGCAGGAGGACACTGCGCTGCAAGAGTGGAGGCGCACGCGAGCAGAATCCCTATGGCCACCAGGCTTCTTCGCATCGGAGGATATTACCCGAAATTCGGGAAGTGGGTCCGCCCTGAATTAATCCTGCGGGGTACCTCATCCGGTTATCTGCATATCACGTTGGAGATGGGACATCCCGACGTTTGACATATTCAGAAGATGCTCCGCAATATTTCAAATGTCGGGACGTCCCATCTCCAACGTGATATGCAGATAACCGGATGAAGTGTCTTTACTAACCACTAACGAAATTCGATTTGTTTGACATCGGCTCCGGTTGCGGTATTCAATCGCGGCATGCATTCTCCGCTGCGAACAGTTGCGTTTATGCTCGTTCTTGGCCTCATCCCCGCAGGCGTTTTATGGTTTGCGGCGAGACCTGTGGAGAGTCAGGCGCAGGTATATCGACCGCCTCGATTGAAGGATGGCCACCCCGATATGAACGGCATCTGGCAAACCAATAATGAAGCAAACTTCGATATCGAGATGCATATGGCTCGTCCGGCAATGCAAACCCGGCCGGGCCCGTACGTGCCCGTGCCGGCGCCGCCGGTGCTGGCGCTGGGCGCGGTGGGATCGGTCCCGCCGGGAGTCGGTGTCGTCGAAGGTGGCGATATTCCTTATCAACCGTGGGCGCTGGACAAGCGGAAGGAAAATCAGGAGCACTGGCTCGACCGCGATCCTGAAATCAAGTGCTACCTGCCCGGAGTTCCGCGCGCGACCTATATGCCGTATCCGTTTCAGATCATCCAGAGCCCCTCAGCGTTCTTCATCGCCTACGAATACGACGGCGCGACCCGCAACATTTATTTAAAGAATCCGGGGGCGCCGCCTGCCGATTCGTGGATGGGACAATCGACCGGCAAATGGGAAGGCGACACGTTTGTCGTCGACGTCATCGGATTCAATGAAGATTCCTGGTTTGATCGCGCCGGAAATTTTCACAGCGACGAACTTCATGTGGTGGAGCGGTACACGCGGACGTCGCCTGACGTGATGATGTATGAGGCGACGATCGAAGATTCGAAGGTCTTCACGCGTCCGTGGAAGATGTCGATGCCGTTGTACCGTCGGCTCGAAAAGAACGCTCAGCTTCTGGATTTCAAGTGCGTCGAGTTTGTTGAAGAAATGATGTATGGGCAGTGGCGGAAGAAACCGCTGCCGCAGTAAAACGGAGGTTCTGATGCGCCGGCCGTCTCTCTTATTAATGGTGCTGCTCGTCATCGCAATCGTGGGAGTCTCGGTTGCCGGTCAATCCGTATCCCCGGCGAAGAAGCCCGCCGCGACGGCGATTCCGCGGATGCCGGATGGTCATCCGGATCTTCAAGGCATGTACGATCTGGCGACCCTGACGCCCATGGAGCGTTCCGCCGGCGCGAAAGGCGTGCTGACCGATGCGGAAGCGGCGGCACTCGAACAACGCGTCGCCGCACAAAAAGCCCGCGGCGACCTGCCGATCAGCGCCGAGCGGCCGGCTCCGCCCAAAGGCGGCGACGGCACGACCGGAGCGTACGGCAACGTCGGCGGATACAACTCGTTCTGGTTGGATGCGGGATCGAACTACACCATCGTGAATGGCGAGCGCCGTACTTCATTGATCGTCGATCCGCCGGATGGACGCGTTCCGCCTCTCACGGCCGAAGCGCGCGCACGCGCGGCCGCGAATCGATTGCCGCGACCAACGTCGGATGCCGCCGAAAGCCTCGATCCAGGTCTCGAGCCTCCAGGCTCTTACGACGATCCCGAGCGCCGGCCATTGGGCGAACGCTGCATCCTCGGATTCGGATCCACTTCCGGACCGCCCGCATTGCCGGATTACTTCTACAACAACCTGCATCAAATTGTGCAGACGTCCGACACGGTAATGATCCTCACGGAAATGGTGCACGACGCTCGCGTCGTACGAATCGGCGGCGAACATCTTCCGAAGACGATTCGAAAATGGATGGGCGATTCCATTGGCCGCTGGGACGGCGACACGCTTGTGGTCGACACGACGAACTTCACGGACAAAACGCGCTTTCGTGGATCGACGGAAAATCTGCACGTCGTCGAACGCTTCATGCGGGTCGACAAGAACACATTGCTGTATCGCTTCACCATCGAGGATCCCTCAACCTGGGAGCGGCCGTGGACCGGCGAATTCACTTGGCCGGCGACCTCGGATTTGATGTATGAATACGCTTGTCACGAGGGTAACTACGCCCTCGGCAACATTCTTCGCGGCGCGCGATTACGCGAATCGGAAGAAGCGGCGAAGAAAAAGCCGAACAAGGAGCAGTGACACCATGCGAGCGAAACTGTTGATCACGATTGCGGCAAGTCTCATGTGCACGGCCATTCCTTTGATGGCGCATCACGCGTTCGGAGGCGAGTTCGACCCGAATCGACCGGTGCTGCTGAAGGGCTCCGTGACGAAAGTGGAGTGGGTGAATCCGCACGCGTGGATCCATGTGGCCGTGAAAACTCCCGACGGAAAAACCCAGGAGTGGATGGTCGAAGGCGGCACGCCCAACACGCTGTTCCGCCGCGGCATCACGAAAGAATCGTTGAAATTCGGCACCGAAATCGTCGTCGACGGCTATCAGGCGCGCGATCACAATCTGCTTCGCGCCAACGGCCGCAACATCACATTCCCGGACGGCCGCAAACTTTTTCTCGGTTCGTCGGGCACCGGCGCTCCGCGCGATGGAGCCGATCCGACCGAACCGGCCGCTCCGCGCGGCACTCCGCCGACCCCACCCAAGAAACCTTGATCATTTTTGGAAGACTGAGGCTTCGTCAAATACTCTGAACTAACCCGAAAATCCGATCCAGCGCCCTGAGGCTCCGACGACGAACCATAGCAACAGCGAAATAACAGCCACGATCCTTTGCGTTCGTGCAGAAGGCGCACTCGAACCCGCCAGCATCAGGCGTCGTTGAATCGTGAGAGTGAAGATGACCGCAACGATCAGCGCCGACATCTTCACCCAAAATGGCGTGCTGTAGTAACACTTCACCGCTTCCGACAGGAACATCGCGAATCCGGTGGAGATCATCACGATCAAACTGCCGGTAAACCACGGCTGCAAATCACGGTGAAGTTCAGACAGCGGCTGTGAACGAAGTCCTAAACCGAGAAGGCGGAGATTCATGATCAGCACAGTGCCGCCGATCAACGCTAATCCGAGCAGATGCGCCGACTCGATGACGGCGAACGCCCACGTCGAGCTCTTGATCGCCGCCCCCACCGTCGACGCTTCACACCATTGAAAAAAAGGAAGCGGATCCATCAGTGCGAGTCGACGACACATCCCGCCCACCAGTTCACGATCGCGGGTTGCGGTTGAAGGTCACAGTCGAACCAGTTGTACGCAATCATGCGGCCGGCAATCACGATCGACGCCCACAACAGGAGCGACAAGACACCCGCCATCCTGGCGCGTTTCGGCGGGATCGCATCGCGCGTCCACTCTTCAACGCTGCGATAGATGCCGCGATGAAATATCCAGACGTTGATGCCTGCAAGGACGAGAAACACGATCTTCGCGCGGAAAAACACGTTTTGAAATGATCGGACTGGAATGGCGTAAAAGAGCATTCCTCCCGTGATCACCATTACCGTGAAACCGCCGACGAGCCAGGGCAGGAGACGTTGGATCATCTCTTCGATGGGAACGCGGCGCAACGTCACGCCAATGAGACGCAGATCGAGCAGGGCGGCAAGCCCGACGAACACGGTCAGCGTCAGCACGTGCGCCGACTCGACGAGCGAGTACATGTACTGGGATTCGTGCAGCTGAATGCTCCACGACGTTCCCGCAAGCCACTGACAAAGCCCGAGCGCCGACATGCGGCGCTATAATACACCCGCCGTTAGGGAGGCCACTCCGATGACGAACTTCATTCTGCTGTTCGCAGCTGCCGCCGCTGGTTTTCTCGCGCAACAACCCAACGACTACAGCGACTCGAAAACCTGGCTGTGCCGGCCGGGGAGAGAGGATGCGTGCGCTGTCGATCTCACCGCGACGGTGGTTGCGGCGAATGGGAAGCTGACGCGCGAAACCTGGAAGGCGGATCCGAACGCTCCGATCGATTGTTTCTACGTCTATCCCACCGTCTCGGCGCAGCGCACACCGAATGCGGATATGACTGCGGATCCGGCGGAATTGAACGTCGTTCACCAGCAATTCGCCCGCTTCGGATCGAAGTGCAAACCGTATGCGCCGCTCTACCGGCAAGTCACGCTTCAGGGATTGCGGACACTCATGAACTCGCCGCGTTTCGGTCTCGACCGCGGTCTGGCTTATGACGATGTGCGCGATGCGTGGAATTACTACCTCGAGCACGACAACAAGGGACGCGGCGTGGTTCTGATCGGACATTCGCAGGGCTCGTTTATTCTCGCCGAGCTGATGCGGAAGGAAATCGACGGCAAACCGGTCCAATCGCGCCTGGTATCGGCGATCCTGCTGGGAACGACCATTTCCGTCCCGCGCGACAAAGATGCCGGCGGCACGTTTCAAAAAATTCCGTTGTGCCATTCGGTATCGCAGACAGGATGCGTCATCACCTACGCATCGTACCGCTCCACGGTACCGCCACCGCCAACCACGCTTTTCGGAAAGGTCACCGAACCGAACATGGTCGCGGCCTGCACGAATCCCGCCGCGCTTGGCGGAGACAGCGGCGAATTGCATGCCTATCTTTCGGCGACGGGCCGCACGATCACATCAACGGTCGCGACAAGAGCATGGGTGAACACGGGCGAGACCATCGACACGCCATGGGTGAGCGTGCCGGGATTGCTCACCGCACGCTGCGCGTCGAACGAGAATGCGCAGTTCCTTGAGGTCACCGTGCATGGCGATCCGGCAGATCCCCGCATTGACGACATCGCCGGAGATTTGACTCCGATGTGGGGGTTGCATTTGATCGATGTCAATCTCGCGATAGGCAACCTCGTCGACATCGTCGGTGCGCAGGCCAAAGCATATCTTGCGAAGAAATAGACAGAGATCCTTACCTACTTTGATGGATAGCTGAAATCCACGGTGGACATGGCTCCGGCGGTCACGCGAACCGTTTGCGTGATGACGCCATATTTTTCGTGCCAGGCCTGAATGGTGTGAGTTCCCGCCGGCACTTTATCGATCGTGAACGCGCCGCCATCTCCGCTGACGGCGAAGTAGGGATGATTGACGACGCCGACATAAGCCGTCATCCATCGATGCAAGTCACATTTCAACTGCAGCATCGCGTCTTCACTTTTCAATTGAAACGAATTGACGGCTCCGGTGCCGGCCTGTCCGGCATTGAAACTGTTCACGCCCGACAAACTGTGCACGTTGTGGAGGAAACCATCGCCGTTGCGGATCAGTAACGTTTGTCCGGCGCGCGCGCCGATCACGCGGGGCCGATAGATGCATCCGCGTTGATCGACGACGACCGGTTCGGCCGGCACAGGGGATGCGGGGAAGTTGCCCTGGAGCTTGATGAACGCATTCGCGAGCCCGCCATTCGCGCCGGTCACAACGACGTCCTGCGTCACTTGTTTCCCATCGTTTGAGCGCGAACACGCCGGATCGACGCCCATTCGAATCACGATATTGCCGGGCGCCTTTCCATCCAGCCGCACGATACCTTTGATCGTGCCGGCCGGCCCGGAATTCGCTGCGAAATCCGGAGGCGCGGCGGCGCTCAAGGGAATGGCAGGAGTTACGACAGTGTTTTCGTTCGGTGGATACCAGTATTTCTGGTGACAGTTTTCACACGCGCGATCGAGCTTCTCACCAGCGGTCATGATGGATTCGGTGCTCCTGGCATCGGCGGCCGCGAGCGCTTCCGACGCCGCATCGTGCAATCCGTGCGCCAGACGAATCCAGCTCGGACGGTCCTGATTCACCAGAGCTTCAATCGCTTCGGGGGCAAGCTCGATTTTGGGATCCTCGGCTTTCTCTCCGGGTTTTGCGATATGACGTCCGGGGACGAGCAACAGATTCGTGGCTTCCAGAATGGTGATGACCCGGCGCCTCACATCCTTCCATTCCTCGTCGGTTTGCGGAAACTTCTCGTGCTCGCCATCCGCGTCGACGACGGTTGCTACGGAAGCCCACACGAAGTCCGCACTGGGATCGACCATGGAATCCATGATGTCTTTCACGGTCGCCGTCGGCCGGAATTCCGCTTCCGACGCGGGGTTCGGCGCACCACCGCAACTGGCGATCAAAACCAAAAGCACGGTACACAGGAAACATTTCACAGAATCACCCCATCGCGTGGCTGAATTAGACCACCGGACCACCGGCAACTGATAGATGTTGCGGCGATTGCGACTTCAGCTTAATCTCCGTAGTGATTCCCGACAAATCAAGTTTATGAAAAAGCAATTCCGATCTGCTTTATTCCTTTTGCTTCCGGTGACTTTCATCGCGTCCTTACGCAGCAATGCTCAAAATGCGACTCGATCCGAAGTGGCCACGGAAGTGATGGTCCTCGAAGTGAAACGGAGCGCGTTGACGGCTCTCGGCGTCTTGCAGAAGGCGCGATTCCTCGTCAATGTGCCGGAAACAACGGTACGCTCCCTTGCCACGGCACCAGCATCGAAGACGCTTCAACAATTTCGGCTCTCCAGCGCGGGGGCGGGCGTCAATCAGTTTCGAATCGCTTCTCGAGTGAATGCCGCCGAAACTCAGGAACAATCGTCATTGCCGCTGGACGCCGGTGTCGACTTCAAGTTCATATCCACGACGTCACTTCAGCAGGAAATTTCACTGCAGGTGACCAGCCAGCTGCGTATCGAACGCGCCGACGGCGCCGTCGCCGGCACGCCGCCGGTTTTCAGCGGCCAGCCGGTGCAGAACAGAATTTTCACGGCCGAAGGCGCCAGCGTCATTCTTGGCGGGTTCGTCCCGGAAGCCGACGCGAAGGGTTTGTTGAGGATTGGGACGCTACGCAACAGCCCGGTTCTGAGTCATTTTGTCTCCGACGAAGACCTGGACGCCTCGACAGTCATCGTTGTATTCACTCCACACATTATTCGTACACCGAGGGTCACCGAGAGGATGGCAGCCCTTCCTTCGCTGCCTGAAACGAAATCGCAACCGCGGTTTACGATACAGATCGGAGCATTCCGGGAAGAAGCGTCGGCTCGAACGCTTGTGGCCGGCTTAAGCCCGCGGTATTCCGATGTTTTTATCGAAACATCTTCGGACCACACGTTGTATCGAGTGCGCGTCGGGCTTATTGCGGATATTCAGGCTGCGACACGGATCCAGGAACAGCTTAACCGCGAAGGTTTCCACAGCTTCATCGCGCGTACCACATCGACGGGAGCCTTAAAGAAATAAGATTGGTTTCGAGTTTCGCTCTTCGCGAGGAGTCCATGACCAAAAGCATGCACTTCACGAGGCGCCGCTTCTGTTCAGTCGCGGCAAGCCTGATGGCGTCGTGGACGATCGCTGGCGCATGCCGTCCATTGGGCAGTTGGGATCCACCCGGCGACGGAAGGCTCAACGTGCATCCACGCTCCTCTCCGAATGCATCCCAAACGGGACAAATCAAGCTAGGCCTGGCGCGCGACCGCGATGCGATACTGCGATTGCCTGAATCTTCAACCAGTGCACCGTTGCTGCTGATGCTGCATGGCGCAGGCCAAAGCGCCGAGGACATGTTTGGGTACCTCGGTTCGGCGCCTGAGGAAGCCGGAGTTGCGGTACTCGCGCCAAACTCGCGCAGCTACACCTGGGATGCGATTGGTGGCAGTTTCGCCGCCGATATCGAAATGCTGGATCACGCGCTCGACCGCGTGTTTGACATGGCAGCGATTGATGTGACGCGTATGGCCGTCGGTGGATTCTCCGACGGCGCCAGTTACGCGCTCTCACTCGGACTGATCAATGGTGACCTGTTTAGCCGCGTCGTTGCATTCTCGCCGGGTTTCGTCGTCGACCGTCCTCCACACGGCAGGCCGCGCTTTTTCATCTCACACGGAACCGCGGACCACATCCTCCCGATCGACTCGTGCGGCCGCCCAATCGCCGCCGATTTGAAAGCGCGGGGTTATGACGTCACATTCCGCGAATTCGCCGGTGACCATGAAATACCACCCAGGATTGCAAGCGAAGGCCTGGCCTGGATCGCTAAAAGTTAGCGCGAGACCCTCGCTCGTAGTTGCGGCGGCACGTGATTAGAGTGGGGTGGTTCGCATCGAGTGTCTTCTCGAAAACCTGAACGGCGCGGCCATAGAGTTCGCGGGCTTCCTTTGTTCTTCCGGATGCTTTCAGCAGCACCGCTAAATTGTTCAGTGTGGTTGCGACGTCGGGATGCTCCGGCCCCAGGGCCTTTTCCTTGATTTCAAGCGCGCGGCGATAAAGCGGCTCCGCTTCGTCGAACTGGCGGCGCGCTTGCTTTACCGCCGCAAGGTTGTTGAGATTGATCGCCACTTCGAGATGATCGGGTCCGTAAGCCTTCTCGAAGATGGCGAGGGCGCGATAGTAGAGAGGTTCCGACTCGTCATATTTTTGTTGACCGTCCAGGATTGCGGCAAGCGCGGCGATGTCGGCGGCGACGTCCGCATGGTCCGGGCCGAGTGCCTTTTCGCGTATTTCTACGGAGCGGCGGGCAAAGGGCTCGCCTTCGGCGTAACTGCCGCGTGAATGCTGCAGGCCGCCGAGATTGTGAAAGATCGTCGCAACTGCGACATGATCCGCGCCGAAGATTTCTTCACTGATCGACAGAGCGCGCTCGTACAACGACTGAGCGGCATCGAAGCGGCCCATGTACTTGTACAGCACACCAAGATTGTTGAGAAGCGTTGCGACTTCACGATGGCGCGGGCCGAAAACGGCTTCCCCGAGCGCCAAAGCCTCGCGAAACAGCGGTTCCGCTTCCCGGTAGCGGCCCTGCACTCGGTAATCGTCCGCTCGTTTCGCCAGGAGCCGAACCGTTGCGAACCGCGAATCCATTCGGGAACTTTTTTCACGAACTGTTTCAGCCAGGGTGCGCTTCATAGGAGATGCCTTTCGGGACAGATGGACAGATGCGATCCGCGCCGGTATCGAGCGGCCGCGGATCGCTGATTTCAAAGCAGTGCCGGAAACTACGCGTCGAGGATCACGGTTTCGTTGTGATTGAATGTGGTACCTGGAGCGATGACCGGCTCCAGTTCCTCGACGTCCAGTTCGATTTCGGCATCGGTGAGAAGTGTTTCGGTGTGGTTAAACGAAGAGCCTGGTGCGATGACCTCCTCGAGTTCCTCGATGTCCAGTTCGATCTCCTTATCCGTCAGGAGGGTCTCGTTGTGATTGGCTAACCTAACTCCTGGAGCGACGATTTCTTCCAGTTCCTCAATGTCCGCTTCGATTTCCTGATCCGTCACGAGGGTCTCGTTGTGATTGGTTAACCTATACGGGGCGACGATTTCTTCCAGTTCCTCGATGTCCAGTTCAATGTCGTCAGCGTCGATCGTGCTTTCATACGTGGCTGTCATAGATTCTCCTTTGTGCGGCGCCACTGGCTGCTGCGCCTTTTGAATGACCTTCATATGGCAAGCGAGATACCAGCGGTTTGAAGGGAAAGGAATCCTGGTCTAAGTCTTTAACGAGACGGGCGATACGTTAAAGCCATGGTTCGCAGACCCGTTGGCGTGAAGGCGGCTGCGTATCTGAACGGAGACAGCGCGATTTAAAGAAGGAGACAGAAAACCGCGGGCTCAGCTTGGACCATTGGCGGCCAGCCGACGGCGGGCGTCGGTGACGAGAGGGTCGTGGTCCGCTTTCTGCTTGAGGGATACGAAGGTTTTATACCATTGGGCAGCGCCGGAGCTTTTCAGACCTTCGGCAGAGCGGCCGAGGTAGTAGTAGACCTCGGGAAAGACATGGAAGCTGGGGATATCGTCCAGGAAGATCGCCGTCGCTTCACCGCGCCGTTTGAAGCACTGATCGAATTCCGAAGACGCTTCGGCGAACGAGCCCATTTCCAGGTATGCTCGACCGAGTGCCAATCGTCCGACCCAGGTATCGGCGAATTTCTGGGCCTCGCGAAACTTGTCGACAGCCAAAAGGGGCCGCCGTTCCGACAGGTCCATTTCACCTTCGAGAAGTTTCGCGTAGGCCCGCGGTTCCGCTTCCAAACGCGATTCCAGTTGCTTCACCAGTCCACGGGCTTTCGCCGGTTGTTGCAGCGCGATGTAGACACCGGCGGCTTGAAACGCAACACCATAGTCCTTACTTTCAGACACGGCGCGATCGGCGGCAGACGATGCCTGAGCGTTTTCCATGCGAGCGAGGTGAACAGTGGACAGTGTCGCCAACTTACTTGCCGCCGCCGAATGATTGCCGGCGGCGAGATCACTCGAAACACCCTGCGTGAGAAGCGCGATCGCATCGGCGGAGCGGCCCTCAAATAAAGCAACGTCAGCCAGACCGGCTGACGCCAATGACGCCCCCGTCGCACCTCGACTGCGGACCGATCGGTACTGTTCGATCGCTTGATCCGTAAATTTCTCGAACGCCAGATCGGCCATCGCAACCACCAAATACGCTTTCGCTATCGACGGGTTCGACTGCAGCAGTTTCTCAGCCCCGTCGCGCGCGGTCTTGAAGTCGCCGGCATACATCGCGAAAAGCGCAGCGTTGTTTCTGGCGACATCGTTCTGCGGATAAAGTTCGAGAAACTTGTGGATTTCGGCGAGCGCTCGGGGCATATCGCGTCTCTGCAAGTAACTGATGGCCAGGTTGTTTCTTGCAGCCCCGTCTGCCGGATATTGGGCCAGGAGCTCGTTCAACTCTTCGATGGCTTTATCGGTGTTCTTTGTGAGTATGTAGTAAAGGCTGCGCGTTCGGTATTTTTCGCGATCCGTCATCCGGTCGATGTGCTCGAGAGCCAGTTGATAGTATGTTTCGGCTTCAGCGGTCCGGCCCGTATTGGCGTAGGCAGCCGCGATACCGGAATAGGCACGTCCCATGTTGGGATCAACCTTGATGGCGTCGGTGTAATAGCGAATCGCTTCTTCCCAATTTGCATCTTCGCGAAGCCGTTGAGCGCGCGTATAACTCTGAAGCGCTTCCAGCGACGCGGCGCTGAACGTCTCCGCATCGGCCGACTTTAATTCCGAGGACGAGGCATCCCCCAATGCCGTGCGCAGGTTGATGGCCAGCCTGCCGATCGCAGCGGGTAAGGCGTCCTTGCGGTCCGCATCGATCTCGGCCGCTGCGACACTCTCTCCCGACGACGACTTCACCACTTTTGTCGTGATTCGGTAGCCGGCCCCAGCTGTCAGAACCGAACCTGAAAGAACATAATCGATACCTTGCCGCACCGCTTCGACACGCGCCACCGGTTCACTGAGAGCGGTCGCTCCCTGCAGTTGTCTTGCGGTATTTCGGGCTTGAGCGCGATTGACGCTTTGGATGAAAGAAGCCCCTTCCAGCGCCAGTCCCAGAATCGGTTCGACGGTCCCCTGCAACGCAGCGTCCGAAGTGGTGAAATCGGCAAGCAGAACTTGAACAGGCTTGGGAGTCACAAGCTTGTGGGGTTGAACTATCCCCGGAACGTAATCGACGATGGCATAGGACAGCAGGCCGATGGCGGCCATGGCGGCCATGGCGGCCACGGGTTTCCACCGGCGTGCGCGTAACCGGTCCCACCAGGACGGCAGCTTCGCCGGATCGACCGCTTCGAGATCGGAAAGCAGTTCCCCGACGTTCTGATACCGATGGGCAGGATCGATCTTCAGACATTTCACGATGATCTGGTTCGCAACCGGCGGAACCGAAGGGTCCAGCTGGGCTGGAGGTGTTGCCGGTTTTAGAGTGCGCAACAACATGGATGCCCGTGCATTCTCGGCTTTGAAGGGAACCTGTCCGGTAAGCAACTGGTAGAAAATGATGCCGAACGAAAAGATATCCGACCGGTCATCCACGGTTTCACCGCGAGCCTGTTCCGGCGACATATAGTCGATGGATCCGATCGGTCCTACCGTCGTCCCGTCGGATTCGTCCAAAGAGCGGGCGATACCAAAATCCATGACGATCGCCTTTCCGCGGTGATCGATCATGATGTTGTGCGGCTTCAGATCGCGATGGACGACCCGGTTGGAATGGGCCGCTTCCAACGCCTGGCAAATCTGACGGACAATGGGCAGCGCGTCACGCAGTGTGAGCTTTCCGCGCTGCTCGATGACACTCTTCAGAGTGACACCATCGATGTACTCCATGGTGATGAACTTCATTCCATCGGCTTTGCCGATGTCGAAGATCCGGACCACATTTTCGTGAGTGATTTGCCGGGCCAGAATCAGCTCTTGCGTGAAGCGCCGCAATATTTCTGGCTTATCCGCAAGCTCCGGCCGAATGACCTTCAGAGCAACGAAGCGATCAACTTCACGGTCCCGCGCCTTGTACACGGCGCCCATGCCACCCTCGCCGAGCATATTGAGAATCTCGTAACGTCCGCCGAGAGTCATGCCGGGGACAAGGGCGGACTCGGTCCAGCCCGGTGGCAGGGTGACCGTTGGGGTTTCGATGCGATCATCTTGAATGGATTTCAGCGAGGCTTGCAGAACGGGACGTAATAATCCGGCGGAACTATGGTCGTTCGCGAGCAGCGATTCCAGTTCTCGCCGAACCTCGGCCGAAATACCGGCGTTATTCAGAAACCCATCGCGCTCGATCTCGGGCAGGCCTTGCAGCTGATGAAACAAAGTTTCGATCTGTTTCCACTGCTCGCTATCCATCCGGCCCGCCGTTTCTTTGGAAGAAGTGCCGCCGTGAAAGTAGCACATCAAGTGCGGGGGTTCAACGATCGGCGGGCGCGCTGAGACACGATCCCGAAGGCCAGGTCTCACAGCGGGCAGGCATTTCGGCATATCAAGGCACCTTTACGGCGTTCGAAAACTCGGACGTGTTGCCGTTGGGATCGGTTGCGGTCGCGCTGATCCACTTGCCGGTCACGAGCGCCACCGCGACAGGGCCGATCGACGCGTGCCCCGCGCCGTCTGTGTGCACAACCGTCGTAGCGACCAGGGTCTTGCCCTCGTGATTTGCGGTATCGCTGGAGAATAACTGCACCGTGAAATCGAGATTCGGCGCCGTAAAAATTTCTCCCGTGATGGACGTCGTCGTCGCGCCGGTAATGATCGGGAAATTCTGCAACCCGTTCGGTCCGTTGTCGGCATCCGGCGCTCCGTCGTTCGGTGTGACGCCGTCAGCGCCGAGGTCGATGCCGATGCCGCCGTTACCGAAGATCGAATTGCCGAGAATCGGATTTCCTGTCGCCCCAACTCCTGTGACCGACACGCCCGGGCCACCGTTGAATGCGATCAGGTTGCCTTCGCCGGCGTTCGCACCGCCCACGAAATTGCCTTTGACGGAGTCGATGATCACGCCGGGGCCGCCGTTTGCCGCGGCCGCAGTGCCGGAAGGATTGGTGCCGATGTAATTCCCGATGATCCGGTTGCCCGTCACAGCAGGATCGCTTCCTACGAACACGCCATACAGGGTGTTGTTCGAAATGATGTTGCGGTCCGCTGGAGTCGTGCCCCCAATCAGCGAGTCGTGGGAGCCCGTCTCGATGATGATTCCGGCGGAGTTGCCGAGTGCCGTAGTGCCGGAGGCGTCGAACCCGATCAGATTAGCGCGAATCGTGGTGAATGCCGACCCCACGGCCACTACGGCGTTGCCGTTACTGGAAAAGACATTGTTCTGAATGACCTGGTGATCGCCGTTTAATACTTCGATACCCGTACCGTTGGCGTTAGCTCCTCCGAACAGGTTGGTGACGTAAATTGTGCCTGCCGCATTGAGGCCAAAGTAGTTGCCATCAATGGACACATTCAACCCGCTGGACACGACACCAATATTGGTGCCCGCTATCACGTTTCTTCCCGC
Source organism: uncultured Solibacteraceae bacterium (assembly GCA_964584785.1). GTDB lineage: Bacteria > Acidobacteriota > Terriglobia > 20CM-2-55-15 > 20CM-2-55-15 > JAHFTY01. The sequence goes on from CAZPBY010000025.1 coordinate 32,025, forward strand.
CGGAGTGCCGTCGCCGATCGACGTATTGGGAACAGGGTACGCGGCAACAATTCCATAAGTATTGGGCCCGTTCATGCCGATGTTGCCCGTAGCGTCGGTACCTACGAAATTGCCGAGGATACGATTGCCCGCGCTCGCCCCCTGAATTTGAACCCCTCCAATGGCGTCTCCTCGACCCACAATCACGTTGCAGTCTCCGGTACACGGTCCGCCCGGCGTGGTCCCGCCTGTTCCCCCAATCGTATTATTTGCGGAATCCTGGACATAAATCGTGAAGCCGGTAATGCCTAAAAGTTCGCTGCCGGCGAGATTCGTACCGAGGTAGTTGCCGGCGATCCGATTATTGCCTCCCGTCTGAAGGACGATCCCGTTGCCGGCAAACCCGCCCAATGCCAAACCGCGTACCAGGCTCGATCCACCCCTAAGCACGAAGCCACTGGCACCGGCGCCGGCAGAACGGCCATCGATCAGCACAACCGGATGGCCTGTATATCCGGGTTGTGTCGTGCCATCGATTGAAACCGGCCGTGTCATCGCGGGCAGCGGCGTCAACGGGCTGATGGTATACGAGGCCGCGGCGGGAACGATGTTGAATACGATCCGTGCGGGACCGGATGACGCATTCGCGTCGAGCATTGCCTGGCGGAGCGAACCGGGTCCGTTATCGTTGACGTTCGAGACGACATGATAGGCCACAGGCACGCACAGCGAAAACTCCGAAGTGTTGCCATTGGGATCGGTGGCCGTTGATGTAACGAACTGTCCATTCAGCAGTGAGAATGGGCCCAACGTCGGAAAGGCGGCATTACCCGAAGCATCGGTCGTGACGGAAAACGTGGCGATGAGCGTTTGGCCCTCCCCGTAATTGGAAGCGTGGCATACGTTATTCTGGAACAGCTGAATCGTGAAGGTTGTAGCCGGAGTGCTGTTCAGCATACCGGTAAGTGTGGTTGTGGTTGCGGAAGTGATCACTGGAAAATTCTGCACGTTGTTGGGTCCGATGTCGGCGTCGAGTGGGTCATCCGGCGTAACGCCAGGAGTACCTGCAGGTCCCGTAAAGAGATCAATGCCAAGCCCACCGTTCGCGAAGATCGAGTTACCGAGAATAGGATTTCGGGTCGAGCTTCTTCCTGTAATGGATTCCGCGACGGCAACGCCACCTCCGTCGTTGAAAGCGATCACATTGCCTTCACCCGCAGCCGTACCGCCGACGGAGTTACCGGCGGAGGAATCGATAATCACGCCCCAGAATGCATTTCCAATAGCCACCCCGCCGGCAGTGGTGCCGATATAATTCCCGATAATGCGGTTGCCGGTGGGGCCTGGTTCCGTGCCGTCGCTCCCGACAGTCACTGCCCCGAAGGTGTTCCCGGCGAAGGTACCGGAAACGACATTACCCGGACCGATGGTGTTTTGGTTTGCGGCATTATAAACGAGCACTCCATAGTAATTGCCGATCACTGCATTGCCGGCGGCGTTAAGCCCAATGATGTTGCCTCTGGTGGTATTGTGAGCCGATGTAGCGTGAGCCAATTTCACTGCAACTCCATTGATTCCGGAAATCACGTTGTTCTCGATCAGACCATGATCCAGTTCCAGCTGTATGCCGTTCAGGGAATTGTTGGCGCCTGACGTGGAGTTGAGCAGCGCGGCTGTGCCCGCCGCGTTGGTGCCGACGAAATTCCCTTTGATGGACGTGTTGGACCCACGCGACCAGATGTCGATGTCGCCGCCGGAAATGACGTTACGTCCGCCTGGAGTGCCGTCTCCGATCATCGTGCCCGGTGCATTTGTAAACACTCCAAGCGTCGTTGTGCCGTTGATTCCTTCCGTCCCTGCGGCATTGGTATTGATGAAATTAGCCAGTACCTGGTTGCCTGCCGAAAGCGCTCCCTCGATGTCCACAGCACTGTGATACGTGGCGGGATTGACGACATTCGTCGCAACGAGGACGTTGCATTCACCCGTACAAGGTCCGCCCGGCGTTGTTCCGGCGGTCCCGCCGATGAAGTTGCCAGGAGAGTTGGTAATCAGAATCGCGGTTTGGTGACCGGAAGATGCGGTACCGGCAAGGTTCGTGCCAATGTAATTGCCAATGATTCGGTTGCCGCCGCCCGTGTCCAGGAGGATCCCGTTTCGAGTGAACCCGCCGATGGCCAGGCCACGCACCAGACTGTTTCCGCCTTTCAGCGTGAGGCCATCCGTGCCGGCTGGAGCGAGACTGCCGTCAATCTGGACGATGGGATGGCCTGCGTATCCCGGTTGTGTTGTCGCATCGATGGATACCGGTCGCATCATATTCGGCAGCGCCGACGAGGGCTTAATGTCGAAAAATGGGCCTGGACCCGGAATATTAAACACGATCTGCGGAACTTGCTCGCTGGTTGTGGCATTCGCATCGAATATCGCCTGGCGTAGTGACCCTGGCCCGCTATCGTTGGTATTCACGACAACCAGAGTTCGCTGGGCAACATTGAAATTACCCGTCGCCGCCACGGTGAACCCGGGCGCTGCAGCCGACAGTTTGTAAGTCCCCGTCAGATTCAGGCTCAGATCGTTGAATACGGCGACACCATCGGCATTGGTCGTCCGCACTAAAGTTCCGCTCAACACCGCTCCCGCCGGACCGCTGCCGATACTTAAGGTCACCTGAACGTTGGGTACTGCGATCCCGCTGCTGTTGATCGCTTTCGCGGAGACCGCGGGCACGATCACATCATGGACAAGCACGCAGGTGGGCTGCAGATTGGCGGTATCAAAACACGGGTTCGGTTGCGAGACAACCGCAAGGGTCGCAGTCCCCAAGGCCGGCGACACGGCAATTGCCAGATCCCGATGGTCGACGTGAGCCGCGTTGTCCGTGACTGATACAGAAAACGAAAACGTTCCCGCCGCAACCGGTGTTCCGCTGATGTCGCCGGTAGCGGCATTCAACGTCAGGCCGGAAGCGCCAATGCTGTTGGGCGTCGCACCCTGGCCGGCGAGGATGCTCCACGTGTAAGGCGTTGTACCTCCGTCCGCCTGTAGCCTGGCCGTGTACGCTTGTCCGACACGGCCCGAAGGTAATTCCTGAGTGACGATAGTGAGCCGGGCGGTCGCGGCCGGAGGCGTCGTGATACCTTGCACCGCATCCGGCGTGTTGACTTCCTGCGCCACAATGACGGCATTCACGTCTGCCGCGGCGATCTGGACCGATTCGATCGGAAATACCTGCGCCACGCCCGGTGTGGGCGGCGGAACCGGCGCACCGTTAATGGTGATCTGGGCGTCATCGTTTTTATCCCGATCGATCACGCGCAGTGCCACCTTCGCGCTCTCAAACGGCGCCAGATAGAAGGTCGCGTTCAATATGTCGGGATTCAACACGTCGGGGTTCAGAACGTCCGGATTCAGGACATCGGGATTCAGAATGTTGACCACCAATTCCTGGTGCATCGACGGTTTTACAATGCAATTGTCCGACGCGGGCGTGGTGTAGACCTTGTACACCAGCAGTTGAAAAGCAAACGCGGCGGGATTGCGGTTGACGAAATTCTTAAATGTGAACGACGACGTGGTGTTCCCTTTGTTCGAGACCGTCCAGATGATGTCTTTGACGTCGGCGATGGACGGGTTCAAAACATCGGGGTTCAAAACGTCCGGGTTGAAAATGTTCGGATTCAGAACATCGGGATTCAAGACGTCCGGATTCAGAACGTCCGGATTCAAGACGTCGGGATTTAAAACATCGGGATTCAAAACATCCGGATTCAGAACATCCGGGTTCAACACGTCCGGGTTGAGAACATCTGGATTGCTGATACTGACGATCTGAACCGTATTGGAAATATCGGGATTGTAGACTTCGGCGTTGAGCACGTCGGGATTGAGGACATCCGGATTTAGTACATCGGGATTCAGAACGTCCGGATTGAGGACATCGGGGTTAATGACAACGCTGGAAGACAACCCGCCCGGCGTCGGGGCGGGAGCACCGATTCGATCGATCTGCTGAACATGGACAGTCACGCTGGCGTCAGGATCGCTCGAAGTGACGAACACGGACCGCGCAATGCTCGACCGCGCCGGGATGGCCACTTCAATGGAGTTTTGCGGTTGGAACTGCAAGAAGGAGGCGATGGTTCCAGCCGGTAGTGGCGTCTGAATCGTCAGCCGAAAATATTTGACGGACGAGAGCGGATTCTTAATGTTCGGCGGATTCGTGTTCTGGACGAAGACCACATAAGCACGCTGAAGCCTGCCAAGCGGTTTACTGTTGCCCGGAACAGTTACCAGGAGGCCCTGAGTGATGCGTGAAGTGTAGACATTTTGATCACGCATGCCGGCCCGCGACGGAACACACTGGTCCAAAGTCCGGCTGGGATCAAAGGTGCTGCGCGCTCCCGCGACCGCACCGGGCGGTGTGTATCGCGTCCAATCGTAGTCCGGCGGGGCTCGTACATCCCGATTGTCGGTCCATGCCGCGTGAAAAACTTCGGAATCGCCGGATGCGAGATTCCACTGCCAGCGGCCGTTCAGAAAAACGAACGGTGGAGGGGCGATATCGATGTAGTCACCGATGAAGGGCTGGGAGCCTTGATTAAAAAGAGGAAGGTTGGGCGGATTGTACTGGAGTTGGCGAAGTTGCGGCGGCTGACCTGCGGTAGGGACCAGATCGAACAAATACTTGGAGATTCGTGTCGAAACAAAAAGCGGCGCGTCGGCTGGACTGGCCTGCGCGGCGCGACCGTCGATAGTGTGGAGGTAGGGACGGCCGGACCTGATTACCGGATCCGCAATAATGCCGCTGCCGGGCAGCGCCGTTGGCGGACCTAAAGGGGGAGGCGCCAGGGCAAGGTCATCGCGGAAGTCAAAATAGGTCAGCATGAGCTTGCCCGCAGCAAAGGTCAGCTGCGGCATGATTTGCTGCCCTCGAGGCGACGGTGGACTATCCGTCACAACCGTCGGCGTTCCGGACCAGTTCTGCCCGTCCATCGACGTCTTTACCAGTATCCGCGCCCCACCGTCCGCTCCCGTCCCAACCTGCGACCAGGCGACGTACACGCGGCCGCTGTCATCGACGGTGATGGTTGGATACGCGGTCGTTCGAAACTGCCGGAACGATTCTCCAGGCAGATTCGTGGTTTGATCGAACGGCCGGATCTGAGCGATGTTGATGGGCCTGGTGAACGACGCGCCCTGATTCACGGACTTGGCCACCCAGATTGCGTCCGCTACATCGACCGATCCGTCCGTCTTGTAAGTCCTGAATTGACGCCAGGCCACATAGATATAACCCGTGTTCGGGTCGATCGCGATCGCGGCGCCTTGCAGTTTGGGCGATCCTTCGGTGACGCGAACAGCTGTGTTCCAGCTCTCGCCACAATTGGGGGAGCGCGCAAACAGTATCCTCGAGTTGATATTGTTCCCCTTGCCGACAAACTCGGTGTATGCGACATACACGTTGCCGGCCGGAACGGATTGAGCGATGACCTTGTTATCTTGCGAACTCAGGATCGAACACTTGCCGGCACCCGCCCGAGGAACGTCAACTGCCAATGCGGGTTTGTCGATGAACCGGCCGGTCGATCCCCGATCCACGATGACGCTGTTCAAATACTGAATCGAATCGCCGGTTTCTTTGTTGTTGTTATCGATATAACGCGCGACGAAAAACACCCCTTTCTCTTTAGCGTCCCGATTGAAAGCAATTCCGCTGTAATAGAAAAGTCCGTTAGTGCCGGCCCGCACAATGGGATCGCTGGCTGTTGTGAATCCTTTAAGCGGTGAAGCCAGTCCGGCGGCGGATGTGTCCTGAGGATAACCCGGCACTAACCCGCTTTTCCACGAACTGCCGCCATCAAACGATTTGAAAGCGCCAAGCCAGGCGTCTCCCTGAACCGTAAAATCAGGATCGTCGCCCGTAAACGCGGCGGGAAGATCCACTGTGCGATAGTCGTTGGCGCCGGCAAAAAGGTGCTGCTCGTTTCGAGTCGATACGGCGATACTGACCTCATTTTGACGCTGCAGAAACGGGTCGCCGTCCTTAAAGCTGGTGGTACCCGAAACCATGTTTACATTGAGGCCGGCCATCGGCGCCTGTTGGGCTCCGCCGGCCAAAGTAAACAGGAACAGACCTGCAAGAACGATCAAGCCATTTAAAAAAATGCGAGGTCGCGCCATAACGCATCCGCCTTCCTAAAGGTTCACGCCACCGGCACCTCAGCGGCTTCAAAGTCCGGGCGACTCTATATTCCGCTTGAGTGTTCGTCAATGACCCGAATCGCCTTTGGCACGTGCGTTACCAACGACTGGGTTGGTCAGCGGTGCATCTAAGTCCTGCAACAACGCAACGCTCCCGGGCGCGGCTCCTGAGATCGAACCCCATCGGGGGGTTGCCGTGTATCTCAATGGAGACATGGCAGAATCATTTCGGAGACGCGTTACAATGGCCACCGATGAGTAGTGAAGATCCAGGATCCTTTCAACCACGGCTCATTGCGCAGAGCGGCCCGCTGAGAGGACAAACCTTCAACCTGGAAGACGAAACCTCGATCGGGCGGCAAGGCACGACTCTTGTGCTCGATGGACCGTTCGTGTCGAGACGGCATTGCTCGATTAAGAAAGTCGGCGTGCGCTACATTCTGACGGACTCGGGCAGCCATAACGGCACCATCGTCAATGGCGAGCGAATTACCGAACGTATGTTGGACCATGCCGATCAGATTCAAGTCGGTAATTCCCGATTCGTCGTTGCCCTCACGGATGAGGAGTTACCCGGGATTTCGGCAGACGTTGAATTCACGGATGAAGAAATCAGTTCCACGCGAACGTTTACTCACAATCCCGCGGAGGTCGATCGTCTCCAGGCCGAGAAGAACTCGGAAAGCGATCGAAGCGGACAGGATTTGGGAATACTGCTTCAGATTGCCAAAACTGTGAATGACTCCAGCGGCCTCGGTTCGCTTCAAAGTCGTTTGATCCATTGGATACTGAATGTTATTCCCGCCGATGGGGCCGCCATCCTGCTGGCGCCTGCGGATGGCGCCGGCGCTTCTCCATTCGCGGAAAGCGCCAGGGATTCGCGGCCTGTCATTGTCAGCCGAAGCGTCGTTGATCGCGTTTTACGTGAGCGGATGGCTATCTCGATCAACGGCATTCAGGACGCACCCGACACCGGCTCCAGTCTGGCTCTTTCGTTAGCGCGAGCGGTGGCTTGTGTTCCTCTTCTCGTACGTGGTTACGCCATTGGCGCGCTTTACCTGGTGAAGACGGAGGACGACAGCGGTTTCGACGAGTACCACCTGCAATTGCTCACGGCAATTGCGTCCATGACGGCGCTCCCATTAGATACGGCTCGGCAGGTGGAACGGCTGCAATCAGAGAACCGCCGGTTGCGACGAGACATCGACTCCGAATACGAGATGATCGGAAACAGCGATGAAATGATGCGCGTTTATCAGTTCATTTCGCGAGTTGCGGCGACGGATTCGACGGTGCTGATCTGCGGCGAAACCGGGACCGGAAAGGAACTCGTGGCGCGAGCCATCCACCGTCTGAGCGCCCGAGCCCGCATGCCGTTTATCGCGATGAACTGCGGGGCGATCGCCGAGACGCTGGTCGAAAGCGAGTTGTTCGGACACGAGAAGGGTGCGTTCACGGGTGCCGTCGCCTCCGCCAAAGGTAAGTTTGAAGTCGCTGACGGCGGGACCATCTTCCTGGATGAAGTCGCAGAACTACCCCTGCCGGCGCAAGCGAAACTGCTGCGCGTCCTGCAGGAGCGGGAACTGAACCGGATTGGAAATCCGCGGCCGATCAAAATCAATGTCCGAGTCGTCGCGGCGACCAACCTGGACCTCGAAGAGGAGATCCGCAACGGCCGCTTCCGAAAGGATCTTTTCTATCGTTTGAACGTCGTTGCCGTAACTCTGCCGCCGCTGCGCGACCGGCGCCGCGACATTATGGTTTTGGCCGACCATTTCCTCGCGAAGCTGAGTGCAAGCTGCAACCGTCGGATGACCGGTATCTCTCGCGAAGCGGAATCATGCCTTACGAAGCACGACTGGCCGGGGAATGTTCGGGAACTTGAAAACACCATCGAGCGCGCGATCAACCTCGGAGTTTCGGACATCATTCAGCTGGAGGACCTCCCGGAAGAACTTACGGAAAGCACTCCATCGGATCCCGAAAAAGCAGATTTTCACGGCAACGTACGTGAACACAAACGGCGGCTCATCACTCAAGCGCTCGCCGATTCCGCCGGCAATCATCTCGAGGCTGCGAAAGTTCTCGGTCTGAACCGGACCTATCTGCATCGGCTGATCAAGACTCTCAAGATTCCGCAGTAGAGCTTATCCGCGGTGCCCCCACCGTGTTAGATCCAACATTGGCGGATGCGCAGAGCTTCAGTGATGGGATGTGTCGACGTCGGAGTGGCCCCGGATTTCGTCGGGTGAAAGCGGGCGGGTTTGCGCCTCGTTCGGCTTCATGAATGCGCCGATGAGCGTGCCTGCAATCAAAACTGCGAGAGCAATGGAGACTTCGTACATTCGCTCGAGCCTCAGCTGAAGTTTCGAAGCCCGCCGCTGCGCGCCAGATTCGGCGAGATCGACAGCGACAGGCTTCGAGCCGCTATTTCTTGTCGTATTGAAATTTGATATCGGTAGTGACGGTCTTCTTGCCCTCGTACGCGAACAGGTTGCTGATGACGAGATAGTAATTGCCCGCTTCGGTCGGCTTGAAGTTGACGTCGCCTTCGCCTTTGCGGCCGGACGACCACAGCGGTTTAGCGCCGGCTTTCGCGGCTTCGTCTTCGCCTCTCCATTTGTAATAGCTCGCGTCATCGAAGACGAAAACATCAACGGTCTTGGGTGCGCCGTCGGTCACCATGAAGTGGCCCGAGACGCTTACGTTCCCCATCGTCTTTGGATCGACCGTGAAACGAAACGCCTGGGGCGACACGGCGTACACGATATACGTTCCGGTGGGCGTGAGTTTCTCGGATACCGGCGCCTGGCCGAAGAGGACCATCGAGCCTGTGATCAGAATCACGACAGTCATGAGCAGCAGAACCGACTTCTTCATTTCTGGGACTCCTTCATATTAATTCGGGCCCACATTATAAAGGAGAAAGAACCGAAACAGTAAAGAGGTCCGTTCATTGGGTAATGGATCACGGTTCACCGGTGATTGACTGGTCAAAAGGCGTCGAATATAGTACGCACCATTCACATTTTTTGAATGTCCGAAGGAGGATCTAATGCGGAAGGTTCTAGTCGTCATCGGCGTCTGCATGGTGGTTGCCGCAGCGCTGACGGTGTTCGCCCAGCAAAGGGATCTGCAACCAATCATGAAGGAAATCCAGCCCACGTTTGGCGGAATCACGACCGGCATGCGCGGCCGAACGATGTCGGCAGCCGACGTCATCAAGGAGGCTGAAAAGCTGCAGAAGCTTTTCCAGGAAGTCGGTTCATACATGAAGGATAAGAACATCCAGGATGCCGTGGGCTTCGCGAAGGATGCGGAAACCGCCGCCGCCGACTTGGCGAAAGCCGCCAAGGCGAATGATTCCGATCCGATGTTCGCCGCCCAGAAGGTGATCCAAAAGCAGTGCGCCACCTGCCACGCCGCTCATCGTGAGCAGCTGCCGGATAAGACGTTCAAGCTGAAGGTCAATTAGAGATTCGGGGACGCACACCTGAACTGTGGTGTGCGTCTCCGGATCTTCGCGATCAGCTGCTGGGGGCGTTCAAAATTTCTGCTGCGCGAAACACATCGTCCGCCGACTGCAAAATAATTCGCTTCAATCGAATCGGGTAATTCGGATTCTCATCCAGAAATTTCTTTATTACATCGGCTGCGGCGCGTGAGCTATGGCCGCCGAGCGCGGAATCCATCCAGTTCTTCGGAAAGAAAATGTCACCGGTGCGTTGGATTTCGACGAGCAGGTCCAACGCCGGACGTATGTACTTCTCCGACTCCGGCGATCGCAGCGGATGATTCAACAGCGACAGGCCGTCCTGTGCCCACGGTTCGCGGCGCCGATTCCGGACATCCTTCAAGCTTTCGAAAAATGCGTCTCGCACTTCCGGCTTTTCAGAAAGCGCAGGCAGGACGAACTCGAATCGCGCCTTTCGATCGGGATTCTGAAAACGGCCGCGCTGTTCTTCGAGAATTGCAGCAGCGTTCGGAACTCCGCGAATGGCGAGATCCTGAGCCATGGCGGCTTCGTCTTGTTCGGACAACGTCAATCCTGCAATCTTTTCGTCGCGATGCCAGACCCGTTCCAGAAATGCGATTCCTTCTTTGGTTCGCACCACCGATCGGAATGCGCGGAAGTAAACGGACTTTTGACTCGAAGAGCTGGCACGCGTCCAGCCGGCTCGAAACGCCTGTTCCAAACGCGGCGCAAGCGTCAGCCGGGACTGTTCCTTCTCGAAATGCCAGAACGCATCGGTCAGGTGACTCACGATCAGCTGGATGTTCTGCTCGGTATTCTCGAGCGGCAGGGCGCGCAAGCCGAGTTCGATGTAGTCGGCTGGACGAACGCGCCGGTCGAGCAGTTCCTCCCACAGCGTCACCCATGCGGCGCCGCGCGTGACCGGATCCTTCAAGTCGGGCAAATTCTGAAGCAGGTAGGAGCGGCTTGCGCCGTCGAGCGTGAAGTCGCCGTAGGCGAGGCCGCCGCCGGTCGGCAAAACGAATTGTATTTTTCCGGGCGGCAGCGGATTCATTTCGGCGCGCTCTCCCCGGAATTCGAGAGGAGTCGTTTGAACGGAGGCGGTAGTGCCTGTCAGAACCTGCATTTGCTGAATCCATTGCAGCGATCGGCCTTGAGGATCGGATTGCACGAATGCGAGGTGCTGCCCATCGAATTCCGTTTTGATCGATGGACGGCCGCTCTGCTCCACCCAGGCCTTGCTCCATGCCGCGATGTCCTTGTCGCTGCGATCATCGAGCACTTTCACAAGATCGAGCCACGTCGCATTTCCGTACTGAAAGTTTTTCAAGTATTCGCGAAGGCCGTCCCGGAAGTTTTCTGGCCCGAGAATGCGCTCCAATTGGCGCATCACGATTGGAGCTTTCTGATAAATGATGGCGCCGTACATTTGACCCGCCGCGTTCAGGTTTTCGAGCTGCTGACGGATCTCGTGGGTGCCGGCGGTTCGATCGACTCCATACGCGACGGGATAGTACGACGTCAGGAATCGGAGTTCGTGGTTCACATTGGGAAACGACGGATTGACGATCTTCGCCGCCATGAAGTTCGCGAAAACTTCCTTCATCCAGACATCGTTGAACCAGCGCATGGTGACCAGATCGCCGAACCACATATGCGACGTTTCATGCGAAATCGTGCTGGCGCGGCCCAGCACCTGGTTTTCCGTGGCGGATTCGTCGAGCAGAATGCTCGAAGCGTTGTAGTAAATGGCGCCGGGATGCTCCATACCTCCGAATTGAAATGAAGGAATCAGCACGAAATCGAATTTGCCGAAGGGATAGGAGATCTGCGTGTAGTCCTCGAGCCAGGCGATCGCTTTCGCGTGAAGATCGAAGACCGCATCGCGATTTCGCGCAACCTTTGCAGTGTCTGTTTCACGATGAAGCATGTGGAACGTGCGTCCATTTCGCTCGGCGGTTTCCACCTGAAATTTGCCGGCCGCAAAAGTGAACAGGTAGGTGGATATCGGCTGTGTCTCGGCGAATCGAATGACGCGCAGATGATCGTCCGCATCGACGCGGCCGGCCTCGGCGCCGTTCGAGATAGCTTCCCAATCCCGCGGCACCGTTAACGCAACGTCGTATCGCGCTTTGAGATCCGGCTGATCAAAACACGGAAAAGCCAAGTGTGCTCGAGCCGGCACAAACAGCGCGTACATAAAGTCGGGATTTCGGTTAAGCGACGCGTCACCCGCATGAAAGACGATCTCAAAGGTGTTCTCGCCTCTATTCACAAAGTCTTTGGGAATGACGATGTGACCATTCACCGCCTGCACGCCGATGGGCTTTCCGTGGGCCGAGATGGAAATGATCGATTCCGCGCCCGGCTCGAAATCGAGGATCACGGGACGAGATGCATCCACCACCGTCAGGTGAATAGCCTCCCGCCCGACAATCGGCTCGGATGCCGAGGCAGGAATCGAGAACCACAAATCGTATTTCAGATTCCGGATGGACTGCGCCCGCTGGGCCGCCAACTCGAGCGCAACGCCGGGCTGAGGAGGCTCCTCCGAACCGGAGTTCATAGACCGACATCCTAACGCGAGGACCATGACCGACAACACTGCCCCGAGGAAGAAACGGCAAGATATACGCATTCGGGGATTATGGGGAAATCGGCGGCAGGCCGCAACGTCCGATAGAAACTTTGAAATTGAACGAAGTGAATTTTAAAACCGAAAACACAAATTTCTGAATGGACTGGGGACGCATTACGGAGACGGGGCGGTTCAATTTGAGGTTTGTGTTTTTCGGATTGGCAATGCAGGATCCGTTCAATCTCGAAATTTCCTCGATCGAACCCCCGGAGGGCCGGGGGTCCTTCGACTCAATATCGGTGTCGTCCTCTCACGGGATAGTCATATGAGTAGAAGACACGGTGATGAGAGTTGAGTATCGCTGCCGAGGCAACTCGGCCTGCGGCGTTGATCACCGCTGCGCCAATCACCACCGACGACGGATACGCCGGATTGTTCACAATCACGGTGCGTACCGGCGGCTCCGTGTAGACCACCGTGGCGGGTTGCGTATAAACAACCGTTGGTGGTGGAGCCTGGTAAACGACCGCTGGCTGTGCCACAGGTTGCGGCGCCGGTACATAAACCGGTTGCACCGGCGGCAGTGCGTTGAGCAGCCAAACGCCGGTCGACGAGTCAAAGCACGCCCATCCACGGGAAGCGCCGTCCGGAGTCGTGTATTCCTGAGGCCCCGGACAGGTGTAGCTCTGCATTCCGCCGTTAGCCGCCGGAACATACGCGCCATTGACCTGCTGACCATTAATAATGATTTGCTGCGGGATTCGGTTTTGCGCCGCCGGGACCGCCTGAACCGCCTGCACCTGAGAAAAACCAGTGCCTGCCGTTACAACGATCAGGAGCAGCGCAAAACCACCCCGCGTTATCGATCGCATGAACACCTCCTTTCCAGATCCGGCGGATTGCGCACACCGAACCTGCGTCCTTGGACTTCAGGAACCCCATTTCGAAAGCTGTTTTTGCTCAAAAAACCGAGCTTCCCCTGAGCTTCAGGCCGAGCCCAGGATCGGGATCACGTCGCGGCCGTAGACATCGAGAGTGCTTTCTTCCTCGCCGCACATCAGGTAGATATTGAACTGCGTTACTCCAAGCGACCGCAGTTCCTTCAAACGCCGGAGGTGCTCCGAAACGGGCCCGACGATGCAGAACCGGTCTACGACCTCGTCCGTTACGAACTGTGCATTGCTGCTTCCAACTTCCGCGTGATGCAGATAGTTGTAACCGGAACGATCCTGGACATACGCCGTCAGTTCCGGCGGCAGTTCTTCGGGCTTATAACGCGACACCAGATCGACGACATGGTTCGAGACCAGGGCCGGGAACCAGCGGACGCGTTCTCGCGCCACGCTCAGGTCATCGGAAACCCAGACGGCGGTAGCGCTCATGACGCGAATCTTCGAAAAGTCCCGGCCGGCTTCCTGAGCGCCTTCACGGACGAAGCCCAGGCACCATTTGATGAGGTGGGGATCGGAAAACTGCAGGATCACGCCGTCGCCGATTCGGCCGGCACACCGGAGCGCCTTCGGCCCGTATCCGGCAACCCAAACCGGTGGAACTCCGGCGGTAGCCCAAGTCATTTGAATGGGATGGCCTTCGTACGTAATCCGGCGGCCCGCATTGAGTTCGCGGATCACGTGCACGGTTTGCTCCAGGTTTTCCAGAGTCGTCGGTTTCTTGCCCATGACGCGCCGCGAGCTGTCGCCGCGACCGATGCCGAGATCCATACGTCCATGCGATATTCCGTTGAGCGTTGCCAGCAAACTGGCGGTCACGCTGGGGTCCCGAACCACCGGATTCGTCACGCACGTTCCCAATCGCATGTTGCGGGTGTTGGTCGCCATCAGCGTCAAGAGAGGATAGGGTTCCTGCCACAGGACGTGCGAATCGAAAACCCAGCCATAGGAGAATCCTTCACGCTCGGCCTGCCGGGTGAGTTCGACAATGTGGTCCGGCGTCATATCGGGTTTTAAGGTGAATGCAAACTCCATAGATCCTCCTCGAGGCTCCTGGTCAAGATGTCGCCAAGAAGCCCGTCGCTGCGCTCCGGGTTCTGTACATGGTACCGCTTCGACAACGGTGTTCAGAACCCGGAGCGCAGCGACGGGCTTCTTGACGCCACGTCATTCTTTCACCAGGTCGCCGTACGTTTCGGGACGGCGGTCCCTGAAGAATTGCCACACGTTGCGGACTTCCTGGATTTCGTCAAGGTTCAGATCCGCCACCACCAGCTCTTCTTTGTCGCGTGAGCCTTCGGCGAGGAACTTCCCGCGGGGTGAGCAAAAATAGCTCTGACCATAGAACTCGCCGATATTCCAGGGCTGCTCACGCCCCACGCGATTGATCGCTCCGACAAAATAGCCGTTGGCCACCGCGTGGGCAGGCTGCTCGAGTTTCCAGAGGTATTCACTGAGACCCGCGACAGTTGCGGACGGGTTGAAGACAATCTCGGCGCCGTTCAAACCCAGAGCCCGCGCGCCTTCCGGGAAATGGCGGTCATAACAAATGTAGACGCCGACGTCGGCGAATTTCGTTTTGAACACTGGATAGCCCAGATTGCCGGGCTTGAAATAAAACTTTTCCCAAAAGCCGGGCGCGCAGTGCGGAATGTGATGCTTGCGGTATTTTCCGAGATAAGTGCCGTCGGCGTCGACTACAGCTGCGGTGTTGTAATACACGCCTTTGATGTCTTCCTCGTAAATCGGGACGATGATCGCCATTCCGTGTTTGCGGGCAACCTCGCGCATCCTCTGAACGGTGGGACCATCGGGAATCCTTTCAACCATGCCGTACCAGCGCGTCGACTGCTCGGCGCAGAAATACGGGCCCGTGAAGATCTCCTGCATACAAAGAATCTGCACGCCTTTTCGGGCTGCTTCTTCGATCAGCTGGACATGTTTGTCGACCGCCTGCTGCCGAATCCGCTCCAGCGGCTCATCGACGGGAGTCGTGCAGGCCGCCTGAATCAAACCGCAACGAACCATACGTGGCATATCAAGTCCGCTCCTTCCCCGCCAGCCTCATGGCGACGTAGTAAATCACGAATCCAAGTCCGAACGTTACGAACCAGGCGTACGTATACAGAAAGTCGAGAATGCCGGGACTCGCGACCTGCCCGCCCGGCGTCGCAGCCGCCCTCAGAAACCCCGGCACGACGGGCGCCACAGCCACAACCAAAGCGGCAACGGCGCGCCAATTGACACCACTGCCGTACGAGTAAATACCTTTCACGTCGAACAAGGATTCCAGCCGAAGACGCTGGCGGCGAATGACCCAGTAATCGCAAATCATGATGCCGGCGATCGCGCCCATCAGGCCCGAATACCCGATCAACCAGGTGAAGATGTACGCGCCCATCGACGCCATGATCTTCCACGGCATCATCAGCACGCCGATGATCGCCGTGATCAGACCGCCCGTGACGTAGGAGATCAGTCTCGGATTGAGATTCGAAAAGTCGTTGGAAGGCGATACCACATTCGCAGCCATGTTCGTTGTCAGCTGCGCCGCGAAGATCACCACGGTCGCGAACAAAATGATGAGGAAGCTATCGAAGTGCGCCATCAGGTCCACGGGATTCGGGATCGCATGTCCGTAGATCAGCACTGTCGCGCTTGTCGTGGCCACGCCGATGAAAGCGAAGGCGGTCATCGTCAGGGGTAATCCCAGCGCCTGGCCCAGCATCTGCGATCGCTGCGATCGGGCGTACCGTGTGAAATCCGGAATGTTCAAACTGAGCGTCGCCCAATACCCGACCGAAGCCGTAAGCGCTCCCGGGAAAATGGCCCAGAAGGCGTTGTGCTGCTTTTGAAGCGCCGCCGAAGCGGACAGAACATGGCCCAATCCACCGGCTTTCGCGGAGGCCCACCACAGCAACACCGCTCCTCCACCGAGCAGCAGTGGAGCGGACCAGGTTTCCAGATGTTTAATCCCCTCGATGCCATTAACAATGATGAAAACCTGGATGGCCCAGAAAATGAAGAATGCGATTGCCGAGTGAAGGCTCAAGCCCTTCCAGCCCGTCCACATCACGTTGAACAACGCGTCGAGCGCGTCGCCGCCGATCCAGGTCTGAATACCAAACCAGCCGCAGGCAACGATCGCGCGAAGCACAGCGGGAATGTTCGCGCCTTTCGTGCCGAATGATGAACGGCAGAGCACGGGGAAGGAAACGCCGTACTTCGTTCCGGCGTGGGCATTCAGCATCATCGGAACGAGCACGATCGAGTTTCCGAGAAGGATCGTGATCATGGCCTGCCACCAATTCATCCCGGCCTCGATGAATCCACCGGCAAGCGTGTACGTCGTAATAACGACGCTCATTCCGATCCACAGCGCCGCGATGTTCCAGGTGGACCAGGTGCGCTCCCGGATGGTCGTGGGCGAGAGGTCGTGGTTCCACAGCGGGCTGGCCGAAACGTCGGCGGTAAGTTCTTCGAAGTCGTGTGTTGCTGCGTGTGTTGTCATAAAAACTGCGAGATGCCGTTCACGAAGCCCGTCGCTGCGCTCCGGGTTCAGCACACTCGGGCGAAACCGGTCAGAACCCGGAGCGCAGCGACGGGCTTCGTGACACCAACCATCACGTCAGGCATGTGCCGCGTTTCAAAAACCGGCCCGCGCCCGGGCTGCCATGGAACTTTCCGTTCTCGACGATCACGTTTCCGCGCGACAGAACGATCTCGCTGACGCCTTTTACACGGCGTCCTTCGTAGGCGCTGTAATCGACGCGCATATGGTGCGTGGACACGCTGATCGTCTGTTCACGGTTCGGATCGAAAATCACGATATCCGCGTCCGACCCGACGGCAATCGTGCCTTTGCGCGGGAACAATCCGAATATTTTCGCGGCCGCCGTCGATGTCAATTCCACGAAGCGGTTCAGGCTGATCCGGCGTTGAACCACACCACCGTCAAAAACCAGACTCATGCGATGCTCCACGCCCGGGCCGCCGTTCGGTATTTTCGCGAAGTCATCGCGCCCCAGTTCTTTTTGCTCCTTAAAACAGAAGGGGCAGTGATCGGTCGAAATCACCTGCAGGTCGTTGCCTCGCAGGCCGCTCCACAATTTGTCCTGATTCGCTTTATCGCGCAGCGGCGGAGTCATCACCCATTTCGCGCCTTCGAATCCTTCACGCTCGTAGTAGGAGTAGTCGAGGAAAAGATATTGCGGACAAGTCTCCGCGTAGGCCGGCAATCCGAGATCGCGGGCGTTTTGAACCTCCTTGAGCGCGTCGTAGCAGCTGAGATGGACGATGTAGACGGGAGAGTTCGCCATCTCGGCGATCGCGATGGCTCGATGAACGCCTTCCGCCTCGGCGCGTGTCGGACGCGTCAACGCGTGATACTTCGGAGCCGTTTTGCCTGCCGCGATCGCCCGCTTGACCATGACATCGATGACAACCCCGTTCTCCGCGTGCATGCAAACGAGACCGCCATTCTCGCCCGCGGCAGTCATGGCTTTGAAAATGGTGCCGTCGTCCACCAGGAAAACGCCCGGGTACGCCATGAAAAGTTTGAAGCTCGACACACCCTGGTCGATCATTTTTTTCAACTCAGGCAGCCGCGAATCCGGCAGATCCGTGACGATGAGGTGAAATCCATAATCCGATGTCGCTTTTCCTTCAGCCTTCGCAAACCAGACATCGAGAGCCTCGTTCAGCGACTGACCGTGATACTGCACGGCAAAATCGATAATCGTGGTCGTTCCGCCAAACGCGGCGGCGCGCGTGCCGGTCTCGAAATCGTCGGAGGACGAGGTTCCGCCGAAAGGCAGATCCAGGTGAGTATGCGGGTCGATTCCTCCGGGGATAACCAGCTTGCCGCTCGCATCGATGGTCCGGTCGACAGAGCCAACAATGCCCGCCAGATCCTTTCCGATCATCGCGATTGAGGCGCCATCGATTAAGATGTCGGCGACATAGGAATCAACGGCAGTCACAACGTTTCCGTTTTTGATCAGTGTCTTCATGAATCCGCTCCGATTGCGGCGATGCTACACGATGTTAACCCTTTGCTGCCACTGCCGTATTAAGACGGTGGAGTGACGCAATGAGAATGTTCCCCACAAACACCGCGGCGGCTTCGATTCTTCTGGGAAGTCTTCTTGCCGCACCTGCCTTTCCGGCGGCAACTCAGCAGACTCGACCGGTGCCCCCGGAGAATGCGACCAAGAAACGTGTGGAGTCCGCAGCGCCGGCGCCGGCGGCTCAGGTCGAACCCGCAAAGCCGTTCCAGTTGAATGCAGACCAGACACGACGGCAGCTGAATAGCATTCTTAGGCAGTACCCGCCGTCGTTGGACGACATTTTCAGGATGGATCCATCACTCCTGACCAACCGCGACTACCTGGCGATGTATCCCACGCTTCGCGATTTCCTGAACGAACATCCGGAAATCGCTCACAATCCTTCGTACTTCGTAGGCGAGTTTCACGAGAACAATCGGGAAAGCGATTCGTACAAGATGTGGAGGGACGTCACCGAAGGCATTTCGATCATTACGGTCGCGCTGACGATCATCAGCCTTTTGGCATGGCTCATCAAAACGGCCGTCGACTACAGGCGATGGCTGCGGATCTCGCGGATCCAGGAGGACGTTCATTCGAGGCTCATGGATCGTCTCACCACGAACGAGGATCTGCTCGCATACATTCAAACACCTGCCGGACAGCAGTTCCTGCAGTCGACGCCGATTCAGACCCAAATCGGGCCACCCAGTATCGGCGCGCCGCTTGGCCGGATTCTGTGGTCGGCGCAGGTGGGACTGGTTCTGGCATTCGGCGGTCTTGGTCTCTATTACGCGTTTTCCCGGCTTACGCCCGACAGGGCGACGGAACCTTTTTTTGTGATCAGTATTCTCGCGTTGTCTGTGGGCGTCGGATTCATTGTTTCGTCGGCGGTCGCGTTCGCGTTCTCTCAACGGCTCGGACTGCTCGACAATCTGACCCGGCCGCCAAACCCAAACAAACAGGCATCGACACAACCATGAGTCTATGTTTTTCCGCGACATAACCTTCAACGAAGCCCAAAGGCTGCAGCAAGGAACCACTGAGGCGGACGCCGCGCTTCAAATGGACCAGGATACGTTTCGCTCTTTTTATGAACGTCATGCTCGATCGCTGTGGGTTTTCCTGTGGCGCCGGACCGGCGACGCGCAGGCCGCGGACGATCTCTTGCAGGAAACGTTCTACCGGTTCCTTCGAGCTCGCGGCAATTACGAGAATGAGGCGCACCGTCGAAACTACGTATTTCGGATCGCCGCGAATCTGGCGAACGATACGTACCGGCTGAAGATGGAGCGCGGCACAACGGTCTCTCTCGACGATCATCGCGAGTTTGCACCGAAGGCGCCGGACTCATTCACGACGAACGAGAAACGCCGCGATCTCGATCGCGCCATGTCCAAACTTCCGGCGCGGCAGCGCGACGCGTTATGGCTGGCGTATGTCGAGGGCTCGTCGCACGAAGAAATCGCCGGAATACTGGGAATGAAAGTCGGAAGTATCAAGCTGCTGCTGTTTCGTGCCCGTCGCAAGATGGTGAAACTGCTGCGGAGTTCGTGAAGGGTAACGCAAGAAATATGCAGATGAACGAATGTAGTCGTGAAGCCGAGATCGTCGAGGCGGTATCGTTGGGCCGGTGGGAAAACCAGACCAGCATCGAGTTGCGATCCCATGCCGCCGGCTGTGTGGTTTGCACTGAAGTCCTCACCGTCGCGAAAGCCCTCAACGAGGATCATGCGGCCATCGTTCCGAATGTGCGCATCCCGTCCGCCGGACTGGTGTGGTGGCGCGCCGAATTGCGGGCCCGCCGCGAGGCCGTTCGTGCGGCCGAACGTCCGCTCACAGTCGTTCACGCGTTTGCCGGCGCGGCGGCGTTCGGAGTCCTCTTTGCGGTCCTCATCCAGATGTCTCCGTGGCTGGTGCAAACGCTTGCGACATTTCTCGGATGGATGCCCGGATCTGTCACCCTGCTGCGCCAGCATCTGACGCTGGTGCTCACTCTGACTGCATTGCTCATACTTGCTCCCGTGGCCCTCTACTTTGTCCTGTCCGATAAACAGTGAGACCGGCTCCTCCTGAACTACCGGAGCGTGAAAAAAATCGAAGCCGAGTCGTATCCCCTCTTTCGAGGCACAGCTGTCAAATTGATTTACGTGCTGAGCTGAAATTCATAACCGACGCGGGTTTCCGACCGTTTGCGCGGATGGGGGTGTGGCGACACTCCCCTCCTGACTCAGACTGACTCAGGAGGGGAGTTGCTCCTCCCACACTGGATCCCGGCTTGTATTTTTTTCAAAAGCCCCGCTGAATTTCACAGGGACTACCCAATTGTGCGATCGCGGCAGCCTCAGATAAAATGGCCGCACTTTTGCAATTCATTAAGGAGAACAGCATGAAGAAAGTTTTTCTATTGCCAGCGGCGTTATTCGCCATGTCCGCTCTGGTCTATGCGCAAGGCGTCGACGGCAAATGGACCGGCGAGCAGCAGGGACGAGGCGGCACGACCCCGATCACTGTTGAGTTGAAGAATGACGGCGGCAAACTCAGCGGATCGTACAAGGCCGGCGACAATGCAGCCATTCAGATCAGCGACGGAAAAGCCGACGGGATGAAGGTCAGCTTCAAAGTCACCCAGAACTTTCGCGGCACCGACGTTCAAATCACGTACAACGGCGAAGTGAAGGGCGATGAATTGACGTTGACTCGCGAGCTCGGGGGCGGTGGTGGTGGTGGTGGCGGTGGCCGTGGCGCTCAACCACTCGTCCTGAAACGCTCGAAGTAATACAGTCCACACGCAGCGCCTGCATCGGACCATCGCTGCAGGCGCTGGCTTTTTTGCGGATGATCTACGACGTCAGCGTTCCCCTCACCAATCGCACACCGGTTTGGCCCACCGATCCGCCGCTAAAGCTGACGACGCTAACCCACACCTCGCGCGACAAAGGTCACACGATACGCGTTACGAATATCGAAATGGGTTCGCACACCGGAACACATATCGATGCGCCGTGGCACTTCATCGAGAATGGGCGGCGTCTCAATGAAATCCCGCTGGAAACGCTCGTCGGACCGGCCACGGTATTCGAGATTCGCAATGTGCGATCAATCGCAGCTCCGAACGTCGAATCGCTCTCACTCGATGGCGTCGAGCGAATTCTTTTCAAGACGGACAATTCCAGTCACTGGACGGACGAAACGTTTCATGAGGACTTTGTCTACCTGGAAGCCGAGGCAGCGCAGATTCTGGTCGGCAAGGGCGTGAAACTCGTCGGCATCGACTACCTGTCGATTGATCAGTTTCATGCCTCGAACCACCCTTCACATTTCGTGCTTCTTGGACGGAATGTCGTGATTGTCGAGGGGCTGAATTTGGCGCGGGTCCCGCCCGGGAAATATCATATGACCGCGCTGCCTCTCAATTTGCAGGAAGTGGACGGCGCCCCGACACGCGTGGTTCTAAGAACCATTGAAAATGGTTAAGTATCAGCCGGCGCTGGCGAGTGAATAGCCGTGTTCCTGCGCGCGGTTTACAGCGAGGATACCGGCCGGAACCAAGCGGGCATTGGGAACCAGATTCGCCGAAAGTTCGGCGAACAGGGCGTCCTGTGTGCCGTTCGTTGCACGCGCCAGCGTGCCGGCGATCGCGCGTGTCGCCATCTGGCAAACGGCGATGTGCGCACCGCGTTTGATCAACGTTTCCATACGGCCGCCCTGCGTCGCGTATGTATTGACGACGGGCGCTTCCTTTGTTTTTGGATCGACGAAATTGGCCTGCTTGGACAGCTCCGCGCTGTACCTGGCCCAGATGGCATCGTTGTAACCGAACGCGGTCGACTTATGACGAACAACGATCAGGACCGCGAGGTCGCTGTCCTGCAGTCCGTAACCTGTCTTGTTCGCCTCAAAGAAATTGCTCGCAAATTGAAGGCCTGAACCTAACCCGTCCGGTGAAATCGTGTCGAAAACTAAACGGTGCTTGCCCGGAATCTGATCGTACCAATCGTCCTGCTCGTGCCGCTCCGGCTGCCATGACGACGACTGAGCCTGCGCTGCAGGGGACATCGCAAAAGTGGCGCCCACCAGACCAACTCCTGAACCCACCCGACTCAAAAACAATCGCCGCGGCAACGGCGGCTGGAAACGTTTGTCGCTCATTCGAGCCTCGCTTTCATTGAATCGCAGAGGAGTTTACACTCTTGTCATGCCGTATGGCTACTTCGGGGCGATGGCCCTCGCATCACTGGTTGGACTGGTCCTTGGCGCGCTTGGCGGCGGCGGATCGATCGTGACGACACCGATTCTCGTTTATGTCGCGCAGATTCCTCCGGAGAGAGCCGTCGGCATGTCGCTCGTCGTGGTGGGCCTGACGAGTCTTGTCGGCGCGGTCCTGCACATTCGCCGCGGAAATTTTGCGGCAAGACCGGCCTTGCTTTTCGCGTTGACCGGTATGATCGGATCTTTTCTGGGCGCCAATGGAACGCATCTGTTCGCATCCAGAACGCTCATGCTGATCTTTTCAAGCATCATGCTCGTTGTCGGCATTGTGATGTGGAATGCGCCGGCTGCGTGTCCCACGAAGCGCCACAAGGCCAGCGACTGTCTGATAGCCGGATTCGCCGTCGGTCTGCTGACGGGCTTCATTGGCGTGGGTGGAGGATTCTTGATTGTCCCGGCTCTCGTTTTGTTCGCGGACCTCGAAACGAAACTGGCTGCGGGGACGTCGCTCGGCGTCATTGCGGTGAACTGCGCCACTGGACTCCTGGGCCACGTCCGATTCGTGCAGATCGACTGGTTCCTGCTGGGAGGGTTTTTGGCATTCGCGATCACCGGCATCATCATCGGCACCCGCATATCGCACCGGCTGCCTGAGCTCCAACTCCGAAAAGCCTTCGCAGTCACGGTGGTCATACTCGCTATTTTGATCGGCGCAAACAACATGCTTGCGCGTTAAGTAAACGCCGCGGGTACGACGCCTCTCCAAACGTTATTGCTTCTGGTGATAAATGTGGCAAACGGCGCAACGGTCCGGGGCGCGCGACGGAGCGTGGCATGTCAGGCAATCGCTGCGCGACGGAAGCAGCACGTCCGCGGTCTCGGAACTTTCCGCGACATTCTTATGGCACGACTCGCACTGCAGCATCCGGTGAGGCTCATGTGCGAACCTGCTGTGAGGAAACCACACGTTCGGTATCCCGGTCTTGACGACGGTCGGGATTCTTGCCGTGGCGTTCTGCACGACGTGACATTCGCGGCATTTCTTTTCAAACAGCAGCCTGTTGGAATCCACGATTTTGCGTTCGAGCCACTGCGGCAAATTGCGTGGAGCCTCGTCAACCATCCGGCGCAGTTCTGCAATGTTCCGGGCCGGATGCCAATCCACATCCTTCTTCCATTCATTCGGATTTCGGCCGGCATATTTTGCGAGAGCCGTTCGAACAAACGCCTCGACGTATATCGGCTCCTCATGAGGCGCCGGTTCCGGTACGAGTTCGAAAAACTCCAGCCTGTGGCATGACTGGCAATCGCGCTCAAACTCGATCGGCTTGATGCCGGTGCCTCCTTTATCCGTCTGGTGACAGTCCGCGCATTTCATCTGAACCGGACGGCCGTCCGCACCCGGTAAATCGGGACGGAGGTGTTTTTTGTGATTCAGTTTGATCTGAGCCGTGTCCTTTTGATGATCGCGAATGACTTTGAATTCAGGATGCACCGACGCAAATGACATGATCCGCGCCACGTATCCCGCCGGCGGTGGAGTGCCGGCAGTCGACTGCGGCAGCGCGGCGTGACACTGCGTGCATTTCGCGTCACGAACCAGCGACGGCCGAAACGTTTGTCCACGATGCTCTTCATGACAGGTTGCGCAATCCGGCTGCGCTCCCGCCTGTCCCGCATAGAGCTGATTGGTGTGATGGATCGGGCCGGCGTGACAGACCGTACATGCGGAACTCGTCACCGATCGAGAGACCCATGCGCCTTTCGAACCCGTGTGGCACCGCACACAGTCGTTCTCAATAAACGAATGCGGACTCGCAAGCTTTGCCGGGCTGTACAGTTCGCGATAACCCACAAGCGACTGCACCAGCAGCCAAAAGCCGGCGATCGCCGCAGCGGCGATGGACAGTTGAATCTTCAGCCGCCGAAACGGATGGGGCCGCTTGAAGTAATCAATCTGAATTTTGAATGGCGAGCTCGGTTTCTCCGGCACGTCCTAGGGCTCCATCACGTATGACGAAGTGCCACGAACATGTGCACCAGCGTCAGAACCAGCAAAGCGGCAGACAGGGGAACATGAACAAGCAGCCAACCATGGAGAATCCTGTGAAGCTTCGTCTGGCGGGCCAGGTCCCGTCGCTGCCAGATAATCTTGTTGAGCTCGAGCAGGACCGGATGCGATTCCGGCGGCACGAGTTTTCGAACGTGATCGAAAAGGCTACGGCTTCGTTGCTCCACCGCAAACAGTCCTTTGGGGTTTCGCAGGTAAGGCAGAATCGCGCTCGTATAAAACTCCCTCACGATCTTGTAACCCGCCTTGTCTTCCGCGTCCGGCTTAGGTTTCAGAGATTCCACCCGCTGCTCGGCAGTCTCGAAAAGATGCTCCAAATACCCGTCCGTTTGTTCGAAGACCACTTCCGTCGGAACGGTGTCCATCATGAGTTTAGGGATAAACTGCTGCAGCGCAACTCCGAAGATTCCGCTCAACACGATCGTGGCGAAAACAATCATCAGCACAGTCGTCAGCGAACCGCCGAGTGAGAATCCGCCATGGAACAGAATCATGGGTACGCTGAGCAGTCCCAACCAGACGTGACCTCTCAGCCATAAGGAAACGCGACCGACATGAAGCGTCGGGAATTTTTTGCGAGCGCCCAAAATGCCGGCAAAGGTCATCATCGCGGTTCCGGCGACGCCGTAGAACAGGCCGGCCCAGCTTCCGCCGGATGGCGGCGCGAATGCCGCGCGGGCATAAGGAATGTAGAGCAGCGTGGCAATCGCGCCGATGACGATTACGGCGGTGATCCACGATTTGTCTGACGAGTCGACGATCACTTGGGTCTATCGCTGTCCGAAAATGCGAAGCCGATCTGCGGTTCGAAGAACTTCTGAGGATCCACGCGATAGGCCGCGTCGTGAGGACAGGCATAGACGCAGCTTGGCTCGTCGTGACCCACACATAAGTCGCAAACGGTCGCCTTCTTTTTGACGACTTCCTTCATTTCCCCGGATTCCGCGTCTTTCTCAGCAACGGTAAAGCTGTGCATATTGATGTTGTGATACGGGCACTGCTTGGCACAGAGTCCACACCCGATACACCAATCTTCGATGATGATCTCCAGCGAGTCCTGGCGGCGGATCGATCCGACAGGACATCCCACCATGCACAACGGATCGCGACACTGGCGGCACGACGTCGCCACGAGGTACTTGTCGTAGCGAACGCCTTCGCGGATCAGCCGCGTAATGCCGTCGTGAGCCGATGCGCAGCCGCGCACGCAATCGTCGCAGCGCGTGCATTTCTCGAGATCCAGGATCAGAAGGTTCTCGGCCCCCATCAACTGCTGACCCAGAAAATCGTTCAGCAGCACGCTCTTCATCTGAAGGCTCTGTTCCTGATTCG
Organism: uncultured Solibacteraceae bacterium; assembly: GCA_964584785.1. Taxonomy (GTDB): domain Bacteria; phylum Acidobacteriota; class Terriglobia; order 20CM-2-55-15; family 20CM-2-55-15; genus JAHFTY01. Next base: position 57,874 of record CAZPBY010000025.1, read on the forward strand.
CCTGAATCCGGCTGTGCGCCACCTTCTTCAGTTCCTCACGAATCCTTTCGAACCGGCCGGTCATCAACTGAAAATCAGCTTTCGAAATCCGCACGGCCTGCACCTGATCCAGCGCGGAACAGGTCGCGGTACGAATATCGCCGTTGAGCAGGCCGATCTCGCCGAAGAACTGGCCACGAGCGAGGTAAGCCATCACCATGTCGCCGCCCGGGAACGCCTGGCTGACCTTCACGTGACCCATGCGAATCAGGTAGAACGCATCGGCGGGATCCCCCTGTTTGCAGATAATGGAGCCCGGTTCAAATTGCACGAGCTCGGCACGATCCTTGAGGTATGCAATGAAATCGGCCGGCAGATCGCTGAACATGGGGACACTGCGCAGATGCGAGTCGAGTGTGCGTTTGCGATAAGCCTCGTCTACGCGGGCTTTGAAGTCTTTGTTCTTCTGAAGCATCTGGAGGATGTTGCTCATCATTTCGAGCATGACGCAATCCTCCGACGCACGAACCGATGCCGACCGCGGATAGAAATTCAAGCACGTCATTTCGCCGAACAGGTCGCCTTCGCCGAGTTGCGCGACCGGATTATCCAGCGACAAATCCACCGATGCATCAATTGGAATGTAGACCGTTGGACCTGCACTTTGTTTCCTCGGCCCGGGCATCAGCCTGCTGGTTATTTTTTGGAACCAGCTGCGTTTTTCCGCCTGTGTCTTGACATGCGAAATTCGCGCGTTGATAAAGATCTCTACTCTTCCAGAGAGAATGTAAAAGGCCGTGAATCCCTGCTCGCCCTCGCGGCAGACGATGTCGCCTTTCTTGAACCGCCGGAGAACTGCGGCGCCTAAGTTTTTTTCGAGGAGTTTTTCGGAGACGCCTTTGAAAAACGGGAACTGTAGAAGCTCCCTGGGGGACAGAACTTCACCGACTTCGATCCTTCTGTGAACCTGTTCTGCTGTCGACATTCTTCGCCATCCTTTGCGACTTGGAGCGTCGAACTTAACACTCGGCCGAGGAGGGGGTCAAGGAACTTGACTCCCCGCACGCGACGCTGTTTACTTGACCGCCGTGTACATCACTTTTGCGATTGCCTTGACGTTCGCCTTGATGGCTCAGCAGCCTGCGCCGGTACCAACCTATACCGGCGCGGGATCGTGTTCGTCCGGGAACTGTCACGGATCGGTGTGGCCAAAGACCGGCGGCAATATCAACCAGAATGAATACATCGTCTGGTCCACAAAGGACCGGCACGCCAAGGCCTATGCCGTTCTGCTCGAGCCGCGCTCGAAGCAGATCGCGGCCAATCTGAAGATTGCCAGGCCGGAGGCGGAGACGCTGTGCCTCAATTGTCATACGACCAACGCTCCAACAACCCAACGTGCATCCACATTCGACGCCAGTGATGGCGTCGGTTGCGAGAGTTGCCATGGAGTCGCGTCACCGTGGCTCGGATCGCACTTCGTGCGCGGCTGGACTCACGAGCAGTCGGTGAAGGTTGGAATGACCGACCTCAAAGATACCCGTGTCCGGCCCGCGACCTGCCTGTCTTGTCACATCGGAACCAGGGATAAATCGGTCGGCCATGAACTGCTCGCTGCGGGTCATCCCGACCTGATCTTCGAACTCGAGACATTCGCGGCACTGATGCCGGCGCATTGGCGTCCGGCGAGTGAAACGACAGACACGGCGCATCGATGGGCGGTGGCGCAGGCGACGGCTCTGCGCGACTCCATGGAGCAGCTGCGGCGACGGATTTCGAATACCTCTCCGGACGCGTTTCTGGATTTTGCGGATTTCGAATGCTCGTCGTGTCATCACGCGTTGGAACTGCCGAGCCGAAGGCAGGCTCGCGGATACTTTGGAAAGGCGGGATCGCCTCCATGGAACGAGTCCCGATACATCATCGCCAGGCAAATGATCGCCGCGGTTTCACCATCAGCTTTAACGGACCTCGATGCGCGGATCGCCGAGCTGAAAAAAAGTTTCGATACGCCAACGGCGGGTCATGCCCAGACTTCCGAGGCCGCGAGGCGCATCTCCGAGTCGATGAATCAGCTGCTGCCGGCGATTGAGAGAGCCACAATCAATCCGGAGACCGTGACGAGGATCATCCGCGCCATTGTGGGTGACGCCACGAGTATAGGAGTCGCGGGAATGCGGTCCGCGGAGCAGGCAACCATGTCCGTCGATGTGCTGTACAACGCGATTCATCCCAACCAGAAAGAGGACCCCGTCAATGCCCAAATCGAACTCTTGTACAAACTATTGGGATCTCAGGCCCGATACGATCCGGATCAGTTTGCCGCCGCATTGAAAAAACTGGCAACGCTGCTGTGAGCGCTTATCGCATGAACAATCGGCGTGCACGTTGGGTTAACTGCTCAAAAAATCCAGTCAGCGGCGGGACCGGCGGGCCGGGCGGGACGTCGGCAACGGTGTAAAGAACACCGTCGCGCATATACATCCGCAGCATTTCATCGAAGTTGAACGGACGCGCGCCGCGGCGGCCAAACACTGCGATTTGATTTCCGCTCTCATCCACCGCCCGATCCCGATCGAGACCCTTCGAAAGCGCGATCGCCGGACCATGCGTGCGATACGTCGCAATCAACTGAGGTGCCGGCGCCGGGCTGTAACCGTAATTGCCGGGCGTTCGATCCGGTGACGTCATTTGCAGAACCCGCAAGCCATTTTTTCCATCCGCAATGTATCCGAACGAACTGGCGTCCGTCATCGCCAGACGCACCGCATAAGCATCGTTGATGCTTCCTCCGGCGTCATAGACGAGATACTCTCGCGGCTGCTCCGGCTTTTCAATATCCAGGATCACCAGCCCGCGCCGGCCCGCGGCGAGATACGCATAAGTTCGCGCAACGTAAATATCGCGAACATCCGGAATCCGCACCACACCCGTTGGGACCGGGCGAGCCTTCCCGGGCACGGTGATATCGACAACCTTGACGCCTTCGGCATCCACCACGAACGCATACCGGAATTGAATTGCAACAGCTCGCGGCTGATTCAAAAACGGAGCGCCCACGACGGCGGCAACGCTGGGTTTCAAAGGATCAGTCAGATTCAGAATCACCAATCCGCGATCGCATGTGATGTATGCGCTGTTTCCGGCGAGGACAATGTTGTTCGCTCCATTGAGAAGGCCATCCGGATTGAACGTGAGAGCGCGGCTCAGGAAGTTGTTGGTGGGATCTCCGTCAAGCAACGTGGCCGCACCGACAAGAATCAGGCCTTCGTACTTGTCGGTGACGTAAATGTATCCGTAGACCGGCGCGATCGGCTGCTCGTCGTTTTCCGGACGGCGGCTGCGAGCCGGATCCACAGCCAGCGTTGACGGCGCCGCGACAGCCGTCGCATACCGGGTCCGGACGTAGAAACGTTGCCCGAGAGGCGATACGGGCGCGCTCACGATGCGTTCCGAAAAACCTTTGTGGTCGATCTGCGCGACGTCGAATATCTCCAGACCGCCGGGGCCGTTCGCCGTGTAGAGATATTCACCGCGCAACTGAAGGCCGCGAATGTCTTCTCCGTCGTGATGATAAGCCTCTTTCAGTTCGCGGCCCCGATTGCGGTGGTTCTGAAACCGCGATGGATAGGCCAGCCGATGCAGGTAACTGCCGATGATGGCCTGGGGCTCATCTCGCTCCGCAATGGTGACGGCCTCGAATCCATGTTCGCCTTCACCGACGTAAGCATATCGGCCCATGAAGTTGACGAAGTTGGTTCCCTGCATCAACAACTGTGCCATGACGGCATTGTTGTCGCCCGCCGAGGAGACGTGACAATCCGTGCACGTTCGGGTTTCCCTGGCACGCACGGTGTGCGGAACGTGAGTCGCAAAAGCCTGGCCGCTGAATCCTTCCGCTGAAACAGTCTGCTGGGTTTGATAGACCGACTCGCGATTCCCTGTTTGGGAACTGACGACGACCGCGCTGCTCGAGCGTGTCGGCGCGACGCGATGTCCGGTGACAGTTCCGTCGATGCCCAGCATAAACACGTCGTCACGCAGGACCTGGTAGTTGTACGACGTCCAGTTGCGCGAGTTGCCGCCTTCGTTATGCAGCGCGGGTTTGTTGTTATTCGATGACATCGACAGGTGACAGCCGAAACAGCTCGTCACCCACGACGAGTGGCAGGCAAAACACGTCATCCGCGAGTTCGAATGTGCCAGCATGGCATCCGGCGCAGCGGCGCCCCAGGTCTTCCCGTCCTTTTGAAGCGTTTTCGCCAGCCGCGCCTTCTCGTTGTACTGCGGCGACGCGGGATTGATGACGTCCACCACCTGGCTCAGCGGCCATTCCTTGTTTTCCTCGACCATCGATCGCTGAATCACGCGGTCGCCCAGAATTTCGAAACGCCTCTTTCCCCAGGGCGTTCGCAATGCCTTCAAGTCCGTCCCTCCTGCGGGCGCCGCGAAGCTGCTGGTTCGCAACGTCGTGCGATCTCGCACTGTTCCGTGGCAATCGATGCAATCGATTTCGATGGCCGCGCGCGGCTCGTTGTACAGCTTGCCGTTGCCGTGGGAGTCCTGCTCGAAGTGACAGTCGATGCAATGCATGCCTTTTTCGAGATGAATATCTTTAAGGTGAACCGCCTTGCTGAACTTCTCCGGATCGTCGGACGCGACGAGCTTGCCATCGGCGTCCAGCAGATTTCCTTTCCGGTCGCGCTTGTAAACGGCCCGAAAAATCCAGCCATGACCGTGAAAGTCGGCAAACTGAGTTTGCGTAAGTTGCGGATTGAGGTCGGTGACGTTCGCTAGAAATGCGGGCTCCGACCAGCGGCCACGAAGAGACGCTCCTTCGGGATTCGCACGCTGAATGTCATCGATTTCCTTCAACGACAACTTTTTCTCATGCGCCGGATACATCCAGTTTCCGTCGGTTTCGTTGTCCCACCAGGTGTAGCCGAGGTAAGTGACCACCATGTTCGTTCCAGGATGAACATGGCAGACAATGCACTGGCTCGTCGGAATCGATCGCGTCAGGCGATGCCGAATCGGGTGCCCGGACTCCTGCTTCGGAATCGTCGGATCCGGATTCACGCTGCGGCCCAGATTGCCGTACTGCGCGTACGGCCCGGAATGCACCGGAGATCGATCATTGGCGTAGATCAGATGACAACCTGTGCAGCCGCTGCCGCGGTAATCGCCGGGATGGTCGTTGGTTCCGGGAAGGTAGAGTAACGGGTCGAGCAATCGCGTCTTCTGGAGTCCGAGAAAAACCGGGTCCGTTCGCGTACCGGTGCCGTAACCACGCACACTCAGGTTCTTGTCGGGCTTGCCCGGTTCTTCCGTGCGATCCGGAATGGCGATGTCGGGAACACGTTGCCCGCCGCGTTCGAACACGCGCAGAACATTCCCGGGCTGCGAAATAGCCCATTGAATCAAGGGATCGAGAAAAGCGAGCACCCCCTTTGTCTGACGCTCCGCGACCGTTGGCGCGGGGACGGTTTGAATGCGCTGCGGTGTGCCGTCGCGCGAGTAGCTCTCACCGAAATGCGTGTCTTTGATCGGGTAGCCGCCGTTGTTGTAAAGCGCCGCACCCCAGAGCATGCCGCCATGCGTCATCATGCTCTTTCGAACCTTCAACGCGATGTCCTCGTGACATCCCGACGAGCCGCATGTCTCTTCCTGAACGCGAAGGTCGCCGGGATTGACGAATCGCACATACTCCGCGCGTTCCTGCAGCCAGTCCGCATAAATCCGGACGGGATTGGCGGTGGACGGAAACAGCTTCTTGTTCGATGGGAAAACGTGCGCGGCGGCTTTATCCGTTGCCGTGGAGTTGCCTCCATGGCAGTCCGTACATCCCAGGTGAACCGTTCCGGACGAGTGCATCGGCTCGGTATTGACGTGACATGACGACGTCGTACAACCCGCACTCTTCTGCTGAGCCTCAGCGTCTGTTTGCGTCGAAAGAGTTGCCGGCGCCGGGCCCCTTTGCGCAAGCACAACACCGCCGATACACAACCCGATCAAAAGACCCAGCAATGTGCCTCGTAGTCGCATGGAAGATGGTTTCAATACGTCAACTTCAACTCTGCAAACGTCGACAGCAAAGTCTTCGACGTGTAGATCTGTTTGAATCCCGCTGCCGGAATCAGCGCGGCGGCTCCGCCTTTAATAATGACGTTGTTGCTCAGCAACGGCCGCCACTGCACGCCCAGGCCGGTATCGAGTCCGATGTTGCGACGAATGTGGCTCTGAAAAAGCAGCGTTTCGAGAACCTGCGTTGAGACGAACGACAATCCATTGACGTTCAGCGAACCGCGCAGTTTCGGCGTCAACTCGGCATCGAAACCCGCATTGATCAGGTACAACCCCGGATTCACGAAATTCGACTGTCCTTCCTCTTTGCTGGTGCGCAACCCCGGATGCAGACTGAAACGCTGATTCAGCGCGACGGCGGTACCGCTCAACCGGATGCTCTGGCGGTTCCAAAAACTCAGGTCCCCGCCGGCAAATTGCACATTGTCGAAGATGCTGTCGAAACCCCGGGACTGGTTGTCACGCGGGTTGTTGTCACCGGACGCGTAGAATGCCGACAAGCGAAACCGTTTCCAGTCGCGGTCCAATGAAACTTCAACGGCCGCCATTTGAGCGTTGATTTTCCCGAAGCGCGGTCCAAAAACATCGCCCGTAATCGGATTCGGCCGTTCGCGGCCCAGCACTTGATATAACGCGTGATTCAGATTCAAACGGCGCAGATGACCGTCACCCGTCCATCCGATATAAATCGCGTGGATCGCTTTCGGAGCGATCGATCCGATCGGCGCGGGCCGCGCAAGAAAGCCATTCTTGTCGATGTGGAATCCGGGTTTGTCGCGGTTGTAATGCACGCTGAACTGCGACGTGTAACCGGGTTTGATAAAGTCCTGGATATAGAAATTCCCGACGAGCACTTCCTGATCGCGACGTTTCATCGTGTTCAACTGGCTGTTGGTGTCCTTTTCCAGCATGTAAAAATACGCCGCGTTGTACTGATACCGGTTCGACCTCAGATTGCCGAAAACGCGAACGCCGGGTTCTTCATCAAAAAAAATGAACCCGCGAAAATCGCTGTTGAACTGTTGGATACCGGCCCGAGCGGAAATGAAATCGAATTTCGGGCTGGCCTCCGGAAGACGCGCCTCGATGAAACTCTCCTGAAGACCGGCGATCTGATAATCGAAACGGCGGCTGCCCTTTTCGACGTCGATGTTGACAAGGGCCGTCTCGCGACCCTTCAGAAGACTGCCATTGAACACAGGAGTCACGCGAAATCGAAGATCGACCGGCTTGAACGAGGTGAGGCCGCGGAACAGATCCGCGGTGACAATGACGTTCTCCGACATCTGAAACTGACCGCCGCGACTGAAGAAGCCCGGCTCGTCGGGACGTTCGGAGCTCGGCGGTCCGGAAATCGGCAATCGCCGCGCTTCCGCCAACGTGTCGCTGGTGGCTGTGAGCGCGAGAAACCACCGCTCGCCGAAGATGGGGTAGTCGCCTTTGAAGCGGCTCTGGGCGTATGGTCCCGAACTCTTGCCCGGAATGTACGGCACGTCGTTCGGACCATTGGGATAACGCGTCCACGGAGGCAGTTGAATATCCCAACGGCTTCGGATCGGAATGAAGTCTTCTTCTCGCCGTGCCGTTATGACCGGCGCTGTGCCGCCATCGGCAGTCGAACGATCCGGGCGTCGAATGCCGGAGGACTCGACCGGCAGCGCCGGCCCCGGCACATCCGGCGGTGCCGCTCCCGAACGCCGAGCCAGCGGGCTCGCGAATGTGCCGGTATCGGTGAGGGCGATTTCCACATTCAACGTCTTGCGCGCATCGGGATCGAGAACAATGTCCGTCATGCGGAAGTCGGGGAAACCCGGACGCGCCGCCATGAGATCGTACATGCCGGGCACAATCCCCTCGATAAGGAATTCGCCGGCTTCGCTGGTGATAGTGCCGTATTGATCCGTCGAATTCCGGCGGCTCACAACGACTGTGTAGCCGGATAACGGCGAGCCGGAAGGATCGCGTACACGGCCGTTAATGGATGCCGCGTGAGCCGGCAGACCTTCGGGCCGGCGCACCTGAATCGGCGCGATCATCGCAACGACCAGAAGCATCGTCGTGAAACCGGAAGCCATGGAGGATTGGCACTGTATCACTTTTCAGCCCGGTTGATCTTCGCGAGACCGCGGCGTGCACTGTGCTGCGAGATAAAACCGCCAGGTCTGTGACATAATTCGCCGGTTATGCGGCCCATACGAGTTGCGCTACTGCTCGTCACGACTCTGTTGTTCGCGACCGCGACTCAGACGCAAAGTCTAACGAGTTCCCTGGACCCGGGCCAGTTAACCAGTGCCGAGGTTGCATCCGTTATTGAAGCCGCGGTACAAACCGATAGCTCCGAGGACTACTGCGTTGTGGTCGTTGACCGCGCCGGACGTCTTTTGGGCGCGTGGCAAAAACCGAACGCGAACTTCGAAGCGGCGGAGCGCGCCCTTTCTCTCGCCAGGACAGGCGCATTTTTCAGCAACGATCAAGCGCCGCTGTCGTCGCGGACGGTTCGATACATCAGCGGGATTCACTTTCCGCCGGGCATTCCGTATCAAGCCAACGCCGCGCTGTACGGAATCGAAAATACGAACCGCGGATGCGCGTTGAATACCGTCTTCAATCCCGGCAAATCGGTGCCGCCGGCAGAGTCGTTTCGTTCATTTCTGCGTGCGCAAAACCTTGAACCGGGACCGCTCCTGAAGTGCGACAGTACGGATCCGAGTGGTTGCGGCGTTGGGATTTCAACAGGCAAGTACACCGGCCGATTTGCCGATGGACGGCTGCTCGATGTTCCTTCCGAAGAACTGCTGGACCGCAAGCCGTTTCAGGTACACGGCGGCGGCATACCGATCTTCAAAGGCTGTCATGTTGCCGGTGGAATCGGCGTGTACGGAAACCCGCCCGAGAACGCCGAGTTCGCCGCGCTCGTCGGAAGTTTGTCCGGCGGACCATCGTTCGGGCCGCTGGATTGCCTGCCCGAACCGGGTGCGGTGCTTCTTGATGGTATTCGATTACCCTTCGCCGAACAGATGACCCGACCGAATGGTTCTTCTCCGGGGGCGCTCACCGGGCAGTACGTCGTTGCGCCGCGCGATGGCGGGGTTGCTCCGGATGGATGGCTTGTCGGCGGCCCGGATAGTCCTCGCGCAAGCGCCACATTGAGCTCCGCTGACGTTCAAACCATCATCGGCCAAGCCATCTTTGAGGCCGCTCGTGCCCGCGCCGCGATTCGACTTCCGCTGGGAAGCCGAACACGCATGGTTATGGCCGTGTCGGATCTGGACGGCAACCTGATCGGGCTTTACCGAATGGCGGACTCAACGGTCTTCAGCATCGACGTCGCGGTGGCCAAAGCCCGCAACGTGGTTTACTTCAGCCAGCGTCCTCACCCGCGTGATTTCGAAGGATTGCGCGCCGGCCTCGCCGTTTCCAACCGGACGATCAGCTTTGCGGCGCAGCCTTTTTATCCGGCGGGGATCGACGGGACGAGGCCGGGCCCTGCCTTCGATCTGTTCCTTCGAGATTTCGCCAATCCCTGCACTCAGGGCTTCGATACACAAAACCCGCAGAATATGAGTGGCATTGTTTTCTTTCCCGGAAGCCTGCCTCTCTACAGGAATGGACAACTCGCCGGTGGACTCGGAATCAGCGGAGACGGCGTGGAACAAGACGATTTGGTTGCGGCCGCCGGCGCCGTTGGATTCGAAGCTCCAGCGCAGATTCGTGCGAATAATCTTTTCCTGCGCGGTGTACGTCTTCCGTACTTGAAATTCCCTCGCAATCCTTACCAATGACGCGAAACACCGATGCTTAAGGGCAAGAAGATCGTTGTCGTGATGCCCGCGTACAACGCCGAACGAACGATCGAGAAAACCTGGCGCGAAGTTCTCGATCAGGAAATCGTGGACCTCGTGATCGTCGTCGATGACGCGAGCCGCGATAAGACGGCCGAGTTGGCGAGAAGGCTCGATCAAGTGGTGCTGCACGTCAACGAACGGAACAGCGGCTATGGCGCCAACCAGAAAGTCTGTTACCGGCTCGCCATTGAACACGGCGCGGATATTGTGATCATGGTTCATCCGGACTATCAGTACACGCCCAAAATCATTCCGGCTATGGCGGGCATGGTCGCGAGCGGCTTGTATCCCTGCGTGTTGGCTTCGCGAATTCTGGGCGGAGGGGCGCTCCGCGGCGGCATGCCGGGCTGGCGATACATTTCGAATCGCGGCCTGACTTTCGTAGGGAACATCCTGCTCGGTACTAAACTCTCCGAGTTCCATACCGGATATCGGGCTTTCTCGCGCGAATTGCTCGAGGAGCTTCCGCTGCAAGCCAATTCGGACGATTTCGTTTTCGATAATCAGATACTCGCGGAGACGGTTTGGCTCGGTCACACCATTGGCGAAGTGTCCTGCCCGACGAGCTACGCGCCGGACGCGTCTTCGATCAATTTCTGGAGAAGCGTGCGATACGGATTCGGATGCCTGTCCACCGCATTGTCGTTTCGATTGGCGCGATGGGGACTTGTGACGTCGCCGCGATTTATGAATACGAAAAAAAGGAACCCGGCTGGATAACCAGCCGGGTAGCCCATCTTTAGGGATTAGCTAATCGGACGGGTTGGAATTTTAGGGCTAGGAACGATCAGACTTTGCAATGGGCCAGGGGTTCCCGTCCTGGCCCATTGCAGTTTTACTGAATCTGAATCAGGCTGCCCGCTTCGAGAGCCTTCAGTACCGTCGTCGGGACTGGAATGTAGTTCCAATCCCACGCACTCGAATACCAGAGACCTCCACCAACAGACTGACTCTTCTGGATAGTGATCGAAGCTCGGTTGGGTTGCCCCACACCGGCAGGAGTCAGGACGATCTGAAGCATATTGCCTGAATCCAGACCGGCACCGTTCGTCAGATCCTTGACCGTGACCTTGCTGCTGAACGACACAGCCGTAGTTTGTAGCGCCGTGCCATTAACCTGCGTTACGAGCTTCATCTCCGTAATCGCATTGCTGATGATTTGATACTTGTGCGGCGTATCGTACAGACCGCTTCCGTCAGGCTTGTTCCTGCTGAAAATGGTCACGACGACCTTACCCTGTGGGTTCGTGCCGCTCTTGTTGTATGTGACGGACGTTGACAATTCTGCCGGGTCGTCAGTTATGCCTGCTCCGTTAGCCAGGAAGCCGCTCGATTCCGGTGAGGCATCCTTCGCACGGTTGCTGATCTTGCCGGCGCCAATCATGGAATTGGTCACACCGGGCTTCGCTATGGTGATCAGATTGTCGTAGATCGGGTTGTTCGAATTATAGTTCCCGCCGACGATCACGCCGATGTCGAGCGTGGTGGCCGTGGTCGTCTTGCCGATGTCATATTGCGACAACGCTGAGACCGTACCGACATCTCGGACGTCCGGTGAAATCCGGCCGACCTTCAGGTTTTGAGCATTCGGAATCGGCTTACCGGTACCGCGATCGATGAACGTCACGAGTGCTGTCGTGATGTCGCCGCCGCAGCTGAGGTCCTTGATCGTCGCGCTCAGAGCCAATGACGCTGTACTGCTTGACGAGCTCGTGGTCCAGAAGAACATCGAACCCGTGTAGAGGCCGGCGCCCGGGATCTTTCCATCCGGGCCCACAGCACCGCAGGCATTGATCGTGAAGGTTAGCGCTCCCGTGCTGCCGTTGTGGTTGGAGTCGCCCGTGTACGTTCCGGTCGCCGTGTAGGTGCCGGCATCGATGGGCGGCGTTGTGGAGTTGTAACCGTTCGTACCGGTGTAGTTCACCGTCACGACTGCCGGATCCTCCAACGTTCCCGAACTCGTGCCCGCTACCGCCGAAGTGACGCCGTGCGGATGGGAGTCGTAGTTGACGAACCCTGGAGCTGTCAGAGTCACGAACGAGGGCGCCTTCATGATGTTGAAGTTTCCTCCCCCATTCGTGAGGGTGTAGTTGTCAAACGACGTTGAACCGGTCGGCGTCAACGCCGTATCGATGTGGTACGTGCTCACGAATTCTCCAGCGTTCCGGCTGTAGGCCGCGCTCGCACCTTCACCCGTAACGAAGCCGCTTCCCGCGCCATTCGTCAGTGGAGCTGGATCCGGATCCATGTAGATCTTCGATTTGTTATTCGTGCCCCACGACGCAGGACGCTTGGTGATGTCCGCTGCCGTGTTACCGACCGACGTGAGCGAGTAGTTGACCGCGCTGGCACCGCCAAGCGTGAATCCGGATCCGGTCACGTTCTTGCCGTTGCCGACGTTCTTGTCGTCAAACGAAGCCGAACCCCCGGACAACGTTACTGTGTCGCCGCTAAGCCCGCCATTCAACGACCGGGTCGCGATCGATGCCGAGGTATTGCCGTCGTACACCTTGTTGCCGGCCGTGAAGTTGCCCGTGACTCCAAGTGCGGTAATGTTGGCGGTTGTCGTCGCCACGGATGTCAATGTGTAGTTCGCAGCGTTGGCACCACCCAGTGTGAAGCCTGTTCCCGTTACAGTCTTGCCGTTGCCGACATTCTTATCCGAGAACGTGGCGGAACCTCCAAGCAGTGTCACGCTGTCGCTACCGACCACGCCGCTGACCGATCGTGTAAGGATCGTCGCGGACGTGTTGCCGTCGTAGACCTTGTTATCGGCCGTGAAACTACCGGTGATTCCCAAACCGGTGATGTTTGCAGTGGTGGTCGATACGGAATCCAGGATGTAGTTGCCCGCATCCGTTCCGGCCAGGCTGGCTCCGGACAACGTTACCGTCTTGCCATTGCCCACCGCAGGAGTATCGAAAGTCGCCGTACCTCCGGTCAGGGTAGCGTTATCCGGGCCGATGACTCCGCTCAACGAACGGGTCAGAGCCGTCGCCGAAGTGTTGCCGTCGTACACCTTGTTGCTGGCTGTGAAGCTGCCGGTGATGTGTTTTGCCGTAATGTCGGCGGTCGTTGTTGCGACCGATATCAAGGAGTAGTTGCCGGCATCGGTACCGCTCAGTCCTGCACCGGACAAGGTGACCGTCTTGCCATTACCGACGTTCTTATCGGAGAACGACGCCGTGCCGCCGGTCAGGGTAACGTTATCGAGACCGAGGACTCCACCCAGCGAACGGGTTAGGACTGTCGCCGAAGTGTTGCCGTCGTACACCTTGCTGGCGGCCGTGAAGCTGCCGGTGACGCCCAGGGCGGTGATGCTGGCTGTTGTGGCCGACACGGAGTCCAGAATGTAGTTACCCGCATTCGCTCCGCTGAGGCTTGCGCCCGTCAGTGTGACCGGCTTGCCGCTACCCACATTCTTGTTGTTAAACGCCGCGGTTCCGCCCGTCAAACTCACTACGTCTCCAGCGATCGTGCCCACCAGAGAACGGTTGGCTGCGGCCGCTGAGGTATTACCGTCGTATGGCTTGTCGCTCGACGTGAAGGTACCGGTGATGTGAATCGGCGTAATGTTCGCGGTCGTTGCCGACACTGAATCCAGAATGTAGTTGCCGGCGTCGGCTCCGCTGAGGCTTGCGCCGGTCAGCGTCACCGTTTTGCCGTTGCCCACATTCTTGTCGGCAAAAGCAGCCGTGCCGCCCGTCAGGCTCACGGCATCGCCGGCAATAGAGCCGACGACACTGCGATTGGCGGCGGCGGCGGAAGTGTTTCCATCATACGGCTTGTCGCTGGAAGTGAACGAGCCCGTGACGTGCAACGGGGTGATGTCCGCAGTGGTTGAAGCGACGGAATCGAGAATGTAATTGCCGGCACTCGTTCCGCTCAGGCTGGCACCTGCCAACGAAACTGCCTTGCCGGCGCCGACGTTCTTGTCGCTAAACGATGCCGTTCCACCCGACAAGCTGACCACGTCTCCAGCAATCGCGCCGACGAGCGAGCGATTCGCCGCCGAAGCCGACGTGTTGCCGTCATAGGTCTTGTTGCTTGACGTGAACGTACCGCTGATGTGCAGCGGCGTGATATCCGCCGTCGTCGTCGCAACCGAGTCGAGGATGTAGTTGCCTGCATCCGCGCCGCTCAGCGTCGCTCCCGACAGTGTCACCGTTTTGCCGACGCCCACATTCTTATCGCTGAATGTCGCCGTGCCGCCCGTGAGGCTCACCGCATCGCCTGCGAACGCGCCTGTCACCGAACGATTGGCTGCGCTCGCCGAATTATTGCCGTCATAGGCCTTGCTGCTGGACGTGAACGAACCGGTGACGTGCAGCGCGGTGATGTTGGCAGTCGTCGTCCCAACGGAATCCAGAACGTAATTGCCCGCATCCGTACCGCTCAGGCTTGCACCTGACAACGTCACGGTCTTGCCGTTACCGACATTCTTATCGCCGAATGTCGCCGTGCCACCCGACAGGCTTACCGAATCTCCGGCGATCGCTCCGACCAGCGATTGGTTTGAAGCCACTGCGGAGATGTTTCCGTCGTACGGTTTGTTGCCGGCGGTGAATGTGCCCGAGATGTGCTTCGCCGTGATGTCCGCCAAAGCAGTTGACACGGAGTCCAGCACGTAGTTTCCGGAATCGGTGCCACTCAGGCTTGCGCCCGACAGTGACACCGTCTTGCCGGTTCCCACATTTTTGTCGCCGAAGCTTGCCGTTCCGCCCGTAAGGCTAACCGTGTCTCCGCCGATCGCACCGGACAGAGAGCGGGTTCCCACGACCGCGGCAACGCCGCCGTCATAGACCTTGTTGTTGGCGGTAAAGCTTCCCGTGATGTGCAGGGCCGTGATGTTCGCCGTCGTTGAGGCGACAGAGTCCAAAATGTAGTTACCCGCATCGGCACCGGAGAGAGATGCACCGGAGAGATTAACGGTCTTGCCGCTGCCGACGTTCTTGTTGGCGAACGCGGCTGTGCCGGCTGACAAGCTGACGTCGTCTCCGCCGAGCGCACCCACGAGAGAACGGCTCGCTGCCGTCGCTGACGTTCCACCATCGTAAACCTTATCGTTGGCGGTGAAAGCGCCGGTGATGTGCAGCGGCGTGATGTTCGCCGTCGCATTTCCGACCGAATCCAGGATGTAGTTACCGGAGTCCGTGCCGCTCAGGCTCGCGCCTGTCAACGTCACGGTCTTGCCGTTGCCGACTGCTTTGTCGCCGAATGCGGCCGTGCCGCCACTAAGCGAGACCGTATCTCCGCCGATCGCTCCACTCAACGTCCGAGTAAGCACAGTCGCCGAAGTACCGCCGTCGTAGACCTTATTCGAGGCCGTGAAGTTACCTGTGATGTGCAGCGCGGTGATATCCGCCGTGGTGGTCGCCACGGAATCGAGGGCATAGTTGCCTGCATCGGCGCCGCTCAGGCTCGCGCCTGTCAACGTCACCGTCTTTCCAGTCCCGACGTTCTTGTCACTGAAAGCGGCCGTTCCGCCGCCGAGCGACACAACGTCACCGCCGATGGTTCCATTCAAGGTTCGTGTCAGCACGGTTGCCGAACTGTTGCCGTCGTAAGTCTTGTTGGCAGCCGTGAAGTTGCCCGTAATGTGCAGCGCCGTGATGTTCGCGGTCGTCGTTGCAACCGAATCCAGAATGTAGTTGCCGGCGGAGGCGCCAGTCAGCGACGCACCGGTCAGAGTCACGGTCTTGCCGTTGCCGACCGTTTTCGAAGCAAAAGATGCCGTGCCGCCATCCAGCGACGCCGTGTCGCCGGCGATGACTCCACTGAGGCTTCGCGTCAGCACAGTTGCATCCGTGTTTCCGTCGTACGGTTTATTGGCCGCGGTGAAACTGCCGGTGATGTGCTTCGGCGTAATATTCGCCGTGGTTGTCCAGCTTGATGCAGAACCCAGCGTGTAATTCCCTGCCGCGGTTCCGGTGAGAGTAAAGCCGGTAGCGGTCACGGTCTTGCCGTTGGCCACGCTACTATCACCGAATGTCGCAGTGCCGCCGGAAAGCGAAACGGAGTCACTGCCCACAACGCCACTCAACGATCGAGTCGAAATTGTGGCGGACGTGTTGCCGTCGTAGGACTTGTTCGAGGCGGTGAAGCTGCCGGTGACAAGCAGCTTATCGATGACCAGCGTGCCGTTCACAAACGTCGTGAAGTCGTAGTTGGTTGCGGCCAGGTTACCCTGAGTCGGCGTGATCGCGTAGGTTCCGGCATTGACGGCCGTCGCCGCGGATCCGCTGACACCGGCGTTACCGGAGAGAGCGCCGGAAGTCCGAAGATCGGCATCCGTCTCACCATTGACGAATCCGGTGATCGTGTACGTGAAGGGCGCGTACACGTTGCCGTCGTAGGTCTTGTTCTTGTTCTCCGCTGTCACGGTCAAATGGACCTTGGTCACGGTCAGTGTGTTTGAACGCGCTGCTGCCGTAAGCGTGCCGTCGCCCGCGAACGAGGCGCACACACCCTGAACTCCGGTGCAATCGCTCTGGGAGGCGGAAGAACCATAGGACGCGGCGTTGATTCCCGCCAGTGAGCTTGGAGCGCTCAGAGTCGCGACGCCGCTGCTGTTGGTCATAGCACTGCCGGCCGCGACACCATTGAGATAGAAGTTGATCTGTTTGTTGACGACGCTGATGCTGCTGTTCGACAGAGTAGCCGTCAGGTTTGTCGTCGTGCTTCCGGCATACGGACCGGTTGCAGCACCGACCGAAAGACCGGGAACGCTAGCCTGGACGTCCTGATTGTATGTCGCGCCATTAGGCAGGTTCTTGGTGTCGCCGTTGTAGCAACCCCAAACCGGTTTGGTACCTGCGCTGGCCCAAGAATAGTTGATCGTCGCAATGCCCTGATTGTTCAGAGTGCCCGACCCAAGAAGCGTTGAATTGCTGCTGGTAATCGAACCGCAGTTCGTCTGTGATGTTTCCCAGAAGTCGACAGTGCCGGTCGGTGCTCCCTGCTGGCCCACCACTGTCGCGCTAACTGCAACGGACTGGTTGACTCCGGACGGGTTGGGATTGCCGCTTACTGTGATCGTGTCCGGCGTTTGGGTGATGATGACCGCGCCGTTCAATCCGACGTTCTTGACAGCATCGCCCGCGACGCCTGCGTAAAACTTTCCCGAACCACCGGAAAAGTTCGCGGCGCCGTTGCCTACGCCGTAGACGTTCGTCGTTCCCAAGGCGGTATGGCCGGCATACAAGAGCACGGCCGTTGTGCCGGAAGCTGTGAACGTCAACCGCACCGTCTTTTTGACGCCGCTTCCCGTGTCGATGCAATACTTCCCGGACGTACCCGTACCGCAAGCGACATAGTTGGTGTTGTCCGACGTGTTCTGCGTCACGAACGTTACCGTTCCGGCGTTGGCTCCGTAGATCTGCAGAACCTGTCCGCTGGACTGCGCTTTGTACGCGTCCTTGTCTGTTGTTCCGGAGGGCAGTGCGTAGGTTCCCGTGATGTCGTCCGCCGGGAAAGCGACCTGAGCGACCGCTCCGGGACAGGTGATGCCGTTGCATGGATTCGTCAGCTGACCGTTGGAAGACTGCGTCGGCATTGTTGTAAACCAATCGCTGAAGTAGTTGCCTCCGGTGGCTGTGTCCTTGTAGTCCAACTTCAGCGTGATGTCCACCGTCTGACCGGCAGTCAGTCCGCTAGCCCTCATACGCAACGGAACAACGTCGTTCTCTCCGAAAACCGACTTGACGGCGTTCAGAGTTCCACCCCAGTTGTTCTGGATATTCTGGAATCCTTCGAGGATTGCGCCCGGCGGGTCGACGACTTTGGTGGTCGCCAGCGATCCCATGTTGCCCGTGGCGCGGATGCCGTAGATGCCGGGCTTGGAATCTTCAGGAAACCTGAAGCCATCGTCAAAATGGCCGTTGGAATCCGCCAAAACCGGATGCGTGTCGAGGAGCACTCTGTTGGGATTCGTGAGATTCCCATAGTAGTACTCCATCTGAACGACTTCCCCCGGATGGAAGCCGGTTCCGGTTAAACTCAGCCATTCTCCAGGCGAGTACAGCTTATCCTCGGCGGAGATCGTCGGCGTAGACTGCGGCTCCATAACAGCGAGGGCCGTCAACAGCCGGGCGGGCCCGCCGTAGCTGACTAAGCCGCACAACAACAGTGCGGCCACAATCCAAAGTATCTTCATCCTTGATGCAAACATGGCATCCTCCCTGTCAGACTCTCTTGATATTTATAGATTTCGTGATGACAAATCGCGGTAGGTCCCATCGCGTTGGGTTTTTGCGTGAACGACTCGGACAACGTTGCAGCCTCCATGCTTCAGGTTCGCGCCGGCAAATCTTGCTGGTTAACGCGATGGGTTATTACAATCGTGCTTCGGTGGCTTTGTAGAGCGCCATATGGCAGCACGCAGCGAAAACAACAATGTGAAAGTAGGAGGTGAGTCCTGGATCGTTCGTCGAGAAGAAGAACGCGGTTAGGATTTCTCTCATCTAGCCTCCTGCTACTTTTTCACCGGGACTCCTACCCGGTATTAACACCGCGCATATTGAAACCCCTTTATGTTCTGCGAACAATGGCCCGAAATGAGGGTACCGATAGAACCGTGGTTCTATCGGCACCCGGCAGTTTTCTCCAACGAATTGTTGGCTTTGACAGGCAGAAATGGAGTAACACTGCTTGCGCGCGGAGGAAATTCTGATGAAGAAAATCCTGATCCTGGGCGGCGGTTTCGGAGGCGTGTACACCGCGATGAAGCTTGAAAAGATGCTGAGACCGGACGAAGCATCGATCACTCTGGTGAACCGCGAAAACTATTGGGTGTATCAGCCTCTGCTTCCCGAGGTTGTATCCGCCTCGATCGGATTGACGGACACCGTATCACCGATCCGCCGGCTTTGCCCGCGTACGAATCTCGTCATGCGCGAAGTCGAACAGATCGATCTCAAGAATCGTGTCGTCAGCGTCAGTCCTGGTTTCCGACCTCGACGCACGGAACTGGCTTACGACTATCTGGTGATCGCTCTCGGCAGCGTCACGAACTTCAGCGGTATGCCCGGCATGCTCGAACATGCGTTGCCTTTCAAGACGCTTTCCGACGCGATCGTTTTACGCAATCACGTCATTCACGCTCTCGAGGAAGCGGATTTCGAACGCGACACCGAGTTGCGCAGAAAGCTTCTGACGTTCGTTGTGGCCGGCGGCGGTTTTTCGGGAGTCGAGGTCATCGCCGAGCTGAATGACTTCGTTCGTGGCGTGGCGCGAAACTATCCGCGGATTCCGCGTGAAGAACTTCGATGCGTCCTCGTGCATTCCGGTCCGCGAATTCTGCCGGAGATGGTCGAGGGACTCGCGCTGTTCGCACAGAAACGCCTGGAACAGCGCGGCGTACAGATCATCCTGAACGACCGCCTGATCGCGGCGACTTCGGAGAAAGCGGTCCTTAAGGCGGCCGGCGATATCCCCACAAAGACGATCGTTTCGACGGTACCGTCGGCGCTGCCGCCCGTCCTGACGGCACTCGATTGCGCAAAAGAGAAGGGACGGCTTCAGGCAAACCTTCAACTCGAGCTTGCGGGATACGAAAACCAGGTCTGGCTCATCGGCGACTGCGCATTGATCAAAACCGTCTCAGGCAACGTCGTTCCGCCGACCGCCCAGCACGCGACACGCGAAGCGACAACCGTGGGCACGAACATCGCCGGCACGATTCGGGGCGGAATCAAGTCGCAGTTCGCGTTCGAGGGACTCGGCAAACTTGGATCGCTGGGGCATCGCAGCGCCGTGGCCGAGATTTTTGGGATTCGCATCTCCGGCTTCCTCGCATGGTGGTTATGGCGGACGATCTACCTGATGAAGATGCCGGGATGGCATCGCAAACTTCAGATCGCGATCGATTGGACGATGGCCATTCTTTTTCCACCGGACCTCGTTCAGTTTCGAGTGGCTGAATCGTCCGGGATTGCGGAGCAGTACTTTGAACCAGGCGAGACGATCTTCAACGAAGGTGATATCGGCGACAATGTGTATGTCATCCGAGACGGCGAATGCATCGTTTGCCATCAGGTAGACGGAACCGAAGCGTCCGTCGCCGTGTTGAAGACCGGCGATTACTTCGGCGAGATGGCTGTCTTATCCGATGTCAGCCGCAGCGCAACCGTCAAAGCGAAGACCGCGACACGCGTTCTCATGATTCCTAAGAACGATTTCAACATGATCCGCTCGAACGTGCCGGCCTTTGGCGCGGTTTTCTCGGAACTGGCTCAAGCGCGGTCACGGAAGGTAGCGGGGCAGTTTGAAAAGCCAGGTCTGCCTTGATCCAGCACATCATTCGCCGCTTTGCTCGAGCAGCTTGGCAACCAGGGCGGTCCATCCGGTTTGGTGGCTTGCTCCCAGACCTTTGCCGGTGTCGCCGTGAAAGTATTCGTAGAAGGGAATGAAGTCGTTCCAGTGCGGATCACTCTGAAGTTTTTCGCAATCGCCAAACACGGCACGCTTCCCCTCCCGGCGAACAAACAAGTGATTCAAGCGCCGCGAGAGGTCTGAGGCCACTTCCCACAACGTCTTGTATTCACCCGAGCCGGTTGGGCTTTCAACTTTGAGACTCTCGCCGTAGTAATGGTGAAACTTCTGCAGCGATTCGATGAACAGGAAGTTCACGGGAAACCAGATGGGCCCGCGCCAATTCGAATTGCCGCCGAACAGAGTTGTTGTGGAATCGCCCGGCTGGTAGTCGACGATGCAGGGACGGCCGTCCATCCACAACGTGAACGGGTGACGTTGATGGAACTTGGACAGAGATCTAACCCCGAAAGGCGATAAGAATTCCCGTTCGTCGAGCACGTACTTCAGTACGCGAATCAGTTGATCTCGAGTCACCAGCGCGAGCAACCGGCGTGACCCGTGGTGGTTGGTTCGGGTCGAATCGATATGAGACCGGACGTGAGGCACGTTCTCGATAAACCAGTTCATGCGCCGCTTGAATCCCGGCAGACGATCGACGATGTCGGGCTCAAGAACTTCAACGCCGAAGAGCGGAATGAGGCTGACCATCGAACGAACTCTCAGTTTTTGATGGCTGCCGTCGGGAAGGCACAAAGCGTCGTAAAAAAGGCCGTCCTCGTCATCCCACAGCGAAAACCCGTCGCCGCCGAGGTCATTCATCGCGTGAGCGATGTGGACGAAGTGCTCGAAGAACTTGCTGGCCAGATCCTGATAGTTCGCGTTCTCGCGTGCCAGTTCCATTGCGATGGTCAGCATGTTCAGGCAGTACATGCCCATCCAACCGGTTCCGTCGGACTGCTCGACGTGACCGCCGCCCGGCAGCGGCGAGGACCGGTCGAAGACACCGATGTTGTCCAGTCCAAGGAAGCCTCCCTGAAAGACGTTCCTCCCTTCCGCGTCTTTCCGGTTCACCCACCACGTGAAGTTCAGCAGCAGTTTCTGGAAGGCGCGCTCCAGGAAAGCGCGATCCGCCACGCCGCGCACTCGCTTTTCGATTTTGTAAACTCGCCACGCGGCCCATGCGTGGACCGGCGGATTGACGTCGCCGAAGGCCCATTCGTATTCCGGCAACTGTCCGTTCGGATGCATGTACCACTCGCGCAGCATGAGGATGATTTGTTCCTTGGCGAAGTCCGGATCGATGGGTGCGACGGCGACGCAGTGAAAAGCCAGGTCCCAGGCGGCGTACCACGGATACTCCCATTTGTCGGGCATCGAGATCACGTCCGCGTTGTACAGATGCGACCATTCTTTGTTACGGCCGTGTCGCCGGTGTTCGGACGGACGGGGACCCAGATAGTCGCCTTCAAGCCATGTGCGCGTGTCGTAGTGATAAAACTGTTTGGACCATAGAACGCCCGCGAATGCCTGCCGCTGAACGAGCGCCGCGTCCTGGGTATGGCTCTTCCCCAGCCGCTTCGCGAAGAACTCGTTCGCCTCGTCGATGCGGGTGTTGAATACGTCCTCGAAATCGTCGAATGGATCGCGCCGCTCCGCTCGGAACTCGGATCGTTGGTTCGTCAGGCGAAGCCGTATGACGGCGTTTTGACCCTGTTCAACATGAATCCGGTAACAGGCCGACGCTTTGGTGCCCGTCTGATGCGGGTTCACAGCGCACGTCTTCCCGTTGATGACGTACTCGTGGATGCCGTCTTTCACGTAAGGCGTGCGATTCGGCATGCCCCACAGACGCTCGTAGTTTGTTTCGTTGTGAATAAATAACAACTCCGGTGTGCCTTCACAGATCAGCCAGCGTCGGCCGTAGTACTTGTGCTCGACTTCAATCGTCGAATCGGCGGACTCCCATCGCGAAAGGCGTGGACGATACGCATACGGGCTCCACGACCATGTATTTCGAAACCAGACCGTTGGAAGGACATGCAATCGAGCGGCTTCCGGACCGCGATTCAAAGCGGTGATCCGGATCAGGACGTCGTCGACATCGGCTTTCGCGTACTCAACATATATGTCGAAGAAACGGTCGTCGTCAAACACGCCTGTGTCGATCAATTCATACTCGGGTTCGAAACGGCTTCGCCTTTTGCCTTCGTCAATCAGCTTGCTATATGGAAACGCGGCTTGGGGGTACTTGTAGAGGAACTTCATGTACGAGTGCGTCGGCGTGGAGTCGAGGTAGTAGTAGTACTCCTTCACGTCCTCGCCATGATTGCTTTCCGACGGAACAACGCCGAACAATCGCTCCTTCAGGATCGCGTCGCGGCCGTTCCACAGAGCCAGAGCGAAACAGATGTACTGATGACGATCGCTGATTCCGGCGATGCCGTCTTCGCCCCAACGGTAGGCGCGTGATCGGGCATGATCGTGAGGAAAGTAATCCCATGCCTCGCCGTGCGGACTGTAGTCCTCGCGAACGGTCCCCCACTGCCGTTCGCTGAGGTATGGCCCCCACCTCTTCCAATGAGAATCCCGGGAGCGGGAGGCTTCTAACCGTTGTTCCTCTTTAGTGAGATGCTTGCTATCCACGGATTGTCTCATCGGACCGGAATTTCGAAATTGCACGAGTCCTGCATTGCCAAACCGAAAACACAAATCTCAAACTGGACTGAGCGTCGGTGGATGGTGCGTCGCACGCTCGATTTGAGATTTGTGTTTTCGGGTTGGCAATGCAGGACTTGTTCAATTTCAAATTCTTCTCCGGGTTTCAATCGCCCGTCCGCCACGCGCGGCCGTCCCTCCTCAGCAACTCCGCGGCTTCGTGGGGGCCCCAGGTGCCGGACGCGTAGTTAGGGAAATGGCGGGCGGGAAGCGCTTTCCAGACGTCGAGGATCGGCGTGACCATTCCCCATCCGACCTCGACGGTATCCGCGCGATGGAACAGCGTGGCATCGCCTTTCATGCAGTCGTAAAGCAGCGTTTCGTACCCGGTGTTGGGAGTCGTTCCGAAGTAATCGGCGTAACGAAAATCCATATCGACGGCGCCCATCCGCACGGCCGGTCCTGGAATCTTCGCGCCGAACCTCAGCTTCATTCCCTCGTCAGGTTGAATCTGGATCACCAGTTGATTCGGCGTCAGCTGGTCGATGGATGTCTTACGGAAAAGCAGAAACGGTGCGCGCTTGTACTGAATGACGATTTCCGTGGTTCGTTCCGGCATGCGTTTGCCGGTTCGAACATAGAATGGGACGTCCGCCCACCGCCAATTGTCGATCGACAGTTTCAGCGCGACGAATGTCTCGGTCGCCGAGTCTTTTGCCACGTTGGGCTCTGTCCGGTACGCGACCGCATGTTCACCGTCCACCGTACCCTCACCGTACTGGCCCCGAACCGCCCTGGTCAGGACGTCTTCAGGCTCGATGGGCTGAATCGCGCGCAGTACTTTCGCCTTCTCATCTCGCACGGCATCGGCGTCGAACGAGATCGGAGGCTCCATGGCGATCAACGCGATCAGCTGGAAAATGTGGTTCGGAATCATGTCCCGCAACGCTCCAGCCTCTTCGTAATAAGACCCGCGTAGCTCGACGCCGACAGTTTCGGCGACGGTTATCTGCACATGATCGATGTACCGCCGGTTCCAGACGGGTTCAAAGATACTGTTGCCGAATCGAAACACCATGATGTTCTGAACTGTTTCCTTGCCCAGATAGTGATCGATGCGGTAGACCTGCTGCTCGGTGAGTATCTTGCTGATCTCATAATTCAAGGCGCGCGCGGAATCAATATCGCGCCCGAACGGTTTCTCGATGATGACGCGCCGCCAGAGTCCATCCGTTTGCTGCGTCAGCCCGGCATTGCCGATCTGGCGAATGATTTCGCAGAAGAAGCTGGGTCCCGTGGCGAGATAGAAGAGGTAATTGCCTTCGGTACCATGCCTGGTATTGACTTCGGACAGCAGCGATTCCAGTCTGCGATAGGCTTCGGGATCGCTAAACGTCCCGGGCTGGTAATAAAGTCGCTGGATAAACCAATTCCAGAGTTCGGGATCGATCTTGTCAGTCGCGTACCTGGAGATGTCCGACGTCATTTTTTGGCGGAAGGCTTCGGTGGTCAGCTCAGTGCGCGCCATACCCACGACCGCAAACTGCTTCGGGAGGAGGCCGCTTTTCGCCAGGTTGTACAGAGCGGGGACGAGCTTTCTCATTGTCAGATCGCCGGCGGCACCGAAAATGATCATGAGGCACGGCCCCGCAGGTTGCCGCTCGAACTCGCCAGGCTCGATTGCTTCTGCTGTCTTCATTGCCCCTCTTTTGGCCGCTCGACGTGGCCGCCAAATTTGTTTCGCATCGCGGACAGAACCTTCTCCGCGAACGTATGATCCTGCCGCGATCGGAATCGAGTGTACAGCGAAGCGGAGAGAACATCCGCCGGGACGCCCTCTTCGATTGCCGCCATAATGGTCCAGCGCCCTTCGCCGGAATCCTCAACCCGGCCGGCGTAATTGGACAGCGTGGGATTCTCCGCCAGCGCGTCGGCGGTCAAGTCGAGCAGCCATGAACTCACGACACTGCCACGCCGCCACAGTTCTGCAATATCGGCGATGTTCAGCTCGTAACGGATCTCTTCCGGCAGGCTTGTCGAACCGGCGTTGCGGAAAATGTCGAATCCTTCGGCGTAGGCCTGCATCAGCCCGTACTCGATGCCGTTGTGGATCATCTTCACGAAGTGGCCGGCGCCTGAAGGTCCGCAGTGAAGGTAGCCTTCCTCGGCCGTGCTTTTCATTTTTTCGCGGCCGGGCGACGGCGGGATGCCGCTGCGCCCGGGCGCGAGCGTTTTGAAGATGGGCTCGAGCCGGCGGAACGCGTCCGGATCGCCGCCGATCATCAGGCAATACCCGCGCTCCAATCCCCAAACGCCTCCGCTGGTCCCGGCATCCAGATAATAAATCCCTTTTGGCTGCAGCAAACGGCTCCTCCGGACATCGTCTTTGAAATAGGAGTTGCCGCCGTCGATGATCGCGTCTCCGGATTCCATACGACCGGCAAGCGACGCCACTGTTTGCTCCGTGGCATCGCCCGCCGGCACCATGACCCAGGCGGCACGCGGTCGCTGCAGCCTGCGAACAAAGTCGTCGAGCGAGCTGGCGCCTTCGGCGCCTTCAGCGGCGAAACGCTTCACATTGTCCGGACTGACATCGAAAACAACACAGCTGTGGCCGCCTTTTAGCAGGCGGCGCACCATGTTGCCGCCCATTCGACCGAGACCGATCATGCCCAATTGCACGGCGCCTCCTCTATGGAAGGACAGATTTAGAAGATGGAAGCTCTTTAGGGCCGGAATCCTAACATACGACGAAACCGATTTCTTTGCTAAGCTAGGCGCCGGGTGAACGAAACTCCACAAGAACTTCGTAAAACGTTATCGGCGGCTTACGAGGAAATCCGGCACCTGAATGAAACGATTGCCGCGATGCGGGACCAGCTCGAGCAGCTGAAAGCAGAAGAACACGAGCAGGTTCAAAAAGCCATGTCGGCGGCCAACCAGGAAATTATTCAGTTGCGAGCCACCGTCGTGCAGCTCAGGGACGAGCTGGAGCGGCATCAAATGTCGTCGAGCAACAGATTCAATCTGATTCAATCCCAGCACGAGCGTGAAAGAACCGAGCTCCACCAAACGATTGTTGAGCTGCGAACGAAACTGGAAGCGGGTTCATGAAAGCCAGGCGGCGGAGAACCCACCATGCTGAGCTTCTGCTCGAAGTGTCCAATACTCTCGCGGTTGCGCCGACTCTCGGCGCGGCCTTCGACGCGTTCGTTCAGCTGACGACCCGGGAAATCAACGCCGAACGAGGATCGATCTTCCTCAACGATCAGCAGGCCGATGAGCTCTACACTCAATTTCAACTCGGCCACCACACGCACGAAATCCGCATGATGAACCACATGGGAGTCGCCGGGCATGTGTTCGTCACGGGCACAGGCGCGATTGCGAACGATCCTTATTCCGATCCTCGTTTCAATCGCGAGGTGGATCAAGTGACGGGATTCGTCACCCGGAACATTCTGTGCGCACCGATTCGAACGGTTGCCGGAGACATCATTGGCGCGGCAGAACTGCTGAACAAGCGTGATGGCTCGTTCACCGACGACGATCTCGAGCTTCTCGAGACAATGGTCAAACAGGCCGCGATCGTTCTGGAGAATCGCCGCAGCGCCGAACTGATCGCAAAAGAGCGGCAACATCAGCTTCAGCTCCTGCATCTGGTCAGCGAGATTTCCACGGAGATCAAGCTGCGCCCGCTTCTCAACAGATTGATTCCGGCGATCACGAAAATGCTGGATGCCGAACGATCCACGCTGTTCATCAACGATGAGAAAACCGGCGAGTTGTACACGGAAATCGGTGAGGGACTCGGCATTGAGGAGATTCGAATGCCCAACACCGCCGGTATTGCCGGGGCGGTCTTCCAGACAGGACAGAGCGTGAACATCCCGCACGCTTATGCCGACCTTCGATTCAACCCCGCGTTTGACAAGAAAACCGGATTCTTCACCCGTTCGATTTTGTGTGTGCCGGTGATCAACAATCTTGGCAAAAGGATCGGCGTCACCCAGGTCCTGAACAAGGCCGGCGGCTGCTTCACCGAGGAAGATGAGGCGCGGTTGAAGGCGTTCACATCGCAGATCGCGATCGCGCTGGAAAACGCGAAGTTATTCGACGACGTCCAGAACATGCAGAACTATAACGAGAGCATTCTGGAAAGCATGTCGAGCGGCGTCATCACGTTCAATGAAGAGGGCAAGGCGATCACCTGCAACGCCGCCGCGTTGAAGATCATGAAAGTGCGAAGCGAAGACGTCGAACGGCGCTCCGCCTCGGAGTTATTCACGGAAGCGAATGCCTTTGTCGTCGAGCGGATCTGGCAGGTCGAGCAGACGCGAAAGGCCAACGTCATGGTCGACGCCGAGATGATCTGGGGAGGCCAGCCGGTGTTCGCCAATCTGACGATCCTTCCGCTCGAAAGCACCAACGGCGACAAGCTGGGCTCGCTGGTCATGATCGAGAATATTTCCAGCGAGAAGCGCCTGAAGAGCACGATGGCCCGTTATATGGATCCGATCATCGCGGAAACGCTCGTCCAGGCCGGATCCGAAGTGCTCGGAGGTCAGAGCAGCCGTGCCACCGTGCTGTTCTCCGACATCCGAAGCTTCACGACTTTGAGCGAAGAACTCGGCGCGCAGCCAACCGTCAGTCTGCTCAACGAATATTTCACGATCATGGTCGATTGCGTTCAATACGAAGGCGGCATGCTCGACAAATTCATCGGCGACGCGATGATGGCCGTATTTGGAATCCCGGTCAAACACGAGGACGATCCGGATCGCGCCGTTCAGGCCGGAATCAACATGCTGCTCGAACTGGCCGAATTCAACAGACGCCGGGCCGCCGAAGGCAAAAAGCCGATCAATATCGGCATCGGCGTCAATACCGATACCGTGGTGTCCGGCAACATCGGCTCACCGCGCCGGATGGACTACACGGTCATCGGTGACGGCGTGAACCTGGCGTCACGATTGGAAAGTCTTTGTAAGAAGTATCAAACGCGGCTTCTCGTCAGCGAGTTCACGTACAACCGATTGAACGGCACTTACCGAAGCCGGGAAATCGACCGCGTGATCGTCCAGGGCAAGACAACGCCGGTGGGAGTATTCGAAATTCTTGACGCGTACAACGAGCGAACCTTTCCCAACCTCATGCAGGTTCTGGAATGGTTCCGTGAAGGCGTTCGATGCTATCGGATGCAGGCCTGGGAACAGGCGATGGCCGCATTCAAAAAGGCCCTCGCCCTGCATCCGGATGATTATCCGTCACGCATGTATCTGGAACGCTGCGAGCAACTGCGCTCGGCCGTCCTGCCGCCGCAGTGGAACGGCGTCTGGATCATGCAGAGCAAAGACTGAAAAATGGGAATCGCTCGAAGTATTCTGCTGTACGCCTCGAAAAACCCGTGGATGCGGGAGAATCTGCCGAACTACCCCTTCGCCCGCAAGGCCGTGCGCCGCTTCATGCCCGGAGAGGATGTAAACGCTGCGATTCAGGCGGCACACGGATTTCAGCCCCAGGGTATCACTGCTGTCCTCACGTATCTGGGCGAGAACGTCCGCGACGCAAAGCAGGCCGATCAGGTTCGGAAGCATTACTGCGACGTTCTGGATCTGATTGCTCAGGCGGGCATCCGCTGCGAGGTGTCCGTGAAACTGACGCAGCTCGGGCACGACATCGATACCGAGATCAGCCTCAACAATCTGTCGAACGTGGTCGAGGTCGCGGCGAAGGCGGGCAATTACATCTGGATCGACATGGAAGAATCCCGTTACGTCGACTCATCCCTCGAACTCTACAGAAAGTTGCATCGACAGCACGCCAACACGGGCCTCTGCCTGCAGGCCTATCTGTACCGGACATCGGAGGATCTCGAGTCGCTGCTGCCGTTGAACCCCGGCATTCGATTGGTCAAGGGCGCCTACCGGGAACCCGCCGATCGTGCGTTTCCCAGGAAGAGCGACGTCGACTCGAATTTCTTCAAACTTTCAGGACGTCTGATTGACGCCCTGAAAGGAAAGTCCGCACGCGTCGGATTTGCGACTCACGATCAACGACTGGTCGATCAGATTCGACAGGCTGCAGACACCGCGCAAGTCCCACGAGATGCCTATGAATTCCAGATGCTGTACGGTATTCGCACGGAATTGCTTCGCAGCCTTGTCCGAGACGGCTACAGCAGCCGGATACTGATCAGTTACGGCCCCGCCTGGTTCCCCTGGTATATGCGCCGTCTCGCGGAACGGCCGGCCAATGTATTTTTTGTGGTGAAGAACCTTTGGGGATAGGAAGGGGAGCAGCATCCCGCACCGGCGGGATGCCTGATTTGCAAAACGGCCTGCTCAGGCCGCAATCGGTAGCGAGGTGCTGCCGGTTTTTCGGATCACTTCCAGATTCGGAGCGTAAATATTGTGGACCGGATAGAAGTGAACTTTCGGTTGAGTGGTAATGCCGGCCTTCTGGACAGCAGCGTTGAGGCGATCTTTTTGGAATCGCTCAAATGCCTGCTGCGACTCCCAGAGATCCAGAATGCGCAGCGTGCCGCCCGAGAAACCGGCGACGTGGAAGATGCCACCGTTAGGCGGGGTTTTATCGAGGTCCAGCGTACGTAAAACCTGATTGTACTGGTCCTGCGTAACACCGGTCCATTCCATCGACATCACGGTTAACATATCAACCTCCTTAGAACACTGATTTACGTCAGAAGTGACAGGTTAAGGGCCCCGGGACCCCACACCAAGTGTCGTTGAGCACTTGATTATAGTCTCGCCTTGCGCGATTCCTGAATGGGTTTTAATGAAAATTAAGTTCTGAGGGTTGTAAGGTTGTAAAGGCGCTTCATCCGGTCATCTGCATATCACATTGGAGATCGGACATCCCGACGTTTGACATATTCAAGAAGATGCAATCCGCAAATATCTCAAATGTTGGGGATGTCCCATCTCCAACGTCAGATGCAGAT
>CAZPBY010000026.1:0-87260 GCA_964584785.1 uncultured Solibacteraceae bacterium
GTGTGGTGAAGGTCGGCGAGGAAATGGAGATCGTGGGATTCAAGCCGACGTTCAATACGGTGATCACGGGCGTGGAAATGTTCAAGAAGCTGCTGGATGAAGGGCAGGCGGGAGACAACGTGGGACTGCTGCTGCGCGGGACGAAGAAGGAAGAAGTGGAGCGCGGGCAGGTGGTGGCGAAGAAGGGATCGATCACGCCGCACACGAAGTTCAAGGCCGCGATATACGTGCTGACGAAGGAAGAAGGCGGACGGCACACGCCGTTTTTCAAGGGATACCGGCCGCAGTTTTATTTTCGGACGACGGACGTGACGGGATCGGCGGAACTGCCGGCGGGGACGGAGATGGTGATGCCGGGAGACAACGTGAACCTGACGATCGAATTGATCACACCGGTGGCGTTGGAAAAGGGACTGAGATTCGCGATTCGTGAAGGCGGCCGGACCGTCGGCGCCGGCACAGTGGATGAGGTTATCGCGTAACAACGGAGCACCTGACGAGATAAGAAATCATGTTGAACGAGAAGATCAGAATTCGATTGAAGGCTTACGATTCGAGGGTTTTGGATCAGTCGGCCACCGAGATTGTGGATACCGCGAAGCGAACCGGCGCCCGCGTCGCCGGTCCGATTCCGCTTCCGACCATCATCAATAAATTCACCGTCCTGCGATCGCCTCACACGGACAAGAAGTCGCGCGAACAGTTCGAAATCCGGACGCATAAACGTTTGCTCGACATTCTTGAACCGACACCGCAGACCGTTGATGCCCTGATGAAACTGGATTTGCCCGCCGGCGTTGATGTTGAAATCAAAGCGTTCGGCACGGCCCACGCGAAGTAGGTACGGGAAATGGTTAACGGACTCATTGGCAAGAAAGTGGGAATGACGCAGCTGCTGCAGGACGACGGAACGGTTGTGCCTGTCACCGTTATTCAGGCAGGCCCCTGCGTCGTCGTTCAGAAGAAGACCACGGAGAAGGACGGCTACGATGCCGTTCAGCTCGGTTTTGTCGAATTCGTGAAACCGAAGCGCGTGAACAAACCGATGACGGGCCATTTCAAGAAGACCGGGAACAATGCGGCTCCCGTGCGTATTCTGCGCGAAACACGCGTCAGCGGTGACGACTCACCGAACGCCGGCGATAAGGTTCTGGTCGATATTTTCAGAAGCGGAGAAATCGTCGACATCATCGGCACAAGCAAAGGCCGCGGCTTTGCCGGTTTGATCAAGCGCCATCATTTCCGGGGCGGCCGCGCAACTCACGGTTCAATGTTCCACCGGGCTCCCGGTTCGATCGGGGCTTCGGCGTTTCCATCGCGCGTGATCAAGGGCATGCGCATGGCCGGTCATATGGGGAACTCGCGTGTGACGGTACGGAACGTGGTCGTCGCCAGAGTCGATCAGGAAAATAACCTGCTTTTCGTGCGCGGCGCCGTGCCCGGCGCAGCCGGTGGATATGTGCTCGTCGAAAAGACCGGAAGATGACCTGGAGGAGACCGCGGGCCGAAAAGCAGGTGCCGGCTTCAGCCGGCGCGTGGCGCCACTGCGCCATTCAAGGTTGGAAGATTTATGGCAACAGTTGACGTAAAGAATCTCAAAAACGAAGTCGTTGGAAAGCTCGACCTGGCGGACGCCGTATTCGGCGGGCCGATCAACGAAGATCTGATGCACCAGGCGGTGAAGCAGTATCTGGCGTCGCACCGTTCGGGGACGCACAAGACCAAGACTCGCGCCGAGGTCTCCGGCAGCGGCAGGAAACCATGGCGTCAAAAAGGCACCGGTCGCGCGCGCGTCGGCGAAATTCGAAATCCGCTGTGGCGCAAAGGCGGCATCGTATTCGGGCCGCAGCCGCGTGACTATGAGTATCACCTTCCACGCAAGATGTTCCGCGCTGCTTTGAAGTCGGCGCTTGCATTCAAGCTGAAGGAAAACCAGCTGAGCATCGTCGACGCGTTCACTCTCGACGACCACAAGACGAAGCCGCTGGCAGAGGCGATCGCCGGAATCGGCGGGAACCGCAAGGTTTTGATCATCGATAACGAAGACAATCGGAATTTGCACCTGGCTTCCCGGAATATTGAAGAAGTCCAGCTGATTCCCAATCTGCAGATCACGCCGTACCACGTGCTGAACGCCCAACACATCGTGTTTTCGAAGGCCGCGATCCAGGCGCTTCAGGAGGTGCTGTCGAAATGAGCACGATTTATGACGTTATCAAACGCCCGGTCATTACCGAAAAAGGACTGACCCTGAAAGAGGAGGATCGCACTCTCTGCTTTGAAGTGGCGAGCGACGCCAGCAAAACTCAAATCCACGAAGCCGTTGAGCGCATCTTCAAAGTGAAAGTCCAGAAAGTCCGTACGATGACCGTTTCCGGTAAGGAGCGGCGGCGCGGGAAGTATTCGGGGTATCGGCCGGACTGGAAGAAGGCATACGTCACGCTTCGTGAGGGCGAAAAAATGATCGAATACGGGGAGAGCTTCTGATGGGTATTAAGACATTCAGACCAACCACACCCTCGCTGCGATTCAAGACCGTCATCGATTACAAACAGGAACTGACAACGGACGAACCGTACAAGCCTTTGTTGGAATCCAAGAATCGGATCGACGGCCGAAACAATTACGGCCAGATTTCCGTTCGACATCGCGGAGGCGGGAATCGAAAGCATTATCGCATGATCGATTTCAAACGCGAGAAGGCCGGCATTCCCGCGAAGGTTGAGACCATTGAATACGATCCGAACCGGTCCGCGTTCATCGCGCTGGTGTGCTATGCCGACGGCGAGCGGCGTTACATCCTGCAGCCTGTCGGGTTGAAGGTGGGCATGTCGGTGGTGTCCGGTCCGGAAGCCGACATTCTTATTGGAAACGCGCTGCCGCTGAAGAATATCCCGCTCGGCACAACGCTGCACAACATCGAGTTGCGTCCGGGAAAAGGCGCGCAGATGGCTCGCAGCGCGGGCGCCGCGGCGCAATTGATCGCGAAGGAAGGCGGGTACGCTCACGTGAAGCTGCCGTCGGGCGAGACGCGGCTGGTGAACGTCAACTGCATGGCGACGATCGGTCAGGTCGGCAATCTGGATCACGAAAACATTACGATTGGGAAAGCAGGCCGCGTCCGCCACACCGGTTTCCGTCCGACAGTGCGCGGCGTTGTGATGAATCCCGTCGATCATCCGCACGGCGGCGGCGAAGGCCGCGTGAAGGGTTACCACCCCATGACGCCGTGGGGCAAACCCACTCTTGGTTATAAAACGCGCAATAACAAACGCACCGACAAGTTCATCGTGAAGAGGAAAAACAAGTAATGGCACGTTCAGTCAAAAAGGGCGCGTTCATCGACGGTCACCTCATGAAGACCATCGCCGCCATGAATGCCAAGAACGAGCGTAAAGTTCACAAGACCTGGTCGCGCCGGTCGACGGTGTTTCCGGAGATGGTCGGTCATACGATCGCCGTGCACAACGGAAAGAAGTTCATTCCCGTGTACGTTACCGAAAACATGGTCGGTCATAAGCTCGGCGAATTTGCGCCGACGCGCACATTCAAAGGACACAGCGCAGGCGGCAGTAGAGAGAAGGCCGCGACACCTGCTGCTGCCCCTGCCGCTGCTGCCGCGGCGCCTCCGAAGGCGGGATAACGGATTAAGACAATGATCAGCAAAGCAACCGGCAAATTCATCAGAATGTCGCCCCAGAAAGCGCGGCTCGTCGTGGATCTGATTCGCGGCAAGGATGTGAACGAAGCGCTCATGACCCTGAAGTTCACGAACAAGAAGGCCACGGATGAAATTGAGAAGGTCCTCAAATCCGCTGTCGCCAACGCGATCAAGAAAGCGGAAGATTCGCAGGAACGGCTCGACGCTGACGATCTGTTTGTCGAGACCGCATTCATTAATGAGGGACCCCGTTTGAAACGCATCCGTCCTGCTCCGATGGGCCGGGCGTACCGTTATCAACGCCGCACATCTCACATCACCATCGAACTTGGAGAGAAAAAGTAATGGGTCAAAAAACACACCCGTACGGATTTCGGCTCGGTGTCACCAAGCCGTGGCGGTCGCGATGGTTTGCGAAACGCGATTATGGGCGCCTGCTTCACGAAGATCTCAAGCTGAAGAACGATCTCAAAAAACAGCTGCAGCATGCGGGCGTCAGCAACATCGAAGTGGAACGCATGGCCAACAAGCTCCGCATCACGATTTACACGTCGCGGCCCGGCATCATCATCGGACGCAAGGGCGCCGAGATCGATAAACTGAAAGTCGATGTTCAGAAGCGGACCAACCGCGAGGTCTACATCAACATTCAGGAAATCCACCGGCCCGAGCTCGATGCTCAACTGGTTGCCGAGTCCATCGCGATGCAATTGGAGAAACGAATCGCGTTTCGACGGGCGATGCGCAAGTCCGTGGATTCGGCGCTGCGTTTCGGTGCGAAAGGCATCAAGGTTCGTGTCAGCGGCCGGCTGAACGGCGCCGAAATCGCGCGGTCCGAATGGTATCTGCAAGGCCGCCTGCCGCTGCACACCCTGCGCGCGGACATCGACTACGGATTCGCCCAGGCGTACACCACCTACGGAGTCATTGGAGTCAAGTGCTGGATCTACAAAGGTGAGATCCTGCCCAATCGGCCGCAGGGCCCGGCCGCTGCGAGCATTTAAGCGGAGGAGGCCGGCGGGCCCGACGCGAATGGATAGGGGTAACTGAATATGTTGATGCCGAAGAAAGTGAAGTACCGCAAGCAACAGCGCGGCCGGATGCGAGGTAAGGCATGGCGCGGCTCGTCGCTCGAGTTCGGCGATTACGGCTTGAAGACGCTCGATGCCGCGTGGATCACCGACCGGCAGATCGAAGCCGCCCGCATCGCAATGACTCGGTTCGTCAAGCGCGGCGGCAAGATCTGGATCCGCATCTTTCCGGATAAACCCGTCACCAAGAAGCCTGCCGAAACCCGAATGGGTAAAGGCAAAGGCGCCCCCGAATACTGGGTGGCCGTCGTGAAGCCCGGACGAGTTCTGTTCGAGATGGAAGGTGTGGATGAATCGGTGGCGCGCGAAGCCATGCGGCTTGCGGCTCAGAAGCTCTCGGTTCACACGAGGTTTGTGACGCGCCTTGAAAAGGGAGGCGAAGCATGAAATCCGCAGACCGCGTGAAGAAGATGCGCGACGCCACGGTGGAGGAGTTGCGCACCCAGGAAGCCGACATGAAGGAACAAATGTTCCGCCTGCGCTTCCAGTGGCAAATGGGGCAGACCGAGACGCTAAACAAAATGCGGCAGCTGCGCAGAGATCGTGCACGCGTCATGACGATCCTCAACGAGAAGGAAAAAGAAAGATGAGTGCGGAAGAAACCAAAGCCCCCGGCATCGATGGAAAAACCGACCGTCATCGGCAGGAGAAAGTCGGCGTTGTGACGAGCGCGAAAATGAGAAAGACCATCGTCGTCGAAGTGCGGCGGCGGGTCGCGCATCCCGTTTACAAACGCATTATCACGAAGCGATCGAAGTTCATGGCTCACGACGAGCACGGGAAGGCTCACGAGGGCGACATGGTGCGCATCGTGGAAAGCAGGCCGCTCAGCAAAAACAAACGCTGGAGTTTGAAAGAAGTTATCCGGACAGCGACCACAGGAGTTTAGGCGATGCCCGTTCAAATGAGAACCATCCTCGAGGTGGCAGACAATTCAGGAGCGAAAAGGCTGGCGGTCATTCTGCCTCTCGGCGGTTCGACCGGCTTGAAAGCGGGCTTAGGCGACATCATCACCGCATCGGTGAAGGAAGCGGCGCCCGACAGCAACGTCAAAAAAGGTTCTGTCGTGAAGTGCGTCGTCGTTCGCACACGCAAGGAAACGCGACGCAAAGATGGAACCTACATCCGGTTCGATTCGAACGCGGCCGTCTTGATCAATGATGATCACGAACCCATCGGAACCCGCGTGTTCGGACCTGTCGCCCGCGAGCTTCGCGATAAAAAATTTATGAAGATTGTTTCATTGGCGCCGGAGGTGATTTAAATGCCGATTCCTCCCATCAAGAAAAACGATGAGGTGTTGATCCTCAGCGGAAGAGACAAGGGAAAGACGGGCCGGGTTCTGATCGTGATGCCCACGGAGGACCGCATCGTCGTCGAGGGCGTGCAGATGATCAAGCGTCACACGCGACCCAATCCGAATAAGCAAATCAAAGGCGGCATCGTGGACAAGGAAGCGGCTATTCACATTTCCAACGTCGCGATTGTTTGCAAGAACTGCAAGAAACACACGCGCATCGCCAACAAGGTTTTGGGAGATGGGCGTTCGGTCCGGACTTGCAAGAAGTGCGGCAATACCATCGAGTGATCCCTCGTTGACGGAGACTTACTGTGAGTAAGAAGGAAAAGAAGGAGAAAAAATCAGCAGCGCCGGCGGAAGCGCCGGAAAAGGGCGGCAAAGGCGACCGGCCCAAGGGTCCGGTCGAGCCAAGCCGCCTGCATGTCCGGTACAAGAAGGAAATCGTGCCGGCGCTGATGAAGCATTTCAACTACAAGAACCTGATGGCGGTTCCGAAGCTGGAGAAGATCGTTATCAACATGGGCCTGGGAGAGGCGATCGCGAACGCCAAGATCATCGACGTGGCGGCCGCGGAACTGGCCAGCATCGCGGGACAGAGGCCGGTTGTGACGCGCGCGAAAAAATCGATCGCGAATTTCAAGCTCCGCCAGAACATGGCGATCGGCGCCGCCGTCACGTTGCGCGGCGAGCGGATGTTCGAGTTTCTCGATCGCCTGACGAGCGTCGTGCTTCCCCGCGTCCGCGACTTTCGCGGAGTGCCGACCCGGTCGTTCGACGGTCGCGGCAATTACACGCTGGGTTTGCGCGATCAGTTGATCTTTCCCGAGATTCCCTATGAGAAGGTCGACAAGATTCGCGGCATGAACGTCACGATCGTCACCACAGCGCGAACGGACGATGAGGCACGAGAGCTTTTGAAGCAACTCGGTATGCCCTTCAGACAGTAAGCAATCTTGAAACGGAGAACAGATGGCTCGAACTTCAGCGATAGCTAAAGAAGCAAAGAAAAAGAAATTCGCCGTGCGTTACCACAGCCGCTGCAAACGCTGCGGCCGGCCGCGCGGTTTTATTCGCAAATTTAACCTGTGCCGTATCTGCTTCCGGCAGTTGTCCCTCTCCGGTGAAGTTCCGGGAGTGATCAAATCCAGTTGGTAGAGTCCGCATAAAGAGGAAAAAATGACCGATCCAATCGCAGATATGTTGACCCGGATTCGAAATGCAGTCCAGGCCAAGCATTCCAAAGTCGACATGCCGGCATCACGGTTGAAGAACGAAATTGCCCGCATCCTTAAAGACGAAGGGTATATTTCGCATTTCAAAACAACCGACGAAACCAGCCGGCAAACCCTGACCGTGTTTCTGAAGTACGGACCCAAGGGCGAGCAGGTCATTTCGAACATCGAACGTGTGAGCCGTCCCGGCTGCCGTGTCTATGTCTCAAAGGCGGATATCCCGAAGGTGTTGGGCGGACTCGGAATCAACATCCTGACGACGTCGCACGGAATCATGACCGGTAAGCAAGCGCGCAAACAGGGCTTTGGCGGCGAACTGCTCTGCAACATTTACTGATAGGAACGGAAATGTCGAGAATTGGAAGAAAACCGATACCCATACCGGACAAGGTCAAGGTCGATCTCAAACCAGACGCGGTCGTCGTGACGGGTCCAAAGGGATCCGTGTCGAATCCGATTCCCCCGGGAATCCGGTTTGAAACGAAGGACAAGCAGATACTGGCCATTCGCCGGGACGACAGCGGTGCGCAGCGCGCCTACCATGGTCTGGCGCGAGCGCTTGTCGCGAATGCGGTCCGAGGCGTGACGGAAGGTTTTTCGAAGGAGCTGGACATTGTCGGCGTCGGCTACCGCGCGGAGGGCAAGAAGAACTCCGTGATCTTCACGCTTGGGTTTTCGCACCCTATCGAGTATCCGATTCCACCTGGAATCAACATCACCGTCGACAAGCAGACGAAGCTGGTCGTCAGCGGTGTCGACCGTCAGCTCGTCGGACAGGTTGCCGCGAATATCCGGGCATTGAAGAAACCCGATCCGTACAAGAACAAGGGAATCCGCTATACCGGAGAGCGGCTGAAGAAGAAAGCCGGAAAGGCCGGAGGTAAGTAATCATGTCGAGAACCGACTCCAACGACGTACGGCTTCGGATTCATCAACGCATCCGAAAGAACTTGAGCGGAACCGAGTCACGTCCGCGCCTTTGCGTATTCCGCAGCAACAAACATATCTACGCCCAGATCGTCGATGATGTGAAAGGCACCACATTGACCACGGCATCGACGCTGGACGCAGATGCCAAGGGCAAGCTCAAAAATGGCGGAAACATCGCGGCCGCGAAAGCAGTCGGCAAGATCGTGGCGGAACGCGCGCTTCAAAAAGGAATCAACTCCGTCCTCTTCGATCGCGGCGGATACATTTATCACGGCCGGGTTAAAGCTCTGGCTGACGCGGCTCGCGAAGCGGGCCTGAAGTTTTAGGAGACAAGGTGATCACACAGAAGATCGACGCAAACCAGTTGCAACTTAAGGATAACGTGGTCGCGATCAACCGCGTTACGAAGGTGGTCAAGGGCGGTAAGAATTTGAGCTTCAGCGCTCTGGTCGTGGTCGGTGATGAAAACGGACACGTCGGATACGGCAGCGGAAAAGCGAAGGAAGTTCCGCAGGCGATCCGGAAAGCGATCGAAGCCGCAAAAAAGAATTTGATCCGAGTGCCGCTTCACAAGAACACCATTCCCCACCAGGTTCTCGGATTGTTCGGCTCCGGACGCGTTCTGATGAAGCCGGCGGTCGAAGGTACCGGCATCATTGCCGGCGGCGCGGTTCGCGCGGTGATGCAGGCGGCGGGTGTTTCCAACATCCTGACGAAATCGATCGGGACGTCGAATCCGCACAACGTGATTAAAGCCACGTTCGAAGGTCTGCGAAGTTTGAAAGATCCACAGGAAGTCGCGCGGCTGCGCGACAAACCACTCGACGAGATTTTGGGGTAACCATGGCGGCGCCGAAAAAGATCAAAATTCAGTACTACCGAAGCGCGATCGGATTCAACGTCCAGCAAAAACTGATCGTCAAGGGATTGGGATTTCGAAAGCTGAATTCCACGCGCGAACTTGAAGACACGCCCGCAATCCGGGGCATGGTGAAGAAGGCTCCGCATCTCTTGCGGATCGTCGACTAAGGAAGACGCAACATGAGCACAGGAATTCATTCGTTTAAACCAAATGCCGGTTCGACTCACAAACGCAAGCGAATCGGACGGGGTCCGGGAGGTGGTCACGGAAAGACCGCCGGACGCGGTGAAAAGGGCATGTGGTCCCGAGCCGGCAGCCGGACGAAACGTGGATTTGAGGGCGGCCAGATGCCGCTGCACCGGCGCATCCCGAAGCGAGGGTTCACCAACGGGCCATTCAAGAAAGAATTCGCCATCGTGAACGTCGGCGATCTGAACAAGTTCGATAAAGGTTCGAAGATCGGGCCCGAGCAATTGCTCGCTGCCGGCCTGATCCGGAGACTCGAGGAGCATGGCGTGCGCGTTCTCGGCGACGGCAACATCGATCGAGCCCTTCATGTGACAGCGCACCACTTTACCGCCAGCGCGCGGGAGAAGATTACCGCAGCCGGAGGTACCGCTGAGGTCATAAAACTGTGATTGACGCCGTAAAAAACATCTTCAATGTTCCCGACCTGCGCAAGCGGATCCTCTTCATGCTTGCCCTGCTTGGCGTTTACCGGATCGGCGCGTTTATCCCGACGCCGGGAATCGACACGAAAGCATTGGAACAGTTCTTTCAGCAAAATCAGGGGACCGTGTTCGGTTTCCTCGATATGTTTTCCGGCGGTAACTTCCGCCGGTTGACGATTTTTGCGCTGGGGATCATGCCGTACATCACGGCATCGATCATTCTTCAGTTGTTGACGGTGGTATGGCCGTACCTGGAGAAACTCTCGAAAGAAGGTGAGCTGGGGCGCCGCAAGATCACGACCTACACGCGCTATCTGACCGTCGTGCTGAGCGCGGTGCAATCGCTCGGAATCGGTGTCGCACTCCAGCGTTCGGGAACCTTCGTGATCAATCCCGGCATCGGATTCCTGCTCATGACGATGCTCACGTTGACGACCGGAACCGCATTCATCATGTGGCTGGGCGAGCAGATTTCGCAGCGCGGCATCGGCAATGGCATGTCGCTGATCATTTTTGCCGGCATCGTGTCGGGTCTGCTGCACGCGATCACGGATATTTACGACAAGGTCAATACGAATGAGTGGGGGATCCTGACCGTCATTATCCTGTTGGCGTTCATGCTCGCCGTGGTGGCATTCGTCGTCATCGTCGAGCGAGGCCAGCGCCGCATTGCAGTTCAATATGCCAAGCGCGTCGTGGGACGGCGCGTGTTGGGTGGACAGTCGACACACCTGCCGCTCCGCGTCAATACGGGCGGCGTCATCCCCGTGATTTTCGCGTCATCGATTCTCACCTTTCCTCAGACCTTCGGGATCGTTTCGCAGAATCCGTACCTGCGTCGAGTGACGGACGCGCTGCGGATCGGCGAGCCGCTGTACAACCTGCTGTACGTGGCCGGGATCATCTTCTTCTGCTATTTCTACACGTCGATCGTCTTCAACCCGAACGAAGTTGCGGACAACATGCGGAAGTACGGCGGATTCATTCCCGGCATTCGTCCCGGTAAACGCACAGCGGAATACGTGAACACAATCCTGACGCGCATCACGCTGGTCGGGGCGATCTATCTGGCGATCGTCGCGATCATTCCGGAATTCATGTACGTCGGGTTCCACGTTCAAAATATTCCGTGGATTGGGCCGCGGCTGGACACCATCCTGCCGCAGTTCATCACGCAGGGATTGCGCACCAACTTCTACTTCGGTGGAACGTCATTGCTGATCGTCGTTGGAGTCGCTATGGACACGGTGCAGCAAGTGGAATCCCAACTGATCATGCGCCACTACGATGGCTTCATGAAGAAAACAAGAATCCGGGGGAGACGCGGTTAATGGCGCGGAAGATCCTTATTCTGCTCGGCCAGCCTGGCGCGGGCAAAGGGACGCAATCACGGGCGATCATGCGACAATTGAGTATTCCGCAGATCTCCACCGGGGACATGCTTCGCGACGCCGTAGCGCGCCAGACATCCTTCGGCAAGGAAGCGAAAGAGAGAATGGACGCCGGCGAATTGGTCAGCGACGAAATCGTCAATGGGATCGTTGCCGAACGGATTCTTGAGGACGATTGTAAGAACGGATTCATCCTGGACGGCTATCCGCGCAACGTTCCTCAGGCGGAAACGTTTGCGCGACAAATGCGGACTGACGATCAGTTGTTCGTGATCGAAATCCGCGCGGAATCCGCGCGGTTGGTGAACCGGCTCGTCGGCAGGCTGATGTGCCCCGCCTGCGGAGACATTTACAACGTCTACAGCCGCGTTCCGAAGAGTGATCACATTTGCGACCGCTGTGGAAACAAATTGGTTCAGCGGTCGGACGACCGGGAGGACTTGATTCAGGAACGGTTAAAAACATACGACGGCGAAACCTATCCGCTGGTGACGTTCTATCAGGCGCAAGGCGTTTACCACCAGGTCGACGGTATGCGTCCAATCGCAGAGGTGACAAAACAGATTATGACGATCGTCGACGGCGTCGGAGTTCGGAGCTGACATTTGCCTAAAGAAGACGCTATTGAAGTCATTGCAACGGTAATCGAGCCGCTGCCGAACGCGATGTTTCGCGTGGAGCTCGACAACAAGCATCAGGTGCTGGCTCATATTTCCGGCAAGATGCGAAAGAATTTCATCCGCATTCTTCCAGGCGACAAAGTCGCGGTCGAACTGTCACCTTACGATCTGACCCGGGGCCGGATCGTTTATCGATATAAGTGAGAGCCATTTATGAAGGTAAGAGCATCGGTTAGAAAAATCTGTGACAAGTGCAAGATCGTGCATCGCAAACGAGTGGTGCGCGTGATTTGTGTGAACACCAAACATAAGCAGAGACAAGGATAATCCATGGCACGTATAGCAGGCGTCGATCTTCCTCCGAACAAGCGGGTCGAGATCGCTTTGACTTACATCTTCGGCATCGGCCGCACTCAATCGAACAAGATCCTGGGGGCGGCAGGCGTGAATATGGATACCAAAGTCCGCGACCTGAATGATGACGAGACGAACCGGATTCGCAAGATCATCGAAGAGCAACATCGCGTCGAAGGTGATCTCCGCAAAGACACCTCATTCAACGTGAAGCGGCTTATGGAAATCGGGTCGTACCGCGGTCTGCGGCATCGCCGCGGTTTGCCCGTCCGCGGCCAGCGTACACACACCAACGCGCGAACCCGCAAGGGTCCGCGAAGAGGAGCAATCGCCGTGCGCAAGAAGGCCACGGCCAAGACGTAGCGTCACGAAACCCGTCGCTGCGCTCCGGGTTCTGCACATTGCTGCGAAAATTGTCGGAACCCCGAGCGAAGCGACGAGCTCCTGTGCCGCCAGTTTTCATAAAAGAAGCGAGACAGATATATGGCTCAACCAAAGAAAAAAGGCGCAAAGAAGAAAGAGAAGAGAATTGTTCCGATGGGTGTGGCCAGCATCCAGGCGTCGTTCAACAACACCACCGTCACCATCGCGGATCAGGAAGGCAATGTCGTTTGCTGGTCCAGTGCCGGATCTCTCGGCTTTAAGGGCTCCCGTAAAGGCACGCCATTCGCTGCGCAACAGGCCGCGATGACGGCTGCCAACCGGGCGCGTGAGGTCGGTATGCGGTCGGTTGAAGTGAATGTGAAAGGGCCAGGCTCGGGGCGTGACTCCGCGATCCGCGCACTACAGGTGGCAGGCCTTGAAATCCGCGCCATTCGGGATATAACACCCATTCCACACAATGGCTGCCGTCCGCCGAAGAGGCGACGCGTTTAAGAGGAGATTGATTTGGCTAGATACTCAGGTCCCGTATGTCGTTTGTGCCGCCGAGAAGGCATGAAGCTTTTCCTTAAAGGCGAACGTTGCTTCAAGCCGTCGTGCGCCATCGAAAAGCGAAATTATCCGCCCGGACAACACGGCCAGGGCCGTAAGGCGAAGATCGTCGGTTATGGCCTGCAGCTTCGCGAAAAGCAGAAGGTGAAGCGTGTTTACGGCGTTCTCGAAAACCAGTTCCGTGGATATTTCGAGCGCGCCGTCCGGCAAAAAGGCGTGACGGGTGAAAACCTGCTCGCACAGCTGGAATGCCGTCTGGACAACGTTTTGGTCCGACTGGGATTCGCCAGTTCACATGCGCAGGCCCGGCAATTTGTGCGTCACGGACACGTTCTTGTGAACGGCAAAAAAGTGAATGTTCCTTCCTTCCAGGTCGTTGCCGGACATGAAGTCAGCATGAAGGAAAAGATGAAGAAGAACGTCCAGGTCGTCAGCGCTCTCGACCTGGTCAGTGGCCGCGGCACGCCGCACTGGCTGGAACTCCACACCGAGAATGTGTCGGGCCGTGTTCTGGGCATGCCGAAACGTGAAGATATCAACTTGCCGATCCAGGAAAGAATGATCGTCGAGTTGTATTCGAAGTGAGGTCAAGATAATGCTTTGGAAAGGTTTTCAAAAACCCAAGAGATTGAACGTAGGCGCCGATCCGGCGCCGACAGACCGTTATTCGCAGTTCTCCGCGCAACCGTTCGAGCGCGGATTCGGCACGACCATCGGCAACGCGCTCCGGCGCGTCTTGTTGTCGTCCATCGAGGGTGCAGCGATTACGGCTGTCAAAATTGA
Organism: uncultured Solibacteraceae bacterium; assembly: GCA_964584785.1. GTDB lineage: Bacteria > Acidobacteriota > Terriglobia > 20CM-2-55-15 > 20CM-2-55-15 > JAHFTY01. Next base: position 13,829 of record CAZPBY010000026.1, read on the forward strand.
GGGTGTGCTCCACGAGTTTTCGTCGATTCCGGGCGTCGTCGAAGACGCCACCGACATCATTCTCAACCTCAAGCAAATACCTTTGAAACTCCACGGCGATGCTGCGAAGACCATCTACATCAAAGGAAGCACGCCGGGTGTTTACACGTCTTCGAGCATCGAGCACGATGCGGATATCGAAATCCTCGACAAGGACATCTACATCGGCACGGTGAGCGAAGGCGGTTCGTTACAGATCGAGATGCGGGTTCAGAACGGCCGTGGCTATGTCGCGGCGGATCGTAACTTCGACGAAGATCTCGGAATCGGCTGGATTCCCGTCGACTCGGTCCACTCGCCCGTTCGCAAGGTGAACTATTACGTCGAAGCGGCTCGTCTGGGTCAGGTCACGGACTACGACAAGCTGACGATCGAGATCTGGACGAACGGATCCATCGTGCCGGCAGATGCGCTGGGTCTCGCGGCGAAGCTCATCAAAGATCACATGCAGATTTTCATCCAGTTTGAAGAGAAACCCGAACCCGTCGAGGAAGCGCCGGAAGTCCGGACCGACGCGGTTCTGGAGCACTTGAACAAATCCGTAGACGAACTCGAACTTTCGGTGCGCTCTTACAACTGTCTGAAGAACGCGAATATCCGCACGATCGGCGAGCTTGTGACGAAGACTGAAGCCGAAATGCTCAAGACCAAGAATTTCGGCCGAAAGTCGCTGAACGAAATCAAAGAAATCCTGCACAGTATGAATCTGCAACTGGGCATGAAACTGGACGATCATGGCAGGCCTGTACCGTCGTCCACCGAGCAAAGTGTATGAGACATCGAAACGCACACCGAAAACTGAGCAGGAACACGTCGCACCGGCGTGCGTTGCTGCGGAATCTTGTGACGGACTTTCTCGATCACGGCCGTCTGATGACCACGCTGCCGAAGGCCAAGGAGATCCGTCCGCTTGCCGAAAAGATGATCACGCTCGGCAAGCGCGACAGTCTTCACGCGCGCCGAATGGTCCAGTCGTACGTCATGCGTGAAACCGTCGCCAGGAAGCTGTTTGATACCGTCGCCCCGAAATTCGCCGATCGTAACGGCGGTTACAGCCGGATCATCAAACTCGGCAACCGCAAAGGCGACGGGGCAGACATGGCGATCATCGAACTGCTCGGCAGCGAACTCGAAGTGAAGAAAGCCGAACGCGCCGCGGCCGAAGAGAAGAAAGCCTCTAAGAAAAAGGAAGAAAAGAAAGAAGAAGAATAAGGATTTTATTTTCCTGGCGAATCCCGAATTCGGATTTTGCTCCAATCTCGGATCGGGAATCGGGGCTCGCCAGCGAAAATAGAAAATGAATCACGTTCCCGCCCGCGCTATCATTAGCGCATCGTGTCTACTCCTGAAAACGAAGAATTCCATCTCGATCTAACGTTTACCGGTCACGACAATCAGAGGCTGATTCTCGGCATTGCCACCGTCGTCGCGGCCGTCGCGGTCATTTTTATCCTCGCGACAATGACGACGAGCGTCGCTGCCCGCCTGCTCCCGATGAACGACGAATATCTCCAGGCTCTCATACCTCGCGCCTCCGACGGCAAACAGCCGCTGGCTCTGAAGTCGCTGGATCAAACGATCTCGGATAGCACTCTTACCGTGATCGGCTCGGTGATGAATCGCACAGACTTTCCGGTTTCCGGGTTGCTGGCGGTCCTCAAGGCGACCGATATCAAATATGTTTCACAAAGAGTCGAGGTTCCCCTGAATCCTAACGAGGTTGGCTCGCAGCAGACGGCCACATTTCAGGCGACCGTCACGCTGACGGCGCAGCCGAGCATTTATTCGGTCGAATTCCGCATACCCGACGGCCCCCTCGTCTCCCATATCGACGATCGCGCTGCGAATCTGACAGTTCCGGAGGTCTCACCACCCACACCTTCGGTAACGCCCGCACCTAAAAAATGAAAGGATTGCCGATGCGTCGCGTTTTTTCGTCGCTGCCTTTGCGGCTGGCTCTGGTCGTGCTGGTGTATGCCGGAACGGCGCGCGCTCAACAGTTCCAGGACGATCTCAAGGCCAGACGCGCGCGCGCCATGGAACGTTTGGGCAACGATTCGATTCTGATCCTGTTCAGCGCCCCGGAGAAGGTGTACTCCAACGACATCAACTACGAATTCCGGCAGGACAGCAATCTTTACTACCTCACGGGAATCGATCAGCCGGACACGATCCTGGTTCTCATGCCGGGCAACCAGGAACGAAAGGAAATTCTGTTTGTGAAGCCGCCGGACCCGCTCCAGGAGCATTGGACCGGGCATGTCCTGACCAAACAGGAGGCGACAGACGAGACCGGCATCGTCACGGTCAACTACTCGAATCAGTTCGATCCGTTTCTCTCGAACATTCTGTCGGGCCGGTCGTTTGCGGCGGCGGCAGGCGAGTACGATGCCTTTTTCAAGGCTTTGCACGACGGCCGGGCCAAGGTTCAACTGGTGCTCGGTCCCCCGCCCAGGCTCAACGAAAAACTGCCGGACGATTACGAATTCGCCAACAAGCTGAAGGAGCGCTATTCGGGCTTTGTCGTGACGGATGCTTCCAATATTTTTCGCGATCTCCGGCAAATAAAGAGCTCGTACGAACAGAAGATTCTGCAAGAGAGCGCGGATGTGTCCAGCGAAGCGCACATCGCCGGGATGAAGGCCGCAAAACCCGGAGCGTGGGAATATGAGGTCGAGGCTGCGATCGAGTATGTCTATAAGAAGCACGGTGCTTTCGATTGGGGATATCCGTCGATTGTGGGGAGCGGCCCGAACGCGACCACGCTTCATTACGAAAAATCGGCGCGACAGATGAAGGATGGCGATCTGCTGTTGGTGGATGCCGCCGGATTCTACAAGTACGTCACCGTCGACATTACGCGAACGTATCCCGTTAACGGCAAGTTCACCGACACGCAGAAAGACATCTACAACATCGTTTTTCAGGCGCAGGAAGAAGGAATCAAGGTCGCGAAGGCCGGCAACAAGCTCGCAGACATCAACGCGAAGACGGTTGAGGTTGTCAAACAAGGCCTGCACAAGCTCGGACTGATCACGGACACTTCGGGCGATCAGTACCGGATCTGGTATACGCATGGAGCGACTCACTTCATCGGCATCGACGTCCACGATGTCGGCGACAGTCAGCGAGCACTTGCGCCGGGCATGGCGTTCACCATCGAGCCCGGCATTTATATTCGAGAAAGTGCGCTGGATAACCTGCCCAGGACACCGCAGAACCTCGACTTCATCGCCAAGGTGAGACCGGTTGTGCAGAAGTACAAAGACATCGGAGTCCGAATCGAAGATTCATTCCTTCTAACCAGCACCGGCCTGACGATGCTTTCCGCCAGAGTGCCCCGCACGATCGCTGAAATCGAAGCTCTCATGAAGACGAGGTGATTTATGCGGTTTGACGGTGCGGTTTGGTCGCTGGCGATGGTGTTTCTCGCGGGGACGGTACTGGTTGGAACCCGGCAATCTCCACCCGCGTTGAAGTTTGAAGTTTCTGTCGCAAGTGGACTGATGACAGCGCCTCAAAATGGACGCTTGTTTGTTGTTCTCGGTCCACGCGACCAACCCGAGCCAAGAACAACGATCGGCAGAACCGGGGTGGACGCCGCTCCAGTGCTGGCGCACGACGTGAATGGCCTTGCTCCCGGCAAGCCCGGCGTGATCGATGGCTTCGCTGCGACTTTTCCGATCGAGAATCTCGCCGCATTGAAGGCCGGGGACTACTTCGTGCAGGCTCTCTTCGATTCCAACATCGATTTGAAATCCGTGAACGCTCCCGGGAATCTTTACAGCAGCGTCCAGAAAATCCACGTCGATCCGAAGCAAAGCGGCACGATAAGGCTTGAACTGAAGAACGTTGTGCCGCCCGAAACCATGCCTGCGGAAGACCAGTATGTGAAATGGGTGAAGATCCAATCCAGCCTCTTGAGCAAATTTCACGGCCGTCCGATCTATTTGCGAGCCGGTGTGATTCTGCCGAAGGATTTCGATCGTGAACCATCCCGCCATTATCCGCTGCGCGTTCACATCGGCGGCTACGGGTCGCGGTTTACAGGTGCTCAACGGATGATGGCGGAAGGGTCGGAATTCCGGAAGGCCTGGTTGGACGACACGACGCCGCGAATGATTCTCGTCCAACTCGACGGCGACGGCCCGCTCGGTGATCCCTACCAGGTGAATTCCGACAACCACGGACCATTCGGCGATGCGATCACTCAGGAACTGATTCCGTTTGTCGAACAGAAGTACCGCGGCATCGGTCAGAGTTACGCCCGCGTTTTGGATGGCGGATCCACGGGCGGGTGGGTCTCGCTGGCTCTCAAGGTTTTCTATCCCGATTTCTTCAATGCGACCTGGTCGTCCTGCCCGGATGGTGTCGACTTCCGCGCGTTCCAACTGGTCAACATCTACGAAGACACGAACGCCTACGTGAACAAGTACGGCTTCGAGCGTCCGAGCGAGCGTGAAATCAACGGCGATGTGCGATTCTCGATGCGTCATGAATGCCAGATGGAAAACGTGATGGGCCTCGGCGACAGCTGGACGATGTCCGGCGGTCAGTGGGGCGCATGGAACGCCACGTACGGCGCGCGTGGAGCCGACGGCCGTCCGGTACCGCTCTGGGATCCCAAAACGGGAGAGATCAACCGCGATGCGGTCGAGCATTGGAAGAAATACGATTTGCGCATGATCCTGGAACAGAACTGGAAGACGCTTGCGCCGAAACTGCAAGGCAAGCTGAACATCTGGGTCGGAGAAGCGGACAATTATTTCTTGAACAATGCGGTCCACATGCTCGGTAATTTCCTGGAGAAGGCCGATCCTCCCGCAAACAGCCGCGTCGTATATGGTCCAGGTCAAGGTCACTGCTATCGAGGAATCACGGAACGGCAAATGATGGACGAGATGGCGATCGCGATCGACAAGGCAAAACCGTGAGGGGCCTGGTTTTCACTTTGACAATGCTTCTGACGTCGTCGGCTCCTGGCGTCTGGACACCTCAAACGAGCGGAACTTCATCGCGCTTCCGTGGGGTCAGTGTCGTTAATCCATCGGTGGCATGGGCCAGCGGGGCGAACGGGACGTTTTCACGAACGACCGACGGTGGCGTGCATTGGCAAAGCGCGGTGGTTCCCGGCGCCGAAAAACTCGATTTCCGCGACGTTCACGCGATCGACGCGAACACAGCCTATCTGCTCAGCATCGGAAACGGCGAGAACTCGCGCATATACAAGACCATGGACGGCGGCGATAACTGGACGCTGCAATTTACCAATTCGAATCTGAAGGCGTTCTTCGACGGCATCGCCTTCTGGGATGCAGCGAACGGTGTCGCCTTCAGCGATCCGGTCGACGGCAAATTCGTCATTATTCGAACTACCGATGCCGGCGCTCATTGGACTCCGGTTCCACCGCCGAACATTCCGGCGGCCATCGAAGGCGAAGCGGCATTCGCAGCCAGCGGCACCAGCATTGTGGTGCAAGGTACGCGGAACGCGTGGATCGGCACGGGAGGCGGCGCGGCGCGAGTTTTTCGAACGGAAGACGGCGGCATGACGTGGAAAGTCGCTCCGACACCCATTATCAATGGCGGTTCCGCGGCCGGCATTTTCTCGGTTGCTTTTCGTGATGCGAAGAATGGTGTGATTGTCGGCGGCGATTATCAGAAGGAAAAGGAAGCGAACGCGAATTTCGCCGTCACCACGGACGGCGGCCAGACCTGGAAGTCCGGACCGCAGCTTCCGGGTTACCGCTCCGCTGTGTCCTACGTCCGGTCAGGTTCGCGCTGGGACCTCATTGCGTGCGGGCCATCCGGGTCCGACTATTCTTCCGATAACGGCCGCACCTGGTCGCCCATCGACACGACGGGTTACCATGCCCTCAGTTTTGCATCGAACGACCCCGTCGGTTTCGCCGTCGGCGACGGTGGCAAAATCTCTAAATGGGCACCATCGAAATGACAGTTGCTTTCACGAAGCCCGTCGCTTCGCTCCGGGTTCTGACAATCACGCCATTAGCGCAAGTTGTGACGAAGTGTTCAGAACCCGGAGCGGAGCGACGGGCCTCGTGACGAACATGTTGGTTGGTGTGATATCGGATACGCACGGACTGTTGCGGCCGGAGGTTTTCAGCGCCTTCAAGAAAGCCGAACTGATTCTTCATGGCGGCGATATCGGGTCGCAAACCATATTGGACGGGCTGCGAACCATCGCTCCGGTAATTGCCGTGCGCGGGAACAACGATGTGGGCGAGTGGGCCGAAGGTATACCGGAGACGAAAGACGCCAAGGTTGGGCGACGGAGGATTTACCTCATCCATAATCTAAAGGAGATTCCCATCGATCCAAAGCGGCAAGGCTTTCACATCGTGATCAGCGGACATTCGCATCGCCCTGTCATTGAGGAACGCGATGGAGTGATGTTCATTAATCCGGGAAGCGCCGGTCCAAGACGGTTTAAACTTCCTGTCACGGTCGCACGTTTGAATATGTCGGGTGCGAATGTCAGTGCGAACCTGGTTGACCTCACACGGATGAAAACATCATGACCAGCGACGAAATGCGGGCTCTCTTTGGCTTCAGCACCTGGGCTAATCACAAAATCCTCGCGGCATGTCAGGTTCTGACGGAAGAAGAGTTCACCCGTGATCTCGGAAACAGCTTCGGATCAGTGCGCGGAACGCTCGTCCATATCATGGGCGCCGAGTGGGTTTGGTTGCGGCGCTGGCTCGGCGAATCTCCTCGATCGCTGTTCCCGCAGGACGAATATCCGAACCTGTATGCCGTGGAGTCGCGTTGGATCACACTTCAGGAGGAACAGCAGGCGTTCTTCGCGGCGTTGACGGATTCTCGATTGGCCGAAAAACTCGCCTACATCAATTTTCGAGGACAGCGGTTCGAGTACAACATCGGTCACATGATTCAACATGTCGTGAATCACGGCACGTATCATCGAGGTCAGATCGTCACGATGCTCCGCCAGCTCGGGCATTCAGCGCCTTCGACCGACCTGCTGCTCTATGTCGACGAGGAGTCTGAATAGGGCGCGCCCGACGCCGGCCTCACACCTGTGAAGGCCGTTCACAGGTTGCACAGCGTTGTTCTTTGCAGAATCATGCGCTTATACAATGGCCGGACAGTTGCTAATTGCGAGCGCATGCGAAGACTGATTCTCACCATCATCCTTTTACACCTGCTATCGACGATCGCGATCGCTCGGCCAACCCAGGAACCGGCGCGGGCGGAAGAGAAACCGATTGTCGAAAGGGTGGATCTAACCGGCGTTGCGGAGAGCCGCATCACGCGGGACATGCGCGACTTGATGCAGGAGCTGGTCGGCCAGCGTTTCGATCAGCTGGCGGCGGACGAAGTCGGCTTTCGACTTCAGAACGAGCTGAAAGAACGTATTTCGGCGATACGGCAGACTCCGGGCGCGGACTCCGATCACATCAAGCTGATATTTGAATTCGGCCGACCACCGGCGGATACCGAGCATGAATCGAACGTCAATTCCCGTTACACAGTCGAAGACGTCGAATTGCACGGCATTCCGGAGTCCGCGATCAGTGCTCAACTCCGGAGCGACATGCAGAAGCTCGTCGGCCAACGGCTCGACGAAGGACTCGCCGACGATATTGTCGGCCGCATCAAAGACGAGCTGCACCGAAACTACGACGTCTCGCGACGCGTGGTCAAAGGCAACAACCGGCTTCGTATCCGCCTGATTTTTGAAGTGGAGAAAGCTCCGCTGTTTGGCTTCGATGAAAGGACTAGTTACATCGTGGGCCATTCAAAGCAGGACCTGAGCTTTGCGCTGGATATCGACGACGATATCCACCGGGTCAACCGGCTTCATTTCGGAATCGGCAACGATGGCGACACGTTGATTGAAAGGTATGCCGGCTACTGGATCACGTTTGAAAACGTCAAGGCGGGGACCGAACACCTTGGGTTTCGCATTCAGTATTTCAACTTTCACGACAAATGGAAGCGGGCCACGCAGGACGCTTTGCAACTCGCCCCGCAAGTCCCCGGCATTTATCGCGAGCGCCGGGGCGTCGAGCCCTCGGTCACCGTCGCGCTGAACCGGCGGCTCCGATTCAATGTTGGCGCCAGCGTGTCCGAACTGCAGATGCAGTATCCGCAGATTCATTTCCTGAATTCGAATGCCGGCACCGCTCGTGTAACGTTCGACGAGACGTGGCGCGACTCATCTTCAAACGATCATCGCGTGACGGCGACCTACACGGCGCGCACTGCCACACACAACCTCGGCAGCGATTTCATCTACACGCGTCATCTCGGCGAGCTGCGATACATCTACACCACGCGCCACAACGAGTTCGTCGCTTCGGCGACAGCCGGGGCGATCACAGGCGTGGCGCCGCTGTTCGAGCGATTCTCTCTCGGCAACACTTCGACGCTTCGGGGATGGAACAAGTACGACCTTTCACCGATCGGCGGGAACCGCGTCGCCCATGGATCGCTCGAGTACCGTTTAAGCGAGATCCAGCTCTATTACGACGCCGGGTCGGTCTGGGATAAAGGCGCGACTCGAAAGACTTCCCACTCCGTCGGGTTTGGCGTTCACAGCCGCAACAAAGAAGACACTCAGTGGTTCGTCACATTGGGTGTGCCGATACGTTCCGGACGAATTCAACCTTTGAAACCGGTTTACATGATAGGAGTCCGGTTTTGAGCCCGCGAGCGGTTCGTCCGGCATGCGTTCTGCTCCTCGTCATGCTGGTGTGCGCACCGGCGTTGCTCGGCGAGAGTTTGAAGGTGCGCATCGACGGCGATCGCCTGCGCGCCGCCGGCATCGGGTTGAATTTCCTGACCGGCCGTCCACTCGAGCGGTTGCATAACGGAAGAACGGTGACCTATGTCCTCGAACTGCTAGTCCGCAGCGATCGCGCCGGACGTGTTTTGGCGCGAGTGGCTGAGCGATTCACCTTCAGCTACGATCTCTGGGAAGAAAAGTTCAGCGTGACGCGGCTGGCATCGCCGACGCGTTCCGCGTCGAATCTCTCCGGCGCCGCTGCCGAGTCATGGTGTCTGGAGAATGTCTCGATAGCGGTCGCCGATATCCCCACAGATCGGCCGTTCTGGGTCGGGGTCGAATACGCCAGCGAAGAAGCGAAGGATTCGACCAAATCCGAATCGCCGCTGACTCTCGGCAGCTTGATCGACATCTTCAGCAGGCGTACTCGTGATGAACAGCAGATTCGAGGAGCCGTGGAAGAGTCCGGCCCGTTTCGCCTGCAGGACTTGATGAAGAAGGTGAAGTGAATCGACTTCGAAACAGATTGATCGCCGCATTTCTAGTCGCCACTGTCATTCCTCTCTTGGCGACGCTCTGGCTCATGACGTCACTGTTGGAACGGAGCCTGAGTTTTGCGACGACCGAAGAACTGGACGATCTTTCGAAGTCTCTGGAGAGCACGGCCCGCGAGTTTTATCAGCAGTCCAAGGAAACACTGAAGTCCGAGGCCGTTTCAGGACACGCGTTGTCACAGCAGTACGTTCAGTCGGATGCGCCGTCCTGGCCCGCGGCCGTGCGCGACTTTTGGGAAAGCGGAGCAGCCGAGCGATTCAATTTGTCCGGCAGCCGCGGCGATCATCTGGATTATTTCGTTCGTAACGGCACTGGAGTCGCTGTGTACAGCAAGGACCTCGGTGATGTGCATCTGGCGGACATCTCGTCACAGTACACTCGTGTCCGGGAATTGGTGGAAGCCTCGAAAGCGCGCGACTTGCGACGCGGCCTCACGGTGACGCTGCTCCTCGTGATGTCGGCCATCTGGATCGTTTCGCTGGTCTCTCTTGTCTATCTCGCCAACCGCATCAGCCGCCCTATTCAGACCCTGACCGGCGGAATCTCGCGCCTGGCTTCGGGCGATCTTGCCGCGCGATTGCAGTCGAAGACCGACGATGAAACCGGCCGCGCGATTCAGGCGTTCAATCATATGGCGGATCAACTTCAGCACAGCCGAGACCGGCTGGTTTATCTCACGCAGGTTGCCAGCTGGCAGATGCTCGCGCGAAAGATGGCGCACGAGCTGAAGAATTCGCTCACGCCGATTCGTCTCACGGTTGAAGAGATTCACGCGCGCCAGACGCCGAGCGATCCGTTCATGGAACAGGCCGTACAGATTGTCGTGAACGAGATCGAGACGCTCGAACGGCGCGTCCGCGCTTTCTCGGAGTTTTCGAGCGAACCTGCAACTCGTCCGGCGGCGCTCGATATCAATGCCATTCTGGAAGAGCGTGTTGCTCTGCTGAAGTCCGGTCATGCCGGCGTCCGCTACAATCTCCGTCTGACGCCCGATCGGCCGCAGGCGTTTGCCGATCTCGATCAGATCAAGGGCATACTGACGAACCTTTTGGAGAATGCGGCAGAAGCGGCGGGCGCAAATGGCGAGGTATTGGGTGTGACGTCCAGGGAGAACGGCGCGGTCTATGTGGAAGTTCACGACTCCGGTCCCGGCCTTAGCGATGAGGCTTCGCGTTCCCTTTTCGAGCCGACGATCACCTTCAAGAAAAACGGCATGGGATTGGGACTATCGATCGCAAGGAAGAGCGCTTTGATGAACGGCGGCGACATCATGCTGATTCGTGGAGAACTGGGCGGTGCGGCCTTCCGGGTGACCTTGCCGGGAGTGTCTTAAGTATGGCGGCGAAGCGGATTGTCATCGTCGACGACGAGCCGAATATCGGCCTTTCACTCCAGCTCATATTGGAGCGCGAAGGCTATTCGGTGTTGATCTGTCATTCCGCGACGGATTTTCGCTCACGCAGTGCGGCGCAGCGTGCGGAGGCCTATCTGCTCGATGTCCGCCTTCCTGACGGTAACGGCATCGATCTTTTGCGCGCTCTTCGCCAAAGCGATAATCGCGCGCCGGTCATCATGATTTCGGGTCACGGCACGATTGCGGATGCCGTCGAGGCAACCAGAGCCGGCGCATTCGACTTCCTCGAAAAGCCTCTGGCCCGAGACAAAGTCCTGGTCGTCGTCAAGAACGCGATCGAGCAGTCGAACCTGCGCAGGGAAAATGAGCGGTTTCGCGAAATGGTCGGTGACGGGCCGAAGATGATCGGAGGCAGCGAAGCATTCAAACACGCTGTTGAACAGGCGACTCTCGTGGCGCGATCCGACGCCCGTGTCCTTCTGCTTGGTGAATCCGGGACAGGCAAGGAATTGCTTGCGGCCCACATTCATCACGAGAGTCCGTTTGCCTCGGGTCCGTTCATCAAGGTCAATTGTGCGGCCATTCCCACGGAGTTGCTGGAGAGCGAGCTGTTCGGTCATGAAAAGGGCGCGTTTACCGGAGCCACGTCCACTCGCCGGGGCAAGTTCGAGCTTGCGGACGGCGGCAGTATCTTCCTGGATGAGGTTGGCGACCTGCATGAATCTTCGCAGGCGAAGCTGCTGCGGGTGCTTCAGGAGGGCGAGTTCCAGCGTGTCGGCGGCGAGCAGACTGTACGCGTGACGGTTCGAGTCATCGCGGCGACGAATCGCGACCTTGCCGATCTCGTCGATCAGAATAAGTTCCGCGAGGATTTGTACTATCGGCTCAGCGTGGTACCCGTCCGCGTGCCGCCTTTGCGTGAACGGCCCGAGGACGTGCGATCACTGGCCGAATACTTTCTGGACGAGTTTTGCGCTCGCAATAACTTCAAGCCAAAAAGAATCGCCGAAGATGTGTTTCCGATACTGCAGTCTTACGCTTGGCCCGGAAACGCCCGCGAGCTTCGCAATACGATCGAGCGCATGGCGATCCTTGCGAACGGTGACCGGATCGTTGCGGATGCCGTGCCGCTCGAAATCCGGCTTGACCGGACCACTCCGTCAACGCTGCAGCAGGCGCGCGATATCGCCGAGCGTGATCGCATTCTGGAAGCCCTGGAACAGACGAATTGGAACGTTTCCGCTGCCTCCCGCGTCCTCGGCATCGAAAGAACAAATCTCCACAAACGCATCCGAACCCTTGGCCTGACACGCGAAAAATAGCGCGTGAGTGCTACTATGCTGTCGCGTTCATTCGGGTTCGATAGAAAGAATCATGAAACGTGTTTGCGTCTTTTGCGCATCCAGGCCGGGCGCCCGCGCCGTGTATGTCGAGGCTGCCCGATCGATGGGACGCGCGCTGGTTCGGCGTGGCGTCGGACTCGTCTATGGCGGCGGTTGCATCGGGCTGATGGGCGAACTCGCGGACGCCGTGATGGCCGGCGGTGGTGACGTCACCGGCGTGATTCCACAGGCCCTGGTCGCACGGGAAGTCGCTCACCACGGTGTCACTGAACTCTTGATCGTGCGGTCGATGCACGATCGGAAAGCTCGAATGGCCGATCTGTCCGACGGCTTCATCGCGCTGCCCGGCGGTTTCGGAACGTTTGAAGAGTTTTGCGAAGTTCTCACCTGGGCACAATTAGGACTGCACCAGAAGCCTTGTGGGATTTTGAACGTCGAAGGCTACTATGATCCACTTCTGGCGCTCTTTGATCGGTCGGTGAAGGAAGGCTTTCTTCATCCGATCAATCGCCAACTCGTTCTGCAGTCGGCGGACGCGGATGCGCTGCTCGACATGTTGTTCGCGTACGAGGCGCCTGCCATCGTGAAATGGATCGATAGCGAGGAATCATAGAATGCCGCGAGCTTTGTTGACGTTGTCGGTTCTGCCGCACCGTTATGCAATTTGCCGCCTCGACTCCGGAACGGCTCCGCCGCTGTGGGCAATGCAGGGCACGTTCTGGTCGATCATCCGGACTGCGGACGAAACGTCGATCGTTTGTATGGAAAGCAGTGTTCCGTCGGACATTCTCCACGAGGGCGGATGGCGTCTCCTGAAATGCGAGGGACCGCTGGATTTCGCTCTCACCGGAATCATGGCTTCGATCGCGGAGCCGCTGGCCGATGCCGGAGTGTCCATCTTCCCGCTTGCCACTTACGACACGGATTACGTTCTCGTCAAAGACACGCAGCTCGACTCGGCAGCGCGCGCTCTCATCGATTACGGACACGTCGTCCATGTCTGAAGTCCCGAAGTTGTATTCGGATCTGGCGTCCTGGTTTCATCTGCTGACACAGCCGGAGGACTACGCCGAAGAAGCCGAGTTTGCTCGAAAGCTCCTCGCCGAATCGATGACGTCGATGCCGCGCACCGTCCTGGAACTGGGCGCCGGCGGCGGCAACAACGCCTTTCATTTGAAACGATGGTTTGCGATGACGCTCACGGATGCATCCGATGCGATGCTGGACAACAGTCGACGGATCAATGTGGAGTGTGAACACGTCGCCGGCGATATGCGGATACTGCGTCTCGACCGCAAATTCGACGCGGTCTTCATTCATGACGCGATTACGTACATGCTCACGGAAGACGATCTGCGCTCAGCCATGAAAACCGCATTCGTGCATTGCCGGACCGGCGGCGCTGCGTTGATCATGCCCGATTACCTTCGAGAAACGTTCCGGCCCGGTGTGCATCACGGCGGTCATGACGGCGACGGCCGTTCGTTGCGTTACTTCGAGTGGACATTTGATGCCGATCCGGGCGACACGGTCTACACGGTGGATTTCGTGTACATGCTGAGGGAGGCGGCAAATCCGGTGCGCGTCGTCCACGACCCGCATACCTGCGGCCTGTTCCCGCGCGATCGCTGGATTCAGTTAATGGAGGAAGTGGGTTTCGGCAAACCGGCCATGATCGCGGATCCCTGGGGCCGCGAAGTCTTCCTTGCGCGGTGAGGAGATAATCCGGTCAGGTGCATTTCACGTTGGACACTGGACATGCCAACATTTGAGATATTCAGACGCAGCATCCTAAATATCTCAAATGTTGGCATGTCCAGTGTCCAACGTGAAATGCACCTGACCGAATATGCAGGAAGCGTTTACTGAACTTGCTTACCAGGCGTCTCGGATTAGCTCTTCTTCAAACCTTTTTCAATTTTGGCCCACGTATCGCGAAGGGTCACCGTTCGGTTGAAGACCAGCGCGTTGGCTTTGCTGTCGGTATCGACGCAGAAGTAGCCCATGCGTTCGAATTGGAATCGATCGCCGGCGCTTGCGGTTGCCAAACTCGGTTCGAGTTGAGCGGCCGGCAACACTTCCAAAGAGTTTGGATGGATATATTCCGTAAAGTCCCGGTCGCCTTCATCGGGATTTTCTTCATGGAACAATCGATCGTACAAACGCATTTCGGCCGGAATCGCATGCTGCGCAGACACCCAGTGGAGGGTTGCCTTCGGTGACCGCTTATCCGGCGCGTCTCCGCCACGCGTGGCGGGATCATACGTGCAGCGCAGTTCAACGATTTCTCCGGACGCATCCTTAACGACATTCGTGCACGTGACGAAATAAGCGTAACGCAGCCGAACCTCGCGTCCGGGCGATAGACGGAAGAACTGCTTCGGCGGATTCTCACGAAAGTCATCGCGTTCTATATAGAGAACTCGTGAAAACGGGACCTTGCGTTTCCCCATCACGGGATCTTCAGGATTGTTGACAGCGTCGAGTTCTTCACTCTGTTCCTGCGGATAATTTTCGATGACGACGCGGAGCGGCCGAAGTACGGCCATGACTCGCGGCGCGTGTCTGTTCAGATGATCTCGAACGGCGGATTCCAGCTGTGCCACGTCGATGGTTGTTTTGCGTTTGGCGACGCCAACCGATTCGGCAAAAGTACGGATCGCTTCCGGTGGGAACCCCCTGCGGCGCATGCCGCTGATTGTGGGCATGCGTGGATCGTCCCAGCCGTTGACGTGATTGTCCGTGACGAGCGCCAGCAGCTTTCGCTTGCTCATGACGGTGTACGTCATGTTGAGCCGGGCGAATTCGATCTGTTGAGGCCGGCTCGGTACCGGAAGTTGATCGAGGAACCAGTCGTACAGCGGCCGGTGATCCTCGAATTCCAGCGTACAGAGCGAATGCGTGATGCCTTCCAGGGCGTCGGAAATCGCGTGCGCGAAGTCGTACATCGGGTAAACGCACCACTGCGATCCGAGGCGATAGTGTTCCTGATACTTGATGCGAAAGATCACGGGGTCGCGCAAGTTGACGTTGCCCGACTTCATATCGATCTTGGCGCGAACCACGTGCCGTCCTTCTTCAAATTCACCCGCTCGCATCCGCTCGAACAGGTCCACGTTCTCTTCGATGGGCCGCGTGCGATATGGACTCTCGCATCCCGCTTCGGTCAGTGTCCCGCGGTGTTCGCGAATCTCATCCGCCGTCAGGCTGTCGACGTAAGCCTTTCCGTCCCTGATCAGCTGCATGGCGTAGTCGTAGAGCCGTCCGAAGTAATCGGACGCGTAGTAGAGGCGGTCGTCCCAATTGAAACCGAGCCACTGAACGTCCCGCTTAATCGATTCTTCGTACTCGACCGTTTCCTTGGCGGGGTTCGTATCGTCGAAGCGAAGGTTGCAAAGTCCGTTGAACTCGTTCGCGATCCCGAAATTCAGGCAGATGGATTTGGCGTGACCGATATGAAGGTATCCGTTCGGTTCGGGAGGAAAACGCGTGTGCACGCGCCCGTCGTTCTTGCCGGCCTTCAGGTCATCAATGACGCGGGTCCGGATGAAATCCAGACCAGACGTGCTTTCCCAATCGGGGCTTTTCATAAGTGATAAGCGATAAATCTTAGCATAGACTTTCGCTTACGACAGGGAGGCCACATGAAGACGTTCATCCGCGCGGTCATCATCGTCATCATCACCGTACCGCTGGCGCTTTCCGGCAGGCAGCAATTGCCGTGGGATCCGCCATCGACGTTTTCGATTCTCGGTTATGACCCCGATACCGGCGAGGTTGGCGCGGCAGTCCAGTCGCGCGTGTTCTCGGTTGGAAACGGTGTCTTGTGGGCCGAAGCCGGAGTCGGCGCCGTGGCGACGCAGGCGATCGTGGATGTCAGCTATGGACCGCAGGGAATTGATATGTTGAGAAAAGGAATAGCGCCCAAAGACATCATCAAGGGCATTCTCGATCACGATCCCGATCCGCGGCCAGTCGACTGGACTAAGCAGGGACGTCAGTTCGCCGTCATCAATGCGAAAGGTGAAGTCGCCGCGTACACCGGACCCAAAGCGACCGAATGGGCGGGCGACAAGCAGGGGAAGTACTGCACGGCGCAAGGAAACATTCTCGCCGGAGAAGCCGTTGTTTCGAATATGGTGAAGGCCTTCGAAAGCACCACGGGTCACATTTCGCTTCGCTTGCAGGCTGCGATCGAAGCAGGGCAAGCGGCAGGCGGCGACAAGCGTGGCATGCAGTCGGCGTCGATGATCGTCGTCAAGAAAGACGCGGGCGTCTGGTTGCACAACGACGTCGTGCTGCGACTTCAGGTTGACGACAGTACCGATCCGATCAAGGAAATGAGGCGGCTCGTTGAAATGGCTGCGCGCCAGCGCCGCCGCGGTTGACAGAGATGCGCCGGAAAGTTGTGACCGTCGTCGGCGATGGTGCCAATGCGCATCGTGATCGAAGCGCAGTCATCGGTGAATGGATTGCCCAAAGCGGCTATCACCTGCTGACCGGCGGTGGCGGCGGCGTCATGGCTGCAGTTACGGAAACCTTCGTTGACAGCATGGGACGCGAAGGAGTTGCTGTCGGCGTCGTTCCGGGAATCGTCACTCCGCGTGAGTACAGTCTTCGGTACCGGACTAAAGGTTCCGCATATCCGAATGCTTCGGTAGAAATTGCAATCTATACCCACCTTCCGGGCGACGATCCCGAAGGCGAACGAAGTCGAAATCACATCAATGTGCTCTCGGCGGATCTGGTTGTCGGGCTGCCTGGCGGCGTCGGCACGCATGCCGAGATTCAGCTGGCGAAACGATACGGTAAGCCCGCGCTGCTTTTTCTTCTTGATGGCGATGTCATCTGGGGGCGAACCGTCGGCGATCTGGCGCGGGAAGGCTTCATGATTATCAGCAGCTTTCCGGAACTGATGGAAATCGGCAATCGCATTCTTCGGCCCGAACACATCGACAGGCCGCCGGTTCGCCTGCCGTTGGAACGATGCGCCGTTCGGTCATGGCGTTGGATCGACGCGGAACCGCTTCAACATCACGCGAACAATCGCAAAGTGTGGCGCAACCTTCACGATTTTTTCCCATCGCCATACACCATGCACGATGCTCGGCGATGGCTGGCGCGCTGTTTGAGTGCCCCGCAAGAGACCGCCTTTGCGATCGACGTGGAAGGCAGGTGTGTGGGGGGTATCGGGTTTGTGATCAAACCGGGCCCGTCGGCGCGCTCCGTCGAGGTGGGGTATTGGCTTGGCGAAGAGTACTGGGGGCGCGGCCTGGCGACGGAGTCGACGCGCGCGCTGTCGGAATACATACTGGAGCAGTATCCCGAGGTCTGCCGCCTGTTCGCGCAGGTGTTTCCCTGGAACACCGCGTCGATGCGGGTACTCGAAAAAGCGGGGTACACGCGGGAGTGCATCATGAGAAGAGCCGCCATCAAGGCCGGCGAAGTCATCGACATCGTTCAGTACGCCAGGATTCGCTGATATGAGCGCACAAGAGTGGACCGCCGTTGACGATTACATTAACGACACTCTGGTGAAGCCCGATGCAGCGCTTGACGCGGCTTTGCGTGATAGCGCGAAGGCCGGGTTACCCTCCATTAACGTCACACCAAATCAAGGCAAGCTTCTCCACATAATGGCGCGGATGCAAGATGCCAGACGGATACTGGAAGTCGGGACGCTTGGCGGATACAGCGCGATCTGGCTCGCTCGAGCGCTTCCTCAGGACGGAAGGTTGATCACTCTCGAGATCGATCCCAGGCATGCGTCCGTCGCCGCCGCAAACATCGAGCGAGCCGGCGTGGCCGCCCGCGTGGACCTTCGGCTTGGCCGCGCCCTGGATACGCTGCCGCGAATTGAAGCCGAAAGCGCCGGTCCGTTCGATCTGGTGTTTATCGACGCGGATAAACCGAGCAACGCGGACTACTTCATGTGGGCTCTGAAACTCTCGCGTCCCGGAACTGTGATCGTCATCGACAATGTCGTCCGTGGCGGAAAGGTCATCGATGCGGGAACTTCCGACGCGAACGTGCAGGGAGTGCGGCGCCTGAACGAAGTCATTGCATCGGAGCCGCGCGTTGTCGCCACCGCCATGCAAACCGTCGGCGGAAAAGGTTACGACGGCTTCTGCATCGCCTACGTCCTGTCTTAGAGCATCACCGGCTTTGCACAAAAATCACTTGCCGGCAATAGCGACCTTCCGCTGTGGCATCGATCGATGGTACATTCCCAGAGTCATGAATTGACCGAATCGTTTTTGTTGGATTCATGAAAACGATTCATGGAGTAGGTATGAATCTGGATGTGCGTCATCTCGAAATGGTCCAGGCGATCCACGAGGATAAGACGGTCACCAAAGCCGCGACGCGGCTTCATGTGACGCAGTCGGCTCTGAGCCATCAGTTGCTCGGAATCGAAGAGAGACTTGGCGCTGCACTGTTTCGGCGCGTTGGAAAGCAGATGGTCATCACTCCCGCCGGCGAGCGCCTTCTAAAAGCCGGCGCGATCGTTCTCGCCGAACTGCAGCGCGCCGAGCATGATATCGCCAGCGACCAAACGCGCCGCGACGGCATCATCCGGGTGAGCACGGAATGCTATACCTGCTACCACTGGCTTCCGTCGCACATCCGCGAGTTCAATACGCAATGGCCGCACGTCGAGGTCCGGATTGTTCTTGAGGCCACACACGAGCCTCACCGGGCATTGCTCGACGGAAGGATCGACGTCGGTATCGTGTCCAGTCACTGGAAAAACGCCAAACTCAGCTATGCGCCGTTGTTCAAAGACGAGTTGGTCGTGATTGCGAGTCCTCGCCATCGAATCGCGAACCTGCCGTTCGTCACTGCGGAGGACTTCCGAGGCGAACACCTGATCCTCTACGATGTCCCTCCCCAGAAGCTCACCCTGTTCCAGAATGTCCTGGTTCCGGCCGGCGTGAGTCCGCGCCTGGTGTCTCATGTCCAACTCACGGAAGCGATCATCGAAATGGTCAAAGGCGATCTCGGCATCGCCGCGATGGCGTATTGGGCGGTTGCGCCGCATGTCCAGGCGGGAACAATCGCCGCGGTGCCGCTCACAAAACATGGATTGAGCCGTCAGTGGAGCGCCGCCAGGATTCGCGGCCGGTCGATGCCGGAGTACATCAAGAGTTTTGTCGGGCGGCTTCGGAGCGATCCTGTCCTGGAAGTAACCCGGATCAGCCGTCCGAGGCGCAAGCGAAGATCACGCGCGATTCCGGCAGCGGGTCAAAAGCCTGCGCGCCGGCAGGCCCTCCGTTGACCGCGGCAGCATGGCAAGGGCTGACGCGTTTGCTTAAGGGCGTTTGCCCCATGTTGGTGGCGCAGGTTCCTTTGTCAGGCGATTCACCGGTTTTTCCTTCAGCAGACGCAGGGCTTCCTGAACGGCGCGTTCGAGCTGCATATCGTGACCGGCAATCACGTCCTTCGGCCAGTTCTCGACGTCGATGTCGGGCGCGGTTCCTTCGTTCTCCACGGCCCATTTGCCGTCGCGTGTGAAAAAGCCGCCGCGGGGCGCGATCATCGATCCTCCGTCGATGAACCCGGGTGTATCCGCGGTGTGCACGAGACCGCCCCACGTGCGTTTGCCGACGAGCGTGCCGAGTTTTCGAAGTTTGAACATGTACGGCATCAAATCGCCGCCGGACCCCGCCATTTCGTTGATGATCATCACCTTCGGTCCCCAGATTCCCGCTTCCGGACTGGTGAATGGAACGCGGTCGCCCGCGACGTTGTTGAAATAACCGTCGAAGTCGCGTTGCAACACATCGATGATGTAATCGGCCGCGGAGCCTCCGCCGTTGAATCGCTCATCGACAACGACGGCCTTCTTGTCCTGCTGTGAGAAGTAATAGCGATTGAATGCCGCGTACCCGCCCTGGCCCGTATTGGGAAGGTAGACATAGGCCAGCTGTCCGTCGGACATCTTATCCACTGTGCGGCGGTTTTCTTCGACCCACGCGCGTGTTCGCAAATCCTGATCGCTTGCGACCGGAATAACCGTGATCGGACGGGAGCCGTTCATGTCGGGTCGCGAGCCGACCGTGATCGCGGTTTGTCGATTCGCCGTTCCATCGAGAAGTCGATAAATGTTGTCCGGCGCGCGCAACTCCTCGCCGTTTATGGCGAGGATGTAGTCGCCCACGGAAACGTTCAGCCCGGGCGCAGCCAGTGGCGAGCGTAATTCCGGATTCCAGCTTTCGTTGTCGTAGATGCGCGTGATTTTGTATCTGCCGGCGTCGATCGTGAAGTCCGCGCCGAGCAGACCGCCGATGGAAGGAGGGACTTCGGGCATGTCGCCGCCACGCACATAGGAGTGGCCGATGGCGATTTCCGCGCCCATGTTGTCGAGAAGATAGTTGAGATCGGATCGATGCATAACGTGCGGCAGCAACTCCCCGTACATCTCCTTCATGCCTTTCCAATTTGTGCCGTGCATATTGGGTACGTACAGATAATCGCGCTCGTTGCGCCAGCCCTCGTTGAAGATCTGTTTGAACTCCTCTTTGGGTTCAAGGTACATCCGTAGTGTTGCCGTCAGCCGGCCGGTTCCGGCTTGTGGCGGATTGCGATCGGCATCGACCAGAAACAGGGATGGCACGTTATTCGCACCACCGCCGCCACGAGCCCCTCTTTGCCCTCCACCGCCGCCACGATAAACCAGTTTGTGACCGTCCGCGCTGACCGCATAAGCAGCGACGCCGGTCACGAAAGCGGTCGATCGCCGGTCGCTCAATCGGAACCGGTGCAGAGTCGAACCACCGCCGCCGCCGGGGCCGGATCCTGCTTCAAGGAAGTAAACGGTTCCGGCGAGACCGATGTGAAGTTGCGAATATGGGCGAACGGGCACTGCGGAGACCGCGACGATGCGTTGCTGCAGGCCATCGAAATCGATCTGCACGTTGACCGGCTGGCGAGGCGTTGCCGCAACCTGCGCCACTTCATCTCCGGCGGGCTCCGTGTTTGCGGCCGCGCCACCGCCGCCACCGCGCTGTCCGCGGCCGCCCCCGCCTCCGGTCGTGGGAACGCTTCCCACGCCGCCGTCCTCATCGCTTTCGGGAAGGAGCGGACTGGGCTCTCCTTTCTTCAGGATGGCGAGATAGAGACCGAAACTCTCGGTGTGATCGTATGCAGTCATGTCGAGCCATTGAGAACTCAGACCAAAATCGGTCGACGCGAGAAACCAAAGGTACTTGCCGCTTGCGTCGAACACCGGCCACGTTGCGTCCGCCAGGCCGTCGGTAATTTGTCTGGACTGGCCGGTTTCTACGTCACTGATGAAGATCGCGTGGTACAGCGAGTTCAAATGGCTTGCGTAAGCCACATACTTCGAATCCGGGCTCCACGTGGGGTTCATCGTCCGCTGCGGCACCATCCACGGATCCTTTCCGATCACCTTGGCGTTGCCCGTGTTCACATCGATGACCCACACCTTGAGGTCGGTGTCCGTGTAAAGAAGCTTTTTCGAATCCGGAGACCACGAAGGCGTGTAGTAGTGCTTCGCGTCCGGCAACTCCAGCTCGCGCGGTTTGGAAATGCCGTCCTGCGATTCGATGACGAGTTTGTACTCGCCGGAGCGATCGCTGAAGTACGAAATCCATTTGCCGTCCGGCGACCACGCCGGGTCGCGCTCAGCCGATCCGCTCGAGTGGGTGATGTTGCGGACGTCGCCTTTTTCCGCAGGAATCGTGAAGATCTCACCGCGTGCTTCAACGAGCACGCGTTTTCCGGTCGGTGAGATGCCGAGACTGGTCATGCGACTGGTGACGTCTTCCCATCGAGGCATCATCCACGGGAAGTCGCCTTTGGCGGTGATGTTGACAACGTGTTCCTTGCCGCTCTTCGGATCGAGCTCATGAACGTAACCGCCTTGTTCGAACACAACGCCGCCGCCTCCGGAGTCGAGTGTCTTGACGTCGAAGTCGCGGAATCTGGTGACCTGAGTCAATCGTTTGCTGCGCGCTTCGTACGACCAGATATTCATGACGCCGTCGCGATCGGACAGGAAGTAAACCGTGTCGCCCACCCAAACGGGATCGATGTCCTTGGAGTCCGTCCATGGCGGCGAAACGAGATCGTAAGTTTTCAGATCCACGATCCAGACCGGCCGGTTCTGGCCTCCGCGATAGTTGCGGCGTTCCTCGTCCCATGAGTTGTTCATCCGGTACGCGATGCGCGTGCCGTCGGGCGAGATCTTTCCCTGATAGCCGCGAGGAAGACTCATCGGTTGCTCGATGCCGCCTTCCACCGGAACGGTCCAGAACCGTGGCGCGCCGCTGGGCGCCCAGGTGGCGCGGGACGAGGAGAAGAGCACGGCCTTTCCGTCGGGTGTCCAACCCTGCACAAGGTCGCTGCCGGGATGCCATGTCAACCGTTTCGGTTCACCGCCCTCGGCAGGCACCACGTACACATCGTTGTTCCCGGCATACTCGCCGCTGAACGCGATCCAATTCCCGTCAGGAGAAAAATGCGGGTTGGATGTCTGGCCCTGAAACGTCGTGAGACGACGAGCCGGGCCGCCACTGCGTTCCACCACCCAAATGTTGTTCGCATACGCGAACGCAATGTGCGTCGCGCTGACGGTCGGCGACCGCAGAAGCCGTGTGTGTGATGTGTCCGGCGCGGCCGCAACGGTTGTGAAGGCGAACGCCAAAATGAGGAGATTTCGAAACATCCAGGTTGACGAGCGCAACGACATGGGTTTGTCCTCCCAGCAAGTTTTTGGATTGCTTTCTATCACGAAAAGCAACCGGTGTCTGTATTTGAGACAGATTCTCAGGATTAGCCACACCACAACGGGGTCATTACCATGCGAGGAGATTCGAAACTGAGAACTACCGAGGACATACCGATGGGGAAGGGAGTTGGCAGCACGTATGCATGGAGCAAGTCGAAAGGATAGACATTATGTCTAACAAACAAACCCTTCTGTTCGTCAACGAAGACCGACGTGCATTCGACTGGATTGGACAGCTGCTGCCGAACTTCAACATCATCACTGCCGCGTCACCCGGAGAGGCTGTTTATCACATCGGGACGTCCGCTCCGCGATTTGTGCTGGCGGATTCCAGCATGAGGGGATTGACCATGTTGCAGGAAGTCGCGAAAACGAGTTCCCCTTCGACCACAATGATTGTTTTTACGAAGAATAATCGAGACGCGAAATGGGCCCAGGACCACGGAATGCTGGCCATTCCCAAGCGTTCGATTCCGGTCGCGCTCTCGGAGACTGCGGAAACGGTCCAGGGCGAAGTACCCCTATCGGCGACCTTCTGCAACTAAGCTCCGGACTTTTGGACGCGGCGTTCCGTCAGACCGCCGCGTTAAACCCCTCTACTCCAACAGCCGATACAGTGTAGCCCGGCTGATGTTCAAAATCTCCGCAGCCTTGACCTTATTACCACTCATGTGTTCCAGCACGCGTCTGGCGTGACGGCGCTGCATTTCATCCATCGGCAACAGTTCCGTGTCTGCCGTCGGCGGTTGCGCGTGCGTGCTTTTGTGCAGATACTCCGGCAGGTCGGACACGTCAATATACGATCGTTCCGCGACCATGCAGCCATGCGCGATCACGTTTTGAAGCTCTCGAACATTGCCCGGCCAACTATGCGTCGCCAGCAGGATCTGAGCGCGACGCGTCAGTCCGCGAATGGGCCGATCGTACGAGGCGGCATATTTGTTGACGAAATGTTTCTGCAATAGAGGCAGATCTTCCTTCCGATCGACCAGCGAAGGAACGCGAATCCCCACGGCGGCCAGCCGGTAATACAAATCCTCGCGGAATGCCTTTTCCCGGACGAGTTCACTCAAATCCCGATTCGTCGCGGCGATGACGCGGACATCCACCTTTTTCATTTGCCCCGAGCCCACCCGCTGCGCTTCCTGATTCTGAAGGGCGCGCAACAGTTTTGCCTGTGACGACAGCGAGAGTTCGCCGACTTCGTCGAGAAAAATGCTGCTCTTGTCCGCGGCCTCGAACATCCCGGTCTTGTCTGCGTGAGCTCCGGTAAAAGCACCGCGGACGTGTCCAAACATCTCGGATTCAAAGAGCGTATCGACAACAGCGGCACAATTCACCACCACCATCGGCCGCAACGCCACCGGACTCAACTGATGGAGTGTGTGCGCGACGAGTTCTTTTCCGGTGCCGCTCGCTCCGGAAATCAGTACGTTCCGGTAATGCGGAGCGATGCGGCGAACGCGAGTCAGCATGTCGAGCAGGAGAGGGCTCCGTCCGATGATTCCCTCGAATTCCGAATTCGCAAGCGCTTCATCATCGAGACTAGACTGCAGCCTGCGCTGTCCAACTTCGTTGACCAGTGCATCGACCTTTTCGCGAAGAGCGGGAATCGAAAACGGTTTTGTCCAGTAATCCGATGCGCCTTTTTGAATGGCTCGAACGGCAGACTCTGTCGAATAGTTTCCGGTCAGGAGAATGACTTCCGTTTTGGGGTCGATATGAAGAATCTCATCCAGCGCCTCCATGCCACCCATCTCGGGCATCTCCAGATCGAGAATCACGATCGGCGGATGAACCTCCCTGACGATGCGCAGACCTTCATGAGCGCTCGTCGTCGACAGGACGTGGATATCCTCGCGTTCGAGCGTCTTCCCGACCAGGGTGACGGTGAGTTCATCATCGTCGATCAAGAGGATCGAGGTCCTTGGATCTCGACTAACCGTACTCACGAGGGCATTGTAAGGTTGGGTCAGGAATTTGACAAATTGACGTCTTTCGGTCTGGCAAGCCTCACAGAGAAGGAGAGTTATACTGCTTGGCGAATTCGCGACCATCCATGGAGGCCCATCATGCGACGGATATTGCTGCTGTCCATTTCTTGTTTCATTCTGACTCAAACCATCGCTGCGACCGCACCTCTGCAGGCTCCGGCGCCGCCGCCCCAGATCACCGCGATTCGCGCCGGACGCCTGATTGATCCCGACACGGGGACGGCGACACCCAATCAGGTCATCATCGTTGACGGTGCGCGAATCCGTAACATCGGAGGCGCGAATCTTGCGATTCCGGCTGGCGCTCAGGTCATCGACTTATCGGCGTACAGCGTGCTGCCCGGACTGGTCGACGCGCACAATCACCTGGCGTTGACATACAAAACCGATCCGGAAAACAACATCTACTATCTGACTTACGTGCTCGATTCGACGGCCATCCGCGCTATTCAAGCGGTCTCGAATGGAATGCAGATGTTGTCGTCCGGATTTACCGTCGTGCGCGATCTCGGCAACAACGGCAATTACGCGGATACGGCACTTCGTGTCGCGATCGAGCAGGGATGGGTTCCGGGACCGACGATTATCAACTCCGGCATCATCATTGGAGGTATGGGCGGCCAGTTCACTCCAACGCCCGAGATGGCGAAGGATCACAGTATTGTCTATCCGGAGTACCTGGACGCCGACACCCACGACGAAATCGTCAAGGCCGTCCGCCAGAACATCTTGTTCGGCGCGAAGGTTATTAAGGTCTGCGTTGACTGTAAGCCGTATCCATACACGCTCGATGATTTAAAACTGTTCGTCAGCGAAGCCGCCAACGCGGGAATGAAAGTGGCGGGGCACGTTCAAACCTACGAAGGTGCTCGACGGGCGATCGAGGCAGGATTCTGGTCCATCGAACATTCGGGACCACTCAACGACGAACTCCACAAGAAAATGGCGGCTAAAGGCATCTGGCGCGCCGGCACCGAAACACCTTTCACGCCTTACCGCGGATCGCAGCAAGCATTCAATCGCACGGTCGAAGGCATGAAGAACGCATTTGCGAACAAGGTTCCAATGGTCTTCTCGACCGACGCGGATTACTACATTCCCGGCATGACTCGCGGCGAAGTCGCGATCAACTTCCTGCTGAGCTGGAAGGCGGCGGCGATTCCTGCTAAAGACATTTTGAAGATCATGACAACGAATGGATTCAAAGTGTGTGAGATCGATAAGCAGCGCGGCCCTATAAAGGAAGGTTTTTTCGCGGATATGATCGCGGTCCAGGGGAACCCTTTGGACGATATCGATACGCTACGCAAGGTTCAATTCGTCATGAAGAATGGAATGGTGTTCAAGAAGGACGGCGTCATGGTGCCCGAGAAGTTCTTCAACGGGGGCCCGGTCAACGGCTGGAGAATCCGATGAGGAGAGTGTGGTCGTCCAACATTGGACATATGCAAAGAAAGTGACGTCATTCATGGTTTAATCACATCGTGGACCTCCGGCTGGAAGGCATGTCGGACCAGCGCCTGCTGGAACTCCGACTCTGCGATTTGCCCGTGCGCATTCAAGGCAGCCGTCTCGAACTCCGAGTCCGCCGGCTCTACGACGAACTCGAAGCGCGAGCACTCATGCTTCATCCCCACGTCTGGTTGGCGGAAGAGTGGTTCACGCCGGACGGTGTGTCCGGCTTTGCGATCCCTTTCTACCTGGCGCATCCCCGCCTCATGAAACTCGAACGCGTTCAAATGCTGGAAGTCGAAGGCGCGAGCGAAGACGAATGTATGCGGATACTGCGCCACGAAGCGGGGCACGCAGTCAGCAACGCGTTCAGCTTGCATGCTCGGCGCGAATTCAACGACGTGTTCGGTTCGTACCGAACACCCTATCCCGGCTGGTATCAACCGCTGCCCGGCAGCCGCGATTACGTGCTCAATCTCGATGCGTGGTATGCCCAGGCGCATCCTGCTGAGGATTTTGCGGAAACATTTGCGGTCTGGCTAAAGTCGGGATGGCGCTGGCGAAAGCAATATCAAAACTGGAACGCCATCCATAAACTCGAATTCGTCGATCGTCTGATGACTCAGGTTGCCGGTAAGCGGCCCGCCCGGCTGGCGCGCCACGAAGTCGATCCGGTCAATCGCATTCAGAAAACGCTCGGCGAACACTACGACCGGAAGCGCGCTTATTACTCCATCGATCGACCCGCCTCATTTGATTCGAACCTTTATCGCATTTTTTCCATCGAGGCCGACCACCGATGGCGGCCGCTGGCCGCGCATTTCCTCCGACGGATTCAAAAGGAAATGTGCAAAACCGTTGCGCAGGGCACAGGCGTTCACCTTTACACGATCAACCACATCGCGAAGGAGATGATTGCGCGGTCGCGTGAACTGAATCTTCGCGTGGCCATGCCCGAGGCACAAGCAAAGAAGCTTGCAACCGTAACGCTCACGATGCAGACCATGCAGGTTCTGCAGAGGGGCTATCACAGAATTCCGCTTTGAGATTCAAACCGAAAAACAAACTTCGCGTGCTTGTCCTGCTCCATGAGGACCTTCTGCCTCCGGAAACGCTCGAAGGTGTCGAGAACAAAGAGAAGGAAGCGTGGAGAACGGAGTACGACGTCATTACGACGCTCAAGCAGATGGGGCATCAGGTCATTCCCTGCGGCCTTCGCAGCGACTTGAGCGTCGTGTCGAAGGCGCTGGAGGAGCACAAGCCCCAGGTCACGTTCAACCTGCTCGAAGAATTCGACGGCCATTCGCTTTTCGATCAGCACGTGGTGAGCTATCTCGAACTAAGCCGTCAGCCGTACACGGGATGCAATCCACGCGGTCTGACGCTTGCTCATGACAAGGCGCTGACGAAGAAGATCCTGTCTTACCACCGCATTCCCGTTCCGGGCTTTGCCGTGTTCCCGATAGGGCAAAAAGTGACGATGCCGCGCCGGCTCAAGTTCCCGCTTTTCGTGAAGTCCGTCATCGAAGAGGGATCCGTCGGCATTTCGCAGGCATCGGTTGTGTACGATGAGGAAAAGCTCAGGGAACGCGTCGAGTTCATTCATCGGCAAACGGCATCCCACGCGATTGCCGAACAATACATCGAGGGACGAGAGATCTACGTCAGCGTGATCGGGAACCGCCGGCTGCAGACTTACACTCCGTGGGAGCTCGTGATCGAGAACCTCCCTGAGGGATCGCTCAATATCGCGACCGGCCGCTTGAAGTGGAATCCCGAGTATCAGAAGAAAGTCGGGCTCGTCACCCGTCCTGCCGCGCTTGAACCCGAGGTCGAGAGAAAACTTCAACGGCTCGCCAAACGAACGTACCGGATATTGCATCTGAGCGGTTACGCGCGGCTGGATTACCGGCTTTCGACAGACGGCGAGTTCTACCTGCTCGAAGCCAATCCGAATCCGCAGATCGCCATCAACGAAGATTTCGCCGATTCCGCTGCGCACGGCGGAATCAAGTATCCTCTGCTTCTGCAGAAAATTATCACGTTGGGTTTGAGCTATACATCCGGCGACTATCCGTTCGTAGCATGACGCTCCACTCGAGACATGTTTCGTGACGTTTGTCGTCTCATGTAATATCGGCGCGAGGCGGCGCGTTTTGATAAGATTTGCGGCACGATCCTATGCGCCAACTGATTCATCAATACTTGACAGGCGCCGTATCGCGACGGAGTTTTCTGTCGTCACTGGCTCAACTCGGTTTCTCCGCGATGGCCGCCAACTCCGTTCTGGAAGCAGCCGAACGAGGCGCCTTGCCGGAACAGATTCAGGCTGCCGCGCCAACGGCCCGGGTATTCACCGGGACCGGCGGCGACCTCATGCTCGAGCAGGTCAAAGCAGCAGGCACGAAGTTCATCTTTTCGAATCCGGGTTCTTACGAAGTGGGCTTTTTCGATGCGCTGGTGGATCGCCCGGAATTGATCCTTATCGAGGGCCTTCACGAAGGAATCGTTGTTTCGATGGCCGACGGTTATAGCCGTGTTTCCGGAAGGCCTGCATTCGCCAATGTTCACGCCATCGCGGGCACGGCTCAGATGGCCGGCCAGCTTTATAACGCCCATCGCGATGGGATTCCGCTGATCGTGACCGCCGGCATGGCCGACACCACGACGTTCAGCGACGACATCGCGCTGGGTCCCGTTGCCGGATTTCATCAAACCGACATCAATCGTCAGTTCACCAAACTGTCCTGGGACGCGAACGACGCCGCATCGATTCCGCTTCACGTCCGGCGTGCCTTCAAGACCGCCGGCAGCGCACCGGGCGGTCCTGTTTATTTATGCGTTTCGAGCAACGCGCTGGAGCAGCAGAAAACGTCGGCGGAAATCTGGCCGGCGGAGAGTTTCATGGTGCCCGTTCGCCCGCGTCCGGCAACGGATCAGATCGACGCACTGGCGAAGTTCCTGATCGAGTCGGAACGGCCGATGATCATTCCCGGAGACGAAGTGTGGAAATCCGGAGCTCAGCCCGAATTACTCGAGCTGTGCGAGTTGCTGGGAATCGCCGTGGGCGAGGGTTGGGACGCATTCCAGAACTTCCCCTCGACTCATCCATTGTTTACGGGTGAGTACATCGGCAGCTCCGAACCGTATCCGCAGGGAAGCGCCGACTTCGTGATTCAAGTCGGCGCGCGTGACTGGGGCGGACTGATTCCATGGCCACACCTCTCGCCGGGCGGCCGTTTCGCGGCGATCGGAATCGAACAGGCAATGCTCGGCCGGACGCAGACCATCAACCTCGCGATTGTTGCGGACGTGAAGGCGGCGCTGCGCGACCTGACGGCGTCGATTCGTTCGATGGCCACTGCGGATCGCATCAAGAAGCAGCGGGACACCCGTTACGACTGGATCGCCCAGTACTCTCGCGCGATGCGGACGTCGCGTTCCGAAGCCGCCCGCAAGACCTTCGGCCAGACTCCGATTCATCCCGACCAGCTTGGCGTGGAAATGGACCAGGCGGTGGATCCGCATGCCATTATCGTCAGCGAAAACTTCACCGGTCCTACGGAACTTTTCAAGATGGGACATCGGCCGGATGAAAAGATGTGGGTCAGCGCCACCGGGACATCGCTCGGATGGGGTGTCGGTGCGGCGATCGGCGCCAAGCTGGCGGCGCCCGATCGTCAGGTGGTGTGCAGCATCGGCGATGGTGCCGTCATGTACAGCGCGTCGGGCTTCTGGACCATGAAGCGTTACGACGTGCCGGTTCTGACCGTTGTGTGGAATAACAAGAACTATCAGACCGTGCGCAGTAATTTCGCGATCTACAACGGTCGCATGAAAGATACCGGCAGGTATCCCGGAATGTATCTGGGTGATCCGGATATCGACTTCGTGAAACTCGCCGAGAGCCAGGGCGTGCGGGGCGAACGCGTCACCGCTCCGTCAGGGTTGCGGCCCGCGCTGATGCGCGGGATTCAGGCGACGAAGGACGGCAATCCGTATGTTGTCGAGGTCGTTATTGCGAGGGTTGGAGTCGGAGCTGAATCGACCTGGTACCAGAAATATTCTGCGCGATAACAATTCTTAATAGCGCCATCTCCAACCACTATTCGATCAAGCTCCAAAACTGGAGGAGACATGAGACGTGCCGCTTTACTCAGCATGCTGGTGGTCCTGAGTTCCCTGAATCTATCCGGCCAGGCTGCGAACGGCGTGGCAATTCATGTGAAGGAAAGTGCCGGCATCCGTCGAAGTGGTTATCCCGTTAATGCTCGCGTGCCTTTTGCAAAGGGGACGCTGAAAGATCCGGCCCACGTGAGGTTGATGTTGAACGATCGCGAGGTGGCCGCCCAGATCGTGGCGCAAGCGAAGTGGCCGGACGAGTCGACTCAGTGGCTCGACGTCGACTTCAACGCCACGATCGCGCCGATGGAAGAGCAAACCTTCCATCTTGAGTTTGGCGATGACACCCGGCAAACCACTTCGGCGCGAGGCATCGCCGTCTCGGAAACCGACGACGCCATTCAGGCAGGCAATGTCCGGTTTAATAAAACCAAAATGCCTCTGGTCGCCTCCATCCGTTACCGGCAGGAAGACATCGGGAATGGTCCCACCGGATTTACAGTCATCGACACTGCCGGCGTTTCTCATGATGTGCCGGGCTCCGATCCCATGAAAGCGGAGGTTCTGAAGCGCGGCCCGATTTATGTCGTCATTCGCTACTCCGGAAAGGTTGAATTGGATGGTGCCTACAGCGTGCCTTTCACGATTACCGTCGAGATGCCGAGCGGGAAGACGTGGGTCAAGTATTCGGCGTCCGTTGACGATCCGTCGAAGCGGCTGCGGGAAATCGTGTTCAATTCCACGCTCAGTTTCGGCGAGCTTCCATGGTTATGGGATTTCGGAACCGGAAGCTGGACCTACGGATCGTTCCGAAACCCAACGGAGTCGGTTGTGCTGACGCAGGTCATCAAGGGCGGCCCGGCGGGCGCATCCGGCAACGACTGGCAGGTGAAAAGCGGACCGAAAGGGCAGGAACAGCCCTACGAAGTGGCTTCGGGAGGACGGCCAAAAACCGCCGAGGGATGGGGTCACTTTCAGGACGGCAAAGAAGTGATCGCGTTCGGTTTCGATAAGTTTGGACGCGCTGCTGGAACCTACACCGTGTCGTTCGACGGCCAGGGCAATGAATCTTTCAGATTCGCTTCCGCACAGCCCGCCGCACGCCACGAAATCACGATCTACCAACACTACGTCGCCAGCCCGACGCCGATCGGCGCCGTCACAAGTCCCGTATCGATGCTGTATGGTTTGACCGCAACCTTGGACCGTGAACAATACGTCAAGGCCGGCGTTTCCATACCGAAGTAATCGTCGGGGCGCTGTGCGAGTCTCCGAACTCGGCTTGCCGGGTTTTGAACTCGGCGCCGAAACTTCCCTTTCAAACGACCGAGTTCCGAACTTCGCGACCCGCGTTCCGAACTCGGGCCGCCAGGTCCGCGACTCGGCCTGCCGAGTTCCGAACCTGGTGCGTCGAGATCGGAACTCGGCGCGCCGCGTCTACAGTTTGGTCGTCGAAGCTTCGAACTCGGCGTGCCGAGTTGCGATCCTCATGGGCGAAGTTCCAGACTCGGGGGCTGGAGTTCAGAACTCGGCGGTCCGAGTTCCGAACTCGGGCTTCCGTTCTTCGGGCAGAGGCAGACTGGCAGTGCCTGGCAGCCGAAACTCCTGAGAATGTCCGCGGGCTCCTTCGCCGCTGTTTACAAAAGGATGCCAAACGGCGCCTGCGCGATATCGACGATGCGCGCGTTGAACTCGAGGTGCGCAATCCCGAAAACACCGTCCTCTATTCACTTGAATCAGTCGCTTTGAGCAACGTGGTGAACGTCTCGACAGAGCGGTTGAAATGGCAGTATTGCGCCTTAGCTGCAGTGGTGTATAACGTCGCTGAACCACATGACTTCGATCATCGGGCAGTCTGTCGGTCATTATCGGATCCTCGAGTTCCTTGGCGCCGGCGGGATGGCTGTGGTCTATGCGGCGGAAGACACGCGGCTGAGGCGGCGTGTGGCGCTGAAATTCCTAAATGCGGAATTGTCGTCCGATCCGCAGGCAATCGATCGATGTCAGCGCGATGCGCGCGCAGCTTCGGCATTGAATCATCCCAACATTTGCACCATCCATGACATCGGTTGTCACGAGTCGAATCATTTCATCGTGATGGAGTTGCTTGAGGGACACACCTGAAACATCGCCTCAGCGACGGGCCCTTGCCTATTGCGGAAGCCCTGCGCATCGCCGGGCAGATTGGCGATGCCCTCGCCGTGGCGCATGCTGCCGGCATCATTCACCGGGACATCAAGCCAGCGAACATCTTTGTGACTGCCCGGGGTGACGCGAAGATTTTGGATTTCGGCCTGGCGAAGACCGGACGGGCAACCGCATCGGATGACGCTGAAGGACTGGCCCCAACGGCGGACCCAACGGCCGCCGCCGCGCAGATGGGCACAATCGGCTACATGTCGCCCGAGCACATGCGCGGAGAAGCCCTCGATTTTCGCGCGGATCTCTTCGCATTCGGTCTTGTTCTCTACGAAATGGTGACGGGGCGTCCTGCATTCTCCGGGCGAACGACGGCGATGGTCTCGGATGCCATCTTGCATCAGTCGCCGCCCAGTGTTGCGAGGCTGAACCTTCGCTCGAGGAATTCCCAGCATGCTCGTTACCGGGCTCGCTCAAACGCCGGGACTTGAGATCATCAGCGGCGAACGGCTTGACGAGGTCATCAAGGACCTGGGGCAGAAGGTTGACGCGATGGATCGCAGCCAGATGCTGGAAGTTGCCCGGCGATCCGGCGCCAGCGCCTTGGTAACGGGAAGCGTCTTCAAGTCCGCGTCGGATGTCCGGATCGATGTGCGCATCCAGGACGTCGCGAGCGGACGCGTGCTCGCGGCGCACAGCGTGAACGGCTCGAACGTGTTTCCGCTGGCGGACGACCTCGCCGGCCGAATTCGAAACAGTTTGAATGTGAACATAACCGCCCCTGCGCGTGCGATCACAGACATCGCATCGAATAATCTCGAAGCGTACCGTCTTTATACGGAGGGGATGGAGGCATATCGAAACGTCAGAGGGGGTGACGCACGCAAACTGCTGGAGCAGGCGGTGAAGCTCGATCCATCGTTTGCCGCTGCGTTTTACTACCTTGCCAGATTGCAGGACGCAAACGATCCGGCTCGCGCGGAAGACCACCGCCGCCGATTTCGTCAGCTTACGGATCGAGCGCCCGAACGGTTACGACTGTCATTTCAGGCTTACGAAGCAGAACGTGCCGGGGACTTCGCGAAAGCCACGAACGTACTGGAGTCGCTGGTCTCGCGTTATCCGGATGAGGACCAGGCCTACACCGACCTCTCCCGACTGTACCTGCTGGAGAATCGGGAGAAGGCTCTTTCTGTCCAGGCACGCGGCGTCGAAGCTTTGCCCTATTCCGGCCGCCGTCATGCTTCGTACGGCTATGCGCTGTTGGCAAGGGGACGATATCCCGATGCCATCCGGGAATTCGAAGCCTATATATCCGTCTCAACCCGAAGGAACCGAACGCCTATCAAAGTCTCGGTGAAGCCTATGTCACCGCCGGCCAAGCCGACAGGGGATTGGAAGCATTCGCACAATCCCTGGCAGTGGATCCGCAATTCACCGGTGCATTTCGCGGGCAGGCCGATGCGTACAGTATGCTCGGCCGCTACGACGACGCTCTTGCAGCACTCGAAACCCGCCGGAGGATGGCAGCAGGGCGACCTGGGGTGGAAGGCGACACGCTGTTTCGGATCACATACCTTCTCTCGAGAGTCGGCCGATATCGAGAAGCCGCGCAACGGTTGGCCGAAGGAGAGCGACTGGCTCAACGCTTCCAGAATGTACGTATGGGAGCTCCAGTCTATTTTTTCAGGCTTTTGTTCGCTCTCGAGGAAAAGGAGTACGCTCAGGCGCTGAAACAACTGCCGCAAATCGAGAGCAACGCCAATCGCGACGCAGCCACATACCGTCTCGATGCCTTGTTTTCCACCTACTTCGTCGCCGGGGTCGTCCAGATTCGTGAGGGACACTTGAAGGACGCGCGTGAACAAATTGACCGAATGCGGGCTCTCGGCGCGGATCAGACGCCTCTCCGAATCTCGCTCCAGCGATGGCTTGAAGGTGAAATCGCGCTCGCGTCAACCGATCTCGCGACGGCGGAAGCTTCGTTTGCATCTGGCGAGCCCGAATTCAGACCCTACATCGGTCAAAATCCGTCCACAGGAGATTTCCTACGAAACCTGCCCTTTCGAGACGGCCCGGCCCGCGTCAAGATTGCTCGCGGGGATTTGAAGGGCGCCATCGATATCTATCGAAGGCTCTTGACGCCTGCAGATCTCAGCGTGAGATGGCCCGCGGCTCTCGAGCCAAGGTTCGTCCTCGCGCTGGCGCGGCTCCTCGATCAAACCGGCGACCGCGCAGCGGCTCGCAGCGAGTACCAGCGCTTTCTCGATCTCTGGAAACGTGCCGACCCCGAACTTCCCGAATTGACAGAAGCTAAGCGTCGACTCGAGCAAAAATAGCCTCATCGTGCCGCGAAAATCAGCTGCACGCACGAAAAATTCCAGGTCAGCCCGGTCGTTAGACAATGGGTCCAGTATTCGTCATCGGTTGACGATCAGTAATCGTCAGGGCTGCTGTGCGAGTCTCCGAGCTCGGCTTGCCGGTTTTGAACTCGGCGCCGAACCTTCCCTTTCAAACGTCCGAGTTCCGAACTTCGCGACTCGGCCTGACGAGTTCGGAACCTGGTGCGTCGAGATCGGAACTCGGCGCGCCGAGTCTACACTTTGTTCAAGGTGTAAGAATCTCTAAATCCGGCGCGGTGTGAGTGAAATGCGATGGATTTCGAGTGATGATCCGCGTGACGCGCTTGCGGCGGGCGAACGTGGCGTGAAGCGAATCGTAGATGCCTCCGCCCATCACGCCCCGGCTCCGCGCCTGGTGAATTGCCGTCTCATAATCCGCGAGCGGCAGTGGCTCAATGTCCAGCAGTTCCTTCAAGCCGAGCGTCAATTCGGCGGCGGCATCCGCCGGCACTCTATAAAAGCCGGTGAGCGTGGCGAAGGTTTCGGCCAGCGCATGAGCATCAGCGATGCAGTCATCAAATTGTTCCAAAGCCGCCAGACACTGGCGATGTTCGGGATGCTTCTCCAGCAACGCGCCGACGAGGATGCCTGTGTCCAGGAACGTCATCGCTCGTAACGGCGCGAGTGCTCGACGGCTTCAGCCAGCGGCATTTCGGGGACCGTTCCGGTCCACACTTTGAGCTTGCCTCGTCTGGCAACCTTACCGTCGGCACTAGGTTCCAGCTCAAGCACGATGCGACCAGGCCCGGCGGAAGCCTTAAGTTGCTGTCCGCGCGCAAACCCTGCTGCCCGCCGCAAATCCTTGGAGAGAATGATCCGATTAGAGGCGTCGAGTCGAACTTTAGTAATCACGCCACAATTATGGCGTGAAAATGCCGTAGTGACAAGACGCGGCGGTTGGTCAGCGCAGTTGAAAGTTCTTTTGCCAAGGTAATCGTCATGACGCCCGTCGCGCGCCGCTCATTTCTGTTCGATCCTGTCGATTGCGATTTTCGCGAAGCGGCGGACATTCTCGCGTGGATCGTCCAGCATCCGGCGGAGCGCGGGAAGGGCATCTTTGGCGGCAGATCCGATCTGCCCCAGCGCGAAACAACCTCCGTTGCGCGACGCTTCATCGTCGTTCGAGAGCACTTTAATAAGATCAGGGACGGCGATGCCTGCTGCAGGTCCGATGTAACCAATCGTTTGGGCCGTCCACGAGCGCACTAATTCGTCCGGATCTTCAAGTGCGCCGATCAAGTCCGGCAAGACTTCTCGCATATCCCTCCTGGGTTGTGCCTCCACTGTGAGCCCCGCCGCGAAGTCAAGCAGGATCAGTGCTCCATTTCGCCGCATCTGAGGATCCGGATAGGTCCGTCCATCACGTGTGTCCGGGAACAGCAGCATGCCGTCACCAGGAGGTCGCGATAAAGACGATTAATTTGTCGACAAATCCGCGACTTCCATGCGCTTTCGACATGCAAGTTGATGACTTCGTTGCTCCGGAATTTGGGTCGATAGTTGCGATACGCGCTGCTATGACAATGAAGCAACGCGCGAGAATAAAGGAACTCGAACAGCAGATCCGAGACGTTGTCGGATTCGATCCTATGTTTGGCAATGCGCCGCATTTTCCGCCACGCCTCCAGGAAGCGTTCCTTAAGCGTGTTCTGTGGTTTGAGACGCTGTCGCGTGAACCGCTTTGCGATCGATTGGCTGGAGCAGGAGTCAAGCTACTCGAACCGCGCCAACTCGACGATGAAAGCTTGAGACGGAATTTGTGGAACGTGATCCATACGCTCGTACACATCGATATTGTTCCCATCAACACCGATCATCTTTCCGATCGAGACGTGTACTTGCATTTATGGAATCTCGTCAATAGCGGCCAGCCAGGCGTTGTGCCTCATTTCTTCAGTCGCGGCTGGTACATCGATTTTGCCGCGAGCGACGGAAATGGAGTGGAGGTGTTCTTGAGGTATTACGCAGATGAGGAGGAACGGATGTCTTATCGAAGCCAGTTTCCGACAGCGCCGGTACCCGAGCATTGCGATCTACCGTACGACAGAGACCGTCTGATTCCAGACTTGGATCCAACACCGCTGACGCCGGAAGCGCTGCAGTCGTTTATGTGACGGCGGGTGCGCTCCGGGTTCTGACAGTTGTGCCGCGATGTGCAGAACCCGGAGCACAGCGACGGGCTTCGTGACGAAAGCCTGCATCATCGCAGTTGAAAGTTTTTCAGCCATCGTGAATTGGTGTAGTCGTCCTTGAGACTCTTCAGCAGTGTCGAAAGCTGCTTGTACTCCGGAACGCTGAGTCCCTGAGCCTCCAGAGGACGGATGATTTCCAGCACCGTTATCCCCCATGCGACTGCTTCTGCCTTCGCCGCATTCTTGTCCTGGCGAAACTGCGGATCCCTGCCAAGTTCCAGGTGAATCATTTCGTGCGCGAACGTCACAAGGACTCCATAGCGGAAGTCTGATGGCGACAGTCTGGCGCGCCAATCCATGAGCTCGGGAATGAACGCGACAACGAAAGTTTCAGACTGAAACCTCTCGACCTTGGCAAGAGCGTGCAACTCGCGAACCGGGTAATAGGCCGGCGACGCGACATAAACGATTTCATGGTTGTTGATCATCTTCACAAGCGTTTGTAATCGACTACGGAGCGCTTCGGGCCCGTCATTGCCGCGCGCAAACTCGATAAGAATCGGGCTGATTGCCTCAGCGGAAAACTTCGAGGCTTCATCCTGGCTCATGACGAAATCGGATTCCCGAATCCTGAATTTTGGCTCTTCGCCTTGAGCAATGGTGCTGTTTCCCGTAATTGCGACAAACAAACCAACAACATAGCCGAGCCTTCTTTTCATTGTCCTCTCCCTCCGAACGGGCCATTCAAGTCCCGTTCGTGGTAGCGGAACGGTCGGCGGAGTTCGCTCATTGAGGCGAAGTTTTTTTGCCGGAGGTGAGTGTGTTACTGTCCCGGAATCAAAGATGGCCGCTAAAGACTGGTCGAGGATCGAAGCGATTTTTCACGATGCTTTGGACACCCCTGAGCGCGAACGTGCGGCGTTTCTGGATCTCGCGTGTGGAGGCGATCCAAAAACTCGCGAGCATGTGGAGTTGCTTATCGCGCAGGTGGCGAAGTCCGAGGCGTCCTTTGAGCAGGAATTTCGCGAAGCCGCAAGAGAAGCATTCGTCACGTCCGAACAAAACATGCAGGGCCGCACTATTGGGCACTATGAAGTCCGGACGCTTTTGGGCGCGGGTGGAATGGGCGAAGTCTACCTTGCTCGCGATACCCGGCTTGCCCGTGATGTCGCGATCAAAATTTTGCCGGCGGAGTTTGCGCTGGACCGGGATCGCTTGGCGCGGTTCAAGAAGGAAGCACAGATCATCGCATCCTTGAATCACCCCAACATCGCTGCAATACATGAACTCGGTGAACTTGAAGGCAAACCCTATCTCGTCCTGGAACTCGTCGATGGACAGACTCTGGCGGAGCGGCTGAAGCGATCGGCACTGCCTTTGGACGAAGCAATGAAGATTGCGAGGCAGGTTTCGGAAGGACTCGAGGCGGCTCACGCGCGAGACATAATCCACCGCGATTTGAAACCCGCCAACATCAAGGTCACGAGCGAAGGCAAAGTCAAAATATTGGATTTCGGTCTCGCGAAGCACATTCGGAATGACGACGTTGCGATGGACTCGAAGTCACCGGAGGTCACGGCGGCTGGAATGATCCTCGGGACTGCGACATATATGAGTCCGGAACAGGCGAAAGGCCAGTCCGTCGATCAACGAACCGACATCTGGTCGTTCGGTTGTGTCTTTTACGAAATGCTGACCGGCCGCGCCGCGTTTGACGGAGCATCCACGGTCGAAATCCTGGCATCAATCGCTTATGCAGAACCGGATTGGTCCGCTTTACCACCGGCGCTTCCACTGGGCATTGCCGACCTGGTTCGACGCTGTCTGCGCAAGGACACGTCGCGCCGGCTGCATTCGATCGCAGACGCCCGGATCCAGATAGAGGATGCGGGGATTGCCCCTGCCTCTCCGCCTGGTCGCGAAATCAGAAAACCGATCGGCACCTGGTTGAGGCGGGCAGTGTGGCTTAGCGCTGCAATGGTGCTGCTCGCGCTGACACTTGTCCTGGCGGCGGGGCTCGTTTTGCGCAACAGACCTTCGCAGTTGCCGGAAACCTGGGTTGAATTGGACCTGCATAACGTAGGCCGCGTGGAGCTTTCACCGGACGGTCGGCGGTTTCTGTTCCAAATCGCAGACCCCAGTGGACGGCGGTTGGCGCTTCGGACAATGGACTCGCGGGCCGCGCAGCCGATTGCTGGGACTGAAGGAGCGTTGAATCCATTCTGGTCGGCGGACGGCCGTTCGATCGGATTTTTCGCCGGGGGAAAGCTGAAACAAATCGATCTGACAAACGGGCAGTCGCAAACTTTGGCGGACGCTCCAGCAGGACGTGGCGGCACATGGAATCGCGACGGCATAATTCTGTTTTCTCCGACTGCGAGCAGTCCTCTCTTCCGCGTACCGGCGTTCGGAGGCGAACCTGTAGAGGTTACGCATCTGGATCCCGCGCAAGGTAGCCACCGAAATCCATATTTTCTTCCCGACGGCAGGCATTTTCTCTTTCTGGCTCGAGGAACTCCCGACACCAGAGGTGTGTACGTCGGATCGCTTGACGGTGAGAAACCCAAACGATTGGTGGCTGAAGACGAAATGTCGGACTTTGGTTTCGCTCCGATTTTCACATCGGGGTACGTGTTGTTCTTCCGTCAGGGCGATCTGTTCGCTCAGCGTTTCGACGACGCTTCGCTCCAACTCGCCGGCGATGCCTTTCGAGTAGCCGAACGCGTATCCGGTTATACAGCCGCGAAGGTAAACAGCGTGGCGTACGTTCCGGAGGCCACAGCCGGACGCCGGATGCAGTGGTTTGACCGCATGGGCCACGACCTTGGAGTAGTGGATGTGGACGGAACGACAGCTTACCTTAACCCCGAGATTTCGTATGACGGCAAGAGAGTCGCATTCGAGCGCGTCAGCAATGGGAATCAGGACATTTGGCTCCTCGATACGAAGCCGGGAGGCGTGCTGAACCGGCTGACCTTTGATGAAAAACAGGATTGGCGTCCTCTCTGGTCGCGGGACGGGAGCGAGTTCGTGTTCACCTCCACGCGACTTGGCATCGGCAACCTTTATTTGAAGCGGGCCACCGGCGAGGAGGAACTTCTGTTCGAATCTCCGTTGGCTAAAGCAACGTGTGACTGGTCGGTCGACGGTCGATACGTTTTGTTTCTCACCGTTGATCCCAGGACGGGTTTCGATCTCTGGGCGTTTTCGCTGGCCGACCGTAAGGCGTTTCCGGTCGTGAACACCAGCTCTCGGGATAATGATGGACAGTTTTCGCCTGACAGCCGATGGATCGCCTATGATTCGGACAAGACCGGCCGCTCTGAAGTTTACGTCCAACGTTTTCCCGAGGCCGGCGGCTTGCGGCAGATCTCGACGAACGGCGGCGCTCAGCCGCGCTGGCGGCGCGATGGGAAAGAACTGTTTTACGTCGATCTGCAGGGACGCTTGATATCCATACCCGTCGACTTGCCGGCCAGCCGAGATTCATTCAACTTCGGCGCAGGAACGGTACTGTTTACGACTCGGATTTATGGAGGCGGATGGCCGCCGCCGAACGACAAGCAACAATACGCTGTGGCGCCGGATGGCCAGCGATTTCTTATCAACGTTGCGCCCCAGGAACCTCCGCCGCCAACGGTTGTCATCCT
Organism: uncultured Solibacteraceae bacterium; assembly: GCA_964584785.1. Lineage (GTDB taxonomy): Bacteria > Acidobacteriota > Terriglobia > 20CM-2-55-15 > 20CM-2-55-15 > JAHFTY01. The sequence continues at coordinate 54,537 of CAZPBY010000026.1, forward strand.
GAACTGGAAGCCGGGTGCAGGAAAATGACAGTCCGGAATGACAATGGAAAGACCTCGGAGGATTCCGATCTCACCCAGTTGTTGCACGCCTGGAGCGCCGGTGATGCGCGAGCCCTCGACCAACTCACGCCGCTCGTACACGCCGAACTGTACCGCATCGCCCGGAGGTACATGGCCAGCGAACGCCCTGATCACACGCTTCAGGCAAGCGCGCTGATTAATGAAGCCTACATCCGGCTGGTGGATTGGAAAGCGGCGCACTGGAAAGATCGCTGTCATTTTTTTGCGGCCGGTGCTCAGATCATGCGCCGCATTCTTGTGGACCACGCCCGCGCGCGTTACTCGGACAAGCGTCAGGCCGCTGCCCAGCGCGTGACGCTCAATACGGCGCTTCTCGGTGAAAAACGTAAGAGCATGGACCTTGTGGCGCTCGATGACGCGCTTGCCCGGCTGTCGGATTTCGATCCACGCAAGAGTCAAGTTGTCGAGCTGCGGATTTTCGGCGGCCTCAGCATCGAAGAAACGGCCGAGGCCATGAACGTCGCGAACATCACCGTACGACGCGATTGGAAGTTCGCGCTGGCGTGGTTGCGCAACGAACTGGAATCGACGTCGACATAAAGCGCGATGATTTCCGGCGTTACGTCAAATACCCTGCGCCTTCAGCATTCGAGCCACAATGTAGGCACCGGCTTCAGCCGGCGCGTGCGCGCAGCGCAGGGTGTTTGAAAAATCGTTGATACATTCCGGTCACCAGCCGCACTTACTCCTGAACACATAAGAACCAGGAGGATTGCATCATGAATCGGAATCTACGACGCCGGATCGTGCGGCTGTTTGCATCGACTGTTTTGGTGTGCGCGCTGCTCATCGCAGTAACCGCGGCACAAACGCGAAGCAAGGTTGTGCTCGCTGCATACGCTGAAGCCCAGGGAAACACGCCGAAGCGAGCCTGCACGCTTGAAAGTGCGCGAGGCACGTACGCTTTTGCGCTGGTTGGAAGTATGGCCGCCGCCGGCGCCGTCTCTACCAGCGGCACCAGCACGTTCGATGGTGAAGGCCACGACACGGGCCGATTCGCCATCACGACCTTCGGCACCAACCAACAGTTCACGTTCAGCGGAACGTATACCGTAAATCCCGACTGCACCGGCGGCGCGACGCTGACGGTCACTCCCACCATGTTTGGTTATAGCGTGGTTCACTTCGATGCCGTGAGAGTCAACGACGGAAACGAGATCAAGTGGCTTATCACCGATCCGGGGATCGTCGTGGCCGGCACCCTTACGAAGCAGTAGAGGATGTATGACTATGCGTGGATCGCAAACTACGGGTTTTTCTATTCCGATCATTCTTGCGATGGTGCTGAGTGTGATGGGAAGCCGGACGGCGCAAGCGGCGGACTTTGTCGTGAACAGCTTTATCGACGCCAGAGACGTGGATCCCGGCGATGGCAAGTGTGCAACCAACGGCACCCTTCTCAGCCCTGCCAAATGTACGCTGCGTGCAGCGATCATGGAGGCGAACCATACGGCCGGCGGTCCTCATAACATCTTCTTACCCCCGGGAACTTACACCGTTTCGAATTTGCCGAATCCCGACAATCCCGGTGAGACCAATGAAGAGATCCTGGACCTGAACGTTTTCAAAAGCATGAATTTCACCGTGACCGGCGGCACCGCCGTTATTCAGGGTGCGAGCGGATTTCCCAGCCGGATCTTCGATCTCGCCGCGCCTGGCACGACCACCATAACGGTGACCATGACGAACCTCGATATCGCGAATGGCCATGCCGGCGATGGGAATCCGGGTGGAGCCATTCGTATCAGCTCGGGAGTTACAGTCTCGTTAAATAATGTCACGGTGCGCGGCAGTCGCGTCGATGGACAGAAGGGCGGCGGTATTTCCAACCACGGATCGTTGACTTTGAATAACTGCACGATCAAAGACAACACCGCGTCCGGTGATGGCGGCGGGATCTCGAACGACGGCGGAACGCTGGTGGTCCTGTCCAGTTCCATCACCGGAAACAATGCAACGGACGGCGCCGGAATCAGCAACACGGGGAACTTGAGCGTGAGTCGAAGCAATCTCGATCAGAACATCGCCTCCTTCGCGGGCGGCGCCGTCTACAACCAGGACAACATCGCCTCCCTTGTTAATGTGTCGATGTCGTCAAACCAGGCGAAGTTCGGCGGCGGTGTCGCCAACAGGACTTCCGGCGTGACCTCCATGTTTACGGTCGACCGCACGACTTTCGATGGCAACATCGCCTTCGGCAGCGGCGGCGCCATCCTCAATGAGAGTGTGGTGATATTGAAGAACACCACGTTGAATGGAAACGTGTCGTTCGGAGCGCCCGGCGGCGGAGCCATTCACAACCTCAGAACAGGATCCGACGCGCAGCTGTACAACTCCACGGTCTCCGGCAACGGTGCCTTCAATGGCGGTGTTGGCGGAGGGGTATTCGCTGAAGCGGGCGTCGTCCGGTTGGCGAATACCATCCTCTCCGGAAATACTGCTGTCGCCGGTCCGGACTGCGGCGGTGCGGCACTTTTGCTTGCTTTGGGGTTTGATCTGATTCAAAGCATCAGCGGATGCAGCATCACCGGCGTCAACGCCGGTAGCCCGTCGCCGGGAAACATCGTTGGCCAGGACCCGTTGCTCGGCCCGCTGCAGGCCAACGGCGGCGTGACTCTGGGAGCAGCGAATGTCGCTGTCGCGAAAACTCGCGCTCTCGGAACCGGCAGTCCTGCCATCGATCATGGCTCTCCTGGTCAGGGGCCGGTATGCCTCGACATCGACGAACGGCAAGTGCCGCGGCCTCAGGACGGCGATAAAGACTCCAAAGCGGTTTGCGACATCGGCGCATTCGAGGCCGGGCCGGTCGGTAATTTCGAACTCACTCCCGGCGACTCGACCGTTGAAGCAGGCGATGTTCTCCAGCTGACGCTGAAGTGGTCGACACCGGAACATTCGAACTGGCGCGACCTGAAGACACTTCAACTCCAACTCGTTTCCGGCGGGCGGCTCGGTTTTGATCTTCTCTGGAATCAACTGGCGAACACATTCCAGGTGTTGGATACCAACACGAACGGCAATCGTCCCGACGGATTACCCGGCGAACACGCCGTTCTCGAAGGACGAGTGGCAAGGCTTCTATTGGAGGGAACGACGGTGAAAGGGAGCGGACCGGCAGGCCACGATGTCACGCTGACTCTGCCTATCGTTCTCAAGGAGCCTGCTGCCGGACGCAACCCGGAAACCTACGATATTCAAGTCGCCGCCACCGACGATTCCGGTAACTCGCAGCCATTCGCGATTGCCGGCACGGTAACCGTGGTGCGCCGGAACAGATAGCGTTTTTCATTGCGAAAAACTGGGCGCCGAAACGAATTTACCTTCAGGGAACATGATATGGAGTGCACCCACGGCAACAGGAGCGGTGGCGCTGACCATCACCGAGCCTTGAAAGCCCTCGGGGAAAGGAACGGGCGCAAATGTCGGGGTGGCCTCCAGGACCATCTCCCACACGAATTTGCTGATTCGTTGCAGCGGACCGATTTTTACGTCGAAGCTATTCGGTATCCCCAAATTTGCACTGGCTCCGGAGCCATCAAGAACAGTGACGGTCGCGGTCACCGTATCCACTGCTGACGGATTGACGATGGCCAGTGCCGTCTGCCGGTTGCGATTGAGCGTCAGCGGAAAACGAAACTCCTGCGCCGGCCGGACGGCGGGGATCTGAGCGCTGGAAAGCTTTTCGGTGGACGGCCGATTGCAGACCAACAAGCAGCGGTCCGGCGGGGCGGCGATGAGTGTCACTTCCGCGCTGGCCAGGATTCCTGGAGACCCGTCCCAGCGCAGACGCCCCCAGCCGTTGAGAAAGGGAAGATCCGCAGAGGTAAAGCGAAAGAGTTCGCCGCCCGGACTTAACGTCGCGGTGACGCTTGAAGGCGGCGGCGCCAGAGGCGAACAAAAGGCACCGGTCGGCGTGCCGGAGTTGTTATAAATCTCGAGTGTGGCATGAACGTCCTGCGATGATGCATTGAGCACCGTGAAAATCGACTGATAGTGGGCGTTCGTTCCAACGGCTCCATTGACCACGATCGGAAAAATCGCTTCATTGCCGACCGATGCACTGGTCACCGTAAATGCTTTACGACCGATCTCCATTGGCGTTGCTGAACCCGGGGACGAATACGTTACGGTCAGTAAGTAATCGCCGGCGGCCAGGACACCGACCGAACCCGTCAGCGACCACGGCGTCAGCGACGCCGTGCAGATCTCGCTGGGAAAGGAAGTGTCGATGCGAATCTCTCCGGACCCGACCGACACCTTGGGTGACTGTGGAACGCATCCGTTCGGCCACACTCCGGAGAGGGTGAAAGCGACGTTGTCCTTGTTCGTTGGATTGGCGGGTTTCAACTCGATCGTTGCGTTTCGATTCTGCGCAGTGATCGACAAGCCCAGCAAAATCGCAATGACCGCTCCCGCGCACCATAACCAAACGGCACGATTCTTATTCATAGCGGCTCCTGCTGTTTGAACTCTTATAAAAAGGTTACTCCGATCCGCCGCCCGTGTCGCGCGTGCCGGATCTGCCGTTTCGGTTGCGACCCATTCGTGACAAAGCGCGTTTATCGTGATTGTGCCCGGTGCGAGTTCGAGAGCAAGCGAGCGAGTGAAAGGTGATTGAAGTCGAAACTATAATAAGGCGAACGGCACAATTCTGGACTTGAGGATTCGCTTGTCACGCGTCAGTAAAGGGGCGCGTTCGACGATGCTCGTTGCAGCGATGATTTCATCAGCAGGATCCGATGCGAAGTCCAGTTCGGTGCTCTTTCGTACGATTTCGCGTGTAATCGGGAATATGGTGATCGTACGCAACAGCGCTTGAAACCCAGCGTCATCAAAATCCATTTCCAGCGGTTTGATTTGCACCAGCTTGGCAAGTTCCCAAAGCACGATGTCGGAGATCGCCAGCGTCTCGCGGACAATGACCTGATGCTCAGGCTTTTTCAGGTCGCCGCCGAGAAGAGCGACGACGATATGTGTATCCAGATTCAGCATTCCAGTGGATCCCTGTCGACAACAGCTCACCTTTGACTCTGATCTTTCCCTTCATCGAACCAATGAGCTTTTCATTAGAACTGACGTTGATCGGCAGCACCCTGGCAATGGCATGGCCGCGCTTGGTGACGATGATTCCTTCAGGATCAAGCTGCTCTAACAGACTCAGGCATTTCGCCTTGAACTCGGTGGCGCTGATCATTTTCTCCCTAATCATGCATCCATTATCGCATCTGACCAGTGAAAGAGGTTGGGTTTTGCGAAACGTTTGGCGCGATTCTTATCGACGGCGACGGAAATTCATCTTCCCTCCGAATCAACCAGCTCATGTTCTGAGCCCTTGGCTATCTGAGACAGTCCAACTCAGATCAGTGTTCAATGATTTCCTTCTTCATAAAAAACGAGGTCCAACTCAACGAGGCGCCCATACCTCAATGTGATTTAGGGTTGCCGCCTGAGTTAACCGATCGTCGTAGGTCACGAGTCCGGCGAGTTCGTCTCCAAGCGATAACGCCGTGGCGAGATGGATCGCGTCGAGAGATCGCATCAAGGTCGGTTTCAGAAGCCCTGCGTCGCTCAAAACCGGCGTGTCCATTGGCAGCAAACCCAGACGTTCAAGCACCTTTTGTCCTCTCCGGAATTGCGGGACTTTGACCCCGGCCCGCCGCAATGCCCGAAGGACCTCGGTTCGTGCCAGTTCGCTGGACACGCGGACCGGCCAATCGTTGAGAAATTCGAAAAGCGCTTTGCTTTCCGGTTCAGACACAACGATTTTGAGAACCGCGGAGGAATCCAGGTAGATGAGATGGCCCCTCACAGCCGTTCGTCGCGAAGTTCAGCCAGCGCTTCGGATACTTTGGTCGTCGGGCGTCCCTTGGGCGCGCCGAGCGCCAGCAAATCGCCCTGTGGCAGTAATAGCCGACGCTGCTTCGCCAGCCGACTTAATATCGGCTCTTCTTCATGCAACGGGACCAAAGCCGCAACGGTCCGTCCGCGCTCGGTAACCCGAAGGCTTTGTCCTTGTGCTACTCGCCGAAGATAGATACTCAGATTCTGCCGCAGTTCCCGGACGCCGACGGTATCCTTTGGTTTCATGTAGCACAGTGTAGCACATCAATCTAATCGCGTTGTTCCGCGACTGCGCCGGCTCCTTATCGCCGGCGCAGGACGCTGTGATGGCGGCTGTATGAGAAATAAATGACCTGGCCGATGATCAGCCACACGAACAAACGGATCCACGTGTCGAGCGGCAAACTGAGCATCAGGACCAGCGACGCGACAATCCCCAGGATCGGCACGAGTGGCACCGCGGGTGTACGGAAGGGACGTTCCAGATCCGCGCGTGTTCGACGAAGAATCCAGACGCCCGCGCAGACGATGATGAATGCGAACAGCGTTCCGATGCTGACGAGATTTCCCAGCGTGTCGATCGGCAGCAAACCCGCCACGACGGCGATCGCGAGTCCAACCACGATCGAGGAAATCCATGGCGTTCGGAAACGAGGATGGATGGTCCCCACCCACGGCGGCAGCAATCCGTCCGTCGACATCACGAAGAAAATGCGTGACTGGCCGAGCAACGTCGTCAACATCACCGTGCTGAGCCCCGCCAGCGTTCCGGACTTGATGAGAAAGCTCCCCCATTTCACTCCCGTCACATCAATGGCCAGCGCCACAGGTGCCGCGACATTCAGCGTGGAGTAGTGCGCGACACCTGTCAGCGCCACCGCGACGACGAGGTAAAGAACCGTGCATATCCCCAGCGATCCAAGCAGGCCGATCGGCATATCGCGTTGCGGATTGCGCGCTTCCTGGGCGGCAGTCGATACGGCGTCGAATCCGATATACGCAAAGAAGATTGTCGCGCCTCCGCGCAGAATGCCCGACCATCCGTAAGCGCCAAAGCGCCCGGCGTTCGGAGGAATGAATGGAGTCCAGTTCCGGCGTGCGACTTCCGGATGGCGGAGCAGGAATGCCGCGGCAATCACGACAAACACGAGCACCGTGCCGACCTTAATAAATACGACGACGACATTCACGTTCGCGGATTCGCGGATGCCGATGACAAGAATGGCCGTGACCAGGCACACAATCAGAAAAGCGGGCACGTTGAAGATTCCGCCCCGGCCCGGCGTTGTTGCGAACTGCATCGGGATCTTCACGCCGAAGTCGTCGAGGAGACTCACGGCGTTCCCGCTCCATCCCGAAGCGACGGTCGCCGCGCTGAACGCGTACTCCAGCACGAGGTCCCAGCCGATGATCCATGCAATAAATTCGCCGAACGACGCGTAGGCGTAGGTATACGCCGAACCGGAGATCGGAATCATCGAGGCCAGCTCGGAATAACACAAGCCGGCAAACGCGCAGCCCAGCCCGGCAAGAACAAACGATATCGCGATAGCGGGCCCCGCATATTGCGCCGCCGCCGATCCTGTAAAAACGAAGATGCCGGCTCCGATCACCGCGCCGATTCCCAGCGCGATCAGGTTGACCGGTCCAAGAACTCGCTTCAGTCCATGCGCGTCGCCGTGAGCGGAGTCCGACAGAATCTGGTCGACGGGTTTCTTGACGAGGAGACCTTCCATTCGCGAATGCTAGTGAGGCGTCTGCGGGCGGCGGGAAAGAATGTGATCAATGTGGTCGTGGGCGTGACGAACGTGAACCGTCAGAAGTCGAGCGTCAAATCCTGAATGCGTTCCCGGTACGTGCGGCTCAGCGTGAGTTGCGTGCCGTCCTGCAGCACAACGTGGTATTCGCCGTGCCACCACGGGCGCAACTCGCGAATACGATCGATGTTCACGATCTGCGAACGGTGGATCCGAGCGAACCGGCGTGGATCGAGGTGCTCTTCCAGATTGCCGATTGTGGTGCGAAGAAGATGGCTGTCCTTCCTGACGTGCAGCCGGACGTAATTGCCTTCGGCTTCGATCCAATCGATTTCGTCGGTCCGAACGAATACGATCCGGCTTCCGGACTTCACGAGCAGACGCTCGGGGTAACGCCTGCTGTTGCCGCCGCCGTCCAGGAACCGGATCTGCGCTTTCGCGCGGTCGAGTGCCTGCTGGAATCTTTCGCGATCGAATGGTTTGAGCAGATAGTCGACGGCGTTCACTTCAAACGCCCGCACGGCGTATTCGTCGTATGCGGTCACAAAAACAACGACGGGAGCGTTCTGGCGGCGCAATCGAGCGAGGACGTCGAACCCGTCGATCTCCGGCATCCGTACATCGAGAAAAACAAGGTCGGGGTGCTTTTTCTCGATCAGGCTTAGCGCGTCGTGCCCATTGCCGCACTCACCGACGACGTTCACTTCCGTATCGCCGCGCAACAGCTCACGAATCAAATCGCGGCCCAGCGGTTCGTCCTCGATGATCACAGCGCTGATCGATTTCGTCATTTTATGCTCCCGCGGCGAGCCGCGCCGTTTGCACGGCGGCGGGGATCTCCAGCGTGACGACAACGCCGCCTTCGGCCGCATTCCGCATCTCAAACCGAAAGGAATCGCCGTAGAGTTGCTGCAAACGGGACCGCGTGTTCACAATGCCGATCCTTTCGCGGCCCGGCTCCTTTAATCCCGGGCCGTCGTCGCGGACCTCAATGCGCACAACGCCATCCGAGCGCCGGGCGATGACTTCGATCCGGCCGCGGCCTCTGCGCGCGCCGATGCCATGCCGTAGCGAATTCTCGACGATGGGTTGAAGAATCAGGTTCGGTACGGGCAGTCCCAGAATTTCCGGCTCGACATCGATGCGCACCGTCAAGCGATCCTCAAAACGCAGGCGTTCGATCTCGAGGTACGACTGCAGGAATTCGATCTCGCGGCGCAGCGGGACTTCATTAACGCCCGACGCGTCCAGCGTCAAACGAAGGAAGTCGCCGAGACGCGCCGTCATGCGGTGCGCGGCTTCGACGTTCGTCAGCTGCAACGCCGAAATCGAGTTGAGAGTGTTGAACAGGAAATGCGGGTGCAGTTGTGATTTCAGTGCCTGCAGTTCCGCCTTTGCCAGTTGCGTCTCGAGTTGCGAAGCCTTCAACTCTCCGGCCTGGTAGCGCCGGTAGAACTCGATGACATTGCCAACCAGAAGGAACGTGCCGTAGCTCATGAATCCCGTCGGCAGATTGAACAAGAGGTCCGAGCGATAAAGATCGAAGAGCGTCGGGATGTTGCGGTAGGCGTCGACGTACAGCATCCTGCAGATCGCCAGATAAACAAAGCGATGTCCGACGGTCAGCGCAAAGCATGCGGCAACGTGAAGGAAGGCATTTCGCGTCCACGATTCCCGGTCCAGCGGAAACCGCCGCGTGATTCCGAATACGAGCGGAGCCATGGCCGCCCACAGAATCCAGTAGGGGATCTCCCAAACCAGCATCTGCAAAAACGTCGGCGGCGTCGTGAAGATTTCAACGTAGTGATGCGAGTAGTAATAGTAGTTGAAGGTAAACGACACCGCGATCAGCATCCAGCCCGCAAAGATGGACGCCCAGAGAGTGCGATGCCAGCGGGAAATCATGCGTGCACAATACCACTTCAAGATGGCAGCACATAGCCCGTCGCTGCGCTCCGGGTTCTGTACATTGGCCGCGGGGGCAGCTGGGCAGCCCGGGCCACGACCAACGGTCAGAACCCGGAGCTTAGCGATGGGCTTCGTGACGTTACGGACCGATCAGATCGCGTAGGCCGTGATACCGACGTCTTCCGCCGTCAGTTCTTCGCTGCCCACGGTCATTGTGAGTCCGGGCCGTGATCCGGCAATTTCCTTGGTGAGCTGAGCGCCGAAACGTTCATGCTTGCGGACCACCCAGTATCGGTTCTTCGGAAGGAACAAAGGGCTGTACGTCAAGATCACGCCCGATGGCGATTGGAAGGTCTTCCGGGCGAACGCAACGAACGCTTCGAACAGTCCGGCGCCGTGATATTCCGGGGCGATCGTGAGATCCACAAGGACCACCGTGTCGCCGGACGGGTTGTGGTTGCTCCACGTGCCGTCGGCTGTGAGTTCCTGAAATGTCTGGGGAACCTTGGCAGGATCACCGCCGAGGTCGAGCCGGATCGCCTCGAGAATTCCGGCGATCTTGTTGCCGACATAAGCAGCGACCGTGTATCCGCCGCTGTTGGCTATCCTTTGCCCCCATTCCTGAATATCCTTCGGAGCAAAAGCCTTCCAGTATCTTTGAAGTATTCGAACACCGGCCTCGCGCTGCTCAATTTGCTCGCCGCAACGGAAAGCCACCGATGCTTCATGCATGCGCGTTTCCTCGCTTGCCGCTAGGGTCAGATGCGGCCATATTCCGGTCAAGCGATATAAAGCGGTCGCCCCAAGAACCGCCGCTGCGCGTGCGCGACAGCGCAGGTCTTCCGGTACCGTTCGGCGTACTTGCCACAAGGTCTTTGAAGCCTTTATCCTCATGCCAGAACAATGAATCGAGAACAGTGGGGCCGCATCGAGCGGTTGTTCCATGAGGCGATCGAGATGCCGGAACCGCAGCGTTCGGAGTTTTTGAACAGCGCCTGCAGCGGCGACTCCCGGATGCGGCAAGAAGTGGAATCTCTGATCGCCCGTACCCGTGGGAACGCCGAGTCCCTTTACGACCTGGTTGAGGACGCGATGGCGCACGAGGTTGCAAGCGAAGCACTCCACGCGGGACAAACGATTGGACACTACGCGATCACAGCCCTCATCGGAACCGGCGGCATGGCGGAGGTCTACCGGGCTCGCGACACCAGGCTGAATCGTGACGTCGCGATCAAGGTCCTGCCACAAGCCTTCGCGCGCGACCGGGAACGCGTCGCGCGCTTTCAGCGTGAGGCACAGCTCTTAGCAACCCTCAATCATCCCCGAATTGCCGCCATCTATGGACTGGAAGAAAGCCACGGCGTCTACGGGCTGGCACTCGAGTTCGTCGACGGCGAAACGCTCGCCGAGCGAATTTCGCGCGGCCCTTTGCCCGTAGCGGACGCCCTCGAAATCGCGCGTCAGATTGCAGAGGCATTGGAAGCGGCGCATGCGAAATCCATCGTCCATCGCGACCTGAAGCCCGCTAACATCAAACTCACGCCGAACGGCGCAGTGAAAGTTCTGGATTTTGGCCTGGCAAAGATTTTCCATTCGGACTCTTCGCTCTCCGATGCGTCGATGGACGGCGCCCTCTCGACGAAAGCCAACGTCATTCTCGGCACCGCCAGTTACATGTCGCCGGAGCAAGCGCGTGGGAAGGATGTCGACAAGCGAGCCGACATCTGGGCATGGGGCGTCGTACTGTACGAAATGCTCACGGGTCGCCGCATCTTTGATGGCGACTCCGCAATGGATGTCATTGCGAAAATTGCCGTGGAAGATCCGGATTGGACCAGGCTTCCGGCGGAGACGCCCGCGTCGATTCGCACTCTTCTGCGCCGCGCACTCCAGAAAGACCCCGACCGCCGGCTTCGCGATATCGGTGATGCGCGCATCGAGATTGATGAGGCTGTAGCTCCACCGGCCTCCGGGCCAGTCGAGACAAGAAGACGATTCGGCAAGCGTGCGGTGTTCTTGACCGGAGCCGCTGTTCTTGTCGTCTTGATCGCAGCTGTCCTGGCGTCTCGCTATTTCCAGAGATCTCCGGATTCCGCCGTCGTGCGGTTTCAGATTGAAACACCGCCCCTACTCAACTCGGCCGGTTTCCTGAATGTATCCGCCTACCAGTTCGTCTCCTGACGGCCGCCAGGTGGCTTATGTGGCGACGGCAAATAGTGGAAAAGCGATGCTCTTCGTTCGCCCCGTCGATTCGTTTTCGGCACAACCGATTACAGGAACAGATGATGCTTACTGGCCGTTCTGGTCCGCCGACAGCCGTTTTGTCGCTTTTGGTATCGGCAGCGCGGCCAATGCGGCGCTCAACAGGGTAGCGGCAAACGGTGGCCCTCCTCAAACCATCTGTGCGACGCGTCGACAAATGAGTGGTGGCACATGGAACTCTCAGGGCACGATCGTTTTTGCCGACGACGATGGTCTGCTTTACCGCGTTTCGGCGTCCGGCGGAGTCGCGCAACCGATCACCAGCCTCGACAAGACGCGGCAGGAAAACAGACATCTTTGGCCAAACTTTCTCCCCGATGGCGATCACTTTATCTATTTCGCGTGGAGCAATGCCGAAGAGAACCGAGCTGTCTACCTGGGATCGCTTCAGTCGGATGTTCGAACACGGCTCATGCCGGTCGGGTCCAAGACTGTTTATGCACCGCCCGGTTTCCTGGTTTTCCAGCGCCAGGGAACACTCATCGCGCAGCCGTTCGATCCAAAGCATTTCGTATCCACCGGAGAACCCCAGATACTCGCGGAAGACATCACGGCAAGTCCAAGTTTCGGTTTGAGCGCATTCTCTGTTTCTTCCAATGGAACGCTGATTTATCGGACGGGCGCCGCCGCTTCGGGCAGGGACACACAGTTAACCTGGGTCGATCGCGACGGGAAACCGGAAGCCGCGCTGGCGGCTCCAGGCAGATATCGGAACCCCAAACTCTCACCTGACGGTCGGCAGTTGGCCGTCGCCTGGGATTCGCACGTTTGGATACTCGACCTCGCTCGTGGCTTAAGATCCCGGCTCGGCACCGATCCGCACTCCGATCCGCTGGGTACGGACGACTATCCGGTTTGGTCGCCGAACGGCGACCGTATCGTTTATTCCTCTATTGCCGAAGACGGGGCCATACAAAACCTGTATATCAAGACCCCTCGTGGCGCGGGGAAAGATGAACCCATTGCGAAATCAGAACATCCCAAAGTTGCTACGGACTGGTCTCCCGATGGCCGCTTTATCCTTTATGTCGATTTTGATCCGAAGACAAAACGCGACCTGTGGGCGCTCACCCTTGACGGCGACCGGAAACCCGTCGAGTTTTTGCGGACTCCGTTTGATGAAAGAGACGGGCACTTCTCTCCAGATGGACAGTGGGTTGTCTACATGACGGACGAAGGCGGCAAACCGGATATTTATGCGCGGCGTTTTCCGCGATCGGACGACAAGTGGCCGATATCCAGCGGCGGCGGCATTCAGCCCACGTGGAGGTCCGACGGTAAGGAACTGTTTTTTCTCCGGGGAGACGGTGGAGCACTGATGGCCGTCGACGTAACCGCCGACTCCGTTCGCGGTGAATTCAAAGCGGGAGTCCCGCATCAGCTGTTCGAGACCACGCTGGATACGGAGTTCTACCGCAACACCTATGACGTCAGCCGTGATGGACGCCGGTTCATCATCAACCGTAATCCCAATCCATCCGACCTTTCCACACGCCCGATCAACGTTGTGATCAATTGGCCTGCCGCACTTAAGAAGGAATAGCTACAAATCCGAGGGCAGCCTCGGTGACGACAACAGCTCGCGAAATCGACGCCAGCGTTCTTCCGGGCTTTTGGCGTCCTTTTCTATATGACGCGCCACGAGGTCCTTGCCGAGGTTGTAGTTGATCACATAGCTTCGATACTTATCGGTGAACCGCAGCCGCTGCTTTGCTCGTTCCGGTGAATAGAGTCCGTAACGAACCAGCCAGTCGACCGCGGCATCCGCGGTCATGCGGCCGTCGAGGTATTCCCGAGCCGCCTCGTTGCCGGCATAGCTGGTTTTGCCGACGAGTCCGAGGACGCGATAGTAGCGGTCCGCCTGGCTCGCATCCAGTTGCGCCTTGGGGAACAGTACTTCCTTTTCATATTTCGCGCGCTCATCCTGAGGGAACGCCATGTCGATGCCATAGTTGGCGCTACCCTCAGCGATCAAGGATTGCGGGCTGAACAGCGGATAAACGGAGAACTCGACCCAGCCCCGGTCGCGCACGAGATTTTTTTCCAGAAGCGCGTTGTAGACGTGATGGCCCGGGTAGCCTTCGTGACATGCGAGATCGATCGCGCGGTCGATGAAGATCGGCAGATCGGTGTTCACCTGAATCAGGCTGGCATAGTTGCCTTTATACCAGTTGTATCCGCTCCACGGTTTGTCGCGAACGTACTCGATCGTGAAAGACTCCGATTCGGGAAGCGAAATGTAGCGCTGCGCGCGTTCGCGGCAGCCGCGAATGGCCTCGCGAAATACGTCGTCGAGCCGGCCGGGAGGGATGACGAACTGCTGCCGGAATTTCTCGACGCGTTCGGTTGTCGATCCGGCGCCGGGAAGCTCGCGATCGATTTCGTCGATGAGCCGTTGGTAGTACGAGGCATCGTTGTGTGGAGAGACGGCATCGTAGAGTCGCTTCGATTCCTCGTCGAAACTGAACTTCGTGCCGGAAAGCATCTCGACTCGCGCGACCACGGCGGCAAGCTGGAATTCGAGATACCGGTGTCGGAGCCGCTCGAGTTCGCCGGTCACGGGACCATCGTGTTGAAGTTCATCGATCGCCGATATGGCACGCGAGCGAAGCGTTTCCAGCGACTCTTTCTGCTGCTTCGCCTGGTCGCGCCATTCCGAGGGTCCATAGTAGGCGTCGACGTAATCGGGATCATGCTCACCAACACCCAGCACAACGCGAACGTAGGTTTCGGCGATTTTGTTCATATCGGTGTTAGCTTTATTTGCGCAACCTAGAAGGAGAAGGCCGAGAAACAGCGTAACGGAAGTCTTCATGAACCTAGCTCCTGAGGCTACGGCACGTAGCCCGTCGCTGCGCTCCGGGTTCTGAACCTTGTTGCTGTTATTGGCAGAGCGTGCAGAACCCGGAGCGCAGCGACGGGCTCCGTGCCGTAGCGCCACAAATCCCGGGCCTCTCTCGACTACTTCACGATCGAGTCGACGACCTTGTGGAAGCCTTGTGACGAACTGGCGCTCCACCGCCAAACCACGACCAGATCATTCGCCGGATCGATATAAATGACATTCCCGCCGCTGCCTCTCGCCTCGAACGAGTTCGTGGGCGAGCCCTGCCATTCCTTACCCGTCGTGTTCAACCACCACAGGAATCCATAATCCGGACCGTGCGCGCTGGCGGTGGTCGCCATCTTGACGTAGTTCTCCGAAACGATCTGCCGGTTGCCCCACTTGCCGCGGTGCAGCCAGAGCAAACCGAACCTCGCCATGTCGTAGCTGTTGATCCACATGCCGCCGCCCCAGCGTGTCCCGCCGCTGACGGAGGCCATGCGCTTGCCGTCGATCGTGACGTACGAGTTGTGATAGGGAACCCACTTCCACGTGGTCGATGCGCCGATCGGGTTCATCACCTCGTCACGAAAGACGTCGGGGATCTGTTTCTTGTAAATCTTCAGCAGCGATAGCGAGAATCGATTGATGCGCACGTCGTTGTACTCGTAATGGGCGCCTGCTTCCTCAATCTGCCGCGGTTTCATCTCGCCGTTTCCGAAGGCTTCCTTGCCGAGGAAGTTCGCGTTCTTGCCCCACATCTCGCCTTCCCACTCGGATTCCTGCTGCAGATGATTCCGCCAGGTGATGAGGCTGTTGTGAGGCGAGTCGTAACCACCATCCTTGATCAGGTTCGCGACCGGATCATCCAGCTTTGGTATGAGGCCGCGATCAAAAGCGATACCGGCAACGGTGGAGAGCATGCTCTTGGCCACGCTGTATGTCGGATCGGGCCGCAGCGTGTCGCCGAACTCGCCGACGATGTAGCCATTTCGAATGATCAAACCGTTGGTGCCGGCACGTTCCGTCGGAATCGAGCCGAGCAGTTTTCCGAAAATGATTTCCTGATCTGAAAAGTCCTTCGCCTGGTTCGTTTCGTGCGACTGCATGAATGCCATCGCTTCATTGAGCTTTGCCGCGTCCATTCCCACTTCGGCGGGTTTCTTGCGAGCCCATTCGCCGGGCGGCGGAAAGTACGGAGCATCCGGTGCCGGAACAGGTGCGGCCTTGATCCAAACGGCAATCACCAGTAACAAGCTGGCGATCAGGATTCGGCGGACGTTTTGACTCATGCGAGCCTCCAGGAAACGATTGTTGCGCCAGTCTACTTGAATCAAAAGCTCAGACGAAGGGTCTTCCTGTAAAATCGGCTTCGTGCGGATCGATCCTCAAAAATGCGTGGCGTGCGGCAACTGCGTGGCCGTGTGCCCGATGGGAGCCATCTCGGTCGATCCGTCGACGAATCGCGCGGTCGTCCAGCCGGACGAATGCGTCGAATGCTACACGTGCTTCCGTGGGATGAGCATGGAGCATCTCAATCCCACCATGGTCCGCGCCATCCGAACCTTCCTGAAGTTTTTCAGGCTGCGCTTCGATCCCGAACCCGACGTGTGTCCCACGTCCGCTATTGTTCCCGACGAACTCACGTGGCCGCGGATCGTACGTCGCGCATTCAGCGACCCTCAGGTGACGCATGAAAGCACGGGAGTCCACGGCCGCGGCACCGAAGAAGTCAAGACGAACGATGTCACCAACCGCGTTCACCTTGGAGAAGTGGGCTACGTCGTGGAGTTCGGGCGTCCGACCGTCGGAGTGCGGTTTCGAGACATCGAGAAGATGACGACCGCGCTGGCCCGAATGAATATCGAGTTTGAGCCGAACAATCCGGTCACACACATGATGACGGACCGGAAAGCGGGACGGCTGCGCGAGGACATCCTGAACGAAAAGATCCTGTCGGCCATCGTCGAGTTCAAGACACCGGTCGAGACAATGAATGCGGTTCTCCGATGCGTCGATGAAACGGCGCGCACGCTGGACACTGTTGTGGCGGTCGGCGTCTCGACTCGTTGCGACGCGAACGGCGAGAGCGCAATCGATGGAGTGCTGGTCGATCAGGGATTCCCTTATGTTCGCGGAAAAACCAATCTCGGCCTCGGCAAGGCGGTGATGTCGTGACGAATACCTTGCATCGATATGGCTCCGCCGAGAGTCTGAAGGACGACTACATCGTCTTCGCGATGCCGGCTCGCGGCCTGAACGATTCGCTGGCGACCGATAAGGAGCGGCGGTTCCTCGAGATCGCGCAAAAACATCATCCTGTCAATATCGGCGACGCCAGTCACGGCGCGGCTTTCCGGCCTTCCACAAACATCAACCCGTCGGTTCACTGGCGCCGCGAATTGAGGTGCGACTTCAAAGGAGTGGTGAATGGCGTATCCGGCCCCACGACCGTTGCGGCCGTCTTTGATAATCCTGCCGACGTCGCGGCTTTTATCCGGGACCTTAAAGACGCCAACCTCGGTCTCTCGATCAACATCAGCGCACCGCTCGATAGGGCGCGAGAGTGCGCGGATCAGGCGGGCATCACGCGTCACAGCGTGGAATATTCGCTGGGTTTCTTCGGCCAGACCGATCGCATGGCCGACCGTCAGACGCTCGAGCTCTCGACGATGTGCGGTCACGGAATGTTGTCGTTCAGCCTGGTTCGCAAGCTGATCGAATGGGTCAAGCAGGGAAGACGCACTCCGGAACAAGCCGCAACCACCATGGCACGCTTCTGCAGCTGCGGCGTCTTCAATACAACCCGCGCCTGCCGGCTTCTGAAGCAGCGGTAGGGCCGGGGTGGTTCGTTCAACATCCGATAATCGGTGGCTGAACCAACCACCCCGTCCGCTCCCTTCAAAGGTGGCTTCGCGATGTTTACTTATGGTCGCGTCCACCCTCCTTAGCCAAGGAGGGGAATTCGCTCCCTCGCGACAGCATCCTCCGGGGTGGAGACCGGGACGCCGTCGCGGAAGAAGACGAAGGAATTCGAAGTCGACGAGACACGAGTCCCGGGCAGAATGATGCCGACCAGATTCAGCGGATCGGCGGCCGCGATTTTGATTTCCTCCGCCGCTGCCGGACTGCCGGGTGAACGACGCAGGGCCCGGAGTGATTCCACCGCTTCCGGCAGCGCGAACTGCTCACCGACGAATCCATCAATGAAGCGTCCGCCGCGGATCTCGCCGCGAAGTTCCATTCGCCGATATTGCATGAGAAGATCGCGCCAGGCGATGTCAAATGATTCGCGGGCCAGCAGCTCCCGGAACACCACTCCGTAACGTTTCAGCAATCGTTTGGCGATCGGTCCCGCAGGTGGAGTGGCATTGTGGTGAAAGGCCAGCAGGGACCAGCGTCCCGCCGAATGACGAACGCGCTGTCTGGCGTCTGCTCGTTGCGGCCGCCGCTTGCCGCGATAGAGCAGCGTTCGAAGGTTCTCGAAACCGTCGGCCGTCAGACGGCCCGCCGCCGCAAGCTCCCACAGGGCTTCTTCGACTTCCGATTGCGACTGTCCGGTTCCACGCACGATGTCGATCATGAAGTTGGCCCCGCGGTTGTCGAGGAACTCGCGAACGTTCTCCGCTGTCGGACCGAGTTCCGCCGGTTTCGTGGGAGGCCGGATGAGCCAGTCGGCATCTTCGCGTGGAAACAGGCTGATCGGCGCCGCGTTCGTCAGAGACACACGTCC
Organism: uncultured Solibacteraceae bacterium; assembly: GCA_964584785.1. Taxonomy (GTDB): domain Bacteria; phylum Acidobacteriota; class Terriglobia; order 20CM-2-55-15; family 20CM-2-55-15; genus JAHFTY01. Next base: position 72,943 of record CAZPBY010000026.1, read on the forward strand.
TGCAGGCGACGTCAATCGCGCCCACATCGCCATGCCTCCGAGGCAGAGACGGTCTAAAAGATCGGGATCGTACTTCGAGATCCGCATCGGCAGGATGTGGCGCTCCCACGCGCCGGCCGCAGCTTCGAACCCGGCCATCTGACCGACGATTTCACGCAGCCCTTCTTCGCCATGGAGCCGCGCACCCGAAGCGACGTGCTGCCACTGGAACAGGAACTTCATGAAGTCGGCAGCAGTGACCGGCTGGATTTCCTTTCGCAGTCGACCCACAGTCAGGCGATGAATGCGCGCAAGCAGACGCCGATCGCACCATTCGACCGCGCCGGCCGCAGCGCTGCTTCGAAAACGTCCTCGGAGGACCTGCCCTTCGGCCTCGAGTTGAAGCAGCGCGGTATGAACGTCTTCAGGTGCGAGGTGGAGCCGGTTCGCAAGTTGCTCGGATGTTGTCGATCCCGTACTTTCCATCCAACCGCGAACAATATCGAGCACGTTGAGATTGTCTGCGCGTTCAGTGGGCACCCAGCCGATGACCGGCGTTGCAGCGAAGCGTGCAGAACCCGGAGCGCAGCGACGGGCTTCGTGCAGCAACGTCATCCATTCGCGCCACGCCGATGGCAATTCTGTGTCGGGAATCCATACCAAAGTCAGTAGTGCATCGTGCAGTTCATCCGCGTCGCGGACCACGGGCCACGCGCCGGCGGCAACTTCGGCGATAGCGTCCGGATCGAGTGGGCCGAGTTCGCCGGCCAGATCCGGCGGAAGCGTCCGCCGCATTTTTACGGCGCGCGCCCTTCGTTCTTCGAGAGGCGCGTCGTCCAGATACGCGTAAGGATTCGAATTCAGTATTTCGTGACAGAACGGAGACGGCGTCGGCGTGTCGATCGCCAGGCATTGCACCCCACCGGAGACGACGCGCTCGAGCAGCGCATGCAATCCATCGATATCCAGCGCTTCAGTCAGGCAGTCGCGAATCGTTTCAGTCACCAGCGGATGATCCGGCGGTTCAAGATATGCGGTGTCGCCCTGATGATTGTCCTGGCATGCCGTCGCCGCAGGGAATACCGCTGCGAGCAGATCCTCGGCCTTCATCCGCTGGATCGCCGCGGGAACGCGCTTGCCTTTGGCGAATCGAAGCAGGGCCAGCGATCGCGTGGCGTTCCATCTCCACCTCGACGTGAACATCGGCGCCTGCAGCACGGCCTGGGTCAGCGTTTCGCGAAGGGTATTCGGATGCAGAAACTGGAAGATGGTTTCGAGTGGGAAGCTGTGCCGTTCGCCGAGGGAAATGACGATTCCTTCGTCCGTTGCCGCGGCCTGTAATTCGAAATCGAACGATACGCAGAAGCGTTTGCGAAGGGCCAAACCCCACGCCCGATTGATGCGTCCGCCGAAAGGAGCGTGGAGGACAAGCTGCATTCCGCCGGCCTCGTCAAAAAATCGTTCGGCGATGATGGTGTCCTGCGTCGGGACAGCTCCCAGCACGGATCTTCCGTCGACGATGTAGGCCACGATCTGCTCGGCTCCGCGTTGATCCAGCCCGCATTTGAGTTGCAGCCACTGTGTCGCCGCGCCGGGACTCATCTCGCTGACCGTTCGACGAATCGCGGCAACTTCAGCCGACAGTTCAGCGGTCCGCGACGGCGCTTCGCCGTTCCAGAATGGAATCGTCGGAGGCGCACCGTGCGCATCTTCCACGCGAACGCGTCCGGTTTCGACGCCGCGAATCCGCCATGAAGTGTTGCCCAGCAGAAAGATGTCGCCCGCGAGACTCTCGACTGCGAAATCCTCGTCGATCGAGCCCACAACCGTGCCTTCAGGTTCAGCCACGACCATGTAGTTCGCGGTATCCGGAATCGCGCCGCCGGAAGTAATCGCCGCGAGCCGGGCGCCACGCCTGCCGCGGATCCGGCGATTCACCCGGTCGTGATGAACGAACGCGTTTCCTCGCGATCGGCGCGAACTGACGCCATCGGCCTGCATCTTCAGCGTTGCATCGAATTCGTTTCGTTCCAATGATCGATACGGGTATGCGCGGCGTACCAGGTCAAACAGTTCGTCCTCCTGCCACTCCTGGCTCGCCGCGGACGCGACGATTTGCTGCGACAGAATATCGAGAGGCGCGGGCGGCACGCTGAGCGTATCGAGACTTCCGTTGCGGATGGCGCGTACGAGCGCGGCGCATTCGATCAGTTCGTCTCTCGTGGTCGCGAACAGCCGGCCTTTCGGCGTGGCGCCGACCCAGTGGCCCGACCGGCCGACTCGTTGAAGAGCAACGGCAATGGATCGTGGCGATCCGATCTGACAGACGAGATCGACGGTGCCGACATCGATTCCAAGTTCGAGTGACGCTGTCGCCACCACAACGCGCGTTTCACCCGATTTCAAGCGCTGCTCCGCTGCCAAACGAATCTGCCGCGAAAGGCTTCCGTGGTGCGCGGCCACGGCCGTCGGCCCGAGCGTCGCGCTGAGCCGTTCCTCAAGGTGATGAGAAACGCGCTCGACCAGACGGCGCGTGTTCACAAAAATCAACGTCGATCGATGTTCGATGATCAGCGCAGCCAGGCGGTCGTAGATCTCGTTCCAGATGGCATTCGTCGCGACGCCGCCAAGTTCGTCTTTGGGAACCTCGACCGCAAGATCCATCTGGCGCCGATGCCCAATGTCGATCACGTTGGGCCTGGGCCGATTGCCCGCAAGAAAAGCGGCAACGGTTTCGATGGGCCGTTGCGTCGCCGAAAGGCCGATCCTCACGGGTCTTGCTGTGGTCAGCGCATCGAGCCGTTCGAGCGAGAGCGCCAGATGAGAGCCGCGTTTGTTCGGCGCCACAGCATGGATTTCGTCGACGATCACGGTCTGGACATCGCGAAGAATCTCACGGCTTCGAGCGGCCGTCAGCAAAAGGTACAGCGATTCCGGCGTTGTGATCAGGATGTGCGGCGGCCGCTTCAGCATCAACTGACGGTCGCGCATCGGCGTGTCGCCGGTGCGGACAACGACGTGAATGCGAGGCATCAACAATCCTGCGTTCAGCGCCGCGTTTGAAATCTCGGCCAGCGGCTGCTGGAGATTTTTTTGCACATCGTTGCTGAGCGCCTTCAGCGGAGATACGTAAAGAACCTGCGTTCGGTCTTCAAGCGAGCCGGCGACCGCCTGTTTGAATAAGGAATCGATGCAGGTCAGGAACGCGGCGAGCGTCTTCCCCGAGCCGGTCGGCGCGGCGATCAGCGCATCATTCCCCGATGCGATGGCCGGCCAGCTTCGTTCCTGAACGTCTGTCGGCGAGGCAAACCGGTCGCGGAACCACGACTGAATAATGGGATGGAATGCGTCCAGGGACACAACGCGATCTTAGCATGAAGAGACCGTCACGAAGCCCGTCGGTGCGCTCCAGGTTCTGTCCATTGTCGTCGGCCTGACGGTCATGCGAAACGTGCAGAACCCGGAGCGCAGCGACGGGCTTCATGACACCATGTTCAAACTGTTACTCCTGAGCCGTCTCGAAGTGGTGGGCGGTTCGCAGGAGGATGGCTTCCTGAAAATGATTCGCGAGAAGTTGCATGCCGACGGGCAGGCCCTCTGAATTCGTGCCGCATGGGATGGAGATTCCCGGCAGGCCGGCAAGGTTGCAGGTGATCGTAAATATATCCGACAGATACATCGACAGCGGATCGGAGACTTTCTCGCCGATCTTGAATGCGACTGTCGGCGCCGTGGGCGTGAGGATCACATCCACGTTTTCGAAAGCCTTTTGAAAATCGCGCAGCACCAGCGTGCGGACTTTCAGCGCCTTGTTGTAGTAAGCGTCATAGTAGCCGGCGCTAAGCGCGTAGGTGCCAAGCAAAATGCGCCGTTTGACCTCTTTCCCGAATCCCGCCATCCGTGTGCGGCGGTACATGTCCTGCAGACTGCCGGCGTCGCCGTGACGCACGCCGTAACGAACGCCGTCATATCGGGCAAGGTTGGAGCTCGCCTCGGCGGTCGCGATGATGTAGTACGCCGCGACCGCGTACTCGGTGTGCGGCAGACTAATCTCTTCGACATCACACCCAAGATCTTCGAAGCATCGGATTCCCGCTTCGATTCGCTGGCGCACTTCCGAATCCATTCCTGCGACGAAGTATTCCTTCGGCACACCGATGCGCGTTCCTTTGATCGGTTGATCGAGAGCTTTCACGTAGGACTCCGCTCCGGCATCCGCCGATGTCGAATCGTAATGATCGAAGCCCGAAATGATTTCGAGGACGTGCGCGGCCTCACGAACGGTTTTGGAAAACGGTCCGATCTGATCGAGCGAAGAGGCGAACGCGACGAGCCCGTATCGCGACACGCGGCCGTAGGTCGGTTTCAGACCGGCCACACCACAGAACGACGCGGGCTGGCGAATCGAGCCTCCCGTGTCGGATCCGAGCGCAAGGACGGACATCCCCGCTGCCACACTGGCAGCGGATCCCCCGCTGGAGCCGCCGGGCACGCGCGCCGGGTCGTGCGGATTGAGTGTGACGAAAAAGCCCGAATTTTCCGTGGACGATCCCATCGCGAACTCATCCATGTTCGTTTTCCCGATGATGATCGCGCCCGCGGCGCGCAGCCTTTCGACGGCTGTGGCCGAGTAGGTCGAGACGTAGTTTTCGAGCAGTCGAGAGCCGCACGTCGCGGGCAGATCGCGAACGGCGATGTTGTCTTTGACGGCGACCGGAACGCCTGCCAAGGTCTCGATCGGCTCACCCGACGCGATTCGAGCGTCCAGTCGTCGCGCGTCTTCCAGAGCGCGATCGCGGCACAGCGTGATGAATGCGTGGATGCCGGGATCGACGCGATCGATCTCGTGGTACACGCCTTGAATGATCTCCATCACCGACAGGTCGCGATTGCGATACAGAGTGACGAGTTTCTCGGCCGTGAAGTCTTTAAGATTCATTCCGCTTTATCGTTCCGTGATGACTCGCGGAACTTTGAACAGCTTTACAGTCCTGGCCGCCTCGGAACTTCCGGTGCGCGGCACAACGCGATCGTCGCGCACGGCATGCTTATCGCTGGTTACGACCTGGGGCGTCGGTTCAATCCCCGATACGTCGACACGATTCATCTGCTCCACAAAATCGAGAATGCTGGTGAGTTGATCCGCGAGTTCCTTCTTGTCGGCGTCCGCGACCTCGAGGTTCGCGAGCGCCGCGACGTATTCCACGTCAGCTTCTGTAATCTTCATGCGTGAATGCGATCTCCGTAATGATTGGTGAAGACCATGGCTCGTTCAGCTTCGCCAGGAGCCGTCCCTTCATATCGATCAGCTGTTTCCGCCAGATTTGATCGGGAACTTGCAGCACCACGCGCGATCCGTGCAGGGCCACGATCCGGGTTGACGCCGCGAGTTCGGCCCCAACCAGCGTCGGCCAGAGTTGCTGAAGAAGATGGAGATCGAGTTGGGAGTCCCAGGCGGGGGAACGCCGGAATGTGGCGATCATCTTGCGGTACACCGGATCGAGTGACATAGAGAAAACAGTATAGTCGCTTAAAAGCTGTACCGCAGAATGAGTGTCGCGTGCGAGTTGCGACGGTATTGCCCGAGAAAGTCGAACGGCTCGCCTCGAATCAGGCTGATATTCCCGGTGGCGCGCCAGTGTTGTCCAAACGACTGGGAGTACTCGGCGCGCATCCATGCCCCATCGAGGTTCTGACGAACGCTCGTTTCGAATGCCACGCTTCGATTCACGTCGATCGTATAGTGTGCGCTGCCGAGAAATGTTTTCGTGACGCCTCGATCCGGAGCAAAAGCGCTCGATAAAGTGCCGAACTCGACCACGTGCTCTCCCGCGTAGCCGCCCACGAACGTCCACTCACCTGAATGCCGCTCCAGTTGAATGACGTACTGAGCGTACTTGTCCGATCGAGGATCGTTCGAAGTGAAGTACGCGGCTTCGCCTTTCACTTCGAAAGGGCGGAGCGGCAGCGCCGCGTCTCCTCCAAACATCCGGAGCCGCGGATAGAATCGTCGAACGGTTACCAGTGGGCCGCTTGCATCCGCTGTCAGCGCGGCCTCAAACGAAGGCAGATGATTGAAGCCCTCATAGTAGGCACCGGAAAACTCCACGAGTCCGACATGGCTCCAGCGCACGCCGGTTTGCGACCCACCCGGATAAGCGGCTCCGCCGTCGACGATGCGCAGATTGGCGGGAATATTCTCAGCGATTGCGGTCCAGCGCTGATTCGGAAGCGGAATCCGGCTGGGCGTGAGCCTCGGTGACCACACGACGTCGACCGTCTCGCTGCCTTTTTCGTACAGCAACCGGGTGGCGCTGATGCCCAGGAAGTCGTTGTCGACGACGGTGAGGTAGTCTCGCGGTGCGAAGCGATCGGTGGGATTGAGAATGTCGGCCTTCCCCCAGCGGACAAACTGCTTTCCCGCTTCCACAGACAAACCGCCTTTGTGATACACGCCGCTCAGTCGTCGAACTTCGGCAACAGGACGCTGCTGCTCGCGATCCCACCACGAGAGATGAAGCCTTCGTTCGACCTGACGGTGCGTGTCGGTTCGCAGGTCCAGAGTCCCGTTGATCTGAAATAACGGCGAAGGTTTGTAGAAACCTTCGTAGCGCAGCAACGTCTCACCGACGAAGTGCCCGTCATCGTTCGGTGCCGCTTCGGGGTAAACCGTGGCCCGGTTTTCGACGAATCCGCGCTGAGTGTAGGTTTGACCGAAAAGGGGACCGCCGATTACGAGCAGTATCAGCAGGAGTGTCGTCCATATTGAGCCGCGGATCGCACAGGTGAATATCACGTTGGAGATGGGACAACCCAACATTTGACGTATTTCGGACGCGGCTTCTGAATATGTCAAACGTCGGGATGTCCCATCTCCAACGTGATATTCACCTGTGCGATCCGATCTTTTGGGTTTCCGGCTGCGGCTCAGATTCGGGCGCGTCACGACTCTCGGCGGAGGGCCTGGATGGTGAAGTCTTCATCCTTCATCGTCAGGTTGTACTGGAGCTTTTCGAGTTTGAGGATCGTCCGGCTGTTGCGCTTCAGGTCTTCCATTTCGATGGTGTGCGCCGTCCAGAATCCCTGCACGTTGCGAATGTCCGAATATTTCGCTCGCCGGATCAGTTCGGTCTGTTTGTAATTCTCTATCTGGACGACCACGTAATTGTCCTTCCGGATCCACAGATAAGCATGCGTGTACTGCGAGCTCTTGGTCTTCTTCGGCCGCGATTCGATTTTCCAACAAGGAGCGCCGCCGGCGGATTCTTCGCCGAGGATCTTGTAGTCGAACTGATTCGTGTCGCGTTCTTCGAGGTCTTCAAAACTGAAATCGGTTCCAAAGAACCGGCTGGAGCGATCCTGCAGCGCGATGCGTCTTTCGCGGGCGATGGCGGGAGTCCACATCCACTGGTCGGAAGCGCGATCGGGATGATTCAGAATCAGCAGCGCGACGCCCTTCACTTCGGCCGGCGCAGTGAAGCGAAGGACAGACTTGCTGTCGCCGTGCGAACCGATGCGATCGTAGAACCATCGCTTCTCGGTGATCTTTGTTTTGGCGTCGATCACCTGAAGCGTTCCTTCATAGCGTTGTGATCCCGAACGCGTGCGGCGCTGCGCTTCTTCCACGATCTGCCGCGCGTCGGCCGCCTGAAGAAACAGCAGGGCTGCGAGAGTGAGCAGGGCCTTATTCATAATCATTCATATTCCAAAGCCTCGACCAGACTTCCGCGAACCGCGGCCTCCGCCGGACCGAGAGCCGCAATGAGCGCCGCGATGATTATCGTTGGTACCATCATCGCCATGAACCCGAAGGGATAAAGATAATCGAGATCCAATCCGCCAAGATCGCGTTTGATCATTCCCAGACTGTAATAGAGGTTGATCGCGCCAAGACACATTCCGAGAATCAATCCGATGACTCCGATCGCAATGGCCTCGAGCCATACCGTCCGACGAATCTGGTTGCGCAAGCCGCCGACCGCCTGCATCACGCCCAGTTCGCGGCGCCGATCGGTGATCGAAACTGTGAGCGTGTTGACGATGCCGAGGATCGCTACCAGAATGGCGACAGCGATCTGGTTGTAGGTCATCGCAAACCACTGGTCCAGCAATTTCAAAACATAGGCGCGGACTTCCTGGTTCGTCATCACAATCAATCGATAGCGGCCGCTGATTCGATCGACGATCCGCTGCCGCACAGCGCCGACGTCCGCGCCGTTTTTGACATACACTCGTGCAACATTCACGGCCGTATCGTTGTTCCAGTATTTCAGGTAGACGTTGCGATCGATAAACAGGGCGCCCTGGAGGTCCGAGTAATCCCGGACGACACCAGCCACCGGGAGCTTCAGGATTCCCGAGGGCGTCGGGATCTCGACCTCGTCACCAACCGTCACATGTTGGTTTGATGAAAAGCCATCCGAAATGATCATTCCTTTTCCGGCCGAGACTTGCCGGCGCATCTGCTCGTTGCTGCCGGCGATCGGCGTGCGATGGACCTTGGTGAGAAGCTTTTCAGATTCGACGGACACAACCATGATCGGCGTACCTTTGTAAGTCACGCGAGCGTCTCGGACGAGCTGAACTTGATCCACGCCTTCGAGCGATTCGATGTCGAGACCGACATCGGCCGGAAACGTGATGCTGCGATTCGTGAGATTCGCCGATGGCGCGATGAAGAAATCCGGATTGAGCGCCGTGGACATCCATTCATTCATCGAGTCGTAGATCGAATTCGTGAAGCCGCCGAAACCCACGACCATCGCCAGCGAAAGCATCAGCGCCGATACCGTCGCCGACGTGCGGCGCGGTGATTGAATCAGACTGTCCGCGGCGAGCGTCCCTTCGGCAGGCAGAGCGCGCTTCAGCAACGGACGCAACGCCTTCGCCAATACCAGTGAAACGGTCGGCGTCATCAGAAGACCCGCGAGGATCATCAGGATGTAGCCGGTGTAGAACGCGGGTTTCCAGGCGCTGAAGATCAACAGAATTCCGGAAGTCACAACCAGCATGAATGCGGCGATGCGGCGTCGACGGTTTTCGCCGGCCGACAGGATCTGATAGCGGCCTTTCTGGAGCGCTTGTATCGGGTCGACACGAGCGGCGTTACGCGCCGGAATCCAGGCCGCCACAACGCTTGTGCCGACGCCGATCACGATGGCCAGGACGATCAGCGACGGATCCAGCGTCAACTGCTCGATGCGCTGGGCGACGCCGATGGTCGCCTCCGTCAAGTCGCCCATGGATGCGGAAACGGCGAACGCCATTGCGAGCCCCGCGACAATTCCAAATGCCGTGCCGGTCATTCCCGCGACGGCACTTTCCAAAAGAAACAGCCGGCGCACCTGCGATTGCGTCGCGCCGAGAGCGCGAAGAATGCCGATCTCGGCACGACGCTGCGTCACTGCGATCGCGAACGAGTTGTAGATGATGAACATTCCGACGATGAGAGCGAACAGACTCGAGATCGAAACCGAAGTCGAGTAACTATGCATCAGTGCGTCGAAGTGCTCCCCACGCGAGGACGGAGGCGCGACCTCGAAACCTGGCCCAACAGCTTTTTGGACAGCGGCCCTGCAGTCTTCAAAGCGAACATTGTCGGCGGCTTTCAGGTCGATACGATCGAAGCGGCGGCCGCGGCCGAGAACCTGCTGCGCAGCGTAGATGTCCATGATGGCGAGATTGCCGCCAAATGCCTGCGCCATGCCGCTGGGTTTCATGATGCCGCGAACCGTGAACTGCTGCTCGCCTTGCACGGTGTAAAGCGGAATCTTCGCGTTCACCTGAAACCCGTTTCGTTCGGCGAATTCCTTCGTCACGAGCAGCGAGTCCGGTTGGGCAAGAAAAACGAGCGGATCGTCGATGATGGTCTCTTCCGCGCTGTCGAGATCGTAGTCGCGAAGGCTGCGGTCACCCGTCATGTCGATGCCGAGGATGAGGAGATTGCCCTGCCCGGGAATGTTGGTCTCGACTGTCGCTTCGATCGCCGGTACGGCGACGCCGACTTCCGGCACGCTCTGAACGGTCTCGAGAACGGACTCATCGAAACCGAACTCACCGGCTGAAACCTGCAGCTGCGTCGCGCCGGCGATGCGTTGCACGGTCTTGTCGAACGCCGCGTGCACGGTGCGGTTCGCCGTATGCATCGCGACAAAAACAGCGACGCCCAGCACGATGCCGGCAACCGTCAGAACCCACCGCAGCACGTGTTTCTTCAGGTAAGGCCAACTCAGCAATCGAAGCAGCATCATCTTATTTATGACTGCGCCCTATCGGGCTTGTATTCGTTGCTCATCTCCGGTGATCCTCAACGATGCGGCCGTCGCGTAGTCTAACGGTTCGCGTGCACTGTGCGGCGACTTCCATATCATGCGTCACGATCAGGACCGTCGAGCCGAGGCGTTGATGGAGATCCTGAATGAGACGGAGGATCTCTTCGCCGGTCCGTGTGTCGAGATTACCGGTCGGCTCGTCCGCGAGCAGGATCGGCGGGTAAACCGAGAGCGCGCGGGCAATGGCGACGCGCTGCCGTTCGCCTCCGGAAAGTTCCTCGGGCAGGTGATCCATGCGATGGTCGAGCTGAACAAGGTCCAGTAATTCTTTTGCCCGATCGATGATCTTCTTCCGCGGCCAATTCCGGAGATGCAGCGGCAATGAAACGTTTTCGATGCAGTTCAACGTCGGCAGCAAATTGAAGAACTGGAAAATGAATCCGATCTTGTCGCGGCGAATACGGGTGAGGTCGTCATCGGATAGTTCGGCGAGGTTATCGCCTTCGATACGGATTTCGCCCGAAGTCGGCCGATCGAGGCCGCCGATAAGATTCAGCAACGTCGATTTTCCAGAGCCGGAGGGTCCGACAATGGACACGACCTCGGCCTTAGCAATGCGTAGGTCGATGTTTTCGAGTGCCGTGGCTTTTCGCTTTCCATCGAAGACCTTCGACACACGTATGAGATCAATCATGGAACCTGGTTCCACGAAGCCCGTCGCTGCCCTCCGGGTTCTGACAGTTTTCGCCCAATGCGCAGAACCCGGAGCGTAGCGACGGGCTTCGTGCCGTCGATTGGCGAGCGTGGCTCTAGGTTTTCAATCGTTGTTCGAGTTCGTCGACCTGACGCCGGATACCTTCGGGCAGGTGCTTCCCGAACTGGGCGAAATACTCACGAATCAAGGGAATCTCCGCCCGCCAGCCATCCTTGTCGACGGTGAGCAGTTTGACGATCGTTTCAGGCGATAGGTCGAGGCCTCGCGTATCGAGATCTTCGGGATTCGGCAGCCGGCCGATCGGAGTATCCACGGCGTTCGCGCTTCCATTCACTCGCTCGAACACCCATTTCAGCACACGTGAATTCTCGCCGTAACCCGGCCACATGAACTTCCTGTGGTCATCCTGCCGGAACCAGTTCACGTAGAAAATTCGAGGAAGCTTGGCGCCGGCCCGCTCGCCGATCTTCAACCAGTGCCCGAAGTAGTCGCCCATGTTGTAACCGCAGAACGGCAGCATGGCCATGGGGTCGCGGCGGAGTTGTCCGACTTTGCCGGCAGCAGCGGCCGTGGTCTCGCTGCTGGCGGACGCGCCAAGAAATGTTCCATGCTGCCAGTCGAATGCCTCGATCACGAGCGGGACGACGCTGCCGCGACGGCCGCCGAACAGAATGGCGTCGACGGGAACGCCTCGAGGATCTTCCCACTCGGGCGCGATTGCCGGACACTGACGGGCAGGGGTTGTGAATCGGGCATTCGGGTGGGCTGCCTTGCGTGATTCCTTCGGGGTCCATGGACGTCGAAGCCAATCCATTAGCTGAGACGGCTTCTGGTCCGTCATGCCTTCCCACCAGACGTCACCGTCCGGCGTCATGGCGCAATTCGTAAAGATCGAGTTCCGAGTCACGGTGAGCATCGCGTTCGGATTCGAGCTCATGCCCGTTCCCGGCGCGACGCCGAAGAAACCCGCCTCCGGATTGATCGCGTACAGCCGGCCGTCCGCGCCGAATTTCATCCAGCAGATGTCGTCGCCCACCGTTTCGACGGTCCATCCCGGAACCGTGGGAATCAACATCGCGAGATTGGTCTTGCCGCAAGCCGACGGAAAAGCGCCTGTGATGTACTTCACCTGGCCTTCGGGATTCGTGAGCTTCAGGATCAGCATGTGCTCGGCGAGCCAGCCTTCATCGCGCGCCTGAACCGAAGCGATTCGCAGTGCATGGCATTTTTTTCCGAGCAGCGCATTGCCGCCATAGCCCGAGCCGTACGACCAGATCTCACGCGTTTCCGGAAAGTGGCAAATGTATTTCTGCCTGGGATCGTTCGGCCACGTGTCGTCCTGCTGGTTCGGTGCAAGCGGCGCGCCGACGGAATGAAGTCCTTTGACGAATTCGCCGTCGGTTCCCAGAAGGTCGAGGACGCGCTCGCCGACGCGAGCCATGATGTGCATGTTGACGACAACGTAAGGAGAATCGCTGATCTCGACGCCGATTTTTGAAATCGGAGAACCGATCGGGCCCATCGAGTACGGTATGACATACATTGTCCGTCCGGCCATCGATCCCGTGAAAAGCTCGGTCAGCTTCCGCTTCATCGTGATGGGATCTTCCCAGTTGTTATTGGGGCCGGCGGCTTCTTTGGTCGCGGAACAGATAAAGGTGCGGTCTTCAACGCGGGCGACGTCGGCGGGATTGGATCGAACCAGAACGCTGTTGGGCCGGGTGGCCGGATTCAGCGGGATTGCCGTGCCTGCCTGGATCATCGACCGCATCATCCATTCGTATTCGCGATCGGATCCATCGCACCAGTAAATCCGGTCCGGCCTGGTGATCGCCGCTACTTCGTTAATCCATTGTTTTAGTTTTGTGTGCTGTACCTTATGAGAGACGTCGTTTGTATCCGATTCATCGGTATGCGCTATAGACATAAGCCCTTATTTTGCCAAAAAAGCACCCTAAATCGTCCTGTTTTAAATTCTACTGGCTTGTTCCGGCGCGCAGGAACCGTTTGAAGAAGTCGTCGGTTGCGTTCAAGGCGGTTCTCCAGTGGTCGTAAACGAGGAACTCGTGGACCTCATCCGGGTAAACCAGCAGTTCGTAATAAACCTTGTGCGACCGCAGAAGCTGTACGAGTCCTGTTGTTTGCGAGAATGGCACGTTGCGATCGTCGTCGCCTTGAACCAGAAGGACGGGCGACTTCCACTTGTCGACCTCGGAAACGGCGGACGACGTATAGGAAACCGCCGTTGGATCGATCGAGTTTCCCCACAGGTGAACGCCGGCAAAGTCCACGCCGGCCGAAAAGATGTCGGAATTCCGGGCCAGTCCTTCAGCCGTCATCAATCCGCCATAGGATAGCCCCCACAATCCGATGTGCTGCGCATCGACGTCGGGGCGGCTCTGCAAGTAGCGTCCCGCGGCTTCGAGATCCTGATACTCGGAGTTGCCCGCCTGTCCACGGTTCGGCGCATTTCGGAACTGGGCGCCGTAACCGATGCCGCCGCGATAATTCACCGAGATCACGATGTAGCCTTGATTCGTGAAGTACTGATTCATCGCATAGAACAGATGATAGAAGTCCATGTAATGAAACCCGAGCAGCATCTGCCGCGCGGGACCACCGTGCGTGAACACAATCGCGGGACGTTTTTCGCCCGGCTTCAGATCCCTGGGAAGGAAGAGCTGATTGTGAATCTTCATCCCGTCCGCAGCGGTCGTTTCAACGTTCTGCGGAACTACCAGTTGGTCAGCGGGGAAACTTTTAAGCGAAGGGAAGATCACACGGGCTTTCGCATCGCTGCCTGCGACGATGGCCACGGACTGCGGCTGTTTCGGACCGGCGCTGAGGCAAGCCAGTTTATCGCCCGGCAACACCGCGGGATAGGTTTCCAGGTCCTCGCCTTTAGTCAGCTGAGTCGCCGTTCCGCCCGAAGTCGGAACCTTCCAGACATGGCGCCGGTCGATGTCGCCGATATTCGTCGAGTAGTAGAGGTTCTTCCCATCCGGCGAGAATGCCACAAACTCCACTTCGCCTTCGCCGGCAGTCAATTCGCTCGGATCACCCGTACTGCCTGCAAGCGGGACGGCATAGTAATGCCTCCAGTTGTTCGGCTCCGACTGAAACACGAGATGAGTCGTTCCCCACGTCAACGAGGAAATGTTGGTGAACTTCGGCTGATCCGCGGCGTTGTGCCAGATTTCATGACCTTTCGCTGTGGCAATGTCCGCAACCCAGAGAGAAAGGGAAGCGCCGGAAGGGAAAACGGAATTCGTGAGGCCGGGCCGCGCGTCGCCGCGTGTGCCGCCGCCTCCTCGTTGACCGCCACCGCGCTGACCGCCGCCACCGCCGCGCTG
>CAZPBY010000027.1:0-85888 GCA_964584785.1 uncultured Solibacteraceae bacterium
CCGGCGGGAGCGACCCCCGCTGCGACGACAGGAGCACGGATAGGTTTGTGGCGGCGCAAGCCGCCGCAAACCGGGGTCGCTACCGCCGTTGGCCCGGTTCCTGTCCCGGGCTTCCTTCGTAGCTGTCGAGGGTTTCGCTGCGATGCGGGCCAAACGCTGCATCAAACTACTTCGCTTATGGTTGTGTTTGGATTTCGTCATTTGTGCGTTTGTCGTAATCGCGGGTGACCGAGCCAAACAATTCATAGTCGTGATCCAAAAGATAGGTTGAGAATTGACCGCGTGAGTTGTGCTGGAGTGCCGTCCGGGCTTGCGGATCGCCCGAAAACGACGGATTGCCGGACTTCCACTCGGTATACAGGGCCTCATAGCTCTCGCCGGCAAACTTCTTTTTCTCTTCGCGAAACTGAATGAGAGTGGCCGTATCGAATTCCGAAAAGTCCTGGTCTTCGTAGGCGCGACGTCTTCGAAAATAGGCAATGAGTCGCTGCAGTTCGGGGTTCACGGGCTCCGATGCGAAAAAGGACGCGAGAAATCTCTGAAAGATGCGCTCCGCGCTGGCAAATAGCCTCGGACTCTCGGCAGCGTAAATGACATGAAAGTCGCCGAGCGCTGCGAAGAGCCGGCCATATTGGTTCAGATACGTCGCGAACCGGTCCGTGGTCTGCAGCCCTTCATCGACGTAACAAAAGTGCGGTCGGGGCGCCGGTTCTTCGGCCGTCCCTGAGAGAAAAATCGGATAGGATTCGACGAAGTGTTTGGCCGCAGGATCGTGGCAATGCGGCGACGAGTACAGCCGCGTCGGCAAATCCTTCGGCGCGATGTTTCGCGTGCGAACGAAGTAGTCCAATTTCTCGCGCTCGGTGGCGAGGTAGAGAGAATTGGAATGTTCCAGTACGTAATCCAGGCCCATGATCTTGTTCTTGATCGTTGAAGGCTGGTGTTCGCGCCGGTTGCGATTGTCCTGTTCCCCGAGGGCCTCATAGAGCGGTTTGGCGGAAAGGTGGTAGACCATCCGGCTGTGTCGGAAGAAGGTCACGCGGCAATGCCGATGGATCTTTAACCTGTTTAAGAAGGCAACGTCTTTCCAACCCTTCGTGCCATCAATAAAGAGGAGGAATTGGCGACGTAAGAAGTAGCCGCTGTGGAGAGCGGCGGTGCACAGGAACCGCGCTTCGTCCAACTCGTAGCCATAGTTTTGAAGACTTTGGATGCGTTCGCTTGTAGTCATGACGCGCCTCAAAATGAGAAGATTTCAATCGCATGATCATCCGAGATGGCGCTTCGGCCATAGGAACCGCCGGGAGGAAATGACCGCGAATCGGCGTAGATTTTGAAACCCGCTAGACTCTTGGCAGACATGTGTTCCCCTCGGTAATGCTCGGTCGCCAGTTCCAGATCCACGCGCGCCGCCTCGCCGTTGGCGGTCTCGTATTCGATTCGCAAATCCGGCAAGCGGATCTTGCCGTCCACGACCTTGAGACCATTTTGATGGGCTATTTCGGTCTGTTTCCGCTGGTATTCCTCAAGGGAGACCCTCCGTGCCTTAGCCAGCGGCGTATACGCCTTCTTTTTGAGTTCGAAATCCAAAACGACGCGTTTGACGCGCCCTCCTTGCCTCGCAATATGAGCCGCCTCCGCTTGATACATGCGGTAGATGGCCGCGTCGTGGGGGATTTCACGAGGTTTCACAAAACCGGCGTAGACGGCTTGACCGGCCTGACGAATTTCGCGGTCGAATCGTCTCAGGAGATCCTTTCCCTTCTTTGTGAGGACCACGACCTCCAACGATCGCGTGTGCGTTTGATGGTTCCGGTCGTGAGTCGCGATCACAATGGAGCGAGTTTCTAGAAGATTTTGAGCGGAGAGTTTCTTAACGTCCTGGCTCCAGCGGTCCCCGTCGCCGCGGTACTGCGTGGCGATAAAATCCTCAACGGCGATGGTGCGGAAGCGACCGACTTCCCGCATCGCGACGCGTTCGGAATCGCTCAGGCCGTCGTATTCCCGCACCCTCAGGCTGCGTTCGCGCAGATCAATGGAACGGCGAAACGCCCGGCCCGGCTGCTCTCGTGCGCGGAGCGCCGCGTCTCTTAGCCGACGCTCATCTCTAGCGGGATCGTGGCGGATGCCCTGTTTTTCCAAGCCCGCAGCGGTGTAGCTCCGGCCCAAATCCGAACCTTTGTACCGGATGCCGTTCAACTCATACGACATGCCGTTCAGCCGACCGCTCTTTTGAAGACTCGGCACGGGGCGCACTCCCAGTTGTTCCAACCGGTCTAATAATTGTGGGAAGCTGGGCCGGTCTTTGGCGGCCGAGTCGATCATGTCGCGTAAGCGTGCGATCTCATTGCGGGAGCGGAGGTCAGGCGCCTCACGGGCTAGGCCGTCACTTCTTTGAGCTTCTTGTTGATCGGATTCGCGAGGATCACTATCAATGGATCGGTCCATATTTACTCCTGCAACTTGCGGCTCAGCTCCTCCGAGATGCTTCCCGAGTGCAACTCTTTTTCGAGATGAGCGAGTTTCCGGCCCGTATCTTTCAGGAAAAGCTTCCGGCCGATCGCGCAGAAGGCCGCGAAAAGGTTGAGAAAAAGAACCAGCGCGAACACGGCGATGGTTCCCCCGTACCGGGACCAAAGAAGCTGCCGGTACGGGATCAAAAACTGGCACTGGTCCATCAGGAAAAACCCCAGGGCCATAAAAACGACGGTTGCCATAAGAAGCGCGTTTCCAATCATGGGCTGCCTACTGGAAGGCCTGGTCTTCGCGAAAATACGTGATGGTGAGTCCCAAGGGATTCACGGGAATCATTTCGTTCGGAACTCGGTCCTTTTTCATAAACACGATGTTGGCAACGTACTTCTCGCGTTTGGTAATCGTGCGGGTGGAAGGGGCGTAGTAAATCTTCTCGAAGTCCGCCGTAGCCCGGTAAGGCGCGGTGCGCAGATCCTGAATTGAAACGTTCGTTACCTTGACTTCGATCTCCTCAGTGGAGCCCGACAGGAATGTTTCGATCGCGTTGGTCTTCTTATTCGCCTCGATCAAGGCGTCAGCCAGGCGCCCGTCCAGAAAGAAAAGCGACCGTGCATAGTTGTCGCGGAGCGTGGCGCGCATGCGGCTGTAGTGGCGTTGGATGAAATCAATCAGGAAGTAGCGTATCTCGCCTTCTTGAGGCTGGTAGGCGAAATCGTCGTAGCGCAAGGCTTCCGCGCGGCCGACATCATTGATGCGGATCACGAGCGGCTTCACGTACTTGAAAGCCTGATAGGTTTCAATGTTTAAGACCGCCAGCCCAACAATCACGGCGCTCAGCGCGAGCACGGCGATTTTGAGGTAGGTGTTCATCACAAGGACGGACCCGAACTGCTCGACGTATTGCCGTTTGGCGGCGTTGTAGTCTTTTTCGATCGGCGGCATCCAAGGCTTTGCAGCGGACATCTTCCCTCCTCTCTTTAGAAGCGCGGCAGCGCGGATTCGCCGGATCTGCCTGTGAAAAGCGAGTTCACAAGCGACGGGATCTTGAGAACTCCGTACGTAAACGCAACGAGCAAAAACAACAGCGGAAAGAAGAACACGAGCATCGTCGCCCCGTCATAGGGTGGCGGATGGGAATCGACAAAATGGATGAGGAGGTTCCCAAACACAAACACGTAGGCGTTGGCCACGACCGGATAAAACGCGTACTGGATAAGTGATTTCAGCCATCCCCAAAAGAGCCATTCCATTTGCGGCACAATGAAAAATGGAATGAAGATCGGGCCGAGCAGGACCGCGATGGCAGCGGAGACATAACCGAACGCGATGACGGCGAACACCGCGGCCAGAGCCACTACGATGAACAGGATCACGATGGCGTAGCGGAGGATCTCCAGAACATTCAAGGAGAGCGTCAGTCCTGGCGACTCCAGACCCCAATAGAGCCCGGCGAGGCGGTCCCAAACCTCCTGAAACAGCGAATGATTGAGTTTGTTGGCCAGGTCCAGACCCTGATCGATGATGAGGTGGTAGAAACTGACGCCAAACCCCGGGATCGGATCGCTGTAGTACACGATCATCGCGTATCCGAACGCGATCGTCAGAAGCAGGCTTGCGAAATGGTCAAAATGGAAGATGGCGATCTGGCTGCCGCTGGCAGCGGCGAGCGCGCTCTTGATGCCGAACCAGACGATCAAGATGATCGCGAGGCCGCGAAACATGCGGAGGCCCATGTTTTCGAAAATATCGACATGTTCCGTCATGAGCTGCGTCAGGAACGCAAAGAGGTCGTTCATGGAACTGGGAGGCATGGCTGTTAACTCCTACGGCATGCGCCAGGCGAGCATCGCTTCGCTCGATCCGGCGGCCTGGGCGGCCATGACGGCCTTAGCTTCGGCCATAAAGCGGATGTGGTTATTGATCGCTTGAGTTTCGGCGTCACGCTTGCGTTTGGCGTCGATGACTTGTTGTTCGGCCAGGGCGACAAGCAGTTTGTTGGCGTCCTGTCCATTCCGGATGGTGAGCAGGTTCGCTGCGTTGATCTTGTTAAGAACGGCGATCTCGGTGTTCATCGCGGGATCAGGTGAGAAGGAGTCGTCTTCCAGACTCCGTATCGCCTCTTCGACGCCCGGCGCGTTCGAGCGGAGCCGGCCGATCGTGTCCAACGCGTCGAGGTTGGCTCCGTCCGTTAACTCCACGGTGGCGTAATTGGTCTTCACGCGCTGGAGTTGATCCGACGGAATATTGGCGAGGGTCGCATCGTAGGCGGCCAACGGTTGCGTGGCTTCGGAATACCCCGATTCCACGCCCATTCCAGTGTTCAACGCAAGTACCCATCGTTCGGTTGTGCCATAGGTGTTTCCCGCGGAAGCACTTCGCCAGGGAGTGACGACCGCTTTGTAACGTGCCGCCATATCCACCGGGACGCGTTTGGCCATCCACACGAGGTGATCAAACTGGCCTCGAACCGTCTGGTAGGTCTGAACGAGCTGAACATACTGCTGCTCCATTTGCAGGAGCTGTTGGATCGCTTCGGCGTAGTTGGACGGGTCAAAAACAACATCGCCGATGCCGAAGATGGCGAACGCCGGTTGCGCCAAGAAAGCGCAACCTATCGTGATGGTTAACAGAAGAACAATCCACAAACGTTTCACATGAGCCTCCTCAAGTCGCAATTTCAGTTCTGGAAGCCGGCCTGTTACCGGCGCGCGCCGGCATTCACGGCCGGCGGCGGCGCCGTCTTGTCTGCCGGACGACGGGTTTGATAACCGATTTCAAGAATCAGAATCGTGATGATCCCGATGAGAAACGCGATTCCGATTCCCCGAAACACATATCGATAGAGCCAATGAAGCATGTCTCCCCCTTATTAGAGATCACTTGGTAGCCCGTGCTTCTCATAAGCCGGAAGAAGCAAATCCGCGGACAAGTAAACCTTCACGCGATGGCCTTCGCGAATGGTGAAGGTGGGCAACACGTTCAAGTAGCGGTCCAGGATTCGCAGCGACGATTGTGAGAGGCTTGTGGCGACGCCCTGCTCGTAAGCATCTACTCCGGCCTGGTCAACTCCGGACCTTGTGTTGGCCTGACCTACCCCCGCGATAGCGCCGATGGCCACAGAAACGCCGAAGACTTGCAAGTAGTGGTGATTGATTTGATCGCGCAATCCGGTTTCGCCAATTTGGTTGAGGCCCTGAAATTGATCGAGGCTCACCGAATAGCCGTCCGGCATGATGAGCCGGTGAAAGAAGACGGCGAGCCGTTGCTGCCCGAAGGTTTCCACTTTTCGGGCTTCCCCCAATGCGCGGGTCCCTTGGGGAATAAGAAGATGCTGTCCATCATGCGAATAGACATTTGTCGTGACCATACAATTGATGGGACCGGAAAAAGAACCGTCTAGGCGGTTGGTGAGCACCGTTTCCAGCACCGAGCCTTCAAAGAGCCGGTATTCCTTTCCAGCCGACGTAGCGATTGCAACTGGGTTCCGCTGCGCAGCGGCCGCCGGTGTGGTAGGAGCGGGTGCGGACTGAACCGGGCCCGTTTGGACCGTGCCCAATTGGGCTGCGCCCGCCTGGGAGACTGCTTGATTGGCATAGAGGTAGAAAGGCAAGAGCTTGGCAAGGGATTCTTCGGACAATGGCGAGGGCGACGGTTGCACAGCGGCAGGCTTTGCGACCAATCCTGATCGGTAGGTTAATGCGAGGTTGGAAGCGAACAAGGATTCGTATTCGCGCTTCTCTTTATCCATTCGAATCGAATCCCTCTGCGGAGTGTGTTCTGCGGGCGCATAGGCGGGAGAGGCCACCAACCGGTAAGGGGCTGGAGGGGGATCTGAACTCGCCGATCCCGTCACTCCTGCCGCCGGGCCGAGCGCCGCTTGCGTGCGCGCAAGGGCCGCCTGTTCGATCTGGAGCTTGCGGGTCTGCTCTTCGATTCGCTTTTGGTATTCCTGAATGCGTTCAGCATTAGGATCGACAATGGGTGACGGCTGCGACGAAGGACGTTGCGTTTTCGGCGCGCTTTTGCCCGAGAACGCGATGATGATGATCATGACAAGTGCAATCCCGGTAAGGACCCAGGACTGGATGTTCTTGGGCAGGATGCCCGGCGGATCCGTGCGCTTGTCCTGAACAGGGGACGGTGTGTAAGAGCTGTTTGTATCTGACATTAGTCTTCCTTTTTGAAGGTGAGTTTCGCTTTGCCGATCGCGAGATACCCTTGATCCAGGATCTTCTCCACCACGTAAACCCCGTTCTTGTACTGGAAATCAACCAAGTTGGGTTTTCCGTCTCGGATCTCGTAGAGGGTTGGCGTTTCTTCGGGTCGCGCTTGGATAAAAGTGAATCTGCCATCGGTGTACATGGCCCGCACAAAGAACGGTTTCTTGCCCGCGTCGAACCGATAGGGAAACCGCACGTTAGACACGAACTGGCTGATCCCCTTGTCAACGGCGGCTTGCGCCGAATCCTTTACGCGCCGGGTCTCTTCTTTGGCGATTTCAACCTGCAGCTTGTAATCATCGATGACTTGCGAAGAGACGAATTTCGCGGGAGTGTTTCCCGATTCGAGCAGGGCCTCGTTCTTGGCTTCAACGAACACTTTCAAGTCGGGCGCTATCTCGCGCGATTCCGATACCTCGCGCAGCACGAACGAATAGATGTTGCCGCTCTCCGTAATCAGGTTGAGGTTGGTTTGTGCACCTACCCTCGCCGGTTTAACGTAAGCGAAGTTCTCCGTTCCGTTCACGACCCAGAATTCCTTATCGCCACAGGTGAAATCGAGAATTCGCTCCTCTTTGGGAAGGACGATTAGGGTTGTGTAGCGGAGCTTGGCGTTGACGCGAACGATTTCTTTGACGTCGTAATCGACGACCTTGACTCGAGGCTCGACATCGGTGGGTTGAGAACTGACCGGAACTTGGAAACTCACCGGCGCCGGGGCTTCCGCATTGGCCGTTTTCGTTTCAGAAGCGGCGTGCGACGTAATCGGCGCGGGACTTTTGTCGGCACGCCGTTGTTCAGCGATTATCGGGCCGCACAGACACAGCAGGGTTGCAGCGGATAACACTATTGGTTTCATGAAGGTTTACTCTCCTTTACAAGATTGTCGAAGCCGCCTTTGAAGCCGGAGCGCTCAAAGGCATCGCGTTGGCGTTCCCGGTCAGAGGGGCTTGAGGTGTAGAGCCAGTAGTCTTTGGGGTCAACGTGCAGGTTCACGACTTTGGCCAACTCCGGGCGTTTGACGAGAATCTGTTGTTTCGGGATGAGCCTGCTGATCAGCGCGGCTTCGGTTTCGTTCAAGTGGAAGATCTCGCTGTAGGTCTTCTTGTCCATACCGGGGTTGGCCAAAAACATTTTTGTGGGACAGCTTTCGACAACGACTGGGAGCATCTCGGAGCTAAGAAGGTCATCGCTGGATTGGGTGGCGAGAATCATCGCCGCGTTTTTCTTTCTCCAGGTCTTGAGCGCCTCGGTGATGTAGAGCTTGATGGTGGGATGGCGAAAGAAGCGCCAGGCCTCGTCGCAGACAAAGAGTTTGAATGTGGCGGCGTGGCTGGGGGCGTAGATCGCCGCATTGGCCCGGTGCAGAACGTAGAAGAGAAATGGCTCAAGAACGTGCCGGACCTTGTCCATTCCTTCAAAGTCGAATGTCTGGAACTTTGCGAAAGTAAGGGTGTCTTCCACGTTGTCGAAAAGCGCGGCGTACGGCCCGCCTTCGATCCACTTTTCAAGCTGCGCGCGCAGGCGCCGGCCCAGCATGTTCGCCAGTGTCAGTAGCCGGCGCTCGCCCGGATCGATCGCGTAGACGTTTTCGATCTGCTCAAAAAGCTCGCGTTCATCCTGGGCGGACATGACGAAAGCGCCGGATTCAATGAGGACGCGCAAGAAACCAAACAGGAAATGAATGTTCTCCGGCGTGGATGGCAGCGCAAAGGGATTGATGGAAAAGGAGCGGTGTTCCATGCCGACCCGCGTGTACCTCCCGCCGAAGAGACGCGTCACATTTTCGTAGCTGCCGCCCAAATCGAAGATGTACGTGAGCGGTTGATATTTCTGCGCGTGGGTGAGCAGGAAATTGATCAAGAAACTCTTGCCGCTTCCAGTGGAGCCGAGGATCAGGCTATGAGCCACATCCTGGTGGTGCAGGTTCAGGTAGTAGGGTGTGCCGTGGTCGGTTTCGAGAACGGCGAGATACTCTGATCCCAGATGCGCGTTTTCGGTTTCGCCCGTGCGCGGCGCGAAGAGAAACGACAAGTCCGCGCAATTGGAATCGAGAAGCCACAGTCGCCTGAGATTGTACGCGCCGTTTCCCGGAATGACGGCCAGCCAGCTGTTCAGCAGGTTGTAGCGCTCCTCGATGACCTGCGCGCCGTGCGTCGCGAAGACTTTGACGCACCCAGCGACGGAGCGTCTGAGCGCCTGCCTGTCGAGGTCGTAGAGAACGACCGTCAGCGAGAATTGCCCGAAGGCCCGTCCCTTGATCTCGATTTCTTCTAAACAAGCCCCGAGATCATGGATCAGCGCGACCGCCGAATCATCGACCAGCACGTCCTGAGGTGCCGACTGAACGTTGCCCGGCGCGTAATTCATCATTGAGGATTTCTTATTGTGGAAGTGCCGGCGCTTGGACTGGATCAACTTACGAATGCCTTGATGGCTTTCTTGCTTCCACTCGGTGGCCACGATGAAATTGCAGGGGACCTTTTGGAGGCTGCGCAGGACGTGGGCAAGGGGTTGTGATGGCGGTTCCTTCAGCGTGAGCGTTTTCACATAGTAGTCGTCTAAACGCAAATGATCCCGGTGGCATTCCAGGTGGGAATCGCAGGCTTGAAAATCGACGAAACGGTCGTACTTGAGGCGAACGGCATCGGTTTTGTGGGGCGCGTAGTTGAGAAGCCGCCGCAGAAAACGGAATGTCTGGTGTTTGTCCAGCGCTTTGGCATGAAGCGCGTCCGGCAACTGAACGACAAAGCTCATCACCTTTTGCGCGAGAGCATCGCGGGCGCGGTCGAGGTCTCGTTTCATGAGCGTAATTTGTTTCTCCGGCGATAGCCGCTCTCGCAAGGTCGCCAGCGGCGATTTCAAAAACGACGCGAGCCTGTCGTGAGCGTTTGCCTTCCTCCGCCATCCTTCGTAGACAACGATGAAATAGATTTCGAGCGAGTAGAGGTTGCCTGCCTTCTTTGTGAGATGAGCGATGTGATTTGCGATCGCCTCTTGGACGACTGGATTCTCGTAAGTGCGTGCCGGAATCGACGGGTCCGAACGTTTGACGAGGTATTGATAGAGACGGCAGTCTTCGCCCAACACGCGCAGAGCGGACCCAAAGCGACGCGTGATTTGATCGAGTTCCAACGCATCCTTGCATTCGGAATCCAGACCTCGGAGGTGGATCGCCATCATCAAGTCGCCGCTCTTCGTCAAAAAGGCGCGTTCGTCGATGGCGGCATGGATGCCCACCAACGCGTTCATCGCACCTGTATCCCGATAGTCCTTGAGGATGCGGCTCTCTGGAATCACAGCGGTAGCACCTCGACCTTGAAATCATCCCGTTTGAGCGGATCGTAACGACGCCGGAATTTCGAGGCGTTGAGCACGATTCGAAGGATTTGGGGGTCGGCGGCGGTAGCCCAACGCCCGAATAAGTACAGCGCGGCAAACATGAGCAGACCGCTTGTCAGGCTGCCGAAGAGATTGAACGTTGCCGCTCCCAGGACGAGTGCCATGAAAAACAGGCGCCGCTCGACTCCAAAAATCGTGAGAGGTTTGTTCATCGACCTGTATACCGGGTGGAGTGTCAGATCACTGGACATTCCACGCTCTCCGGCAGTTGGTCTCACGGAAAAAGCCATGTCATGAAGTTCACGGCGCCAATCGCCATGCCTACGCCGAACACGATGCCGGCGAGCATGCGCTTGGAGTCTCCCTCGCCGAAGCTGAACATCAGTCCACCCACAACGATTGCGACGAGGCTTAATCCACGCGCGATGGGCCCGGTGAAGGAGTTTTGGAGCACCGTCACCGCGTTCTCCCAGGGGGACTGCGCATAAGCCGATTCGGTCACGAGCAGTGCCGTGAGGCCCGCCACGAAAACGTTTTTACGTTGCTGCAAACCCGCGCGCATCCGGTGACGATCTGTCTTGTGCATTCTTCCTCCTTCGTGACCTGAAACAGAGAACAGGCGCTCTGCACGGGATTCAATGCAGAGCGTCGTCTTGTGCCCCTCCACTCCTAGTAGCGGGGAATTGGGTCGAGAAGGCCGGAAAATGTTTTTACCGTCGGAGGAGAGCCTCTCGTAGGCCGCCTGAACGTAGGTAAGCGGCCCACGTGGCTTTGAGTTCTTCTTGAGCGCGCGTTTCCCACGACTCAAATGGGAAGCCGTAACGGTTCTTCAGATAGCGGCGCATGGCTGGAACGTTGGGAGGGCAGTCGAGCAGCGTGGGTGCAACAAGTCGCAATTGTTCGAAACGTATGCCGATCGCGTTAAACCAATCGGCATCGGTAAGATCGGCGCCGTTAAGATCGGCATCTGTGAAGTCCACATTTCGGATATAAGCGCCGCGAAAGGATGCTTGAGCGATATTACATTTCCGAAAATTCGCTTCGACTAAAAAACAGCCCTTAAAACTCACGTCATGGAGATCAGAGCCTGTGAAATCCATCCCGAAAAGATCGAGATGTTCTAATTCGCGGTTTTGAAAGAGAGAACCGAGCGTAACGCCCACCGCTGTCTTCATGATCTGAAGCGTCGCTCGGCGGAGTTCGCGGACCGGAGGCATCGGAACAGAGCTTCCGAAGTCTGTACTCAAGATAAACGTGCGTAACCCCAACGCGACAACTCTACGCAAGCGAGGCAAAGGACCATCCTCCAACAAGCGGCCCAGCGCGGCGAGCGACTCATGGCTTCTGGCGACGTTTCGATAACTCAAACGATCGAGGATTGAGCGCGCTCGTCGGGTTTGGACGACGGCACTGGATGATACGGGTCGAGCGGAATCGACTTGCTGGACGCTGGTGCGCCGCTTCTTTAGACTCGCGCACTTCTGAAGTGCATACAGCAGTTCATTCAGCGACTTGAAACGCCGTCCAGATGTTTTATCGAGACACCGCCGGACAAGTCGGGCGAGCCCTGCAGGCACTTTGGCCGGAAGCGGGGCCGGTGGGTCTTTTTGAATGGCAACTGACACCGCCTTGTCACCGCCCGCGCCAAAAGCGTGGCGCCCGCTCAACATCTGATACAGGATCAATCCAAAACTGAAAATCTCCGAACGCGAATTCGAGTTCAGCTGCAAATTTCGGAGTCGTTCCGGCGCCATGTACGGTTTGGTTCCGAACCGCGCCGAAGCCGCGTCCTGACGTGGATCTTGTCCAGCGGACAACGCTGTGGCCAATCCGAAGTCCAGGAGCTTGATATGCCCGTCATCGCTCACCATGATATTGGCCGGCTTGAGATCCCCATGCAGGACGCCGGCGGACTCTGCGGCGCTGAGGGCATCCACGATTTGACGGGCGTAATGAAGCGTCTCTTGAATGGGCAGCCCCTTCGGTCCGATCACCGCATCAAGGGACTTGCCGGGAACATGTTCCATCACGATAAAACACACGCCGTTTTCTTCGGCAATGTCGTGAATGGTGACGATGTTGGGATGATTGAGCCTGGAAGCCAGCTGCGCCTCTTGAATCAGGCGCTTTTTAAAACCAGTGTGCCCCATGGCCCAATGCTGCAGGACCTTGAGCGCCACCCACCGGTTCAAGCGCGTGTCGCGTGCCCGGTAGACCAGCGCCTGACCGCCGGCCCCGATCGGCTCAAAAACTTCATAGTGCGATAGCACTTTTCCGCCTACGGAGGAGAAGACACCGAGCAGATTCTCACCCTTGTCGTATTGTTCCAAAAGCGTTTCGACTTCGTGCCGGACCGATGCGTTTCGGCACGCCCTTTGGAGATAGACGCACCGTTTGGCGGAGTCCATTGAGCGCGCTTTGGCAAACAGTCTTCCGATTTCGTTCCACGAGCGTGAGGTCATACCCTCTGCCGGAGCTCGCGTTCAAGCCACGCTCTGGCTAGCGCCCAGTCCTCCTTCACGGTGGTCAAGCCGACACTCAAAACCTCGGCAGTTTCTTTGACACTCAGCCCGCCGAAGTACCGGAGTTCAACCACGCGGCTTTGACGTTCAGAACGTTTCTCAAGGCGCTTCAGCGCTCTGTCCAGTTCGACCAACATGCGCGATTTTTCTGGAGCAACGACGATGGCCTTATCCAAATCGACGCGAAAGAGTCCGCCGCCATGCTTGTCGCGGAGGTGTTTGCGCGCGTGATCGACGAGAATACGGCGCATCGCGCGTGAGGCCGTCGCGAAGAAATGCGCCCGGTTCTGCCACGGCCCAGCGCCATCCTTGAGAAGACGAAGATAGACTTCATGAATCAACTCCGTCGGCTGCAAGCTGTGGCCTGGCCGTTCATTTGCAAAGTGCGCCGCAGCGATCCTGTGCAGCCGCTCGTAGATGAGCGGCATCAGTTGATTCCCGGCTTCGGGGTTGCCTTGGCGCACCTCCTCCAGGAGCGTCGTAATTGCTTTTGTCACACGTCCTCCTTCTCTCGAATTCTAATGCCGCCGTCCAGAACCGGAATCGTTTGGCTTTCGTCCGGTGGGTTATGCACATGTCCACAGCCCCTACTACGACGTTTATCTTTTGTCTTTAATGTCTTTAGCTCGTCGGAAAACCGTTGCTCCTGAACAACGCTGTCGTTGCCAGGCGACAACGCACCGCGTTGTTCCTGGGCAACGCCACGGGAACTTATCCACAGTTGTTGGGCGGAATCGCGAGGCTTTAAGAGCCCCGGTCCCCGGTCCCACACCGCAAGATGCATCTGCACGGCGAGTAGGCCGACGTGCTCAACCAGGACGCCCTCTTTGAGCAACGCGCAACCGGCCCGGTAGACGGCCGCCCGATCGACATCGAGGTCTTCGGCAATCCGATACCATGTAAACGACACCCACTGTCTGTGCCAGCCGAAGGTGTGCTGAATCACCCAGAGAATCACCCGTAATTGCGTGCCACTTAGTTTTCTTTGGATGAGCGCCTCGAAGAGCACCTTGGGGATTTTTGTAAACCTGACTCCTTGGGATATATCGTGCATACCTCCTCCTTTACCCTCTAAAGACACAGAATCGGGCCAAAGTGCACAATCACCGTCGAGGCCGAATCACCTCGTGGCGGATGAGGATGACCTCAATTTGTTTAAGCCAGAGACGAACCGCATTCCGGTGCAGGCCCAGGATTTGGGCCGCGTCCAGTTGGTTACCGCCTACTCGCACCAGCGCGTTCCAGAGCAGCTTGAGATTCGGTGGGAATTCTTGGACGGCGTCTTGGAGGGCGATCTTGTCATCACGGTCTGATTCCGTGTACGAAAGGACGACGCCAGCAGTATGAAGCGCGCTCTCCTCATCGGGTTCGCGTAGTGGGACTCTCTTCTCTTCCGTTTTCGGCCGGTCTCGCAGCAGGTTCTTCGCGTGATGGAAAAGAGCCGTCCGGAGGTAAGCCGTTCGGTTTCGCACATGTTTAAGCCGAGACCGAATCATTAGAAGTTTGATCCAGAGTTCGGCTTCCAGATCGCTCTGCTCCAAGACGCGGAACCGGCGCGCCACGCTGCGGATGAGATCCCGCTCGAAGTCATCCTGAGCGGTACGCCTTCCTGCCTTGTGCGCTGCCCGCCGCCTGCCCACAAAGACGCTTGGCACGACATGACGTGTCCCTCAAGGCAAAAGATAATCGCGCTAAATTACATTTGGGTAGGATCGTCCGCTCGACGGTGATTGTGCAGTTCGGTTGGTTTTTGTGTCTTTAAGATCGAGGGATTCTACGCTCAAGGAGGATGCAATGGATGATGGGAAACTCAACGTGGTGGGTCCAGAGCTGCTCTCGACAAAGAAGCTGGCGCAGCTCTTGGACTGCTCGCCTAAGACGGTGCAGGACTGGCTCTACAGGGACCGCAAGATGCAAAACGCCGATCCGCTCCCGTACTACCGAGTCGGAGGACTCGTTCGGTTCAGATTAGCCGACGTCGTCGCCTGGATCGAGCGCCGGCGTGTGCGGGTCGGCCCTCCGAGGCTCTCCATCAGAAATTTGTAAGATAACGTTCGTGGCCAAGCAGAAATTCCGTAATCGGACGTTGGAGCGCGGCGTCGTGATAGACAAGGCCCGCGGATATGTTTATGTCCGTTTCAAGCATCAGGACGTGGTTCGCAAGCAGCTCATCGGACGAACCACGGAGCCAGATGTAATTGACCGAGGGAATTTCCGGGCCCAGCAACTTCGCCACGAGCGTCGCTCCGAGATCCCGGGTTTCGATGCCCGTAAACAGCGCCTCTTAGTCCAAGATGCTGCCGATCTTTTCTTGCGACTTCACGGCGAAAAGCGTGAATCGAAGGCAGGAATCAAAGTCTTTGCTCGCTACACGCGGCTCATTAAGCAGGCTTGGAGCGGTCGATACGTAGATACGATCGCTGACAGCGATATGCGCGACTACCGCGAGCACCGCAAGAGCATGGGTCTGTCGGACAGCACGATTAATCGCGAACAGACTGCAATCATCACGATGTTCAATCGTCTCCAAGAATGGCGGCGCGTTGGGCAGATAGCGAAAAACACGTTACTTCCCGATGGAAACCCAGGGCGTGGGGTTAAGAAAGTGAACGAGGACCGATTCATTCGCCAGCGACTTTTGTCCGAAGAAGAGTACAAAAACCTCTGGGTTAACGCGGATCAGCGTATACGGCGCATCATCTTGGCCGAAATGAATCTCCCGCTCCGGTTTGTAGACTTGAAGCGCTTGACCAAGAGAAACATCAACTACAAGCTATCGCAGTTCAAAGGCGTGCAGGCCAAAACGGGCCGGGATTACGCGCTTCCGATCAACGAGACATTGTGGTCATTAATACAATCCGCTCCGGGCGATCAGATTCTGGACTTTACCGGGTTCGGCAAACGTTGGAGCCGCGCGGTGAAGCGTGCGGGCTTGAAGGGCCTCCAGTTTAGAGACCTCCGACGGACGGCCGCCACCACGCTTCATGATAACGGCGTTCCGCTGAAGACGATTTCGGCCATGCTGGGGCACGGCGCGGTCACCACAACGATCCGATATCTCGGGCTCAAGGATGAGAATCTTAAGCTGGCGGGAGAGATCTTGGCCGGCAAGTGGGCGCCGGTCGAACCCGTTAGGAATTGTGGAGAAAGTGTCCCAGAAAGTGTCCCAACAAAATCTAAAAATAAGGCCAACCTATTTTCAGAACGTATTGATAAAACGTGATGATTTTGCGGGTGTAGTTCAATGGCAGAATGAAAGCTTCCCAAGCTGTTTGAATAGCCTTCCGAATCATACTGATGTATACCGCCTTCGACGGAGGTACCTTCCGAATCCAACCGCCTGATACCGCTTGAGACTGTTACAAAGTGTCCCAAAAGTGTACCAAAGACGATTCTGTATTTTTCCCCTCGTGAAGATTTTGTTGTAAAGCGTCCCCAAACCGTTCTCTACCTTTTTGAGGAATAGCGGCTGAAAAGCACCGCACTACACATTTAGGATTCTGGTCGTTCCTCAAACGGCCATACAATCCAGATTCGACGGGACAGAAAAGCTCAAGTCGAGAGGAGTGACCGCAAGTTACCAAGGCTATGATGGGGAAGGGCGCAATGGCGAAATTACCAAACACCGAGATAACCGCACAGGATCTGTCTTTCTACGTGCAGGGGAGCTCAGACTTCAACTTCGAGATGCGGATTCTTGCGCGCTTGCAGGCCCTTGGCTTCGACTGCCGACACGCGGGAACCTACATCGATCCCCTGAGAGAACGTGCGCGTCAGTTCGACATCCGGGCAGTTCAGCACCGTGGCGATCATCGCCTCTCCCTGGCGGTCGAGTGTAAGAATTTGCGAGCGAATTCTCCGCTACTTGTAAGCGTTGTTCCGCGCCAACAGACGGAGGCATTCCACCAGCGTATAGTTTTCGTTCCAGATCGACTCCACACCGCACTCCAAGTACGCGACGAAAGAACGTTCTACAAATCCGGTGAGATGGTCGGGAAACAAACAGAACAAGTGCATAAGGGGCAACGAGGGGAATGGATCGGCAATGATCAGGAGACCTTTGAGAAGCTAAGCCAGGCCCTCAACAGCGCGCACGACCTCATTCGTGAATCAACGGTACCCCAGCCGCCATACATGCGCGTGGTAATACCGGTTCTTGTTGTTCCCAACGAACGACTCTGGCAGGTAGAGTATGCAGCAGACGGAACGCTCCAGAGAGATCCACGACCGGTTTCGCGGACCACACTATTCGTCGATCATTTGGTCCGATTTACGGCAGACTACATGAATACCGACGTTCAGTACCGCATCTCACACTTGGAAATCGTGACCCTTGACGGACTCCAGAATGCAGTCGCAACATACTTCACTGAAGCACTCTTCGGGTAGGGCCTTCCAAAAGAACAGCATGATACCTTTGCGTGCGGAGTAGTGTTTGAAGGGCGACTCCGTTACGGATTTGCGGGGGACGGCAAGCCGTCCTATTCGCAAAAACGGATTCGTGTTCGCGTGCCATCTATTAGCGAGGGACGCTAACTTCGTCCGTGATGATGAGGAAAGTGTGGCGGTTTGCTAATCTCAATGAGAGCTCGGGCTCACTGCACTGTTCCGTCGAGCGACTACCCTCAATTCCCATGAAATCCTACCAATTTCCATCTCCCATTTGCAGCGGATTTGCACGGGCAGGCTGAGACGAAACGCGACCAGACAACAGACACCATGTCAACGCTGCTGATTCCGTGCCGACAAGGTATCATATTCCGCAAAATGGGAGAGACCGTCTATGAAAAGTAATTATCGTCAATGGCTGGAGCGGCAGAAGTACCAAACTGGTACGATCTCCGCTCAGATTCACCGCGCAGGCCGGGTGGAGGAACATCACGGTGGCCTCGACGAGCATTACGCAAACGACCGAATGGCAAGTTTGATTCAAACGCTCAGCTATTCAAAGAACGACAAACGCCAGAATCGTCCTAACCCAAGCAAAATCCCGTTTGACGGCGATGCCTACAACAACCTCGCCTCCTACCGTGATGCCGTGAAACGGTACCGCAAATTTAGAGACGATGTTAGCGAGAATGATGCGGAGACGGTTGCGACGGAAGGTATGCAATCCGACCCTGTGGCGCTCGAAGAGGAGGTTGGTCAACGCATTGGCTTGGAGCGCGACATGCAAGCCGCGCTGCGCATCGAAATCGATCAGCTTGAACCGGGACTCACCATCACCGACGATGGCGCAGAGCGTTCGGTAGACTCTGGGTTCATCGACATAACGGCTCGAGATAGTTCTGGAAAGACCGTTGTCATTGAGCTTAAGGCGGGCATCGCGGGACAGCGGGCAATCGCGCAAATCTTGAGCTACATGGGTGACGTGGCCGCCGAGCAGGAGGACAGCAACGTACGTGGGATCCTCGTTGCTTCCAATTTCGATGCAAAAGCGAAAGCTGCAGCAAGGATGGTACCCAGTCTCCTTCTCCGCAAGTACAGTGTTCGGTTTACGTTCTCCGACGGGCACGCTGATTAGATGCCCGTAACTTTTGCGGAGCTTAAAGTTGACAGCGCTACCTTTATCAGGTGGGGGCGCATGCTCTCAGATCTGCGGCGAGTCTACACTGTCCCGCTTCGCGTTGTGAATAACGCTCCAATGCCCGCATCGCTGCCGCAAAATCTCCAATTCACGGGCCTCGAACTTCTACTGGATGTCGGCCTCGCCTGCACCCGCCCGGAAATGACGGATGACCCAGAACGCCTCTTTGCATTGCTCCGGTATGGAACGAAACTGTCTCCTGCGAACACAAATCTCAGGCTCAAGGGAAGCGTCGCGGAACTGGACTCTCACAAGAAAAAAGTATTGTCGGACGAATTCGGCTGTGGGTTTGCCTTCCTTGCGGCGCGTCGCCTGTTGAATACGAGCGTTTTCTTAGACACAACGACCGCACGTAGACAGGGGCTTCTAACGACGACCTCTACAAAATCACAGCAGCCGGACTACATCGGGATGAACCACGTAGGAGGTGAACTCATCGTTCTGGAAGCGAAGGGGACCCAGACAAAGGGCTACTGCCGAAAACAAGTAAGGGCTGGTTGCGGGCAAGTAACGAAAGTTAATTTCAAGGGCGGCGTAAAGGCCACGCGTATCGCCATCGGCACCGAGCTTCAGCGGGAAGACCACAATTCTAACACTACAATTTTCGTGGGTGATCCTGAAGAAGCCGAGGGAAACGAATACGTTTTTAATGTGCTGCCCCAAGAAGCCATCGTTAGAAGTCATTATGCACGGATAGCCGCGCTAATCGGGGATGCCGACTTACTAGGACGAGTCGCTGAATACCCAGCCGGAGAGAGATCCGACCTGCAGAAGTCCACGCTGAGAAAACGCGTTTACGTGGGGAGCGGTTTCCAATTCCGCTATCGCAATTCGCTGGTCGGCTTATTTGTAGGCATCGATAACGACTTTCGTCGGCGCGCGATGGAAACCAAACAATACAAATCAATACTGACGGAACATGCCGAGTTCACGGACGACGCCCAACCGGTAGGTGCTGAACACTTCACCCTTCGACCGGATGGAACGGTATTGCAGTTGTGGGCGAAGGGCCCTCTGAGCGAGGCAATCCGACTTGCATAGTCCTTTCCTTCGATCGTTGGATCGTCAAGTCGAAATCAGGTGCAACTTTTGAGGGCCGAGATTACGAAACGTCGCCGGTGCCATTGTCCCAGAAGGTGCCGTAGTGATCTCTGTGACAAGTGGTTGTTGAAGACGAACGCAGCACGCTGGTTAACCGGCACCATACTGATCAGTTGATTCAGAGATGTATTCGACGATATCACCAAGCACTTCCATCGCAGACTGACCGGACAGCAATTCACAAAGACGATTAAGCGGCTCCGAAAAGTAGGTTCCTTCTCTGGGATTCACCAAGGATACTTCGGCGATATCGTAGGACTTGGCAGAGAAATTGAGTGCGCAATACACAAGGAGCTGTTTGACATCCAGCATCCGAAATGTGCGTTCACCCGACTTGATTTCATACAACACGTTTGAGGATAGGATGTCGCCCTCGCATTCGTTCAGCCATCCGCATCCGGTGAAAATTGGCTGAAAGATCAATGGGCTGACCGAAACGCGATCGAAGAATGTTTTCATGCGTTGCGCAAGGACGATTGATTCCCGGATTTCGGCTTCGCCAGGTTTGGGAACTCTTCCCCGGCCATGTTGACGAAAGCTCTCGATGAACCGCTTGGCTTCCAACACACTCGCTGTTATCTCCGACTCTGTCAGACTCTTAAGCAGACGGCCTTCCTTGGAGGTTCTAACAAACAGCCTAAAGGCCAGTTCGTTTACAATTCCGTGAAATCGCGGATCTGAAGAGCTGTCGAGCGCTGCGACGAAGCGTGCCAGTTCTAGATTCACGGTCCGTATATAGTGCTCGCCCATGGGAAGTAATTCGCGCCAAAATGCATGATGCGATGCCGCGAATCGCTTTTCCGTAATCAAACCGGGATCTCCCAACGTTGACCGTTGTTCATTTGTCCTACCCACTTCAGGAATGCAGCATCTGGAAGTGATAGTTCCTTGGCACGATGCTTCCTCCAGTGCTTACCCTCGTCCCCCAAGACGTACGAGGCGGCAAGGAGCGCTCGAAATTCCCAAGATGATAATTGCGAATGACGCTTTAGCAAATCTGATAGCCAGTAGTGGGCGTTGCGGCGGGCCATAATATAAATTACATCTCGCCGAAGCATTGAGTCCGAACTGGATGACCGGTAGAGTTCCGATAGCAACACATCGACCTCTTCGTTGCGATCGTATGCCAGCACACGCGCCGCAAAGCCAGCGTTCACTGGAACCATCGTAATATGGGAATTGTGGCGAAGCAGTTCGCGCAAAGCGGTGAAAATGTGATCCTGGACTGAAGGCGATAAATCGGGCAAAAGCGCACGGAGAATTATCGCAACGGTTGGAAAAACCGGGTAAAGCGTGCCGAGGTTATCGGCGAGAGAGATAACCGCGCGGTCGCGGACTTGAGGAGCGACATACTTTATGGATCTAACCAACTGCCGAACCATGGACTCGTCCACGCGGGTCTTGCGAAACTCACGCGCAAGCATCGAAACGATATCAAACTTGTTAACTTCGTCGACGAGTTCGTCATAGTCTTCGGTCGCCGTGGGAGAATATGGATCGAAGCTCCAACGTATCCGAAGAAACCTCTTCGCTTGGGACTCTTCCTCGGAATCGGCCGTTTCCGGTTCTGCAATGGGCGACCCGCGAATGTATTCAGCCGCCGACATTAGCCGCGACTTTGCGCGGGCTAAGGTGAGTCCTTCATTGCGCAACAAGGCGTCGCTTAGTGTTACGAGCGCGCGCTGCGCTTCTTCACGCGAAGACGCAAAAATGACATAGTCGTCCACAAAACGGCAAAACTTAATCGATGCAGCCAACAGTAGCCGGTCGACGCGATTTAGCAAAAGCTCGGCGAGTAGTCTTGCGGCGTTTCCGCCGATTGGTAGTCCGTACGAAGTATCCTCGGACAACTTTAAAAGGAGCACCATTATGCGGTGGGCTGCTTCCTTATTAGATGTTGCCAGCATTAACGCATTATCGAGACGGTGATGATAAATGCGAGGATAGAAATCTGAGATGTCAGTTGCAAGTACGTACGCGGCGTCGCGGGCATGGCTGAGCGCTGTCGTTTGATATGC
Organism: uncultured Solibacteraceae bacterium; assembly: GCA_964584785.1. GTDB lineage: Bacteria > Acidobacteriota > Terriglobia > 20CM-2-55-15 > 20CM-2-55-15 > JAHFTY01. The sequence continues at coordinate 21,266 of CAZPBY010000027.1, forward strand.
CCGCCAACCGACTGTTTTGTCAAAGAGGCCGCTCGTCTCCGCGTCTGGGGCGTAGCGATATGAGAATACGACCGCTCGATCTATAGGGATTCGCGCACGTTCCAACTCCGGTGCAATCTCGATCACCAATGCCAGCAAGTACGCGTTCCAAATTGGGTCGATTTGAGTCACGGCGCGGAAACCGTTATATCCGACGCCGGTCAGGCTTTTCACAAACGTGACAGGATATTCAGCAACATACTCTTCGAAGTCTTCGTCGATGTCGTGAAGCAGTTTGACTACGGAATCTTCGTCGCCTGCGAACCACTGGCGTTCTAGCGGGAAGGGCAGGACGTCAGTGTCTCCGAAATGGACAATGTTTCCGATCGCGGCGCGTAGACTCAAATCAGACACGGTAGGCATCTTGGGGTTGGTTACCTGGGCTCAGGGGCGACTAGAGCGTATGGCAATTGAACCGAAAAGAGCCTATTCGGCAGTGACGTCATATCGCATTCCATTAGTTACGGACGGCTGCGATTTTACAGCAAATCCTCTTATATGCATCGTTAGCCATTCGTGGAATTTCCGAATTCCCCGTGGTATCGCCGGAAGGAAAACAGTCGTGGAGGCCAATCCTGTCCAATCCTCAATCCTGGCATCGATAGCTACAAAGCTACAAACAGATTCGAACTGTTCGGTGTTACGGCCCGCCAGGCGTCAAGCCATGGTTTGCAGCACGCAAACCTTGGGTGTACCTGTTGGAGGTGAGATTATTTAGGCGCCTTTTGAATGTTTAAGGCTTTCCATTGCAAGCCGGGGTGTTGGCGGATGAGATCTTGAAACGCCTCGTCGGACGTCAGCAGTTCTGGCGATATGTCACCGCGCGTATTCAGGCGATCAATGAAATCGTGTTCTTCCTTTGAGAGTGGAAGTACGATGGACATGAGATCACGACATTCTCGGACGAGTTGCGCAGACCAACTTTTAATCGTACTTTTGGTCGGCGCGATGTCTGCTCGAAGCATGGGTACAAGTTGACGTTCGACCTCTTTCACATCAACGTCGATGTCTTCACTGCGGACTTTTCTCCAATCCTTTCGATTGATCCCGCCGTAGATCACAAAAGCCAAGCGAAGTTTGCCGGCATCAAAAGCAACATGCTTTTGCAAAAGAATCTCACGGGCGTCAAAAACGTCTCTGCTGGCCTGCCGCGCACACAACGCCGCGAGTTTTCCGGCAGCGAGTTCATGACGATCTAAAATCGGAATCTGCTTGGCGGCGGCTGTCCCCAGGGTGCGGGAATCCGCTAGAGTGATGGGCCAAAGAGGGACCCGAAGTATGAAGTTCACATCGAGCTCAAGGGTTCCGGTGCCACCCGCTGCATTTGTATACGAAAGTCGCCATTTCCCTCCCGCGTGCTCGCCCGGTACACGCCTCACGCTCAGACGCTCGCGCGCGCAAACGGCCTGGATAGCCTCTTCCAGTTTGGGTCGTTCATCCAACATCGTTTCTCTATTAAGGGCACCGATGTAATTAATATCGATATCCACAGACAAGCGTGGAAGCTCAAACAAGAATAGGTTGAGGGCCGTTCCACCTTTGAGCGCAACGCGTGAACGCAAAAATGGATGGCTTCTCACCGCTTCGAGAAGACTGAGGAGGCGAAATGCTTTTTCAAGCGATTCGTCCCGAAACCTCAACACTCCCGCCTGATGTTGAAGCTCGTTGGGTTCGAATGTCATGCGACTTCGCTCCATGACCGCTCAAGCACTTCTTTTGGCACAATCAGATTCCAGCGGTGAATGAGCTTGCCGCCTTTGCCTTGTCGTCGCTCAAAATACTGTTGCCGCTTCGGCGCGTGAGCCTGCAATGCGTCAAGATGGCGCTCCTCAGTCATCAATACGTCGCGATGCTGCTCGAGGAAAAAACCCACGCGGGCGGCCGTTTGAGCAGAGCCCAGCCTTAGCGCGTAAGCCACAACAAAGTCGAGATCGAAAAATTCGATGGATTCCAGCGAACGCCAGATTTCCTCCCAGCCACCACCGTAATCAGGAGCATCCAACACGTCTACCAAAGTGCGCTCGTAGCCAGTGACGCGTAGGCTCATTCCGTTGCGCAGTTCATTCCGGAGTCCTCCTCCAAAGTCCGGCAGTGAACGCAGAATAGTGGGCACGAGTACCGGAATGAACCGAGTTCCTTGGAACTCGAATGACTTCGTCCGTTGGGCACTCAGGAAGGTCATGCGGGAAGAAACAGAATGGGCTTTTCCGAGAAACTGCAGCGCCGAATGATAGGCGATGACGGCATCCTTGGAGAGACGACTCACAATTAAATAAGGATCAACCTGGAAATTCTGGGCGTTCTCGCCTTCAGGAACACGGGCGTATAGGCCCCGGCGAATGTTGATTAGCCGGCCGGCGGCAACATGTTGTTTGAGGACGGCCGTGATGGTCTGTGGACTTCGAGAGCTTTTAGCTTGATAAGCCTCGCGGAATTCGTCGAATCGAAAAACCGAATGTCGAGAGAAAAATACTTTTGGAGTGATAGTCTCCATAATGCGCTTATAAGGGTATAAATTATACTCTTATTGGCACATTTTGCAAACCACAAGCATACGTTATGCGCTCTAAGGGCTATAATTTATACCCCTATTGACGCATTGCGCACACTCCACTAGCTCGCGGCTGTCCACAGCGGATAACACTGGTCATTCACGCAACAGGTGGGAATACTCAACGGGTGCGGCTCCTTCCATCCACGTCTTGGGGATGTAATGACGCCACCCTATAATTTGAGCCTCAAAATTGAGGAAGTGGAGATTCACGAGAATGCTCGGAAAAATTGTAATTGCCGGCGCACTGTTGATCACGACCTTGGGTCAAAGCCGTTCGCGGGTGCAAGCACCCCAGATTGCGGGCTCTTGGAACGTGACTTCTGTGACGACCGATGACTTTACCTGTAAGACGGCCAAGCCGGGCGATACGCAAGCCTATATCTGGATCATCAGCACAAAGACAGATGGCTCCGTGAGTATTAGCGTTCAAGGGGAGACGTCCTTTCCTAGATTGGATGGGCGCTGGAATTCCGATTCGAGAACATTGCTTTTGGAAGGTAACGGACAACCGGGTTTGTTGACTGGCGCTGCAAGCTCTTGGTTCAAACTCTCACTCGATGGGGACAACACCTTGCACGGTGTTCGTCGATACCTCGGAGAAAGTCAATCGAGAACTGGCGGCCCATGTTTCGCCGACTTCGAAATATCCGCAAAACGACAATAGCAGTCCGTTTTTCATTCATCCTGATTTGAAAAGATATTTTTGGGCGCGGCGGCCCGCGAGGGAGGCGCGCCCGAACGGCTAGGATTGGCCGTTTGTGATTTCCGGCTGCCGGCCAGCGCGGAGGATTTGGTCGGCGGCGTGGAAGATGCGCTGCGCGGAGCGTTCCGTGATCGCTTGCCCGTTCGACCACGATTGAATGTAGCCGCGGCTGAACTCTTCGCCGGGCAGTTCCAAGGACTCGCAGCACAGAAGCGCTACGGATTCCGCCTCGACTTCGCGGACGTCGCGTGGTGTGATTTCCGTCTCGGAGAAGCCTGCTTCGTCGCAGTGGGCAAGAACGACGTGGGCCAGTTCATGGAAGAGCGTCTTGTGCGGGAGCGCCGCCACCGGACTCACCGCGACCTTGCGTCCCGCCTTGGCGTAGCCCTGAACATTGCCGTCCAGGCTCTCAAACGCAACGCGGTCGATATGCAGCGTCGCAAGCGCAATGTCGGTGTTCCATTCAGGGACGACCGGCGCCACGTAATCAGCGCCTTCTGTTTGTGACAGCACGAACCAATGAGCCTTGTATGTGAAGTGCGTGTACGCGAATTCTTTTTGCTGCTCGGTGCCGTCATCGGCTTTGACGGTCTTCGTGCGTTTGCAGGCAAGCGGCATGCAAAGCAAGAGCGCCTTCTCGCCTTTGTTCACATGGCGGCCGAGTTCTTTCCATTTCAAGAAAGTGGCAAGTGGTCCAGGATGAATCTCGCGCGCAATGCACTGAAAAAGCGCCAGGAGTTGATTGCCCAGCGAGTAGTTGTGGAAGCGTGAGTAAGCCTCGTGAATGAATCCGGGCTTCGTCACCGCCTCGTTTAAGAGGGCCGCCCACGAGACCATGGGCTTGCCGTTTACTGTTTCCTTTTGGACGTCGATTTCGTAACTCATTTTGGTTTTCTCCTTTTCTGCCCCATCTGACGGGGCGACCAAAGCGAGTGGGTCCCGGCTCGCGAGGCCAAGGGCTGCTTTTTGAGGAGGGGCCAAAAATCACGCGGTATCGATTTTTGGAGGAACCATAAACGCGTAGCGCGACCGCAGGTCGAAGCAGAAGCCCGCGGTGCCGCCCGGCGCGCCGGAGTGATTCCCATCTCGCCAAGCCCGCCAGATGGGGCAGAAAAGGAGAATCGAGATCGAAATCGCTTCAACAAGGCAGGAAATGGGATGACCTTACAGCTCTGTGGTGCGTCCATTAACAGAAGAAGCCCGGATCGCTCGGGCAGCGGTTTACGTCACCGCTTTCCAGGCTTCGTGCAGTAGCCGTTTCGCCGTGAAAATTCGGCTCAGGACCGTGCCTGGCGCAATCCGTTCACGCTTGGCGATCTGCCGGACGGAATCGCCTTCGATGAAGTGCTCGATCAGACCTGGCGGGAAATTGCAGGGATCTGTCGCAATGTGCGGAGAAGTCGCGCACGGCATTCCGAACGATGTTCGGTCTCGTCGGAAAGATCCGTTACGACCGGGCGGCGCACCAGCTCGTCACTGAAAACGTCGAGAGAGACTGTTTTTCGCTGCTCGCGTGAGCGTCGCAGTTAATTGAACGCGATCGCATGCCAATTAGGTGGGTGCCGCTTCGGCCCGGAAGCGGTCCGGATTCGCAAACGACTCAAAAGCCTCCGACCTCGAACAGCCGTCTGCCTCCGGCAAGAAATCAGCGAAGAATGGCCTCTGCAGGAAAGACGACGCGTTACTCTTTAGAAGTGTTCGATCATCCAGACGTTGCTAGCGGAGGTCCATTCCAAAAACGCTAAATAGTGTCCGTCGGGAGATGGGACGCCCCAAGTCTGAAAGCGGCCGGGCTGCTGCCGCAGAACCCACGCGTGGCCTCTAAGATCGATAAAAAGCAGACTGACGTGCGTGGCGGACTGACTCGACACATACAGCCCTTGTCCGTTTGCTGCCCAGTCCATCGATTGCAGTCCGCCCCAATCTGGCACGATGAAATCGCGAGTGGCGCCGTCTGGCACCGACAAAATCCGGACCTTGCCCGGCGGACCGCCGCTTACCAGAATGGCGATGTGCGCGCCGTCCGGCGAGATGTCCCAGTGATTCTGGTCAAGAGGAATCTCGACCTTTGTCTTGGCGAGCTGGCGTCCTTTACTTCCGGCGGCGTCTAGTGCATAAAAGGCGAACTGACCTGTGAGTTTCCGTTCACCGAGAATGCACAGGTTTTCCTGCCGGGCACAGCGGACGCTATACGGACGCCTTTCACTCGAAACGATACTGGGGACGCCTCCAGCATATGGAATACGCATGAGCGTGAGCGGCTCGGACCAACTCCACATGCGGTCTCGCGGGCGTGCGAAGTAGAAGACCGAGCTTCCATCGGGACTGATCCTTGCTCCCCGGCAATCATGAGTCCCGGTGATGAAGGCCGCTGCGGTTCGATCATCTAAACCCTGTCTAAAAATTTCCCATTTACCGTTTCGGTCAGAGTGAAAGAGGACGCTCTTGCTATCGGATGTCCACGCTGTTGGGAGATGATTCCGCTCATCCAGGGTCAAGCGCCGGACATTCTTTAACTCAGTCCCTTCACCGACTAATTCGCCCACATAGACGTTGGCCTGGTAGGGGCCTTTCAAGAATGCGAGCCGAGTCGCGTCCCGGCTCATGCTCAAACCGTAAAGATTGCAGCCAGTCCAATGGGTGATCCTGAGCGGCTTGCCGACCAACTCCGCGGTGTACGGGTCCATTTGGATTTCCCACAAATTCACATCACTTTGCCTGGGCGCGGTGTCTGCCAATGCATAGACCAGCCGCCCTTCCGGCGAAACAGAGCTTCCTCTCAATCTGGAGTCCGAAAGTACAGTAGTCACCCGACCGGATGTGAGATCGAGACATTCGATTGTGACGTCGAAGCGGTACAAACCAACGCGGACGCGTCTAAAGAGGAGTTTTTGTCCTTCGGAGAGCCAAGCTAAATGCGCAATCCGATCGGCCTCTTCGCCGGAAAAGATGCGGCGCTGGTCTTCGCCGCCACTCTTGACTAACCAGACGTCTTTACCACTCGTGTCGATGAAGACCAAGCCAGATCCGTCAAGGAAAGGCACTGCTTCGGCGGCTGGGACGGATAGCTTCCACAAGACCGAGCCGAAAATGGACAACACCCAGATCGCAGGTGGGCTCGTCTGCCTACCTTGTCCGCTCACAGCCAGTTTGGTCGAGTCTGGAAACCAGGAGATCCAGCAAATCTGCGATGCTTCGACATCACGAAACGCATGCGTCTCGCCGCTTTCGATGAGCTCGACATACATACCGGAGGCGTCCGCGTAAGCCAAGTACCGTCCGTCCGGTGAAATGGCGGCCAATGTGATGGACGCCTCGTGTGAATGCGTCGTAAGTTGAAACTCCTGATATGGACGCTTCGTTTCCGCTGGATGGCCATTCCCGTGGACAGGCGCCACGAAGAGGTAGCCCCCGCGGTGAACCGTTTTGATGTAGCGTGGCGGCTCAGCGTCATCCCCTAGTGCGACCCGTAGCTCTTTGACGCAGCGGTTGACGCCCTGCTCAAAATCAACCGTCGTATCGCTGCTCCACAGTTCCTTGCGAATGCGCTCGCGGCTCAGAAGCTCACCGGCGTGACGCGTCAGCAGGACGAGCAATTTAAAAGCCTGTGGCCGCAATCGGATCAGGGTTCCTGCCTTTCGCAACTCTTGATGTCGAAGATGTAATTCGAAAACTCCAAATCGCACGAGGTCCTGCATCTGATCCTCCGAAGCGAGAGATTACGGTTACACCGAAAGGGCAGTCCCGGGCAAGTCCGTATCAGCACATACCTGGATGCAACTATTTCGATTAGCGCGTTTAGCCGCGCATGTTAAGCGCATAGAAAAAGCTGGAGAAACGCGATCGATTTTTCAGTGGCAAAAAGGCGATGTTGCTCTAGAATGCGCGACAGCAATCACGAAATGCGTGGCACGTTTTGATGGCAATGCCAGTCTCGACTCCGGCTTTGGCAGAAGTCGCGAGTGGTGTTTCCACGGCACCCGTCATTCAAAATAGACGCCAGCATGCCGAGATGCGATGCAAAGCGGCGTATTGAATCGAACGCGCGACGGGGACCACGAGTCAAAACGTTAAAGCTGACTTTAGAGCTTGATGTCAAGACATGCCGGTGCTATTCTCCGCGCCTCACAACAGGCAGGGCAGATGCAGTTGCAGGAAGCAGTTGTCACACGTAGCAGGAATCGGGGCGGCAATAGCTCCAGACCGATTGCCGTGCTTTTTGAATGCGTAGGTTATCTTAGGTATGGGATCGCATGCTTCTTTACGCTCTTCATTATCTGTGAACCCACCCTCACGACTTCACTCTTCGGCCAAGCGGCAAGCCTGAGTCCAACACCGTCTTTCCGCTTTGCGGCGTTTGGCAATGCTAATACTTGCGGGGCCGTTACTCTTACGGGAAACAGCCAAACGGACAGCTTTACGTCCAGCCGTGGAATGTATTCCTCGACACGTGAAACCAGCGGTGGTGACATCGGCGCCAACGGAAACATCAGCCTGAGCGGAAGCGTCAGGATTAATGGAGCGGTTGCGTCTCCTCATTCGGGAACCGGTGCATGCGGTCCGCAGTCGTTAACAGGCTTGACGACGAATGGAGGTGCTTTAGCTTCAGGTGGTTTGGTGCTCCTCCAGCCGCCTGTGAGCTACGCCGATCCACCGCCGCCGACGCCGTTACCGCCAACCACCGACCAGAATCTATCAGGTAATTGCGGAGGCTTGACCGGGTGCACGGCAGGCAGCGATTCCAAGAACCTGAGCCTGGCACCAGGCCAATATGGAAATCTAAACGTTACCGGGGGCACGACAGTTCATTTGCGCGCCGGCACGTACAACATCAACACTCTCGCGTTGAGAGGCGACAGCACCCTTGTTGTCGATTCCCCGCCCGTGGTTTTGAACTTTGCGGGCCAGGGGTTAAACAACAATGGGACTGTCCTGGAGTTCACGGGCGGCGGTCTGATCAATTCGGTCGGTGCGCCCGATGGTTTCGAAATATGGTACGCGGGTGCTGCCCAAATCAAATTGTCTGGAGGCGCAAGCAGCTATGGAGTCGTGTACGCGCCTAAGGCGCCGATCTCGCTAAATGGTGGGACCGACTGGTACGGCGCCCTCATCGGATACACGATTACCGGAAATGGTGTCGGTATTCACTACGACCGTAGCTTAGGGGCGGGTCCGCTTACCGTCACGGCCGTTCCGGATCATCCGCCGAACGCTGCCGGATGGAACAATACGGACGTCGCCGTGACCTTCACGTGTTCAGGTGGGATCAACCCCGTCTCGTGTCCCACGCCCGTTAAGGTCACAACCGAAGGTGCGAATCAGCAGATCTCCGGCAAGGCTACTGACGCGATAGGCACTACTGCTACAGCGACCATCGTCATTAACCTTGATAAGACGCCGCCAACGATCACACCGTCGCAGGCGCCTCTCCCAAACGTAGCCGGCTGGAACAATACAGACGTTACCGTATCGTTTCTTGCGTCGGATTCTCTTTCCGGAATCGCGAGCGCAACTCCGCCGATCATCGTTCGAACTGAAGGTGCCAATCAGTTTACTAACGGTACGGCAGTCGATGTTGCGGGTAATACGTCCACTGTACAGGCCGCCGTTAGCGTGGATAAGACCCCACCCGTCACGCAAAACGCGGTATCTCCCAAGGCCAATGCAAACGGGTGGAACAATACGAATGTCACGGTAAGCTTCACTGGCACGGATTCCCTCTCTGGAATCGCCAACTGCGCTGCGCCGGTTACACTTACCAACGAGGGCACGAACCAAACGCCGTCTGGGACCTGCGCAGATGTCGCCGGCAATGTCAGTGCACTGTCCAGGTCCATCGGCATCAATATTGATAAGACGCCGCCGACCATTGGTTTCAGTACAGCGTCCCCAGCTCCCAATGCCGCCGGTTGGAATAACACCGACGTGGAGTTTCCTTTTACCGCGACAGATACGCTTTCCGGTATCGACACGACCTCCACACCGAGTCCGTTGGTACTGAGGACGGAAGGGGCGGCGGAGACCGGCTCGGTCACCGTAATGGACCGGGCCGGCAATAACTCAACCTTCAAGACATCCGCGGTCAAGATCGATAAGACGCCGCCCACAATCAATTTTGGCGCTCCTACACCTATTGCCAACCCGGCGGGTTGGAATAACACGAGCGTCTCGGTGCCGTTCACAGCGACTGATGGCCTATCGGGTGTCGGCTCGACATCGCCACCGAGCCCGTTGTCCTTGACCACAGAAGGTACTTCCGTGACGGAAAGTGTCACGGTAACCGATATCGCGGGAAACAGCGCGACCTTAACAAGTCCGCCCGTAAAGATCGACAGGACAGCTCCCACCGTTCAATTCTCGGTATCGCCTCCGCGCAACGCCAACGGTTGGAACAATAAGGACGTCACGGTGACCTTTACCGGCACCGACTCCCTCTCCGGCATTGCGAACTGTTCACCGGATAATCATTTACAAAATGAAGGTACGAATCAGACGGCGTCCGGCGCGTGCACGGATAACGCAGGAAATGTCAGCGCTGCGGCGACGGCGACAGGTATTAATATTGATAAAACTCCACCCACTGTCACTTTCGGTGCGGCGACACCCGAGCCGAACGCCGCAGGCTGGAATAAGACAGACGTCAGCATTCCATTCACTCCGGCAGACAGCCTTTCGGGAGTGGGGTCCAGTTCGGTTTCAAGTCCATTGTCGTTAACCAGCGAAGGCACCTCGGTAACCGCTTCGGTAACAGTTACTGATCTCGCGGGAAACACCGCGACATTTACGTCGCCAGAGGCAAAGGTCGATAAAACACCACCCACGCTGACTTTTGGGACGGCGACACCTGCGCCGAACGGCGCAGGTTGGAACAACACAAATGTCAGTTTCAGTTTCTCGGCGGCAGATGGCCTTTCAGGTGTTGCATCCACGTCTGTTCCCAGCCCGCTTTCCGTCAGCAGCGAAGGCGTTTCTGTAAATGGAAGTGTGATGGTAATGGACGTTGCCGGCAACAGTGCCACATTTACTACGCCTGGAGTGAAAATCGATAAAACCCGTCCAACGGCGCAAGCGGGGGCTTTACCATCTCCGAACCCAGCGGGCTGGAACAAAACCGACGTGAAGGTGACGTTTACGGGCAATGACACTCTTTCTGGAATCGCGAGTTGCACGCCGGAAGCCACAGTCACGACCGAAGGCGCCAATCAATCAGCGTCGGGCACTTGCGTGGACAATGCGGGGAACGTGAGTGCAACAGCCACAGCAAGCAATATCAATCTCGACAAGACGCCGCCAACGCTGACCTTTGGAAGTTTCAGCCCTGCTCCAAATGCCGCCGGTTGGAACAAAGCAGATGTGAGCGTTCCCTTCACGCCCGCGGACAATCTTTCGGGAGTGGCCTCGCTTTCAGTTCCATCGCCCCTTTTGCTAACAACTGAAGGCGCTTCCATTACCGGTGCGGTTACGCTCACCGATGTCGCTGGAAATACGGCAACCTTTACGTCACCTGCTGCGAAGATTGACAAGACAGCGCCGACTCTGACGTTCGGAACAGCGACGCCCGCGGCAAACGCCGCCGGCTGGAACAACTCGAATGTGAGCTTCCCTTTAACCGCCACGGATGGCTTGTCAGGAGTGGGCTCGACATCCGTACCTAGTCCGCTGTCTTTGGACGTGGAAGGCTCGGCCGTGAACGGGAGCGTTACGGTTATCGACGTGGCGGGAAACAGTGCGACGTTCACCTCCCCGAGCGTCAAGATTGATAAGACGCCACCAACGACACAGGGTACTGCGTCGCCTCCGCCCAACGCGGCCGGATGGAACAAGTCGGACGTGACCGTCAGCTTCACGGGAACGGACGGTCTGTCCGGAATCGCCGGTTGCAGCCCTTCCGTGATACTGAATACGGAAGGCGCCAATCAGTCGAAGTCTGGCACTTGCACAGATAACGCGGGGAATGTGAGCCAACCCGCGATGGTTACCGGAATCAACCTCGACAAGACACCGCCGACGCTGACCTTCGGAACAGCCACACCGTCAGCGAACGGGTCCGGCTGGAACAACACGGATGTCACGTTCGCCTTCACGACCACCGATAATCTTTCCGGTGTTGATTCGACATCTGTACCCAGCCCACTTTCTTTAACCTTGGAGGGTTCATCAGTAAACCGTAGCGTGACCGTAACCGACGTGGCCGGTAACAGCGCCACAGTCACCTCGCCCACAGTGAAGATCGACAAGACTGCGCCGACGGTGCAAGCCACGGCATCGCCGACCCCAAACGGAGCCGGTTGGAACAAAACAGATGTCACGGTCAGTTTTGCCGGAGCGGATAGCCTTTCGGGAATAGCGGCATGCTCACCGGTCGCGACATTAACTTCCGAAGGCAAGAATCAATCGGCCTCGGGCACTTGTGTGGACAATGCCGGAAATGTCAGTGTGCCAGCCATTGCCAGTGGTATCAACATCGATAAGACCGGGCCAACTCTTACGATAGCCTCGCCTGCAAATGGTTCGATTGTTACTTCATCGAATCTGACCGCTACCGGGACAATCAGTGATGCTCTTTCGGGGCTAACCAACGTGACGTGCAACGGCAATGCCGCCACGTTTACATCGACGAGCATCAATTGCGGCTCCGTATTGACGGCGGGTTCCAACTCTGTTGCCTTTTCAGCAACAGACGCTGCGGGTAATCAAACAACGTCAAACCTTGCTGTGACTCTGAGCGTAACGCCGAAAATTACAATCACAGCTCCGGGCAACCTGAGCTACGTGAACATCTCACCGACAACGGTGAGTGGAACGGTTGATAATCCTGCAGCGACGGTAACAATCAACTCGATCCCAGCCGTTGTATCGAACGGCACTTTCAGCGTGGCCCTCCCTCTGGCCGAAGGACCCAATATAGTCACCGCCACGGCGAGTACGGGCGATACGGCTGGAACAGCCAGTATTGAAGTGACGCTCGATACCACGCCACCGCACGTGACAATTACGTCTCCACCCGATCAGTTTGTGACAACTGATTCTTCGATTTCAGTCGTCGGCAATGTGAACGACATTGTGGTCGGAACCGTCAACGATCAACAGGCGCAAGTCACAGTTAACAGTGCCAACGCAGACGTGGCCAATCGCACCTTTCTGGCGATGAATGTCCCGCTAGCGGTAGGTCCGAACGTCATCCAGGCTGTGGCTAAGGACCGCGTTGGGAATTTTGCGACGACGCAAATAACCGTGACGCGGCAAGCGGTATCACAGGCACAGATCCGGTTGGTTTCTGGCAACAATCAAACGGGCACAATCGGCTCTGCTCTCTCGTCGCCATTGGTCGCGGCTGTTCTCGATTCGACAAATACACCGGTTGCCAACAAGCCAGTCATCTTCAAAGTCACACAAAACGACGGCCTTGTCAGCACTGGCAGCACACCGGCCACCACGGTGATCGCGACAACGAATGCGCAAGGACAGGCGGAAGTGCAGTGGACACTCGGCATGCGATCGGGTGCGGGTGGCAATACGGTCGAAGCGTATTCGGTAGGTTTTGGTGGAACAGCCATCTTTACAGCGACCGGCAATCAGGGTCCAGCTGGAAAGATCGTAATCGATTCCGGCAATGATCAGATTGGCGCAATCGGGGAGACTCTCCCGAAACCGTTAATCGCCGTTGTTGTCGATGCCGGCAACAACCGGCTTCAGGGAGTACCGGTCACGTTTACGATTGGTGCAGGAGGTGGCAGCCTTCAGGGCTTGAACACCCAGTCGGCCCCTGTTTCTTTCACAACCTCCCAAGATGGTACGACTGGCCAACAGAGCGTCACCGTGATGAGCGACTCCGATGGCCGTGTCGCCGCGACGTTGAACTTAGGACTGCAAGAAGGTAACGCGAACAATCTGGTCGAGGCTACCTTCCCATCCAATCAAGGCTTCCCAGCCGCATTCACAGCTTCGGGCCGTGCGCCTGGAGATCCTACCAAAACGACGATTATCGGAACGGTGCTAGATAACAGCAATCAGCCGATTCCGGGTGTCACAATCCGCGCGGTGCTCACGAATTTGTTACACTCCAATGCAGCCAGTGTCCAGTCCGCCGCTACGGTTCAGAGCAACGCGCAGGGTCAGTTTACGATCACCCCTGCTCCGGTGGGTTTCGTGAAGCTGCTGGTTGACGGCTCGACCGCTCAGCTGCCCGGCAGCTACCCGTCCCTTGAATACGACGTGGTCACCGTAGCGGGCCAGACGATCACGATCGGCAGCCCGGTTTACCTCCTGCCGCTGAATACCAACAACCAGCTTTGTGTGACTGCGACCTCAGGTGGCGGAACGCTCACGATCCCGGAAGCACCCGGATTTTCGCTGACGTTTGCTCCAGGCCAAGTCACATTCCCCGGTGGCTCCAAAACCGGTTGTGTGAGCGTTACGGTTGTCCATGGCGACAAAGTACCCATGGTTCCCGGCTTCGGACAGCAACCGCGGTTCATTGTGACAATCCAGCCTTCCGGTGCGATCTTTAACCCACCCGCACCGATCACATTACCGAATGTCGATGGCCTTAGGCCCCGCGAAGTGACCGAAATGTATTCGTTCGATCACGATATCGGATCATTCGTGGCGATCGGAACAGGCAGGGTCAGCGATGACGGACAAGTGATTCGATCGAACGCGGGTGTGGGGGTGCTCAAGGCGGGATGGCATTGCGGGGGCAATCCACTTTCATTGGGAGCGGCAGCAACTTGCTCTGCTTGCCAAAGATGCGTGGGAGATCTGTGTGTTGCCGATCACGTCCAGGATGGCATGTCATGCACACAGTTGCCGCAAATTCCGGGTGTTTGTTCTAACGGAGGCTGCTGTTCCACGCCAAGCGATCTTGCAAACTGTACAAATCGTCAGCAAAGGCCCCTGTTTTCTCCAACCCCAGATGGTTGCAGTGTGCCAAGTAGAATATTAGCAATACTTGGCCCCTTAAATGGCTTGCACTACTCCGGAGATCCAAATAATCCTGCGGGAGGTGCACACACTCAATTTACGGCCGCGTGCAATAATCACGACGTCTGCTGGGGCACGTGTCTTAAGTATTCGCAGGACGACACTACCAATCGGTCCCTCTGCAACTTGGATTTTGATAACGACCTTCATCATGTATGTACTCTGGCGTTGCTTGCAGGAGACCCTGCTAGTGTCGTGGACCTCTGTAACGATTGGGCGGACGCCTTTTCGAATGCTGTCGACAACAACTTGGCAGGTATTCCGCTTCAGAAATATACGCAGGCCCAAAAGGAAGCTTGCGTGTGCTGTCCGTTGCGCGCCCCATAATTGCTGATGAGAGACAATCCAATGTGCACCGATGCTTACCTTGGCGAGATGATAAAGAGACGATAAAGGAATGCCTACGAAAGTTAACTATTTCTTTGCGGCTGCTCTCATCAGCGCAAGCATGGCACAGACAAGGGCCAACGATTGGGAACTTGGAACCTGTAGTGACAGATTCGTTCGAATGATTAAACCCAAGAATCAAGGGCGCGCCCAGCAGCTTCGCGAGCTATCAAGACAAGTACAATCCACACTGAACCTCAAAATCACCGAAGCCAAAAGGATTGGCATCATTTCGACATGGCGAGAGGACGGCTTGGGCAAGATGGTCGAGAAGCCGCTAGGCATAGACACCACGCTTGAATCGGAGGCTGCCTACTCTACTGCTATTGGTCTCGCGAGACGTGCCGAACGAATTAGGGATTCCTTAACGATACAAGAGTGGTCTGCTCTCGTGGTGCTTTGGTCACGATACCTGTCAGCTGCCGCGGTACTTATTGGATCTGAAAATCAGCAAGATTTGTGCGGCCTTGGGGAGCATCTCGTATCGCTTCCGTACGATCCTTTCATGGCCCAAGTTGAATGCGTCAGAGCTTCCTTCAAGCCGCATGATGCGCTTGAAGGACTTGCTTGCTCTCCAGCCGTTCAGGTGCTAGGCCTGATTGAGGGTCCACTTCGGCTTGCGGCAGATGGTCTGACATTAATACCAAGCGGCTTAGCAAAACTTTCGGGTTTTGACCATCGACTGAAGAATTCTCGGTCAAAGCGTACCACCCGACTGTTGCAAACATTTGGCAATACTATTTGTAAGTATGAAAGAAATGAAGAAATGAGGAATGAGTAAGAAGAAAAGTCCCGGCCTCATCATACTTAGTCACCCGAGAGGCCATCGGGTTGACAAAGAAGTGAAATGTCACTGTGTCACGAGAAGAGGCTTGAAAAAATGTGGTCGAAGTTGATCGGCGTGGAGAATTCCGCATGTAGCGGTGCAATTCGCCTGGCTGTTGTGTTTGCATTAGTGACAAGTCAGGTCTGTGCTCAGAATGCAATTCAGACACGTCCCTTAATCAGCGAGCAGCAGTCTCTTCTTGGAAGAGAGATTGCTATACCGGCTCACCTTCGCAATGGCCAAGAATTTTCTATTCCTCTTGAAAAACTGCTGGCGCACGGCGAATTGATTTTCAAAGCCAACTGGACTGAACAAGAAGGCGGTGGCCGTCCGTTAACCAAAGGCACGGGGCGGCCGCTAGCTGATTCCTCACAACCGCTGACCGGCGCGCGAGCATTTAATCGTCTCTCGGGCCCAGATGCGAACTCTTGCGCAGGTTGTCACAACGCGCCGTATGGCATGGCGGGGGGCGGCGGCGACTTTGTGACGGACGTTTTTCTTCTCGGGCAACGGTTCGATTTCCTGACATTCGATCCGAAAGACACATTGCCGACGCGAGGCACGGTGGACGAAACAGGCCAGCCCGCGACGCTACAGACCGCCGCAGACTTAAGAGCGACGACAGGAATGTTTGGCGCCGGTTACCTGGAGATGCTTGCCCGACAGATTACACAAGAGCTGCAGAATATTCGCAACACGATTCAACGAGGTGAGACGAAAGAACTCGTTGCAAAGGGGATTCATTACGGCAAACTGACGCTTTCGAAAGAGGGTCTTTGGGACACTTCGAAGGTTGAAGGATTGGTTCGACTAAGCCAGTTACCGGGCGTCTCGAACAACCCACCAAGTTTGGTGATTCGGCCATGGCACCAGGCAAGTAACGTCGTCTCGATCCGCGAGTTCACGAATAACGCATTCAATCAACACCACGGCATTCAGTCCACCGAACGATTCGGGCTCGATACTGATCCGGACGGCGACGGATTCACAAACGAACTTACACGTGCGGACGTCACGGCGGTTTCCGTATGGCAAGCAACGCTTCAGGTGCCCGGACGTGTAATCCCAAGAAATCCAGAGATTGAACGGGCGGTTCTTCTCGGCGAAAGCACATTCGAGCAGATCGGCTGCTCCTCCTGCCACATTCCGAAGCTGCCTCTGGACAAACAAGCTTGGATTTATTCGGAGCCAAATCCCTATAACCCTCCTGGCAATCTACGGACGGGCGAGGTGCCCGATTTGAAGGTTGATCTTTCAAGCGAAGAACTGCCTGCGCCACGCCTTAAACCTGATGCTTCGGGAATTGTGTGGGTGGCCGCCTATACCGATTTTAAGGTTCATGACATTTGCGAACCCGGTGAAGCCGAACATCTGAACATGAACCAGTCTCAATGGTCGCCGAAGCTCGCGGAGGGCAATTGCCGGTTCTTGACGAAACGGCTATGGGGAGCAGCCAATGAGCCGCCCTTCTGGCATGACGGGCGCTTTACGACGATGCGGGCATCGGTTCTGGCGCACTCCGGCGAGGCCAAAGCCTCTCGTCTTGCCTTTGAGGCCTTGCCCTCAAATGAAAAGGATGCGCTGATCGAGTTTTTAAAGACGCTTCAAGTCCTTCCTCCCGGCACAAAGGACCGGATTGTTGATGAGAACTTTCATGCACGAACCTGGCCGCCAGCAGTTCAGTCACAGGTTCGGCCAGTGGAGATAAAGAAATGACGTGGTTAATGCCCTTTGTGATGTTGCTGCTTCAAACTGGCCCGCCAGTCGCTTCTGCGGGTGCGCCCTCCGCTGAGCCGATCGAAGTTGTTTTGTACTCGGATTTTCAATGTCCTTTCTGCGCGCAGTTCCACCAGCCGATACGCCAGCTTCAACAAGGTGTCGATGGACTCCCCGTCAAAGTTACTTTTAAGAACTTCCCTCTTGGCATTCACCCCAACGCTCAAATTGCTCATCAAGCGGCAATGGCCGCGGCAGAACAGGGCAAGTTCTGGGAGATGCACGATCTGCTATTCGGCAACCAGTCCGCCGTCAGACGCGACGACCTTGAAGCGTATGCCAGAATGCTCGGTTTGGACATCGATCAATTCCGCAAAGACATGGATAGCGAGCGAACGAAACAGCAGATTCAGGCCGATGTCGCCGAGGGCGAAAAGCTTGGCGTCAACGGTACACCGACTTTTTTCATCAACGGAAGATCTTATTCAGGCACACGATCGTTCGATCAATTGAAGCAAATCGTGCAAGGCGACATGCGTCTCAAACGAGCACTGGCGGAAATCACGGACAATCTGATGAGTCGGGGCCCCGCGGAGGCGCCTATAACGGTAGAGTTCTTCGCGGACCTGCAAAGTCCCGTCAGCCGACCGGCGCTCGACGCCGTGAACGAGCTTTCGGTGCGATACCCAACGCAGCTGCGTGTCCAGTTCCGCAACTTCCCGCTGGCGTTTCATCCGCAAGCGGCGCTCGCCCACGAAGCTGCCATGACGGCGGCTCGGCTTGGACATTTCTGGGAGTTCGCGACATTTTGCCTTACTCATCAGGATTCGCTTCGCGAGCAGGATTTGATCGCTTATGCGGGTCAGCTAGGGCTCGACGAGCCGCAGTTTGCAGCCACGCTGCAGGAGCACCGTTACTTGCCTCGCGTCGAAGCGGATGTGATGGCAGGCCTGAACCGCGGTATCCGTGGGAGCCCGGTTATCTTTGTCAATACCAAACGCATTGATGGTGTACCCAACCTTCAACAGTTAACGCATTACGTCGAGACGGAACTTGCTACTTCTGCCGCGATAAAACCGAAACCTTAAGCCCAGACGCAGCGTAGTGAGAGCAGGACGCAAATTTATTGCCAGGCTCGGCGCCGTTATCGCGCTGATTCTCGTCAATGGTTATGGTGCGTCCGCTCAACTTAACGAAAACTGCACTGTCAGTGTGTTGAACCGCAACGTGCGGGTAAACGCTGACGGTTCTTGGGTGCTGCCCAACATTCCGGCGAATTTCGGTCCGGTCAAAGCCCGAGCAACGTGCGTTCAAAATGGCCTCACGACGTTCGGCGAGTCGGCTTTCTTTGCCGTTCCCGCGAACGGAGCGGTCAATCTTCCGGCGATTATGCTCGGTTCAGCGACGCAGATCCCGGTGTCTCTCACGATTACACCATCAACCCTGTCTCTCAGCGGCATCGGACAGACAGTCCAGTTGGCGGTGATCGCCACTTATCCGAATGGTTCGACGAGGGACGTGACCACAAGCGCTTCGGGCACAAACTACACGACCAGCAATCCGGCGATAGCGACAGTCGGCGCCAATGGCTTGGTAACCGCAATGTCAAGCGGAACTGTTGTGATCCAAGCCACCAATGACGGCGCCATGGCGATAAAGAGCGCTATGGTCGTTCTGTCCAGCACGGATTCGGACGGCGATGGCATCCCCGACGACGTGGAAATCAGCCTCGGGCTTGATCCACACAATCCGGTGGACGCTCAAGAAGACTTTGATCGAGACGGCCTCACGAACCTGCGCGAGTACCAGTTGGGGACAGACATCCGAAAAGCCGATACAGATGGCGACGGGATCAATGATGGCGATGAAGTGGATCGCTATCATACGAATCCACTACTTGCCGATACGGATGGTGACGGTATCCCGGATGGAGTCGAGATCCAGACAGGCTCTGATCCGCTGAACAAGAATAGCTTCGACCTTAACAAGGCGACCGCCAGTTTTGTCTTGCAGCCCCCGGCCTTTGTGCTCACCACAAGTCCCATATTCCCCGGCGTCTCAACGCAGCTTAGCTGGAGGGTCAATCTGATTGATGGCAAAACGACGCTTGACCTGACCGGCGACACGCGGACGAGTTACAGCTCCAGTAATTTGAATGTTTGCAACTTCGGTGCAACCAAGGGACAGGTTTTCGCCGGGTCAGCTGGAAACTGCACCATCACGCTCAGCAATAACACACTAACGGTCACGGTTCCAGGAACTGTGCAAGCGTTTACCCCCACACCCCTTTCGGTGGTTAACATTCCTGGGGGTACGAATAAGGTCGCAGTCAGCGGCAATTATGCGTACGTAGCGGCGGCTTCCGCAGGACTTCAAATCGTTGATGTTACGGATCACGCCCACCCCCGTATTGCGGCTGCGCAGGCCCTTCCTGGTAACGCTAATGGGATTGCCGTCGCAGGCGGTTACGCTTACGTCGCGGCCGGGAGTGCAGGTCTCCGCATCATTAATGTCACGAACCCGCTTGCACCGGCACTCTCCGGATCACTCGCTCTGAGCGGTACTGCGACGGATGTCGTTGTGAAAGCGAACCGGGCCTACATAGCGAGTGGCTCAAGCGGCCTGATGATTGTGGATGTCACGTCGCCTTCAGCGCCCGTTCTGTTGGGTACGCTCAGTCTGTCGGGCACAACGTCCGGTGTCGATGTCGATCCAATGCGCCAGATCGCAGTAGTTGCTCGCGGTACCAGCGGGCTTTCGGTGATCAAAGTGTCCAATCCGGCGGCTCCTGCCCTTTTGGCGACTCTAGCGAGTGGTGACGTCCGGGATGTGACGATCTCAGGCAACTATGCATTTCTTGCGGATTACTCACGCAGCTTCACATCGGTTGATCTCACGAATCCTTCCTCGCCGGTGCTGGGCAATTCGACGCCCCAATCGACTGGAGGTCTCTTACAGGATGTTGCCGTGTTTGGCACCGTGGCGGCCGGAGCGGACGTCTTCTTCGTTAACGGTGTACCGATGATCGACGTGAGTGCTCCAGCCAGCCCACAGCCACGCTTCATCATTGACTTCAAAAGCTACGGCGATGACAACGGTGTCGGGATCGCAATGGATTCCAGCTACGTTTATCTGACCACGGACCGTTCGCGTCTTTTTATCGGGCAGTACAACCTGCTGCAAGATACTTTCGGCATCCCGCCCTCAGTGACGATCACGTCGCCAGCACAAGGTGCATCGATTATCCAAGGTACCCGCGTGTCCGTGACAGCAAACGCCACGGACGATGTCTCCGTGGCATCCGTGACGTTTTTCGTAAATGGTCAAGCCGCTTTTATCGATACGACCGCTCCTTACGAGTACACGTTCACGGCCCCAAGCTCGGGAACGACGCTTCCGATTACAGCCACGGCCGCAGATATCGCCAACAACATCAGCCTGCCGTCGACGGTAACGTTGAACATGATTCCAGATCCTGGCACCACGGTTGTTGGTAAGGTGGTTGACGGTACTGGGAATCCTGTCTCTGGAGCGACCGTCGCAACGAATGGTGGTCGGTCTGCGATTACACTGGCCGACGGCTCATTCTCCATCACTCAAGTACCGACGATTTTGGGCAACATCGTCGTTAACGTCACGTTAACGACACCAAACGGAACGCGTTTGGCAGGTTTTTCAGGTCCAGCTGTGCCTATTCCATCGGGAATCACGACCGTTGGATCTTCCTGCGTCGCGCCAACCTCGGGCCTGGTGAGCTGGTGGCCCGCCGATGGAAATACGAATGACATCATCGGTGGCATGAATGGAACGATCCACGGAAACGTAACGTTCACTCAGACACCGGCTATTGGGTCACAAAGTTTCCAATTCGATGGCGGAAGCTATATTCAAGTCCCGACATCACCTCAGCTAGAGCCGGCTTTAATTACGGTGAGTGCCTGGGTAAAGGCCTCATCAGTGGGGGCATTCAAATACATCTTATCCAAGCAGTTCGGATCTTCAGATGGGTCATATGCACTCTATACCGGGAGTTCTGGCGGACTCTATTTCTATGTTTCGAATGGCCCAGGCACAACTGTCCTATCGCCGAATGCTGGGTCGGCCCTGTGGAACGGAGGATTTCACCACATTGCGGGAACCTTTGATGGCGGTACCGTGAGGTTGTTTGTTGATGGAACGGAGATCGGCAATGGAACACCCAATGCTCGTCTGTCGTATTCGACGCCTCCTAACGACTTGTTTATCGGGACATTTGCCGGGAGTACAAGCGGAACGTTGAACTGGCCCGGAATCATCGATGAGGTCCAAATTTTCGATCGCGCGCTTACGGCTACAGAGATCCGGAACATCTTCTTGTCGGGGACTGGACAATGTAGCTATCCCGATTCGATCACCATTGCGCCGATCCCGGTAATCACCTCAATCAATCCGAAATACGCCTTTTCAGGAGATTCGATCTCCGCCTTTCAAATTACTGGTCAAAACTTGACCGCTTCGACTTTTGCGTTCACACCATCCAGTCTTACGTTAGGTGCCCCGACGATTACGATCGGTGGCACGGGGGCAACGTTTGGCGTTACAGTGCCGACAACGACGACTGGAACTTTCACGTTGACAGGGACTAACTCATTTGGAAGTTCCAATGCAGTCCCATCATCGGGTAATACGCTGACGGTTCTGGGCGATCGCGACGCGGATAGCGACGGCGATGGCTATCCCGACGGGTTAGAAGTGTTCTTCGGATCAGATCCCTTAGATCAAACCAGCATCCCGAACCTGACAGTCACTGGGAACTTGCTCGGTCCAGCCTTCTCTGTCCTAAACAATACAACTCCCTTCACGGGCCAACCCGCTCAGCAAGAAGTATTGGGACTGGCATTTTCTGTCCTGAACAATACCGCTCCGTTCACAGGGCAGGCTGTCCAGCAGGATCTGTTGGGACCGATGTTTTCGGTTTTGAATAACACGACACCCTTTACCGGTCTACCTACGCAGCAAGACTTGCTTGGGCCGACGTTCTCGGTTCTTAACAATACAATTCCTTCAACTACACAACAGAACCTTCTAGGGCCAACCTTTTCTGTACTGAATGCGCCTGTCACCAGCCCTTTAACCCAAGTTGACTCCAGTTCCACAAAGGAGAATGTCGCCAACAAAACAAGCAGTGGCAGCACTGGAGCTAAAGGAAAGGCACGTGCGGTTAGAATCACCGCTCCCGTGAATGGAACGACTTTGATCGAGGGACAAACGATAAAGGTCCTCGCCGACGTCTTGGATGATGCGCAAGTTGATCAAGTGCAGATCCAAATCACTGTCAATTCCGTGCCGTTTATAACCAATCTGACAGTGCCGTACGAATTGATGTTTACCGTGCCGGCCAACGTTACAAGCCTGACGTTCCGAGCGTCGGCGATCGATGGGGCCGGTACGGCAACTTCCTCAGAGGACGTGAAGGTCTCCGTTACACCGGATCGCCTGATGACGGTCCGGGGCCGCGTTGTGGATGCTTCTGGTGCACCCATTAACGGAGCCCGCGTGGAACTCGTATCCCCCGGCCTGCAGGCAGAATTCTTCGATTTTGACGTACCGTTAACGACACTCCCCAGCCTTGAACACCGACGTGCTGATAAGACCGGATTGGCTTCGGCGATCAACACACGGAATCCTGATGAGGTTTTTGGCGGCGATCCATTTGGTGTACAGATGTCGCCAGATTATGCGGCACGCTTCAGTGGCTGGCTGCGAATTGAGACGCCAGGCGCGTACCAGTTCTACTTGGGCGCCGACGAGGGAGCACGCCTAATTGTGGGCGGCGTAACGGTTGTAGACATTCCGACAGGGCATGGGGAATTCCAAGAGGGATCGGGAATCGCGAATCTGCCGGCGGGTCTGATTCCAATTGAAGTGACTTATTACGACAGCGTCGGCAATGCCGAATTACAGCTTTCTTATCAGCCGCCGGGCGGTAGGCGGCAGGTTGTTCCCCCGTCGGCCCTAGTTGCCAATACGCAAAAATTCAGTGTTATCACTGATGAAGCAGGCGCCTTTTCGATCGTAGGCATACCAACCCTCTTGGACAACCTCGCGATCAAGGCCATTGATGCAAATGGAGCATCAAGCGAGTTTTTTAATGTTTTACCGGTTCCTGGAGAAATCAATGTAGGTGACGTCGTGGTTCCGCGACCGCGATGAAACCCAAATTGGGAGAGCAAGACGATGACTACAAAATCCTCAAAAGGTGAACGCGACGGACATGCCAGATGGTCAATCGCGGCGGCGATCACAATCCTCATGCTGTGCGACAGCCTTCACGCACAAACCTTCAACAGCGGGTCGAACGGGTCAGACGGCGCTTTGAGTCTAACCACGGCAGGAACATACACGTTTGATCCGAACGACACCGTAACCTTCGGCCGGGTTTTGGACGCGGACGGGGACGGTGTTTACAATTTCACAACCATTAACATTGCAGCCGGAGTGATTCTTAAAATCACAGGGAGCAAGGTAAACCGTCCCGTCTACTGGCTCGCGACCGGAGCCGTGACAATCTCAGGACAAATCGACCTAAGTGGTCAGGGGGCGATGCCGACAACGAGCAATCTAGATCAACGGAGGATTGCATCCATTCCCGGCGCTGGAGGGTATCCTGGCGGCGTGGGCGGATTTGGGACCGGCGTTCCCGCGCAGGCTGGACAAGGGCCCGGCGGAGGCGCAGCCGGAACCCCTTCCACAAACGGTAAAGGGGGCAACTTTACGGGAAATCGATTTTTGGTACCTCTTGTCGGCGGATCGGGAGGTGGGGGAGCGGGCACAGCTTGCGGCAGTTCAAGTTTTTTTGGCCCAGCGGGAGGAGCTGGTGGCGGGGCAATCGCCATTCTCAGTTCGACATCAATTGCCATTTCGGGCAGCTTAAAAGCAGATGGCGGTATAGCGCAGAGTAGTGGTTGTAGTCCCGGCGTTAGTGGCGGTGGCAGCGGTGGCGCGATTAGACTCGCCGCCCCATTAGTCAGCGGTAACGGTACCCTTTCTGTACAGGGTGCTTTCAGAAATGATAGTGCATACTCAGATGGAAGCGCTGGTCAAGTCCGCGTCGAGGCAATTCAGCAACAATTCAGTTTTTCGGTTCAGCCCGCCGCTCGGCTGTCTGTCGGCACTCCATCAAATCCGTTTCTTCCGACTTCATTCGTACGCGTCGTTCGCGTCGGCGGTATAGCTGTCCCGTTGAACCCCAGTGCATCCTTTGTGCTCCCCGACGTTTCTCTGAGCCAAACTCAGGCTGTAACGCTTGATATAGAGGCACGTAACGTCCCGGTAGGAACAATCGTAAAGTTGGAGGTGTTCGCCGAAAACGCAACGGACAACACAGTCGTTAATCAGGTTGTCGATTCCACACCATTGGCTGCTTCAACAACACCAGGGACGTTGACGGCAGCAGCGTCGTTCACGTTCCCGGCCGGTTTTTCACGATGTTGGGTACGGGCAACCTGGACGCAATGAACATCTCCAGAACTGTTTTGCACTTTTTTGCCACTTTTCCATACTGACGTAGCCGAAACCGTTGGGTTTCGACTTGTAGGCGGCTGTGCGCCCTACTTCTTTCTCCCATTGGCTTCAATGAAGAATCCCGAACACCCGAGCTTCACTGTGTTGAACCGCCGAATTGCGCTATAGGCTAAGGCCGCCTGAACAGCAATGCGTACGATCGATACGACAAGGCAAAGGACGATCATTTCCATTGTGATCTCCCTGCTCTACTTGCGTTTAGGCGGCTTAATTGTTTCGGCAAGGCTCTTAGCCTGCGCGACCTTCGCTTTGATTTTCGCTGTGGTGTCCTGTGTTTCTTTGATTATTTTTTCAAGCAATTCCGGTAGCTTCTCAATTGCCTCGATGCGCATAGCCCGCGGGGCATCACTAAAAAGCCATGATTCGAAATTCGGATAGCCATCGCCGAGCATGCCGGATTCTTTGGCTATACAGATACCCCATTTGCCGCCGGATTTCGAATAGCCGATGAAGTGCTGCCAGTACGTTCCAACGTGGTGGTCTTCCTCGCCATCAAACTCGACCCACGTCGAAATCCCAAGATTGAGATTCTTCAAGACCTGGTCGAGGGCGTTAATGGGCTCGCTTAAGCCATCTGACGCGGCATTCAGATCAGATGCGGCGAAGGAAAGCTGTTGGTAAAAGTTAGAGAAACGGTCAGTCAGGGAGGGGGCAATGTCTTTTGAAACCATGGCAAACTCCAGAGTTCTTCCGAAAACCGGTTAAAGCCCGTCAGGCTGTATTTGAAATCACCTTCCGGTGACGGTCTTGGCAAAATCTCCCAGCGTCAACTGGGCGGCAGATTCAACTGCCAGCCAAAACGAAAGTTAGTGTACCACACGAATTGACCACGGTTTCTGGCACAATTCCCAGGGGTTTGCTGGAACAAATCAGAGTTCGATCCGACACCTGTATATGTTCGTTGTCGTCTACATCACTGGCCCTTTTTTCAGACAAACATTCGTGCTGAGCCATCTTTCGTCTGTCCAAGTTCAGGGCAAGCTTCCGCCGCATGATGTATTCAGCCAAATTGCGCCGTCATGTGGCTCCGTTGTTTGTATGTAGCAAAACTGTACCAAAACCCCTGGCGTTGACTCGTTTGGGATTAGCTTTGAGCGAAAAGCAGTTTCCCCAAATTGTTGAAAACGTTAGAAGCAGGGCACAAGAAAGAGACGCGTTGGAACGACGGGTCGTGCTTAGAAGGCAGATGCTCTATCCACCTGAGCTACGGGCGCGCGAACAATCAACGGAGTTTAGCATTTTCGTGGAAAAACCGGTGTTCGTGGACGGCGATATCGCTCTCGACCCAGACATAAGTTAATGTATCTATTGGGAAGCATGCCGTCGGGCATGCTGGTGTCCGAATTGCTAGGGTTTACCTTCGAATGTGGAGTGGGTCTAAATCCGTTGTGAGGAGGCTTGAATGAGAAGCTTAATGAAAGTGATTGCACTTTTAACCGTTCTGACGCTCGGTGTGATGCCGGCGTTGGCGGACACTCTGGTTCTGAAGAGTGGCGATCGAGTGACCGGTTATTTCGAAGGTGGTTCCGCGCGAGTCTTGAAATTCAGATTGGCGGATGGTTCGGTGAGGGACTACGACATCCTGACTGTGCAGACCATCCAGTTCGGTGACGACAAATCGGCCGCGCCGAAGCCCACGTCCAGTGATTATGTTCGCGCGACGCCGAACACCAGTCCGAGTGGAGAGCCGCGGCTGGCGCCGGCCAGTTCACGTCCTCCGGCGAATCCCCCGTCGACCAACGCAGCGAATACCGCGTGGACGGTTCCGACAGGATCGAAGGTTGTCATTCGAATGATCGACAGCGTGAACAGTGAACAGAATCAGGTTGGACAGACTTTCGTCGCGACATTGGATGAGCCGCTGACGGTTGGCGGCGTCGAAGTCGCTCCGCGAAATGCGGACGTTCGAGGAAGAATCGCGAAGATCAACGAGGCCGGCCGCGTTGCCGGAGCCGCCGAACTTGGTCTTGAACTGACGCAGATCGTCGTGAACGGAATTCCGTACTCCATTACAACGTCGGAGTATCAGGAAGTCGGAGAATCGCGCGGCGGCCAGACTGCCAAGCGAGTCGGTGGAGGCGCCGCAGTGGGTGCTGTCATCGGTGCAATCGCCGGTGGCAAAAAGGGAGCCGCAATCGGCGCCGGTGTTGGCGGCGGTGGCGCGACGGCGGTTCAGGTGCTCACCAAGGGTGAAAAGCTCAACATCCCTTCGGAGACGAAATTGGAATTCACGCTGCGCGCTCCACTTGTGATCGCGGCAAAGTAACACTTCGATCGGGCCGGCCTCACGCCGGCCCTGCCTCTCCGCCGGCCTCGCCTCCCGCTTTCACAATTGATGTACTATTCGAAGGCATGAATCGAAATACTTTCGATTTCCTGCCTGAGGGTTACCACACCGTCACTCCGCGAATCATTGCTTACGATGCAAGGCAGCTTGTCGATTTCGTCAAACAAGTGTTCGACGCAACCGGCGAGTATTGTCAGGATACCCCGGTCAACGTCCGAATCGGCGACTCCCTCGTCATGATCAGCGATGCCGGCATTCGCAAGCCGATGACCGCATGTCTTTATGTGTACGTCGCCGACACGGACGCCGCGTATCGGCGTGTGATGCAGGCCGGCGCGATTTCTGTCGAGGAGCCGGCGGAAATGCCGTATGGCGACCGCCGTTGTATGGTGGAGGATCGCTGGGGCAACACCTGGCAAATCGCCACTCACCGTGCGCTGCGCAGCCAACAATGAAATCGTTTCAGAATCCCTGAACCTTGCCGGCCCTCTTGTAGCACTGAAAAACGATGTGCCACGCGACGATGATCAGGACGAGCCAAATGACCCAGAAGTAGGTACTCGGAACGTAGCGGTTGCCCGAGAAAGCGGTGGCTGCCGTGTGGAAGTTGATCATCGCCCAGATCAATGGGAGAGACATGTAAGTATTGTGACGAGATCGCAAGCCCGCGATTTTGACGAGCGCGGCGTCCGGTGCGACGCCATCTTTCACAGCGCGGATGATCTTCTGTTGTGCCGGCCAGATGCGGTACCACACGTTGAACGCCATCGTGGTTCCAAACAAAGCGCCGGTGTGAATCAGCGTGCCACGGTAGCTGAAGCCGCCGACGAAAACATACAGAGCAACGATGATCGCCAGCAGAATGAACGAAACGATCACCGCCGCTCGAAGATTATTGGCCAGGCCGGTCTTCCACAGCGCGTCGTAGATAAACGGTGCTGCAAACGTCAGCACGATCATGAGAATGGCGCCCCCGGTCCATGTGCTCGACGCATCCTCGAAAACGGCTTTGCCATGATAAAAGACGATCAACAGAAGCAGGACGCCGGTGAACCAGGTGTACGCAGCGCCCCAGCGGAACCAGTAGAGGGCGCGTGGAAGCAGTTCCGGGTTGACGGCTTTTTTCGTCGGACCGTCGAGTTTGGTTTGAAGTGGTCCGTTGACGAAATTGAAGAAGTAGAGATGTCCGATCCAAATGATCCCGGCGAAGATGTGCAGCCACCTGAAAACTTCCGCAAAAACCGCTTCGTATGCCATCTATCCTCCTCGGTTCGGCGCCGAGGAGGACGTTACCACAGCCACACGTTAGGATGCTATAGCGTGTGTCGACGAGACTTGTAGGAACCATTCGTTGCGGCTTTCGATTAAGATTTCTCAATATGCCTTGCGTTATACATAAGGTTGGACGATGCGGGCGCGGTCTCGCATTGCTCCTGTTGTTCATGGCGTTCTCCGTCCGGAGTTTTGCCTTTTCCTGGAGTCCAGTGGGCGCGCAGGATCGACCGGACCTCACCTTGCGTCCGGCCGCGCCTTTCGCGATTGCCGCAGGCGATCCCAATCGCATTCAAAAACTCCGCCTCGGCGCCGATCAATCCAAAGACCGTTGGATCCGAGGCTTTCAGTTTTTGCCTGGCGATCCACGCGTTGTGGTCAGCGCTTTCTTCTACGTCGAGAAGACCGGCCAGTGGCTCGGCGCATGGGGACCGGGCGAGGCGATCACGGAGTTTCCGGAAACGGTTGCCGCATTTCTACCGGCCGGATCCAACATCGTTGTCGAAATCAATTACCGCTCCGTCGACGTCGACGTTCAGGATCTGAGCAGCCTTGGACTTTTTTTTGCGGACAAGAAACCGCTGCGGCCGCTGACGGCTGTCGGTGTCGAAAGCCGCGTCGAAGTTCCGTCCACCGGAGAACGGGTTCAACTTCAAAAAGAGTTCACGATTATCGACGACTCCTATGCCCTGGCCCTCCGGCCGGAGATGAAGAAGTTCGGGCAGTCGTTTGAAGTCAGCGCCGTGGATGCCGCGGGATCTTCGCAGGTTTTGCTTGTCGTCAAAAACTACAACCCGGAGGTCCAGAACGCGTACACATTCGACCAACCGGTTTTCATTGCAAAGGGCACACGCATCGTCGCCACCGGTTATTACCTCAATGATTCTTCGCTGCTCGGCGAGGATGTTTTCAAGCTCACGATGAACTTGTTTCCAAGCGACGAATATCGCCTGACATCGTACGATGCGCCGGTTCGTCCCAGTAAGGCGAAGGCGAGAGCCGCAAAGAAGCCGCCTCCTCCCAGGAAAACGTCCGCGAAGAAGCGGCCGGTTCAGAAGAAACCGTAGTGAGGCGGCACGAAGCCGCCGCTGCGATCCGGTTCTGAACGGTGTCCGGTAACCTTCGCCGCCCGAATCGGTTTTCCCACCTATGGAAAATCTGTTGCGTGACATTCGTTACGGTGTGCGGAACCTCGTGCGCACTCCCGGATTCACCGTTGCCGCCGTGCTTGCACTTGGACTCGGGATCGGCGCGGTGACTGCAATTTTCAGCGTTCTCGACGGCATTGTGCTTCGACCGCTGCCCTTCAAGGATCCGTCGCGGCTTGTCATGTTCTGGGAGACGAATGTTTCGAAGTCGCTGGACCACGAACCGATCTCGCCGGTCAATTTTGTCGACTATCGAGGTCTCAAGCAGGCCTTCGCGGATGCGACGGCGTGGTGGCGACCCGACTTCACGCTCACCGACGAGAACAACGAACCGATCCATGTCAACGCGATTGAAGCCTTGGCGAATTTCTTCAGCGTCCTCGGTGTCGAACCGGAGATGGGCCGCACATTCTCGGCGAAGGACCTCTTCGCGCCGGGTGCCGGCGAAGTCGTGATGAGTCATCGTTTGTGGCGGAGCCGCTTTCACGGCGATCCCAAACTTGTCGGACAGTCCATTCGTTTAAACGGCCGGCCATTCACCGTCATCGGGATCATGGGACCCGGCTTCGCGTTTCCCGACGACGTCGACATCTGGCAGCTGCAGGAATGGGATCCTGCGCGCCACTCCCGATTTGCGCACTTCATGGAGTCCGTCGCCAGGTTGGCCCCTGGTGTGAGGTTCGAGCAGGCTCAATCCGAACTCACCGGACTGACCGGCAGATTGCAAAAGGAGTTTGCTCCTTCCAACAAGGAATGGAGCGCGCGGCCCATCCCGGTGTTGAATGAAGTTGTCGGATATTTTCGTCCGGCCCTGTATGTACTGATGGCCGCAGTCAGTTTGTTGCTGCTGATCGCCTGCATCAACGTCGCAAACCTGATGCTGGCACGATCCGCGGCTCGAGAGCGGGAAGTGGCGATCCGTGCAGCAATCGGTGCGAGTCGTGAAAGACTGGTCCGGCAGTTCCTCACGGAAAGCGTGCTGCTCGCGGCGATGGGCGCGTTACTCGGTTGCGTTCTCGCGGTCGTTGCAGTACGGGCGCTTGCGATGGCATCGCCGATTCCGATTCCGCGGCTCGATCAAGTCAGCGTTGATGCGAGAGTGCTGGTCTTCGCCATCGTCGTGACCGGTGTGACCGCTTTGATCTTCGGTTTTCTGCCATCCATCTTGATGTCTCGCGGCGACGTTCAGAATGCTCTTAAAGAAGGAACGCGCGGATCCGGCGGCCGGATGAGCGCGCGTACCCGTCACCTGCTGGTGGTCTCGGAAGTGGCGCTCGCGGTGATGGTCCTGATCGGCGCCGGCTTACTCATACGAACCGTGACGCGGCTTCTCGACGAGCGGACCGGCTTTGTTCCCGATCGCGTTGTCACCGCGAGTCTTCAGGTTCCGGCCGCGCGCTACAAAACTTTCGACGAAGTCGGCCAGTTCTATGCGCAACTCCTGCGATCGCTGCGTGAGCGGCCTTCTACGGTGGCCGTTGGAGCCACGAATATCCTGCCGCTCGATAACGGCTGGAGGGTTGCCTTCCGAATTGTTGGGCAGCCCTCGGCCGATGTGGACGAACAAAGAATGGTTCAGTACCACAGCGTCAGCGACGGGTACTTCTCGACGATCGGCGTGCCGCTGATTCGCGGAAGGGATTTCGACGAGCGCGACACGCCGGACAACCCCGGGGTTGTGATCGTGAATGAAGCGTTTGTGCGCCGTTACTTTCCCGCCGAAGACCCGATTGGAAAAACCATCATCTCCGTTCCCACCGGCATTGGTCCGCTCGGATTGAGTCTGATGAAAGATCGAGCGCACCAGATCGTCGGCGTCGTGGGCGACGTGAAGAACCAGACACTTCGCGGAACCGTCGAGCCTTCGATCTTTCAGTCGGCCCGGCAGTTTCCATTCAGGACGATGCACCTGATGATCCGGGGCCGCGCTGATCAGGCATCCATCACGGCGGCTTTCCGGGATACTGTTCGAGGGCTGGATCCCGCAATGGCTTTGGCAGACATCCGCACTCTGGATCGAGTCGTCACGCGCGAAGTCGAGCAGCCGCGGTTCCTCATGTGGCTGATGAGTGGATTTGCCGCGCTGGCGCTTGTTCTGGCGTCGCTCGGCATTTACGGCGTGCTGTCGTATTCGGTGACGCAGAGGCAGCAGGAACTCAGCATTCGCATGGCGCTCGGCGCTCAGCCCTCCAGTGTGCTGCGGATGGTCATCCTTCAGGGCTTGCGAATGGCTGGTGTTGGGATTGTGATCGGTCTTGCCGGCGTGTTCGTCTTCGGGCGATATATGGCATCGGTTCTTTACGGCGTGCGAATCACGGACCCACTGACGCTTGGAGGAGTGCTCGTCTCGATTCTGCTCGTGGTGATCTTTGCTTGTTTCGTTCCCGCGCGCCGGGCTTCATCCATCGATCCACTCACCGGGCTAAGGGCGGAGTAAATCGATGAGGGTTTGACGCGCGCATCGCAGAGCGTCTGACGAGATGCTCGCCCAAGATCACACCCGGGTGTGTGCCGCTGTTTCTTTCGGTTATATAATCGCCCCACTATGAGATACCTTTCAGCCCTCGTCCTGCTTGTCGTGTTGCCAGGCGTTTTGATTTCTCAAACCGCGCCGAAATCCGGGCTCACCAAATTGCTCGAAGCCGAGCTCAGCCGGTTCCCTGCAAAGACCGGCGTCTATGTGAAGCACATGACGACGGGCGAAGAAGCCGGGGTTCGCGAGCACGAACAATTCAACAGCGCGAGCGTGATCAAGCTGACCGTGATGGTGATCGCTTTTCAGATGGCCGATCAGAAGCGATTGAATCTCGACGAACGCGTTGAGATGAAGAAGTCCGATTATCGCGGCGGTTCCGGCGCGCTGCGATCCTTTTCCATCGGCCTTGCGCCGACGATTCGCGATCTCATCATGGAGATGGTCATCACGAGCGACAACTCCGCCACCGATCTCATGATCGCGAAGGTCGGCGGTGTCGACCGCGTAAATCAATGGCTCAAAGAAAATGGTTACACCGAACTCCGTCTGGTGCAGACAACCTATCAGCTGTTTAAACAGCGGTACGAGTTCGCTGATCCGAAGTACAAGAGTCTCACGCCCGAGGACGTCTTCGCTCTGCAGGTCAATTTGCCTGCATTCACCGAAGGGCGAACTGCGCTGCTCGACGAAGTCCGCAAGGCGATGGCCGCCAATCCCGGCAGTGGGACGACGTACAACAAGCAGATGGAAACCGACCAGTCTCTGTGGCTCGGCGCGATGAGTCCGCGCGATACAAGCAGGCTTCTCGAAGGCATCAGCAAGGGAACAATCGCTTCGAAGCAGTCCTGCGACGAAATGCAACGCATGATGCGCGGGCAATTATCCGGTGCTCGACGGTTGCCGCACTTTCTGAATGTTCCGGTCGGACACAAGACCGGCGATCTCGGCACGGTCGCCAACGACGTCGGCATCATCTATGCGCGCTCCGGCGACATCGTCATTTCCGTCTTCACGCAAAATATCAGCCGCGATTATTCGGAGACGGAAGATCGGATCGGCATGGTTGCCAGGACAGTCGTGGATTATTTTGATGGCGTCCCGCGATAGCTGGGCCGCGTTTATTCAGGCCGTGGAGACGCCGATCCGCTCGCTCCGGCAGCCTGCGGAAATCGTCCTGGTCATCGAACCTCATCTTCGCCAACTTGTCTTGAATCGCGATTGGCTCGAGGAGAAATACCGCCGCGGCATTCCCTCGAAAGCATACGCGCAGTATCTGTTGTACCGGCCCGACGATCACGCGTTCTCCGTTGTTTCGTTCGTGTGGAATTCGGGCCAAGGCTCGCCGATTCACGATCACTGCACCTGGGGTGTGATCGGCCAGTACGAAGGTGAGGAAGAGGAGAGCCGGTTTCGCGCTTCCGCATCCGGACTCGAACTTGTCCGCACGGTTCGGGCGAAGCCAGGAGATGTTTCTCACGTGTATCCGCCCAATCGCGATATCCACCAGATCTTCAACCGCACGGCGACTCCGACCATTTCCATTCATATTTATGGCGGCGACATCGGCTCCCAGCGTCGCCATACCTTCGATCGCCAGACAGGAATTCAGCATCCTTTTGTCTCCGGCTACGACGCGGTTTCGTGATGCCCCGTTTCGTTCGCGGGCCCTTCAGGCGTGGCCGATTACGTGCTTACCAGTTGTCGACAAGGTTCGTCTTAAGTTCGAGGAGAAATGAATGAACCCGAAAAGACTTACATTTATAGCGGCGGCCGTTCTACTTAGTTTGTTGCTGACAGCCTGCGAGCGCACAAAAATTGGAGACATTACGGCAGACCCGGGCCGATTCCGGAACAAGGACGTGGCCGTTGCCGGCGAGGTCGTGAATTCGATGGGCGCGTCGATCATGGGTTTCGGGCGGGGTGTTTACGAAATCTCCGACGGGACCGGCAATTTGTGGGTCTATTCTGAAAACGGCGGAGTACCGACGAAAGGCGCTCATGTGGGCGTGAAAGGACGTGTCTCCGAATCGGTCACCATCATGGGAAAGAACTACGGCACCATCCTCCGCGAGGACGATCGCCGCGCCGATAAGACCGAAAAGACCACCCGATAACCGCGCAACGTCCATTATGCTGGTCGCGTGAATCCTCTAGCTCTGATCATTCACGGCGGCGCCTGGGATGTTCCATCGCATCTCACGGAGCGATGCAGAATCGGCGCGCATCGCGCGGTCGAACGCGGCTGGGCGATCCTCTCGAACGGGGGCACGGCCATCGATGCCTGTGAGCAATCGATTATCGAGCTCGAGGAAAATTCCGTTTTCGATGCCGGCATTGGTTCCCATCTCAATCGGGACGGCAAAGCTCAACTCGACGCGATCATGATGAACGGTGCCACGCTCGACTCCGGCGCTGTGGCGTGCGTCGAGCGCATCCGCAATCCGATACAGCTTGCACGGCTCGTGATGGAGAAAAGCCATCACCTGCTTTTGTGCGGGTACGGGGCGGAAACTTTTGCCATCGAGAACGGGATTCCGTTATGCGATCCGGCGATTTTTAAAGTCGAGGCCGAGGTCGATCGGTGGAACGAAAAGTTCGGCACGGTCGGAGCAGTCGCCCTGGATATGCGCGGAAATCTTGCAGCGGGGACGTCGACTGGAGGAACGTTCTTCAAATATCCCGGACGGGTTGGAGACTCGCCGCTCATCGGCTGCGGTTGTTACGCCGACAATGAAGGTGCTGCTGTTTCGTCGACGGGGTATGGGGAATCGATCATGAAGATCGTCGGGGCGAAGATGATCAACGACCTGGTGGCGTCGGGCCGCTCGCCTCAGGAAGCCGCGGACCTTGCGGTTGCGGCCGCCGGCCGGCGGACCGCGGGACGCGTTGGGTTTATCGTCACGGACCGCCAGGGCCGTGTGGGCGCGGCATTTTCCACAAACAATCTCGTTCGTGCCTACCGAACTTCCTTAATGACTCAACCCGCCGTCGCGGTCTGACGACTTTACGGCCGGGGACCGGCAATGCGATAACGGATCGTCACATTGGCGCGCACTTCGATCTCACCCGCGGATATCGGTGTCGGGGCGGCAGCGGCGCGCATCATGACTCCTTCATTCATGTCGCTTCTTGGCATAATCGACACACCGTTTTCGGCAATTTCAATCGGCGGTCCCAGAACCTGACGCGCGGCTTCAGCAATCGTTTCGGCTTTCTTTTGCGCTTCCGTGACGGCTTGCCTGAGGGCGTCGCGGCGGGCTGACGAGTCGTCGCGCAGGCCGAAACTAACGCCCTGGATTTCGTTGGAGCCTGCCTTCAGTGCAGCGTCGATGACGGATCCCATCTTGTTCAGATCTCTCACCCGGACCGAAACCACATTCGACGATTGATAAGCCACGATGCGCGGCGCCTGACTGGACTCCGGACTGCGCGGCGCATAGACCGGCATGAGCGATAGTCGCGATGTCTGGATATCGCTCGCGGCGACGCCGGTTCGGGTAATCGACGTCAGGATCTCGTTCGCAGCCGCATTCGCCTGGTCTTGCACTGCCTGAGCGGCTGCGGCCTGGCGCACAACGCCGATCCTCACCGTTGCCTCATCCGGCGCTATCCGGATTTCTCCCACGCCGGATACGACGATCACCGGATTGTTCATGGGAGGCTCGGGCCGCTGCGCTGCGGCAACGGACGTCGCCGTGATGATCAATAAGGTCGAAAGTCCGCCAGGTTTCACAATGACCCCCAAAAATGTAATGGAATATTGGACGCAGCCCGCTTGGAAAGGCGTTCGCACAAGCCAACGAATGCCCGGCAGGGATTATATCCTGCTTGATATGGACAAAAAGTCCTCGCGCCAAAGCCAGGTGTGGCGTGAAGTCAAACTGAGACGATACACGTAGGCGCCGCAGTCAACGTGGCGTCGGACACACGCCGCGTCCGGGAAGTTGCCGCCACCTCATTGTCGAATCGCGCGCCAGCTAACTAAGCGGATCGTCTTCGCGCCCTTGCTTTGCGAGGGCGTCCGCCGAGTTTCCCGTTCTCGCGGGATGAGGCCGCCTTTCGTTTCGACCTGACCGATCCACGGCAGGCCGGGCAAAAACAAACCAAGTCGATGCGATGGACCGGGCATTTGGGCATTGTTTGAAACCTCCTCAGATAATGATTCCATTCTATCGTGCTGGGATCAATGCGTTGCATGAAGCAATTCTGATTCCTTCCCTCGCCGGCGCGAAGACGTCGCGAAAACGCGATTCCAGCTATAATGAAAGCCATGTACGGCACAGGTAACGATCCCATCAAACTCACACGAGACGTTCAGACGGTGGCCGTGCCCGCGGGTTATGGAGTCACGTTGCCGCAGGGAACCGAAGTCGTCGTCACACAGTCGCTTGGTGGATCATTTACGCTGCTGGTCCCCAGTTACGGTGGTCTGTTCCGTGTGGCGAGCCGTGATGCGGACGCCATCGGAAAGGAAGTGCCACCCGAAGCCGCCGCTGCAGCCGTGGAGCCTCTGTCCGGTGAAGAACTGGAACAGCGCATATGGCAGGTGCTAAAGACCTGCTACGATCCCGAAATCCCCGTCAACATTGTCGATCTCGGACTCATATACGATCTCAAAATCCTGCCCATTGAGGAGCAGAAGAGTCGCGTCGAAGTGAAGATGACTCTGACTGCACAGGGATGCGGGATGGGTACCTCCATCGCTGCGGACGCGCAGTGGAAGTTGCTGGATCTGCCAGGTGTCAAAGAGGCGGACGTTCAGGTGGTCTGGGATCCGCCATGGACTCCCCAGCGGATCTCCCCCGAGGGCAAATCGATTCTCGGAATACAGTAGGGAATTCCAGGGCCTTCAAGGAATCGCCAAATTTCTGATTTGAATGTAGCGCTCTGTAGGTCCCGGGAGTATCTTGAGTGCGATGAAGGCTGACATGTTCAAGACGTTGCAGGGTGTCAGTATTCTGGTTGTCGAAGACGACAACGACACCCGCGAACTCCTGCGCGTTCTTCTCGAAACTCAAGGCGGACGCGTTCGCGCCGCGTCCTGCGTTTCCGAAGCATTGGATGAATACGACCAGTCGAGACCGGACGTGTTGGTCGCCGACATCGGCATGCCGGACTATAACGGTTACACGCTGATCGGCCGCGTTCGAGCGCGCGATCGGGAGCGTGGCAGCATCGTTCCGGCGATTGCGCTCACCGCTTATGCAACAGCGGTCGATCGGGACACGGTGCTCTCGGCCGGGTTCCAGGTGCATATGCCGAAGCCTTTCGATCCGGGCCAGCTCGTCTCAGTCATCGCGAATCTCGCCACGCAATATCGCTAGTTCAGCTTACCGTCCAGGTCGTCGTAAACCCGCTGCATCGCGATCGGTGAGTTCCGGTCCTTGCTGGTCCAGGTCTCGTACGGGCCCCAGTTCGCCTGCTTTAGCGCCTGCTCTACCGTTAGACCCATCTTATGCAGTCGAGTCGCCTCGCCGACGACGTAATCCAGCGCCTTTGAGAATTCCGTGAGCTCTGTTTTGAGGAGTGCCGGATCTTCGACGAAGCCGTGTCCAGGAATAACCACGTTGGCGTCCAGCTTCGACACATTCTTTAGCGTGACAATCCACTCTCGAGGGTAGGCCGTTCGCATCGATGGGAAAATGTGATTGCTGTAGGTTTCACTCATAAACGCGATTTTCTCTTTCGGCAGGTAGACCTCGAGATCGCCACCGGTGTGCGACCGGCCGCTGTTCAGGATCTGGATTTCCGTCGAGCCCATTTTGATCACACGCTTGTCCGCGACCGTCTCGGACGGAACGATCGTCTTTGGTCCGTTGGGCTTATCGTTCGCAGCTTGCTGTTCGAAGGTTCGTTTCGAGAATGGGCTCGAGACGAACGTTGCAGTGGACGGGAACATGGAGTTGCCGCCCGTATGATCGCCGTGCTCGGAACAAATGACGACAAACTTGATGGGCTGCGATGTCAGCGCCTTGACCTGATCGACGAGCTTCTGCGTTACGGCAGTGGATCCCTGGCCATCGGCGATCAGAACGCCGTCAGCCGTGATCACGATCAGATCGTTCGTCATATAACCGAACGTGTGCAGATCCGAAAACACATACACGTTATCCATCAACTTCTTCAGCTGGGGGAAATCCGAAGGTTTCAGGCCACGGTCCGCAACCGCCGCCGATCGCGTGGCGGTCTGCCGGGGCTCGGCTGCGAGGATGAGTTGAAGAAGGAAGAGAACAACGACGAGTCGCTTCATAAGACGCCTCCCACGCGAGACATCTTAACCCAACTGGGGCCGGCCGACTTTGAACGCCAGAACAATCGGATCATGGTCCGAGACGGGGCGGCCGTTTTCCTCGAGGCCGGCGATTGCCTTTGCCGGTGCGTCGGGTTGGATTCCGGTCCCCGCGAACCAATCCAGTTTCATCGAGCAGCGGCCGCCCGTTCTTTCCAGCGCCCAGTTGATGAACCAGAAACACCATCGCGGGACCCATTCGCCCATGTTGAGATTCGCCGTAATGTCACTGACGTTGTAATGCAGCGTGCATTCGCCCGGCCGATTCAGATCGCGATAGGTGTAGCCTCGCCGCTCCAATTCGCGGAACATCCTTCGCTCGAACCAGCGGTCGGGATGAGGGTAATGATTGGTGACGACGTTGCGAATTCCCATCAGCACGCGTCGAAAATATCCGATGATCGAGTAGAGAGCTCTGCTCGCATCGTGTGTCGTGGTATTCCAATCGCCTCCGATCAACACCGGAAGCTTCGGATTAAGCGCCCCGAGGTGATCGAGCACACGACGCATCTGCAAATAGCGATGCCGTTGCGATGAGTGCGCATCCAGATGCAAGGACACCGCGCGGAACGATCCCTTGGGATGTTCGATATCCGCGATCACCGCTCGCTGGGTGCCGATCCGCTTTTCGGCGCCTTTCATCTTGTCCTTTCCGTTCGGCAGTGCGAGCGAGTGCACTTGCCGCATGGGATGAGCCGACATTAACGCGTTCCCATGCAACGATTCCGCATTCTCTCCTGCCGACTGCTTCTCCACGCCGGCTCCCTTCGTCAGCGCCACGTAGCACGGAGCAAATGCGTAGTTCATGTGCAGAGCCGACGCGATTTCATGCGCCACAAACCGGTTTCCCGTCCGCGCCATTCCCCAATCGAGTTCGGAGAGCAGAAGTACATCGGCGGATTGCAACATCGGGTGGTGCTCCAGAATTCGTATGACGCCGTCCGCACAAAGACCGCGCTCGATATTCCATGCGACGGCGCGAATCGATTCGCTGCGGGGAACGGCCGTCACCGCAAATTCTTCGTGCCAGACATGGGTGAGGACGCGGTCGAATTCCGGACGTAGCTGGATATAGAGACTGGATCGCTCCAGCTCTTGAAGGTTCTCAAAACGGGCGAGCTCCTGCAGGAAGGGTCGAAACGTTGGGTCGAACGTCAGAGGTAAGGACATCGAAAGCTCAGTATAATTGTGAGACTCATTAGTGAGGTGGAGAATGTCAAAGACAGCGATCGACAGACCAGGAATGGACGAATACGCGGAATACTTCAACACTTATGTCAGCAAAGTTCCCGGATCGGACATCCTGGCGTTCATGAACCAGCAACTGGAGTCCACGGCGGCGCTGCTCCGCGGAATCGACGAGTCGAAAGCGGACTTCCGGTATGAGCCTGGAAAATGGAGCATCAAAGAGCTCATCGGTCACATCATCGATAGCGAAAAAGTGTTCTCATACCGCGGGCTCGCCTTCGGACGGAACGACACCGCGGCATTGCCCGGATTTGATCAGGATGTGTGGACGAAGCACGCCAATTACGCGAACGTTCCGCTTGGCGAAATCATCACGGAATTCGAAGCCGTCCGCCGCGCAACGATCCTGCAATTCAAACATCTGGATAACGCCGCCTGGAGCCGGAGCGGAATCGCGAACGGCAATCAACTCACCACGCGTGCCGCCGCGTATATCATTGCCGGTCATACCGAACATCACCTGCGAATCCTGAAAGAACGTTACCTGGCTTAGAAGCCGTGGCACTTCCTTAGGAGGAATTCATGCGTCGTGTCGTGTTGTTCATCATTCTTGTTGCGGTTGTTGCGGCGCAGGCTGTGCAGGCCCAAACAACCGCGCCGATCAATTATCGAGTCACGTTTCCTGAACCCGAGCACCATTGGATGCAGGTCGAGATCACGTATACCGGACTCGGTTCGCAGCCGCTCGACGCACGAATGAGCCGGTCGTCGCCAGGCCGTTATGCGGTGGCGGAGTTCGCCAAGAATGTTTTCTTTGTTGAAGCGTACAACGGCAAAGGACAGAAGATCGCCACGACGCGCCCGGACGCCGATGTGTGGCGCGTTTCAGGCCACGATGGAACGGTCCGCATCGTTTATCGGATCTTCGGCGACTACGCCAACGGCACGTTCTTCGGCATCGACACAACACATGCGCATCTCAACATGCCCGCGGCATTCATGTGGTCGCCCGGCCATGAGAACCAGCCCATGCGGATCACGTTCGTTACGCCCGCAGATTCCAAATGGAAAGTCGCGACACAGCTTTATCCGACCACGAACGAGGCCAGCACGTTCACAGCGCCGAATCTGCAGTACTTCATGGACAGTCCTGTCGAGTTATCGGATTTCCGGACCAGTTCGTTCAGCGTTCCGAACACCGACGGAACACCTGCCAGTTTCCGGCTGGTGGTGCATTCCGTCGAAGCGACGCAAGCGGATGTAGACGAACTGGCCAGGCTTGTTCAACAACTGGTTCGGGAACAGATGGCCGTCTTCGGTGAGTTTCCGAAGTATGAACCGGGGAACTACACCTTTCTTCTCGATTACGTTCCGTGGGGCCATGGAGACGGAATGGAGCACCGGAACAGCACCGCCATCGCGTCGCCCGGGGCCTCCATCCGAACTCTCGAAGCGCGCCGGCAGGCCCTGGGCGTGATCTCGCATGAGTTCTTTCACAACTGGAATATGGAACGCATCCGTTCCGCCGGCATCGAGCCGTTTGATTTCACCCGGGAAAACGTGACCTGCTGTCTCTGGCTGGGTGAGGGGTTCACGCAATACTACGGTCCGCTCCTCATCACCCGCGCCGGCCTTTCGGGCGGACAGCGGGACAGCAGCGCGCCCGTCAGCGGCGCCACACAGGTCATCAACACTCCCGGCCGGGCGGTGAGATCGCCCGTCCAGATGAGCGAGTACGCTCCATTCGCCGACGGCGCGGGCAGTTTCGTCGACGAGACCGACGCCAACCGGACGTTTCTCTCCTACTACTCCTATGGGTCGGGGATCGCGCTCGCACTCGATTTGTCGCTTCGCGAATTATCCAGCGGCAAGCTATCGCTGGATGACTACATGAAGCTCCTCTGGACTCAACATGGCAAACCGGGTGGTCCTGCTCCGGGTCTGGTGGGAAAACCGTACGGGTTGAAGGATCTTCGCGATCACCTGGCGGCGCTGACCGGCAACCGGAAGTTCGCGGACGATTTCTTCGACAAGTATGTCGAAGGTCGAGACGCTCCCGATTACGGACATCTGCTTTCGCTCGCAGGCTACGCGTTGCAAATGGCGCCGGCGGGACGGGGCTGGATCGGTAACGTCCGGGTTGCGGAGACTGCCGAGGGCTTGTTGGTCGGCTCTTCCGCGAATCGGGGCGGTCCTCCATCGCCCGTTCCATTCAATACACCGGTCTACGATGCGGGGATCGATCTGGGCGACATCATCAGGACGATCGACGGACAGCCCGCGACGATCGTTGAGTGGAATGCGATCTCGAGTAAGAAGCCCGGGGAGCAGGTTCGGGTAACGGTCGAGCGGCGGGGAGGCGCCGTCGCCAACAAGACGATCACTGTGAAGCAAGACCCTACGGCCCAGCAGGTCGTTCCTGTGGAGAGTCAGGGCGGCACACTGACCGCGGCGCAGAAAGCGTTCAGGGATGCGTGGCTGGGAAGTAAAGTGAAGATGTAGGATTTGGGACGCAGACCGCAATTCAGGTGTGCGTCCCAAAACCTTTTACTGTTTGGCCGGAGGAACCTTCAGCTCCTTCAATTTCGCAAGCATGTCTTCACCGGAACTTGCCGGCTTGACGGTTTTGTCGATGGCAATGATCTTTCCGTCCGGTCCGATGTAGAACGTCCACCGGTTGGCGAGCTTCCCGAGATCACCGCCGTAGTCCCGCAGGACGCCGTACGCATTCGCGGTTTTTTGGGTCGGATCCGCAAGCAGAGGGAACGTTGCCCCTTCCTTCTTGGCGAATGCCGTGTTGTCTTCCAACTTGTCTACGCTGATCATGAAATATGCGACGTCGAATGCCCGAATTTGTCCACCGCTCTCACGGAGCGCACGGCATTCGGCCGTTCAGCCACCGGTGAAAGCTTTGGGGAACCAGGCCAGCACGACCGTCTTTCCTTTCAGTTTGGAAAGGGTGTAGGTTTGTCCATCACTGGCCTGCAACGTGAAATCGGGTGCGGCGTCGCCTACCTTCAATTCCTGTGCGTAAGCGGCCGTCGAGAAAGCGACGAACGCCAGCAACAGGAGTAGGATTCCGCAGTTTCGTTTCACTTCAACCTCCTGAGATCAGCAGCATAGGCTCGACGCGCCGGGTTCGCAAGCGGCAATGTAAGATTTGAGCGTATGACAATCTTGTTTCGTCCCGGCCAGCGCTGGATCAGCGAAAGCGAGCCCGAGCTCGGTTTGGGTTCGATCGTCCGCGTGACCGACCGGAAAGTCACGGCCGAGTTCAACGCCAGCGACGAACATCGCGAGTACGCGCTGACATCGGCCCCTCTGCGGCGCGTGCGCTTCAGACCCGGCGACACGATCAAGACCAGGGACAATACCGAAATGGCGGTCCACTCCGTTGCGGAGCGCGATGGACTCTTCTACTACCAGGGCGCCGGCCGGGAAGTGTGCGAAAACGACCTGAGCGACTCCATCAGTTTCAACGAGCCTGAAGAGCGGTTTTTCGCCGGACAGGCCGATCCTCCCCGAGTTTTCGACCTCCGCTACCAGGCCCTGCAGCACCAGCATCAGTCGCGTAAATCCAGCGTTCGCGGATTTGCCGGCGGACGCATCGAACTTATTCCTCACCAGCTCTATATCGCATCCGAAGTCGCCGGCAGGCTTGCGCCCCGCGTGCTCCTTGCGGACGAAGTAGGGCTCGGCAAAACGATCGAAGCGTGTTTGATCCTGCACCGGTCGATCCTGACAGGCCGGGCACAGCGCGTTCTGATTCTGGTTCCGGAATCTCTGGTCCATCAATGGTTCGTGGAACTCCTGCGACGCTTCAGTTTGTGGTTTCACATCTTTGACGAGGAACGATGC
The DNA here is from genome assembly GCA_964584785.1 of uncultured Solibacteraceae bacterium. Classification (GTDB taxonomy): domain Bacteria; phylum Acidobacteriota; class Terriglobia; order 20CM-2-55-15; family 20CM-2-55-15; genus JAHFTY01. Next base: position 64,555 of record CAZPBY010000027.1, read on the forward strand.
GAAGCCATCGAGGCTGTCGATCCGGAAGCGAATCCGTTTCTTGACGATCAGCTCGTCCTGTCGACGATAACGCTCTTCACTCGCAACGAACGGCGTGCGGAGCAGGCGCTGGCCGCGGGCTGGGACATTTTGGTTGTCGACGAAGCGCATCATCTCGGATGGTCGGAGGAGGCTGCGAGTTCGGAGTATTCGCTGGTCGGAAGACTCAGCCGCAAGATTCCAGGACTCCTCCTTTTGACAGCGACTCCCGAACAGCTTGGACTTGCCAGTCACTTCGCGCGGCTGCGCCTTCTCGACCCCGACCGGTTTTTTAGTTTTGAGGAATTCGTCGCCGAGACCGGACGTTATCGCGACGTTGCGCGCTCGGCCGAAGCGACGGGAGATCCGCAGCAGCTGGAAGACCTGCTCGATCAGCACGGCACGGGCCGCGTGATGTTCCGGAACACACGCTCGACGATCGCCGGTTTTCCGAAACGCATCGTGCACATGACGCCGTTGCATCGGCCGGACGCGTCGTCGCGCGACTTCGATGTGCTTAGCGATTGGCTCGCCGGGCTGCTCCTCGATCTCGACCCCGAAAAGGTGCTGCTCATCTGCCGAACTCCGGCGTTGGCCGCGATGATCGACGGTGCGCTTAAGGAGCGAATGAAGAACGTGAGCATAGCCGTTTTTCATGAAGGCCTGTCGCTGGTCCAACGCGATCGGTATGCCGCATGGTTCGGCGAGAAGAACGGAGCCCGAATCCTTCTCTGTTCGGAGATCGGCAGCGAAGGCCGGAACTTCCAGTTTGCCCACCATCTCGTCTTGTTCGATCTTCCCTTCGACCCTGAACTCGTGGAACAGCGCATCGGCCGCCTCGATCGCATCGGCCAGCGTTCGGAAATCCACATTCATGTCCCGTATATCACCGGCACCGCCCACGAGGTGCTTGCGCGATGGCATCACGAAGGTCTGTCCGTTTTTGAAAAGAATCTCAATGGCGGGCATGAACTGTTCGATCGATTCGGATCGCGCGTCCACGGGGTGGCGAGGGAGTTTCGCGAGAACGAATTAACCCAATTGATCGAGGAAACACAGGCCGCGCGAGAAGAGGTGGCCGAGCGGTTGCACGACGGTCGCGATCGTTTGCTCGAAATGAACTCGTTTCGTCCGGACGCCGCCGCCAGGCTCGTCCAGGAAATCGAAAGGGCGGATCAGGATAACGCCATCGACACATTCATGCTTTCCATCTTCGACGAGTTTTCATTGGATGTGGACGAGGTCGCGCCGCGGAGCTATCGGCTCGGTTCCGCGGGCGTTTTCGCGGAGTCTTTTCCCGGTTTGTCTTCCGATGGATTCGGCGTTACATCGGACAGGCGGCGCGCACTTGCACGTGAGGATGTTCAATTCCTGACGTGGGACCATCCATTAGTGACCGGCGCGCTCGATATGGTGCTCGGTTCGGAAAAAGGGAACAGCAGTTTCGCCCTGTGGCCCGACAAGAAGTCGACGGGCATCTACCTGGAAACGGTCTACGTGCTGGAGTGTGTCGCTCCCTTGAAGCTGCACGCCGATCGGTTTCTTCCGCCGACTCCGATTCGCATCCTGCTCGATCACCAAGCCAGCCCGGTTCGAACCGCGATCGGTTCTCTGAGGTCCGGCGATCCTCACTCGCTTCTGGACCAACCGGCCTTCAGAGAGAATCTGATGCCGCATCTTCTCCGGCGCGCCACTGAATTGGCTGACGCTCAGGTCGAGCGTCTGGTCGGACAGGCACGCCTTGAAATGAAAGCGCAGCTGCACCATGAAATCCGTCGGCTGCAGGAACTGCAGAAGATCAACCGCAGCGTTCGCGATGAAGAAATCGATCTTCTCGTTCATCAATGTGACGCGCTCGATCAGCACCTCGCTCGAGCCCGCCTTCGTCTCGACGCCATTCGCGTCATTCAACGCGGATAACGGTACATGACCGGCCTCGGGGCGCCGCACTTCATCCTGGGCAAGTTCCGCAGCAGTCCGTACTGTATAATTCGGGCATTCCAAGCTCACTGAGGAAGCGTAATATGACGACTCGCACTCGTATCCTGTTGGCGTTGGCTGCAGTTTTATTTCTGAGTTGCGCGGTCCTGACCGGCGTTCCGCAACAGCCGGCGATCGCGCTGAACGACTCGATTCCACCTGAATCACAAATCACGATCGGACAGTTGCCGAACGGTATGCGGTATTACGTTCGCGAGAACAAAAAGCCCGAGAAGCGTGCGGAACTTCGACTCGTCGTGAAGGCCGGCTCGATTCTGGAAGACGACGACCAGCAAGGCCTGGCGCATTTCGTGGAGCATATGGCCTTCAACGGAACCGAGCACTTTCCGAAGAGCGAGATCATTTCCTTCATCGAGTCGCTTGGCATGCGGTTCGGCGCCGATTTGAACGCGTACACGAGTTTCGATGAGACCGTCTACATCCTTGAGATTCCCAGCGACAAACTCGAGGTCATCGATAAAGCGCTCCTCATCCTGGAAGACTGGGCGCACAACGTTTCGTTTGAGACGACGGAAATCGACAAAGAGCGCGGCGTCGTCATGGAGGAATGGCGGTTGAGGCGGGGCGCGGGAATGAGAACGCTCGACAAACTCTTCCCGGTGCTTCTCAACGGATCGCACTACGCGGAAAGGATTCCGATCGGCAAGCCCGACATCATTCAGACTTTCAAACCCGAACGCCTGAAGAAGTTTTACGCCGACTGGTACCGGCCGGATCTGATGGCCGTTATTGTTGTGGGCGACTTCGCCAAAGCTCCCGTCGAGAACATGGTGAAGACGCACTTCGGCGCGATACCGAAAGCGGCGTCGCCGCGGCCGCGGACTACTTTCGATGTGCCGGATCGTCCGGGAACGGTTTTCACAACCGTCACGGACAAGGAAACAACATCCACAAGCGTCGAGGTGGATAACATCCTTCCGGCGCGCAAAGAGGGCACGTACGGCGTTTACCGCGAACAAATCGTCGACGGTCTTTTTTCGGGAATGCTGAATGCGCGGTTTGCCGAATTGTCGCGCAAAGCCGATCCGCCTTTCCTCGGCGCCTCGGTCGGCCGTGGTTCATTCATCTCGAGTTCGAAGGACGAGGCGTCACTCTCGGCTCGCGTCAAAGAGGATGGCGTCGAGCGCGGTCTAACCACCATCCTGGCCGAGGTTGAGCGCGTGGCGCGCTTCGGTTTCACCGCAACCGAACTGGAACGCCAAAAGCTAAACCTGCAGCGTGGTCTCGAGCGAATGGTTGCCGAGAAGGATAATCGCGAATCCGGCAGCAGGGCCGACGAGTTCATCCGAAACTTTTTGACCCAGGAGCCCGTGCCCGGCGAACAGCTCGAATACAATCTGAATCAGCGATTCCTGCCGCAGATCACCTTGAACGAAATCAATGCCAGAGCCCGCGACTGGTTTACCGACAAGAATCGCGTTGTGGTCGTGACCGCGCCGGACAAGCCCGGTGTCATCATGCCGGATGAGGCGAAACTCGCTGCTGCCATCAAGGCCGCGCCTTCGACCGACTTAAAAGCCTACGTTGACAGCGTCGCTTCCGGTGCGCTGCTGGACGAACTTCCGCAACCGGGGAAGGTTGTGAAAGTCACGATGCGCGAGGCGATCGGTGTCACCGAGTGGGAATTGTCGAATGGTGTGAAGGTTGTGCTGAAACCGACCACGTTCAAGGAAGATGAAATCCTGTTCCGTGCGACCAGTCCCGGCGGGACGTCGCTTGCCCCAGACAAGGATTACATTCCCGCCAGCACGGCCGCGCAGATTGTCGGATCGGGCGGCGTGGGCAAATTCAATGCGCTCGACCTTCGAAAAATCCTTTCGGGTAAGACCGCTTCCGCATCGGCGTCGATAGGTGAACTGGAAGAGGGATTGAGCGGCAACAGCTCTAAGAAAGATATCGAGTCCATGTTCCAGCTCATTTACCTGCGTTTCACGCAACCCCGGGCCGATGAGACCATCTTCGGTTTGCAGGTGGATCAGACGAAGCGATTCCTCACGAACCAGCGATCGACGCCCGAGTTTGCCTTCAGCGAAGCGCTGACCACCGCGCTAGGCCAGAACCATCTTCGAAGGCGTGTGCCTTCGCCGGAGAGCGTTGACGAATGGAATCTCGAAAAGTCGCTCGCCTTCTACAAGGACCGCTTCGCGGACGCAAGCGACTTCACGTTTGTGTTCGTCGGCAACTTTGATCTCCCAGCCATCAAGCCGCTCGTTGAGCGATATCTCGGTGGATTGCCGTCGATTTATCGCAAGGAGACCTGGAAGGACGTCGGCGCGCGCCTGCCGACAGGCGTCATCGAGAAGAAAGTCGAGAAGGGCATCGAGCCGAAAAGTCAGGCGGCGATCGTTTTCAGTGGACCGTTTGAATACGATCAAACCCATCGCGTCACGATTCGTGCGATGGCGCAGATCCTGCAGACACGGCTGTTGGAAACGATCCGTGAAGAACTGGGAGGAACCTACAGCATCGGCGTCAACCAGAGTTATCAAAAAATGCCGAACCCGGAGTACACCGTGACGATCCAGTTCGGTTGCGATCCGCAACGCACCGACGATTTGATCAAACGCGTATTCGAAGAGATCGACAAGTTCAAAACCGCCGGTCCGACCGAAACGCAAACGGCCGATGAGAAGGAAGCGCTGACTCGCGAGTTCGAAACCAGCATCAAGCAGAATGGGTACATCTTGAATCAAGTGTTGTTCAAGTATCAGTTCAACGAAGACGTCGCCGGCGTTTGGGATGTCCCGGAATATTTCAAGAAGCTCAACGCCGCGGTGATCCAGGAAGCAGCGAAAACCTATCTCAACGAAAACAGTTTCGTGAAAGTGACGTTGTTCCCAGAAAAGAAATAGGAGGATTCATGCGTTTGCGCATTTTGATTTTCTTGCTCGCGATACTTGCGCTCGTTATTCAGGCACAAGCGCAGGTGTACGCTCCGGGTGAAGAGGGCACGTTTTCGATCATCGGACGCGATCCGAATACGGGCGAGTTGGGAATCGCCGTCCATTCGAAAACGATCGCCGTCGGCAGCCGTGTGCGTGGGGGCAAAGGAGGCGTTGCCGTATTCGCGCACCAGTCCGGATCGAATCCCATGTATAGCGAGGTCGGTATTCCGCTGATCGAATCCGGCATGAGTCCGCAGCAGGCGCTGGATTTCATGCTGCGCGGAGACGAGGGCCGCAATCAACGGCAGGTGGCCATTCTCGACATCCAAGGGAGGACCGCGGCCTGGACCAGCCCGACAATTACCGACTGGAAAGGTCACAAGTGCGGCGTCAACTATTGCGCGCAGGGCAACACGCTCGCCGGGCCGGAAGTGGTCGACAACATGGCGAAGTCATTCGAGTCGTCGTCAGGACCGCTGGCCGAGCGCCTGCTCGACGCACTGGAGCAGGGACAAAAGGGTGGAGGCGATAAACGCGGCGTGGAGTCCGCCGGACTTCTGATCCTGAAACCCTTGACCATTGCGGGATTCGGCGACAAGGCACTGGATCTCCGCGTCGACGAAAGCAAAGATCCGTTCGGCGAACTCCGTCGAATATTGAACGCCGTCCGCTCCGGCGATCTTCGATCGGAAGCCACGCGCCTGGCGACCGCGAACGACTTCAAGGGCGCGCTCGCCAAGGCTCAGGCCGCGCGCGACAAGTCTCCGGAGATCGATCTCAACTGGGTCTCACTGGCCGAAGTGCACCTCCGCATGGGGCAGAAAGCGGATGCGCTTAACGCTATCCGCAAAGCCGTCGAGCTGAATCCGGCAAACAAAAAGCAGCTGCCGCTAAACCGTGCATTCGAGTCGCTGGTGAATGATCCCGACTTTAAGAAGATCGTTTCCGCTATGGAGTAATTTCGATGTTAGCGCTCGCACTTCTTCTTTTGTTGCAAGGTGCGCCGACACTCAAAACCGGGACGGCGTCGGACTATGCGACGCCGCAGGTGTTTCCGATTACGGGAAAGGTGGTCGTCGGGTTGGATGAACCGGTTCCTTCGATTATCGTGTCGCTGAAGCCGGTCCTGGATGTCGTGAGCCCGATTGCACCGCAGTCCGTGCAGTCGTTCGCGAACGGGACATTCCGGTTCAACAACGTGCAACTCGGTACGTATACCGTCGAAGTTGTCGACTCCCGCTTCAACCTGTTTACAACAACGCTGTGGCTGCGCGAGCCGGCCGACACTTCAAAAGAATTGTTCATCCGGCTCACACGATTTGGAGAATCCGGGGCCCGGCCCTCACCTGACATCGAGCTCTATACTCTGAACGCGGAAACGATCGCGTCGACGCTGCCTAAGGCCGTCGAGGAATTCAACAAAGGTGTCGACGCGGTACGCAATCCGGCGAAAAACAATCCCGCCGATGCCCACTTCAAACGAGCTATTGGGGCTGCGCCTCAGTTCTATGCTGCGCATCTGCAGCTTGCGATCGAACTACAGCGCCAGAACAAGAAAGAAGAAGCGATCCAATCCTTCGAACGTGCAGCGGCGATTAAACCGGAGGAAACTCGTCCGCTCAGCGCGCTTGCCGGGCTGTATAACGAGACGCAGAAATTTCAGAAATCGGTGGAGGCCCTGACGAAGCTGGCCGAGCTTGGAAAGTTGACGCCTCGCAACCAGTATGACTTTGGTTTTGCGCTATACCGGCTCGACCGGTTGCCGGAAGCCGTGGATCATCTGCTGGTGTCGATCAACACCGGCGACGACAAGGATCCGTCCCCCTTCCTTCAACTACACAACGTGTTTATGAAAATGCGTAATGGTGTGGGCGCGCTCGAGGTTCTCGAGGATTATCTGAAGCTGTTCCCCAACGATCCGAATCATGCGGCCATGGTGGAACGGGCCCAGCAGCTTCGCAAACTGGTGAAACCACCCGTGCGCGAATAGGCAGCCGCCGCGTGTGACGTCACATTCTATTTACGCATCGATTTTTCAATTTGCCTTATTATCTCGGAGTGAACACTTCGAACACTCGGAATCATCGCGCCACTTTCGCAGAGGACGACGCTTTCAGCGTCGATGACGCCACAGAACTCTACGACGTCGAACGCTGGGGCAAGGGCTACTTCTCGATCTCAGCGTCCGGCAATCTTGTCGTGCATCCCACCAAGGATCCGGCGCGAACGATCGACCTCAAAGAACTGACGGACCACCTGCTGCTGCGAGGTATTCAGCTGCCGGTGCTGATCCGGTTTCGCGACATCCTTCGTCACCGCATCGCGGATGTTCACAACGCTTTCAAGGCCGCGATCACCCAGCATCAATACTCCGGCCGTTACGTCTGCGTTTATCCAATCAAGGTGAACCAGCAGCGGCAGGTTGTGGAAGAGGTGCTCGATTTCGGCCGCGAATACGGTTTCGGTCTCGAAGCGGGTTCAAAACCCGAATTGCTCGCCGTGATGGCGCAGGCTTATAACGACACGCCGGTGATCTGCAACGGATTCAAGGATGCGGAATTCATTGAAATGGCACTGCTCGGGCAGAAGATCGGCCGGCAAGTCATTCCCGTCGTGGAGAAGTACACGGAGCTTGGTTTGATCCTCAAGTACGCGGAGAAGGTTGGCGTTCGCCCGCAGATCGGCATGCGGGTGAAACTCGCTGCGCGCGGAAGCGGACGATGGCAAAGCTCCGGCGGCTACCGCTCGAAGTTCGGTCTGACGATGGCGGAGGTGCTGCGTGGTCTCGAGGAATTGAAGTCGTTGGGGATGGCGGACTGCTTCAAACTGCTGCACTTTCATCTGGGCAGCCAGATTCCGGACATTCAGATCGTTAAGGGCGCTCTCAACGAAGCGGCACGCATTTACACGGAATTGTCGAAAGCGGGTGCGGGTCTGGAATACATCGATGTCGGCGGCGGACTCGGCGTCGACTACGACGGGTCGCAGACGAATTTTCAATCGAGTGTCAATTACACACTCGAGGAATACGCGAATGACGTCGTGTACCACATCCAAACCGTCTGCGATGACGAAAACGTCAAGCACCCGACCATCATTTCAGAGAGCGGCCGTGCCATCGTTTCTTACCACAGCGCGCTGGTGTTCAACGTCCTCGGTGTTTCCGCGTTCGGCGCCGAAAAGATCACGGAAAACATCCGGCCCGCCGAAGTCGAGCAGCCTCTGATCGACATGATGCAGACCTATCAGAATCTTTCGGTGCAGAACGCGCTCGAAGGCTATCACGATGCGCAACAGGCGCTCGACATGACGTTGAGCTTGTTCAGAGCCGGTTATCTGCCGCTGAACCAGCGGTGCGAGGCGGAGAACCTCTACTTCGCGATTCTTGTGAAGCTCAAGAAGCTTGCCGAGCAGATGGACGAGGTTCCCGAGGATCTTCAGGGTCTCGACGACATCATGGCCGATACCTACTTCTGCAATTTTTCGCTGTTCCAGTCGTGTCCCGACAGCTGGGCGATCAAGCAGCTGTTTCCCGTCATGCCGATTCATCGGCTGAACACGCCGCCCACGCAGCACGCGGTTCTCGGAGACATCAGCTGCGATTCGGACGGAAAGATCGACACGTTCATCGACCGTCAGGATGTGAAACGCACCCTTCCCCTGCATTCTTTCAACGGAGACCCGTACTACCTCGGCGTCTTTCTTATCGGCGCGTACCAGGAGATCCTCGGCGACCTTCATAACCTGTTCGGTGATACTCACGCGGTCCATGTGAGTCTCGATGAGAGCGGGCGAGTGGTTCTCGATACCGTCGTGAAGGGTGATACGGTGAAAGAAGTGTTGGATTACGTCGAGTTCGACACCACCACTCTACTACGTAAACTTCGCAACGACGTCGAAGCGGCTGTCCGCCAGGGGAGCATCACCTACACGGAGTCCGGCCGCCTTCTCGAGTTCTACGAAGAAGGGCTCCACGGCTATACGTATCTGGAAGCCCCACGCGAGAAGTAAGTCACAGGCTTCGTGGTATTATCTTGAGGCTATGACCAGACGCGTCCACAACAGAGTCCTCACTCGGGTTCCCGCCGGTCATGCGACCCCTTTCAGTTTTCTCGACCGTTCGGCGGCTTTGCGCTAGCCCGAACGGATCCTCCCAATAGACCGTTTCGGAAGCGACAAGGCCGCCTGGCCCATGAGGGTCCAAGTGTCGTTATTCGCGAACAAACGAAAACTAAGGAGGCCATTGTGCGCACGTTAAAGGAGATGATTGTCAACAATCAGAAGGTCCGGTTCAGCTTCTATCGCGATGGAGAACTTTGGTATGAAACCGAGTGCGGATTCCGATTTCCGGTACCGATCGGCGACGTCGGAACCGCAACGTTCCTTGTCGAGGATCGAGCCATTCTCTTTATGCGTTATATCCGGAAACATATCGGCACGCTTGAAAATGCGCGCCGTTCGCAGAATCAGGAACCCGGCGCTTAGCACGCCGGAGTGTGGCACGCCTCCGGTGTGCGGAAGAGCAACAAACTCGCGGGCACTAGAAGCTTCGTCACGCCGAAGGCATTCCCGGGTTACGGCTTCGGTTTCGGATTCATCAAGCGCGACGTTAATAGCGCCTGCCGTTGTTCGAAGTTGAGAATCCGGATGACTTTGACCAGCGCGTCGTGTTCGAGTTTGTCCAGAGTGACTCGGTTTGGAGTTTCCTTATTAATTTGCTCGTTGAACTCGTTATAGAAACCGATCACGTTCTTTTCCTGCTCCTCGGTCAGAGGCTTCTCGGCGTTTTCGAGGATGAGCTTGAGCGCGGGAAAGCCGCCGCGCATCATGATCTGCTCGGTTCGAAAACGGCGCCAGGTCGAGTTCTGATCCTGTGTGAGGACGCCGTTGATCCGGCGCATGAAATCGAGATTCATTCGCGCAATCCCAGGGTCGCTCGGGGATGTGTTGTTCAACGCGGTCCGCTGAGCGTCGATGATCGTCCCCAGCCGCTTGACCTGATCGTTGGTCAGCGGCATCCGCGCTTCGAGGAAAAAACGTTTCAGCTGCTGCACGGGATCGTTGGCGCGGCTCATTTCCATCAACGGCAGGTTGGCTGTGGCAAACACTCCTCCCATTCCGAGTTCACGCAGCGCTTCCTCCGGATCTTGCGCAAACGCCGGCGCCGCGATTAGGAAGATCGCGAGAGTCCAAACGTGTTTCATAAACGTGTCCTCCGGGCTTTTGAATTCACGTTATACACGGCTGACACGATCTTGACAAACTCAACGCCACTCGTGCCTGGGGTATTTTCTTTGCAATTCGGATTTGAGCCGCGGGTAATGCTCTCGCCAAAAGTTAGCCAGGTCCTGCGTGACTTGAACGGGACGCATGCTGGGGGCGAGAATGTGGACACTGAGCGGAACGCGATTCATGCCGATTCGCGGTGTTTGAGCTACTCCGAACAGTTCCTGAATTCGCAGCGAGATGTGAGGCGGAGTGGACGTTTCATAAACTACCTTGGGGTTGCGTCCGTTCGTCAGAGTGACGCGCTCCGGCGCCTGTTTATCCAGCAGGTCGCGTTGTGCCGGATTGAGCCAGGACCGCACGAAAGGCTTCACCTCACGATCTTTGATGTCCTTGTAGCTGAAAGCGCCGAGACATATCTGTTCGATGATATGAAGGCGGTCTTCATCTCGAATCGGCGGCAGCTGCAGGTCCGGACACCATTCCGACAGCAAGTTCAATCTCAATATCCATTGTTCAACCGCGTGATCCCAGCGCGGTAAAGAAAGCCGCCCGGCACGGATTTCCTCGGCCAGCACGCGTGCCGATGCATCGGCTGGAGGCGGTTCGATGCGGCGGACGGCGATGACGAGATCGCGGAACAACTGGAGATCTTCCGCCTGGACGCGGCGCGTGGTCGCGTCAAACGTGACGCGCAAATCGCGCCGGACATCTTTAGGGAACAACTCGGCGAGCCATTCGCCTTCGATTGCCGACGCGAGCGACAGAATGGTGTTTACATCGCCCTGCCGGCCTCCGAGTTCCTGAATTTCCGCCGCGACCAGCAATGGACTCTCGCGAACGTGGCTTTCCTTGGCGAGCGTTCCTCGGCGTCCGTGAACGACGTCGCATCGGAGAGTTCCTTCATCGAGACGGCGCGCGACGCGATCGCTGAATCCGATCAGTATGCATTTGCGTAGTGCGTCGTTGGTATTCAAGGATATGTCTGCGCGGAGCCCTTCCTCGCGAGCGATCCGCAGGAATTGTTCGAGCAGCGGTTCGACCTGACGCGCCGTGACGCCGTGAATGCCGGCGTGCCGCAGCGCATCCATACGAAACTGGTTGTCCACGGCATACTGCCAGGCACGCATCAGAGTCCAGAAGTCCGACGACGGCGTATCGCCGAACAATGCCTCGCGAGCTTCGATCACCTCTTTCGACACACTTCGCAATAGCAGCTCGCGGCCCTGCACCAGGGCTGCGACCAGGCAAGCTTCGTACACGCAGTCATGCCCGGCAGCGGCCAGAAGCATGCGGGAGTAGCGTGGATGAACCGGGAATGCGAGCATGCGGCGCCCAAGATCCGTAATCGTGCCGTTCTCTATCGCGCCAAGATCCGCCAGCAATTCTTCGGCGTGAAGCACCGCCGTTTCGCCCGGCGGTTCGAGCCATCGAAAGCTCGGGAGGTCGCCGATGCCGGCCGCCTTTAACGTCAATACGACTTCAGACAGATCGAGTCGTTTGATTTCGGGCAAATCCTGCTGCGGCCGTTCCGACTGTTCGGCTTCCGACCACAATCGCACGCAGTGTCCGGCCGCGGTCCGCCCGGCGCGTCCCGTGCGCTGCAAGGCGCTCGACCTGCTGATCCGCTCGATCAGCAGCGTGTTGATGCCCCGGTTGGGATCGTAGCGGGGAATGCGAGCCAGGCCGCTGTCGATCACCAACCGGATGCCGTCGATCGTGATGGACGTTTCTGCGACGTTTGTCGCCACGACGACTTTCGGCCGATCGTGTTTGCCGACCGCCGCGTCCTGATCCCTCGGCGGCAGTTCGCCATGCAATGGCAACAGCACATAACCGCGCGACTGCGGTTTCTGACGGATCGCTTCGATCGTGCGTTGAATCTCGTACGCACCAGGCATGAAAACCAGGACGTCACCTTCGCTCGCATGGCGGGCGAAAGCGTCCGCCGCCATATCCCACACCGGAGGTGCGTTGGCACCGAGCCGTCGCGGAAGATACTCCATGGTGACGGGAAACGTCCGGCCATCTGAAGCAAGCACACCGCATGGATTCAGGTAGCGTTGCAGGGCGGCGGAATCGAGCGTCGCGGACATAACGATAAGCTGGAGGTCCGGCCGGCGGGTTTCCTGAATGTCGAGAGCTCGTGCCAGCGTGATGTCGCCGTACAGGTGACGCTCGTGAAACTCGTCGAAGATCAAGGCCTGAATGCCCGCCAGCGAAGGATCCTGGATCATCTGCCTCAGCAGTATTCCTTCGGTTTCGAACTTTATACGCGTGCGGCTGCTCGTGACGTTTTCGAACCGAACCTGATAGCCGACGTCACTGCCGAGTTCCACACCAAGCTCGGAAGCGACGCGCGATGCCAGCAATCGAGCGGCGAGCCGGCGAGGCTGAAGAATCACCACTCGGCCGTTGTCGAGAAAACGGTGCCGGAGGAGAATCTGTGGGACCTGCGTGGATTTGCCGGAACCGGTGGGCGCCTGAAGAATCAGTCGTCGCATGGCCGTCAATGCGGAGACGATGTCCGATTCGATCTCGTAGATTGGCAGGTCCCGTGGGCTCTTCATTCGCAGATGGTGTCACGAAGCCTGGGCGTTGCTGTTCGATTTTGAACACTGGTCCCAAACCCGAGCACGAGCATCCGGAGTGCCGGATATGTACACAGCTGAATTCACAACGTATTCGCCCAAAAACGGCCGGTCTTGAATTTGCTATCTTCCCACGTTTCGCCCTGAGGAGGATCCGATGGAAATGCTTCGAGAACTCGCACTTTCCGCGCGCTCTCTGCGCAAGAGTCCGGCATTCACGATAACGTCGATCATCACGATCGCGCTTGGGATTGGCGCCAGCACCGCGATTTTCAGCGTGGTTAATGCGGTTTTGCTGCGACCGTTGCCCTATTCCAATCGAGACAGGCTCGTCATTATCACGAATGACCTGACGCGCCGAAACGTCAAAGACTTTCCAGTTGCCTCCGGCGACGTATACGACATCCGCAAGCAGGTCCAGGTGCTGGATGGGGTCGCGGGCGTCACGCCGGGCCGCGTGCCGATCCTCGGCGAAGAAGGTCCGCCCCAGCTGATCTCCAGGGCCGCGGTCACTCCGAACATCTTTCAGGTTCTGGGTGCGCGAGTGATTCTCGGCCGCGATTTTACTGAGGACGACGGTGTGGCTCCTCCGCCTCCGCCGCCGCAGCCCGCCGGAGCGACACCGCCACCGCAGGGCGGTCAGCCGGCGCCGCCGCGATTGCCGATCGTCGGTATTCTGAGCTATCAATTCTGGCAATCCCGCTTCGGTGGAAATCCAAACGTCGTGGGCAAAAGTATCGATGCCGGGGGCAACAAAATCGATATTGTGGGCATTCTCGAGCCGGCATTCGAACTCTTGTTTCCACCCAACATGAACGTCGACAACCGCCCAGCCTTGTACACGGCAGCTCGAGTCAACTTCGAAACGGGATCCCGTCAGAACGTGCAGTGGCGCCTGGTGGGGCGTTTGAAGAGTGGGGTTTCGCTGGCGGAAACGCGCGCACGATTTGATTCGCTTTCGGCCGACCTGCGCAAACAGTTTCCAGTGAAAGAAAGCGCAGGCACGAATTTCCGTGTGGAGCCGATGCACGAAAACCTCGTGGCGGACGTTCGGCCCTCGATCGTGGCATTGATGGGCGGTGTGACGTTCGTTCTTTTGATCGCATGCGCGAACGTCGCCAATCTGCTGCTGGTCCGTGGCGGCCTCCGTGAGCGCGAACTCGCGGTGCGGTCCGCGCTCGGCGGCAGCCGCTCGGTACTGGTTCGCGAGATCCTTTCCGAGAGCATGGTCATCGCCGGCGCCGGTGCCGTTTTGGGCTTGTTCCTCGCTCAGGCCGGCATTCGGCTGCTCATCGTCGTGGGGCCGGCAAACCTGCCGCGGCTCGCATCGGTTTCCATTGATGCTCGTGTGGTTGCCTTCGCAACTCTTGCCGCTCTTGCGGCCGTAGCCATATTCGGTGTGGTACCGGCGCTACGCGCATCACAGCCGAGGATCGGTGAGATTCTTCGGGCGGGAGCCCGCAGCGCGGGCCTGCGTTCGGGACGATGGCTACGGAATGGCGTCGTCATCGGCGAGGTCGCTCTGTCGTTGGTTTTGCTGATCGGTTCAGGTCTGATGCTCCGAAGCTTTATCGCATTGCAACGAGTGGATCCGGGATTCAACCCGAAGGGCCTGCTGACATTCAACGTCGTGAATGTGCGGACACGCAGCGACGACGAGCGCGCGGCGTTCCTGCAGCGAATGCGCGATCGTCTTGAAAAAATTCAGGGAGTGACCGGCGTCACAGAGGCCGCTCCACTGCCACAAGACGGCGGAAACAGCTTGGCCAGATGGGGAACTGAAGCTGCGTTGACGGATCCCAACAAGTTTCAACAAGGCATCGTGCACTTCGTGTTGCCCGGCTATTTCGAAGTGCTCGGCACACCGCTGGTTCAGGGCCGCACGTTTACGGCGGCAGACAACGTTGCCGGCAGAAAGGTGATGATCATCGACGACCAGTTGGCGGCGATGGCGTTCCCCAATGAGTCGGCTGTCGGAAAGCGGCTTCTGGCGCGGGTCACGACGGAGCAGGCGGAGTTTCACGAGATTATCGGAGTGGTCAAGCACCAGCGTCACACGTCGCTGGCGACGCCCGGCGAAGAAGCGATGTTCGCACCGGCGGCTTTTATCGGCTTCGGTTCCGGACGCTGGGCGGTACGCACGACGGGTGAATTGTCGCAGACGGCAGCGCTGGTTCGTGAAGCCATCAAGGAAATTGACCCGACATACGTCGTCGCGGAGATGCAGCCGATGCAGGACTTTCTGGATCGCGCAGGGTCGGCGACGCGCTTCGCCCTTCTGCTTGTAGTGGTGTTCGGCAGCATCGCAGCTGTGCTTGCCGCCGTCGGTTTGTATGGCGTGCTGTCGACGTCCGTGAGCCAGCGCACGGCCGAGATTGGCGTTCGAATGACTTTTGGCGCGACGCGAATGACGATCTTCAAACTCGTCGTCGGCCAGGGCCTTATTTTGAGCGCGACCGGCGTTGTGATGGGACTGATTGCGGCGTTTGCCCTCACGGGTGCGATGAGAACGATGCTCGTCGGAGTCGCGCCAACCGATCCATTGACGTTTACCGTGATCGCGGCTCTCTTCCTGTTCGTCGCGGGCATCGCGTCATGGATTCCGGCCCATCGTGCTGCGGGCCTTGATCCGTGCAGTGCGCTTCGAGAAGAATAGGAGTGTGACGGAACTGCTTTATCCACTGGATTCCTATTTGAAAGAGTTTTCAGCCGCAGTGATACGCGTCGACGGCAACAGTGTGGTGCTCTCCGCAACTGCGTTTTATCCCGGCGGCGGCGGACAACCGTGCGATCTGGGGACGCTGACGTGGGATGGCCGGCAAGCTCAGGTGACCGCAGTCAAACGTGAAGGCGCGGACGTTATCCACACGCTGGATGGCCCGGCTCCCGCTGTGGGCGTCGTGGTTCAAGCGGCCATCGACTGGGAGCGTCGTTACTCGCTGATGCGCACCCACACCGCACTGCATATCCTTTGCGGCGTCATCTTCCGCGATTTCGGAAGTCCGGTGACCGGCGGCAATATGGAACCGCTGAAGGCGCGCATGGATTTCGAGCTTGCCCAGCTGTCGCCCGATTTCTGCCGGGATATCGAAGGGCGCGTGAATCGTGAGATCGAGGCGGCGCGTCCCGTGACGGTTCGCATCGTTCCGCGCGAAGAGCCCTTCCGCATTCCGGATCTCATTCGCACCAAGATCAATCTCCTTCCTGAAGGCATTGCCGAAGTCCGCACGGTCAACATCGAGGGCCTCGATCTCCAGGCCGACGGCGGCACGCACGTCGCGAA
The DNA here is from genome assembly GCA_964584785.1 of uncultured Solibacteraceae bacterium. Lineage (GTDB taxonomy): Bacteria > Acidobacteriota > Terriglobia > 20CM-2-55-15 > 20CM-2-55-15 > JAHFTY01. The sequence goes on from CAZPBY010000027.1 coordinate 80,559, forward strand.
CACACGAGAAGTCGGGCGGATCAAAGTCGTCGGCTACGAAAACAAAGGCAAGATCAACAAGCGCCTCCGCATCCTGGTCGAATAACCATCATTCATAACGCAGCGCGATCATCGGATCGACGTTGGAAGCCCGGCGCGCCGGCAGATAGGCTGCCGCAAGGGCGGCGACGAGCAGGACGACGATCGCGAGAACCGTCGTGACAACGTCGGTTGGCGTCAGCCCAAAGAGAAACGTCGACAGCAGTCGCGTCGTGGCGACCGATATGACAATTCCGAACGCGATCCCCGAAGCGACAAGCAGCATGTTTTCGCGAAGGACCATCCAAATGACCGATGATTTCGTGGCGCCAAGCGTCATCCGAATTCCGATTTCGTTCGTTCGCTGAGACACTGCGTACGACACCACTCCATATAAGCCGATGCACGCCAGCAAGAGCGCCAGCCCTCCAAAGAAGCTGGAGAGTCGCATCATCAGCCGCTCGGCCGCGAGCGACTGATCCACTTGTTCGGATAGTGTCAGGACGCGCCGGATCATGACATCTCTCGATGCTTCGGAAATGATCTGGCGAACGGATGCCGTCAAGCCAGCGAGCGGCTGCCGCGTGCGAACTTCAATCGAACGCGGAGACCGCGGGAGCTGACCGAACGGCACATAAAACATCGGTTTGGCACTCTCGCGGAGGTTGTTGTATTTCGCGTCGCGCACGACGCCGACAATTTCGATGGGCTTGTTGCGGTTGGGTCCGGCGTTGATCGTCATGGTGCGTCCGACGGCGTGCCCTTCGAAATACCGGCGCGCCATGGATTCATTAATTACGGCGACAGGTGGAGTATCGAATCCTTCGCCCTGTTGAAACGTTCTTCCATCCAGAAGCGTCATGCCGACCGTTTCGAAGTAGCCCGCCGTAACCGAGTTGTACCGCGGAATGACGCGCTCGCCGGAAGCCGGCGAGTACCCTGCAATACTGACGGGAGCGCCGATGTCCGAAGGACTGAAAATCAAAATCCCGGACATGCTCGCCGACTCCACGCCATCGAGTTTCCGAACGCGTTCGTAAATGTCATGCACGATCTCGACCTGAGACCGTCCGGCGCCGGACGGACTGTAAACAATGTCGAATACGACAACGTTCTCCGGCCGGAATCCAGGATCGATCTCATGCAGATTGCGAAAGCTTCGAATCAGCAAACCCGAGGCGATTAAAAGCACGAGCGACAGCGCAACCTGGAATGCCATCAAACCGCGATTCAGCTTCTGTCCCGACGCCGAGTTGCTTTGACCGCGCGATGCCGTCTTCAGTGCCGGCGAGACGTCCAGGCGTGTGGTTCTCAGTGAGGGGACAAGCCCGAAACCGACACCGGTCAAAACGGCGATCGCGGCAAGAAACGTCAGGACAGCGGCGTCGGGATGCAGATCCAGTTGAATGACTCCCGTGGAGTCCACCAGTCGCAATAATGCTCGGGTCCCTGCATTCGCCACGCCCAACGCCGCGACGGCACCGAGCGCCGATAACAACAGACTCTCGGTCAACAACTGCGCAACCAGCCGCGCGCGGCTACAGCCGATGGCGAGCCGGACTCCGATCTCGGAGCGGCGGGAATTGCTGCGAGCCAGAAGAAGGTTGGCGATGTTCGCGCAGGCGATCAAAAGAACCACGCCGACAATCGCCATGATGATCCACAGCGGTTTCGAGTACGTGCGGCGCAGCCCCGCATCGACGCCGGTGCCTGCCGGAACAAGGACGATTCGTCCTTCGTCGAACTTATCGACGACACCTTCGGCTTTCAGCAACTGCTGGAACAGGGCCGTCATCGACGATTGCGCCTGCTCGATCGTCACGTCCGGCTTCAAGCGTGCGACTTCGGTCGTGAACGTGCCCCGACGATTCTCGAGATCGTCGGACGTGAAGAGGGGAATCAAGGGCGTCCAGCCGGCCGGGGCCCGTCCTAACACGTCACCGGTAAAGCCCGGCGGCATGACGCCGATAACGCGGCAGTTGATCACTCCGAGCTGGATCGTACGATTCAATACGTCAGGGTCGCGTCCGAAGTGACGCTCCCAAAAATCATCGCTGAGCACGATCACCGTGCCGGCCGTACTCGCGCTGTCCGGTATACGATCGTCTTCGGGCGTAAAAGCACGGCCGATCGCTGGACGCACGTCGAGCACGTCAAAATAGTTCCAGGTGACCGCCGCGACCCGCATGTTGTCGAGATCGACAAGCGCGCCGCCTTTGTCGCGAATGGTCAGGCGGACAGCGGCATCACCGGAACTGGCGAAGATGCCCGTCAACGCCTGTTGACGATCGCGGATGTCGCGATACATCGGAAACGAAAGCAGTCCCTTTCCTTGCGAGGTGACCTGAACCAATTGTTGCGGATGGGGTAACGGCAGCGTTCGCAGAAATACGGCATGGATAAAAGTGAATACTGTCATGTTGGCTCCGATTCCCAGAGCCAGCGACAGCACTGCCACGGCAGCGAATCCGGGACTGCGGAGAATCATGCGTCCGCCGTATCGAAGGTCGTGCAGAACGTTTTCGACGATGTTGACGCGTCTCATATCCCGGCACTCCTCTTTGCGCTGTTCGATGCCGCCAATCGCCGTCAGCGCGCGGCGGCGGCCCTCTTCCGCGGTCAATCCACCGGCGACGGCGGATTCAATCTCACGCTCGACATGGAAACGAAGCTCTTCGTCGAGCTCGAGCTCAGCGCGTTTTCGCAGAAACAACGAGCGGAGGCGTAATCGGATGGTGGATAGCGATCTTGCGATTCTGTGCGGCGTCACCCGGTTTACCTCGGTTACCGATATAAATACACTTGCTCTACTCGGTAATCAAGGGGGAAAGTGGCTTCTGGTAAAATGAACGGATCATGCGAAAGACATGGATACTCGTTTTTGTGTTGGCGTTGATGGCCGGAACACGGAGCGTTCGCGCGCAGCAAACCTGGACGGGCGAGATCAGCGACAGCCATTGCAACAGGGAACACGAGCCCATTGCGGAAGGTGATCCCGTTCTGCCTTCGCCGGACTGCGTGAAGCTGTGTTTGAAAAGCGGTTACAAATACGTTTTCGTCATCGACGAGAAGGTCTACGCCATTTCCAACCAGGACAACCCGGATCTCGCCAAATTCGCCGGTCACGAAGTGAAGTTGACGGGAGAAATGAAGGGCGACTCCATCACGGTCACCAAACTCGACCCCGCCGGTCAATGAGGCATTTTCATTTGCGAATCCCGATTCGCGATTTCCGATTGGTGTTTACGGAATAGTGAAACGATCCAGAAGGCAGCGGCGAGCAGCACTGCCACGATGAGCCATCGGACAACCACGGCCAGGAGGGAAGCGTTCAATTCGGGCCATTCGAAGTTGAAGCGAAAAAGAGTCTCGCCTCGATTGATCATCCAATGCCAACCCGTGTGTGCGACGATGGCCGAGAGGATGATCGTTCCCATCCGTTCTTCCACAACTCGGCGGAACAGCAGGTCCAGCGCGGGAATCATCAGAGCAAGAACCAGCAGTTGTCCAAGTTCGACACCGACGTTGAACGACAGCAACGACGTCAACATATAAGAACCGGCGAACTGCAGAGTTTCTCGCAAGGCGAATGAGAATCCGAAACCGTGCACGAGGCCGAAACCGAATGTGATGATCCACCGCCGATGCACCTTGCTTCCGACGATGTTCTCGAGAGCCATGTACACAATCGACATCGCGATCAGCGTTTCCACCAACGGCGGGAACCACAGCGCGCCGGGCGCCATGTTGTACGCGGAAGCGATCAACGTAAACGAGTGCGCCACAGTGAAGGATGTCACGATCAGCAGCAGCTGACGCATCCGCCGGAATGGGATGACAAGGCAGAAAAGAAACAGCAGATGGTCGACGCCGTCCAGGATGTGACGAAACCCCAGCTTGACGAACGTGATCGCCGCCTGATGCCATCGCGGATCGAGCCGCACCAGACCGGGCTCGCCGGAAAATTCAAACGCCCGCACCGGTTTATCCGGCGGCATGAATCGCAGAATCGTGATCGTCCGGATTCCGAGACGGCCGAATGAAGGACGGATGGAGAAGTTCGAGTTTGCCGACTGAATCGGATATTCGAAGAAGACGTCGAGCAGACCCTGATTCCAGTCGAACGTCTTGTCGTCCGTGATTTGCGGTTTGTTGAAGTGTGCGAGGAACTCTTCGTAAGACACGATCGAGCGGTCGGATTGGATCATCGCGCGCGTGGCAACAATCGTCGGCTCGGGAAGCTGTGATTCCTCCGCGTATAACTGAATGTTGTCGGAGATCCACATCTTTGCCGCAGTCCGAAGCGGTAAATCGGCCTTGTCCAGATCAAAGTAGCCTTCCGCAGTCTTCGCGTATTGAATGTCGCGCATCGCGGCCATCGGAACGCGCACGAGAAGGCGCAGCCGCTGAGCCTCCGGCTTCAGGAACAAATGAACGGTAACGTCATTCGGAATGTCGTGAGCCGACGTCGACGGTACTTGCATCAAGAACAGCAGCATCAGGCCGACGAGAGCGGGCAATCGCCCGCGCTGATTTAAGACAGCGTGGATAGACATCTTCAAGATCACGAATTATACTGCGCCCTTACTTCCAACCAACTGAGGGTCACAAAGAATATGAAGCGACTGAATCTGGTTCTGGGTCTGACCGTATCCGCGCTGCTCATCTTCGGGATCGGTCAGGCGACGTTCGAGAGAGTGGCGTTGGCTCAGGCGCGGTCGGCGCAGGCGTCGTCGCCTCCCAATTTTCAGGTCGATCCGTTCTGGCCAAAGCCGCTCCCGAATCACTGGATTCTCGGATCCGTCACGGGTGTCGCGATTGATTCGCGCGATCACGTCTGGATCGTGCATAACGGCGCAAACTCGCTCACGCAGAACACGGAGATGGGAACAGGAACAACACCTCCATCGGCCGAACGGTGCTGTTCTGCGGCGCCCCCGGTTCTGGAATTCGATCCTGCGGGAACACTGGTCAGTTCGTGGGGTGGCGCAGAAGGCGCGCCATTCCCGCGCTGCATTCAGGGCATTGCCGCCGACACCAAAGGGAATGTATGGATTGGTGGAAATGCGCTTGAAACAAAGGGCGGTCCGCCGCGTGCCTGTCAATTCGGCGGCGGTGGAAGTGCTGCGGCGCCGGTATCGGCGGCCGTGACGGCCGTTGTCCAGGGAGGCGCTGCGGCCGGTGGCGGCGGCCGTGGCGGTGGTGCAGCTGGTGGCGGTCGTGGCGGAGCCGGTGGTGGTTCCGCGGGTGGCGGGGCCGCCCGGGGCGGGTCCGCTGGACCCCGGGGGGCGATCGGGAAAAGGGCGGGGTGG
>CAZPBY010000028.1:0-82970 GCA_964584785.1 uncultured Solibacteraceae bacterium
AGCCCGATAGGGCGCAGCCATAAATGAATGAGCGGAGCGAATGCAAGCCCGATAGAGCTCGCGTGAAGTCATCAGTCCCATACTGACGGGGTTTGCTAATGGCCATGAAGAGCCCCAGGCCTTGCGGACACGCGTGCGGACACTGGCGCAAATGATCAACCGCAAAGAGATCGTCTACATCGCCTCACCCGCTTATTATCCGAACCGCGCGATGCACGTTGCCGCGACGATTGACGAACTGAATTCAGAGCGCGCTCTCATCGTGTTTGTCCCGGAAATCCTGGATTGGCGCGCCCGGCTATCGGAGTCCGACTTTCTATACCTGGTGCTCGTGACTTTTGCGCACGAAATGATTCATCTCGAACGGGCGCACGACAGAGTGCCGCCGGTAGAAGTCCCAAACGCGGAAGCCGAGGCGTGGGGAATAACGGTCTTGGAAATCATTCGGCCGCTCCAGGCGATCCACTTCATCCGGATAGAGGAATTTCGGAAGCTTTCCGCTTTGCTCAAGGCGTTGAACGACAACTATAACGATCCACGTTGGGTGAAGACATTCCGGCCGCGATAATTGCGCGACGCGATCGGACGTTGTCGTCGTCGCGCCCACATGGGCAGCGCTGAATTTGCCTGCTCGTCGCATTCGTTGTCGGCCGTTGATCAGCAGTCCTCAGAAGTCGAATCGCAGGGCAAGCTGGATCCGGCGCGACGTACCGAAAGACTCGGTGCGGCCGAATGTATTCAGAACGCGGCCAAATGACGCCAGTGTCAGGTACCTCCCTGCCTTATAATCCGCGCAAAATGAAAAGCCTTTTCGTTGCTTGCCTCCTGTTTCTGCTGACGGAGTCAGCACCGGCACAGCAAAAGCCTGGCCCTGTGACCTGGGGCGGAGAAGTCGACACCTCGTCGCGCTACATCTGGCACGGTCTTCCGTTCAGTGTCGGGTCCGTCGTCTGGCCATCGGCGTTCGTCTCAACGAAAGGGCTGACCGTAACGCTGTGGAGCAACTTCGATCCAAACTACCTCCACAACAAGTTCACGAGGAAAGGCGTCCTGCTCAAAGACCTGGTCGGTCCGATTTTCAACGAGCACGATCTCAGTGCCGCTTACGAGCGCAAGATTGGCAAGCTGACGTTAATGGGAAGCTTCAGCCGCTACACATACCGGGAGCCCCAAAATCTCGACATCGATCCGGGTTCGACCTCAGAAGTGATTGGGCGGTTTGCTTATCCGGCAGGACCAGGCGAGGTGTTCACGACCCAGTCGGTGGACGTGGAGGCGCACCGCGGCGCTCATTACGCGGAGACGGGCTACGCGTTCAAGCGTGAACTGAATCCGAACACCACCTTGCGCGTGGATGGCAATATCGCCTTCTGGTCAACGTTCATCCGGAAGTATGGTTACGACTCCTATGGTTCGATGGGGCCCGCGACGCTCAACGTCGCGCTAGTCCAGAAGTTGACTCCGCCCGTCTCCCTGCGTCCTCACCTGACGTTCATGCGCATGCTGAATCCGAACGCACGCAGCGGGCTGCATTTGCCGCGCATCTCCGGCGGCGTTGCTTTTTCATTCGAGCGCTGACAAGCGCCGGCAAAAACAGTCTTTCTCAAGTGGCTCGACCGAGAAGAGTGAACAACTCGTGGTGTCTTCTGACTAAAGATCGGGACGATTAAACAGGTCGTGCCGTCATGTGACTAAAGATCGTGGCCAGTGAACAGCTTTCCATCCTTAAGAGAATTGGATCCGCAGCGGATCATTCTGTTCGGGTCTCGCGCGGAGGGCCATTACTCTCCAGGGTCGGACTTCGACCTGGCGGTCGATGCCCCCAAACCGGGCGGCCGTGCGTACAGCATTCGTGAGACGGTCAACGACGCCGTTGGTCTCTACACGGTTGAATCATTTTGGAAGACTGAGGCTTCGTCAAATTTCGCCTTACTTTTCGACCTGGAACCCGACGGCGTATGGTCCAACGCCGACGGGAGTGATCAAAATCGTGTCGCAATGAGTCCAACGGCTTTGCACAAAAAGGGTGCTAACTGGGTTACTACGTCTGCTGTCGCGTCGGTCTATGACCGCCGGCTTTATGGTTCCTCACGAGGCAAATGTTGCAAGAAGGCAACATAAAACCGGCGGTCATAGACTGATCGTCGACTGGGAACATCACAGCCTCGACGTTTTCCGCAGGAAAGACGCGCGGCTCGTCTTGATCTCAACGTTGACGGAATCGGACACGCTGACAACACCTCTCCTCACCGGCTTTTCCTGCCCCATCGCGGAACTGTTCGCCGGAATTCCTCTGTCAAAACCGCAGAAATAAAATTAAATGAGCGGAGCGAATGCAAGCCCGATAGGGCGCAGCCATAAATGAATGAGCGGAGCGAATGCAAGGCTCTACACGCTAGCTCTAGCCTCAGGGTTTACCTGCTCGCCAGTTGGTAATGACCGTGATGGGCGGGGTCGTGGGTTCTTCGACTTTGACGTTCATCAGGAAGCGCTGTCCATCCGGTGACACATCGTATTGTTGTCTGTTGACTTGCGGGCGGTTAACAATTTCCTCACCCACAAGGTGGGTTGGGAAAAGACCGAGAAGCGGGCCAACTTTGAGCGCGGAATCGGTTCCCGAGGATGAAACCGGCGCGGCCATAAGCTTGCCGTCTGCTGCGATAAAAAAAAGTTCTCGGGCAGTCCGCCAGCGAGGCTGAGTACCGCCGATCTCCGAGATCTGCTTTTTGAAGCCGAGCCCCGGAAAGGCTCGCACATAGATCTCGAAGCGTCCGGATTCGTTCGATTGATAAGCGATCCATTGGCCATCCGGGGAAAACTGTGCGTCACGCTGATCGCGCATGTCCTGAACGAGTGCGAATGCCTTTTCGCCGGCCTTCATAGGCACTGCCCAGATGTCATAGCCGGTGTTCCGATTTCCAGAACTCGAAATGAGCAAGAAACGTCCATCTGGTGGTGACCAGTCGGTGGCGAGGCCGAGTTGGTGCATGAGGTCGGGCAGCAGTTCCTCCTCACCTGCTCCACTTGTCAGCTTTTGATAGAACCTCCACACACCTGTTTTGGCGGAAGAAAAAACGAGTTGACGACCATCCGGCGACCAGACGGGAAATCGAAAATTCCCAAACGTGAATCGGCTTGGCGGAGCTTCGTCGATGTCCATGGTCCAAACGCTGGCTTGGCCGTCGCCGGGCGAACGCTCGAACGCGACGCGCTTACCATCCGGTGATAATTCGAGGTTCAGAGGGAGTTCTTCATCCGGATCGCCTGCTTGTCCTACCCGCTTTCCCTCACGATCGAACCAAATCAACTGCCGGATTTCCGTGCCGCCGGCGCTTCGATAAACCACGGTACCGTTCGGCGCGGCCGAAACACCGAAACCGTTTACCGATCCGACATGATCGGCAACCTGAAACGGTTCTCCGGCGAGCGCGAGGCCGCGTACATCGAACGGCTGAGCAAAAAGCGTTCCGTCACGCACAAAAAAAAGATGACCATTGCAGAATGTAGCGCTCGTGCCGGCACTGACCAGGCGGCGCGGCTCGGACTGGTCCCGCGATGCGAGGTATAAGCCACCGGCTTCGGAAGCACCCTGCGCGTAGAACAAGAAGTGCCGGCCGTCAGGCAGAAACTGCGGTACCCGATGACTTGTGACTCGAGGCGGGTCGAGACGTGTTACGGCGACTGGCGCGCTTCCTTCCTGTGAGGCTGAGACGCGATAAATTGCCTCGCGCGGATTTGGAGTAAATAGAATGATCCCGTCGCTGTTCCAGGTTCCGCCTCTGCCTTCAGGCACGCTGGCTATCGTTTGGCTTGGACCGCCATCGGCTTGAATGCGTTTTAGCTTCCCGTCAGCAAAAAACCCGATCTCACGGCTGTTCGGATTCCAGAATGGAAACGAGGCGCCCTCCGTTCCTGCAAGCGGTTGCGCCGTAGCGCGGTCGAGTGGCCGGAGCCAGAGCTGAGTCTTACCCTCAGATGAAGAGGCCTGGAACACCAACGTCCGGCCGTCTGGCGAAATAGCAAACCCGAAGGGGTCTGGAGTGCGAGGCGTCGCTATATCCATTCGCAACTCCGGCGCCGTCGAAGGTCCGCGGGCATAGTAAGCGACGCCAAAACCGATGGCCATCAGAAACACTGCGCCCAGAGCTGTACCGCTTAGCCCCAAAGCATGGAGAGGCTTGCTCTGTTGAAGCGATTTCAGTTCCTGCCGTTGCGTATCTTTGGAGATGATTCGCCAATCGGCGATGTCGTGAAGGCGCTCCTGGGGATCCCTGTTCAGACATTGCCGCAGGAGAAGTTGAACCACCGCCGGCGTGTCATCCGGCATCACAGACCAATCGGGTTCACTTTTCAGAACCGCAGCGATCGTGTCTGACACCGTTTCGCCCGCAAATATGCTGCGCCCGGTAAGCATCTCGTAGATGACGCAGCCGAATGACCAGATGTCGGTTCGCTTGTCGAGCAGTTTCCCTCGCGCCTGCTCCGGACTCATATAAGCGGGAGTACCAAGAACCAATCCCTCGCTCAGGTTCGTCTGTAGATCCTTCGAGAGATCCGCGCTCGTCTCATCGCCGGTCAATGCCTTGGCTAATCCGAAGTCCAACACCTTCACTTTGCCGTCTGGAGTTACCTTGATGTTCGCGGGCTTAAGATCGCGATGGATGATCCCCTTCTCATGAGCTGCTTCGAGCGCCTCCGCAATCTGATGGCTGATGCGCAGTGTCTCGTCGACGGGAATTGGCCCGGCAACCAGGCGTTCGGCCAATGTTTTTCCAGAGACAAACTCCATCACGACAACCGGAATGCCTTGCGACTCTTCCAAACCGAAGATGGCAGCAATGTTCGGATGATTCAGCGAAGCGAGCATCTGTGCTTCGCGGCGAAACCGCGCCAGTCGTTCCGGATCGCGCGAAAATCCGTCGGTCAAAACCTTGATGGCCACATCTCGCTTCAGCTTCGTGTCGCGCGCTCGATAGACCTGCCCCATTCCACCGGCACCCTCGAGCGACAGGACTTGATAGGGGCCGATCATCCGGCCGATCCAGGGTTCCGCCGGAACGCTTGACGCCTGGCGATCCTGAATGAGGCCTTCCACCGCCTTCTCGATCGCGAGGTCCTCCAGGAAACGGGCGGTCTCCGGTTCCTTTCGCAGCAAGGATTCCACTTCCCGGCGCAGTTCCTCATCACCGCCACAGGCTTTATGGAGAAACCCGTACCGTTCGCTTTCTCTGCGCTCCAAAACTTGATGGTAAAGCTGTTCGATCCGACGCCACCGATCAGGCGTCATGGCGAAATCCTTTTTTTTGTGATGATTTTCCACAATCGGCTTAGCTGTGTCGCAAGCATAACACCGGCCATTTGCGTTTTCTCTTAAACCCGTTGCGGGGTGAAGGTCCGCGATTCGCCTCGCGGCCGCGGTCGAAGGCGAATAGCGCCTCCGGAGCGGAAGAGACCGAAATGAGCCGAACGATCTACTGGGTTGTTTGCGGGATTTGGCTTTGGTTGGTGGAGACTGCGGCTATGCTCAAGAGGCGGACCATAAATTCACGATTCGCGACTCGGATTTCGTCACGAGGAGAAGTCTCTTGGAGTTACCGGAACGACAACCGACTCTAACTATCATCCCACAATTTGGGTCGCGCCAAATTGATGAGGAGGGATCCGAAGGTGTACGTATGGAACCCCAAAAGGGTTCATCCCCGACCGGCGGCGTTTTGGGATCGAATCCGGACGTCCCAGCGTCCCAGCTCGGGAAAATGGACGATTGGAAAACAAACACACCACTGCTAATAACCAAACGACAATCGGGCTTCCAGGCGGTATTCCTTCTCGTGTTTGCGAAAGCCGTTGTTTGATTCTTTCGTTACGCGGGCAAACGCGGTTTTGGGATCTTCAAATTGCAGGGACTTCGATTTCTTTGAGAATTGACGTTGGTTTAGGAATCGCAAGACCATCAGCCCGCAAGCCCTCAATATGAAACTCGATTGCTTCCTGAATCAATTGTTCGACTTCTTCGATTGTTTCGCCTACAGCCACGCAACCGGGTAGATCCGGCACATATGCGCCATAACTTGTCGGTCCCTTTTCGATGACGGCGACGTATTTCATTTCTCCTCTTTTTCCAGGCCAGCTTGTTTCCGGATGTTTTTTAAAGTGCCGGTCGGTACGTCTAAGCCCGGCTTTCCGGCGATCGTAACGAGGCCCGGCTTAACGTTATGTTTGAACTGGGTGGCTGCCGCGGGCTCTAGACAAGTACCATCCGTCCGCTTCGACCATCCTGATTAAGTCCCTGACCTTCACGATAACGAGTTGGAGCAGGAGTTTGATGAGGTTTTCGATCTCGAGAATCGACCATCAGATTCAACAGTGCGCCCGAGACGATTCGAACGTCCGACCTTTGGTTTCGGAGACCAACGCTCTATCCAACTGAGCTACGGGCGCGTGTACCTCTGACTTGTAGCGTATTTCGCGGGGGAGTGCAACGCCGTATGATGAGGGACGATGGGCTTGATCGCGGTGTGGGTGCTGGTTCTGCTGTTTCAGAATGGGGATTCTCGGGCCTGTCAGTGGACGCGTGGAAAGGAGATCGGGCAGCTCACGCTACCGATCGATGAAGACAGCGGGCTTGCGATATCGCGCAGATTCCCCAATCGTCTTTACCACGTCAATGATTCCGGCGATACCGGACGGTTCTTCATCACCGATTTCAGCGGACGCAATTTACAAATCGTCAACGTCAGGGGTTTCAATCCGTTCGACGCGGAAGATCTCGCGATCGGGCCGTGTTCCGCCACGACTCTTTGTCTCTTCATCGGAGACATCGGGAACAACATTGGGTTTCGGCGCAATCTTCAGCTGGCGGTTATCGAGGAGAGGGAGACGTTCGAGTCGCAGGTGGATGCGAAATACCTTGTGCAAATGCAATATCCCGACGGAGCGCACGACGCCGAATCTCTGGCGGTTCATCCCGACGGCACCGTCTACATCATGACGAAGGAGCACACGGCTCAACTGTACCGGCTTCGACGTGATCGCTGGATGAATGCCAACGGCTCCGTTCAGATGCTCGAGCCGGTCGGACCGTTCAACCTCGAAGCCCTGGGTGCGGCCTCGCGCGGCCGTTTCGACCGTTTGCCGACCGCGATGGACATCTCGCCCGACGGCAAGCGCATCCTTGTGCTGACCTATCGTAACGTGTTCGAATTCTTCTTTGATCTTTCGCAGCCGCTGCCTCCACCGGCGACATGGCAAGCCGGCCACGATTACCGTCGAATGGAAGTCGAGACCCTGCCTCAACAGGAAGGCATCGCGTATACGCCCGACGGCCGGTCCTTTATTTATGACACCGAAATGCCTCGCATCGGGAAGGCCAGAATCATGCGGTCCGACTGCCGCTAGGCCGAGTGTCTCCACTCGAACATGGCGCGACGAAGCCCGTCGCTTCGCTCCGGGTTCGGACAATGGTGACCACAACGGTGGTTGGGGCAAACGTGCAGAACCCGGAGCGCAGCGACGGGCTTCGTGACGAAATGTTGAGTGCAAACCAAGACGGTAATAGCATCAAGCGATCAAAACCGTTGCGGAGGTGCGCATTGATTAAAGCGGCAGTGCGTTCTTGCCTGATCCTGTCGGGATGTCTTCTGTTGATGGCCGAGATTCACGCGCAGAATCGCGATCTCACGAAGGAGCCTACGCTCTACGTCGTCGGGTACGCGCACCTCGACACGCAATGGCGTTGGGATTATCCGACCACGATCATGCAATACATCACGAAGACGATGCGCGTGAACTTCGATTTCTTCGAGAAGTATCCGAACTACGTTTTCAACTTCACCGGCAGCAATCGATACCGGCTGATGAAAGAGTACTTTCCGGCCGACTACGAAAAGGTGAAGCAGTACGTTGCCGCCGGGCGCTGGTTTCCGGCGGGCTCCGCGGTGGAGGAAGGCGACGTCAACTCGCCGAACGCGGAGGCGATCATCCGCGAAATTCTTTATGGCAACGATTACTTCCGCCGCGAATTCGGCAAAGCGAGCAACGAGTACATGCTGCCCGACTGCTTCGGTTTTCCGGCTTCGCTCCCCAGTATTCTTGCGCACGCCGGCGTGATGGGTTTCTCAACGCAAAAGCTCTCGCCCGCGTGGCAGCCGGGCGCGCGCGTAGGCGGGCCGGGTTCGATCGAGGAAACTCCTGCCGGCATTCCGTTCAATGTCGGCATCTGGGAAGGCCCCGATGGGAAGACCGTCATCGCCGCGTTGAATCCGGGCAGTTATGGAAGCTCGGTCACCTACGATTTGAGCAAGACGCCTCCGCCAAACACCGATCCCAACAATCGCAATGTTCCGATCGACTGGGTGAAGCGAATCGACTTGAACGGCAAGGTGAGCGGACTCTTTGCCGATTATCGATACTACGGCACCGGCGACACCGGCGGCGCTCCGAACGAAGCATCGGTGAAGATGATGGATCAGATCATCTCGAAGAGCGGCGCGGGCGACGGTCCGGTGCGCGTCATTTCCGCGACGGCGGATCAAATGTTCCGCGACATCCAGCGGGATCAAACCGGACGGTTGCCGCGCTACAAAGGCGACCTCGAGTTGATCAACCACTCGGCGGGCTCGCTCACTTCTGAGGCGTATCACAAAAGATGGAACCGGAAGAACGAACTGCTCGCCGATGCTGCTGAGAAAGCGTCTGTCGCCGCCGAGTGGCTGGGCGGGCCGGCGTATCCGCAGAAACGTTTGAACGATGCATGGACGCTCGTTCTCGGCGGCCACTTCCACGACAACATGGCCGGCACGTCGACGCCGAAAGCTTACGAGTACACGTGGAATGACGACGTCCTGGCGATGAATCAATTCGCCGGTGTGCTTACGAGCGCATCGCAATCGGTCGTGTCGGCGATGAACACGCAGTCGCGCGGCATTCCCATCGTTGTGTACAACCCGCTGTCGATCACGCGTGAAGACATTGTAGAGGCCGCCGTGTCGTTTGCCGGTTCAACGCCGAAGGCGGTGCGCGTTGTCGGGCCGGATGGACGAGAAACACCGTCGCAGTTGTCGGGCGGCAAGGTTTTGTTCGTGGCAAAAGCGCCATCCGTCGGTTATGCCGTCTATGACGTTCAACCGGCAGAGGCGCCGGCCGCTTCCTTATTAAAGGTGACGGAGTCTTCTCTCGAGAATGCGCGGTATCGCGTCAGCATCAATGCTGCGGGCGACGTCGCAGGCATTTTCGACAAGACACTGAACCGCGAACTCCTCTCCGCGCCGGCTCGACTGGCGATCCAGCAACACGATCCGCGCGACTGGCCCGCATGGAACATGGATTTCGACGATCAGCAGAAGCCGCCTCGATCGTATGTCGGCGGGCCGGCGAAGATCCGCGTGGTCGAGAATGGGCCTGTTCGAGTGGGCGTTGAGATCGAACGCCAGACGGAAGGTTCGACGTTTGTCCAGACCGTCCGGCTTTCTTCGGGCGACGCCGGCAATCGCGTCGAGTTCTTCAACGTCATCGATTGGAAAACGCAGGATGCCGCACTGAAGGCCGCGTTTCCGCTCAGCGCGTCGAATCCGGACGCGACTTACAACTGGGATATCGGAACGATTCAGCGCGGGAATAACGACGACAAGAAATTTGAAGTCGCATCGCATCAGTGGATCGATCTCACGGACAAGAGCGGCGCCTATGGCGTCACCATTTTGACCGATTGCAAGAACGGCTCGGATAAGCCCGACGACAATACGCTGCGCCTGACTTTGATTTACACGCCCGGTCTCGGAGAAGGAAACGGGAGGGCCTACGCCGATCAACTGACGCAGGACATCGGCCACCACGAGTTTGTGTACGGACTCGCCGGTCACGCCGGCGATTGGCGCCGCGAGCAGACCGACTGGCAGGGACAGCGCCTCAACCAACCGTTGATCGCGTTCGAGACATCGAGTCATAACGGCGCGCTCGGCAAGACGTTTTCTTTAGTGAACGTCAGCAGCAGCCGCGTTCGCATGATGGCGTTGAAGAAAGCCGAGCGCAGCGATGAGGTCATCGTGCGGCTGGTCGAGCTGGATGGAAAAGCGCAGCCGACCGTGCGCGTGACGTTTCCGTCGGGTCTGGCGTCGATTCGGGAAGTGAACGGACAGGAGCAACCGCTCAACGGCGCAGCGGGAAATCCCTCCAAAGAACTCGTGACGAATTTCACTCCGTATCAGCCGCGTAGTTTCGCGGTGAAGCTCGCGCCGCCGAACAGCCGGATTCAATCGGCCCGATCGCAGGCGGTGACGTTGACGTACGACGTTGCGGTGACGAGCCGCGATAATGAGAAATCGGTCGGAGGTTTTGATGCCGCGGGAAGCGCTATACCTGCCGAAATGCTCCCGGCATCGCTGGATTACTCCGGAGTCCGTTTCAGTCTCGCCAGTAGCGGCAAACCCAACGCGGTGGTTAGTCATGGCCAGAGTATTGCGCTACCGGCTGGAAAGTTCACTCGCCTGTATGTGCTTGCGGCATCCGCGGACGCCGATCAGAAAGCGACGTTCCGCGCCGGTGATAAGGCCGTCGATGTGACGGTTCAAAACTGGGGCGGCTACATCGGCCAGTGGGACAATCGTGTCTGGAGAGCCACGACGACTCAGGTTCCGCCGCCCGCCAACGCGCCGCCGGGAACTCCGCCGACCACGCGAACCAATGTATTCGGCGAGATGATCGGTTTGAATCCGGGCTTCATCAAGACGTCGCCGGTCGCGTGGTATGCGTCGCATCACCATACGGCGGATGGTGCTAACGAGCCATACGCGTATTCGTACCTGTTCGCCTATGCGATGGATCTTCCTGCAAACGCATCCACGCTGACGCTGCCGAACAACGACAAGATCCGCATCCTCGCCATTTCCGTATCGGACGAACCAGCAGCCGTACGTCCCGTGCAACCGCTTTACGATGCACTTCGGCAATGAACACTAATGTCACGAAGCCCGTTCACCGCAGAGACGCGGAGAGCGCAGAGATCATCTCAGTGTTCTCCGTGTCTCCTCACATGCGGTCACGGAACTATTTGCCTCGGCGCGATTGAATCGTTATGCTCCGGCTAACATAAATCACGAATCACCCCCTGCGGGAACAGCGAACGCCGCATTCGGCCTTTTGGAGGTCGCGATGAGAGGAAGAGTTTTTCTTTCGACAGTTGTCTCGGTGTTTCTCCTGGTTCAGGTTGGTCACGCCCAAACGAGCGGAACGATATCGGGATTTGTCCAGGATGAAAGCAAAGCCGTCTTGCCCGGCGTCGACATCCAGGCCGCGCAGGAAGGAACGGGCTTGCTTCGATCTGTAGTGTCGACGGAAACCGGAGCGTACACGATCCCGTTGCTGCCGCCGGGTAGATACACGGTGACGTTTTCGCTTCCGGGATTCCAGACCGTCACGTCGAAGGACATTACCGTGAACGCGACCGAACGAGTCACCGTCAACGCCATGCTGCACGTGGCCGGCAGCTCCACAGCCGTCGACGTTTCCGCCGGGGCTCAGCTCGTTCAGGCGGAATCGACGTCACTCGGACGAGTCATCGACGAGCGCCTCACGGTGGCGTTGCCGCTGCCCACGAAAAACTACACACAGCTCCTGGCGCTCTCCACCGGCGCTTCCGCACCCGTCGCGGATACCGCCACACTCGGACGCGGGAGCGTCAACATCAGTTCGAGTGGAGCGCGCCTCGTCGCGAACGGATTCATGCTGGATGGAGTTGACGCGAACAACATCCATCAGAACATGGCCAAGGAAAACACCGTCGGATCGAACGGCGCTCCGGTTCCGTCGACCGAAGTGATTCAGGAGTTCAAGGTCCAAACCAGTCAGTACGATGCGCAGAGCGGTCGAAACGCGGGCTCGAGCGTGAACGTCATGACTCGCAGCGGCACGAATCAGATTCGAGGCGTTCTCTTCTACTACCTTCGTAACGATCTGCTCAACGCCAACAACTTCTTCTTCAACAAGACGGGAACGCCGCGCCCGGTTTTGCGGCAGAACCAGTGGGGTGCGACGATCGGCGGTCCGATCAAGCATGACAAAACGTTTTTCTTCCTGGGTTATCAAGGCACCCGTCAGATCAATGGAGCATCCACCGGCGACAGCCAGCGATCGCTTGTGCTGCCTTCGATCCCGCAAGTTCGAAACGCGGCGACGCTCGGCGCAGCTTTCGGCGACCTGGCCGGCCGCAATGGCGGCACCAAAATCGCGCCGGACGGCTCGAACATCAACCCGGTAGCTTTGGCCCTGCTGAATTACAAACTGGCGGACGGCTCTTATCTCGTGCCGAGTCCGCAGCGATCCGGACCAGGCGTGAATTACAGCCTGTCGATTCCCGCGCGGTTCCGCGAGGAGCAGATCACGCTTAATCTCGATCACGATTTTTCCGCGACCCAAAGATTGTCGTTCCGCGTGTTCGGTTCCAACGATCCGCAGTCGAAACCGTTTGCGCAGTCGAATAACCCATCGGGCTTCCAGATCGATCAGGATTTCAAGAATCGTAACGTTGTGGTCACGGATGTGTGGACGATCAACCCGAAACTCGTGAATGAAGGCAGAGTGGGCTGGAACACTCCATTCGGCGCGATCACCTTGCCAAACGGCCCCTACCTCCAGGACATCGGCATGACTCGTGTGAATGCCGTCACGGTCCCGCAGATTCCCAGCATTACCGTGACCGGCGCCTTCACGTTGGGTTATGGAGGGAGTTCGCCGCAGACGATCGATCCGACGACCTGGACGTTCCAGGACACGCTGTCGCTGACGAAAGGCGCTCACACGATGCGGGTGGGCGGTGAGTTCCGCAAACATCAGACCAACGTCTGGACGGCGGCGCTCCGCGGCAGCATGACGTTCCAATCGTTCCCGGATTTTCTGCTCGGACTTCCGGGCGGCACCGGGGGAACGGGTGTGCAGTTCGGGAATATCAACAGCGTCAGCTTGATTTCCGGTATCGCCGATTTCGACTGGCGCGCGTTCGACGTCGGCACTTTCATTCAGGACGACTGGAAGGTGTCTCCCCGGCTGACCCTCAATCTCGGCCTGCGTCATGACTACATGACCTTCATGTGGGACAAGCTCGGCCATACCGGGAATTTCGATCCGCGCAAGTTCGTGCAGCCGGCCACGGGCGGGCAAACGAGTTCCGGATTCGTCATGCCTGAGAACGCTCCGAACCCGTTCGGTTTGCCGGTCGTTCCGAAGACGCTCGTCGATCGGACGCCGAATAAGAACTTCGCACCGCGGATCGGTTTGGCATGGCGTCCGATGGAGAGCCGGCCGCTGGTGTTGCGCTCGGGCTACGGAATCTTTTATGAGCGCATCTCGAATCAATGGATCCTTCAGGCGGCGAGCACGCCGAATATTCGAACCAACCTGTCCGCCAGCGGCGCGGATGCGGCGTACGCGACATTCCAGAAACCGTTCCGCGATATTCCTCCGATCGAAGGTCACCCGCGCCTTCCCGTGGTTTACGGTCCGCCGTTCAATGCGGATCGCGCACTGTTGAGCGCGACGCCGATCGATCCGGAAGCGTCGACGCCTTACCTGCAGCAGTACAGCCTGAACCTTCAGTATGAAGTCATGCATGACCTGTTGCTGGAAGCGGGCTACGTCGGATCGAAAGGAACGAAGCTGCCGATTACGCACCTCATCAATCAGGCGGAACTGGCGTCTCCGGAACATCCCGTTAACGGATGGACCGTCAATACGGCGGCCAATGCCGCGGAGCGCGTGCCTTATCTGGGTTTTTCGCCGAGCGGCCTCACGATGAATCGAACGAGCAGCGACTCGCGATACAACTCGCTTCAAACGAGCCTGACCAAGAGGTTCAGCCGAGGATTGCAGTTCCTGATGTCGTACACGCTGTCGAAGAGTCTCGACAATAATTCCGGCGCGTCGGGATCCACGACGTCGTCCGTCAACGGCGATCAGACGAAGATGTGGCAGCACAAGGCACTCTCGGATTTCGACCGCACCCACCGGTTCGTCATTTCGTACGTCTATCAGATTCCCGCGTG
The DNA here is from genome assembly GCA_964584785.1 of uncultured Solibacteraceae bacterium. Taxonomy (GTDB): domain Bacteria; phylum Acidobacteriota; class Terriglobia; order 20CM-2-55-15; family 20CM-2-55-15; genus JAHFTY01. Next base: position 14,034 of record CAZPBY010000028.1, read on the forward strand.
GGGCTTCGGCCTGAACGATACTTCTCTCGGGAGAAAATTTTTCAGCGGCTGGCAAATCAGCGGTGTGACTTTGAAGCAGAGCGGCGCGCCATTCAGCATCACCGATGGAAGCGGCGCTTTGTTTTATGGCGTCCCTTCGAACGCCAACTGGGTTGCGGGAGCCACCGTGAAGACCGCGACTCTTTCCGGTCCGACAAAGGATCGGCTGACGCGATACTTCGATACCTCCGCATTCACAAGAGCGGGGAACTTCTTCGGCGATACCGGACGGAACATCCTGCGCGGCCCTGGTCAGGCTAATGTGGATGTCGCCATCGCGAAATCGACTCATGTGCGGGAAGCCGCGGAAGTGGAATGGCGCGCGGAGATATTCAACGCCCTGAACACAACAAACTTCTCGAACCCGGCGTCCGCGGTCGAATCGTCGAGTTTCGGTCAGATTACGACCACGGCAAGCAACGCTCGTCTGATCCAATTCGGCTTGCGGATTATTTATTGATCGAAAGTTGGTTGATTTGGGTCTCAGCGAGCTGCCATGGCGGCAGCCAGTTTAACGGTTTCGCCGGGAACAAGCGTGTAAGGAAACTCGGTTGCCGCCTTACCATCAATGGTGACTAACATCTGTTCACCTGTGGATGACTTCACTTGCACCATGCCCGTCATCACACTCTTCGAAGGATTGGACAGTACGAGCTCGGTCCCCCAGCCGCCGCCACTGACGAAATGGGGGAAGACTGTCGTTTCATTGAGCGGTGCGGCATCGTGCCGCGCAATGGCCCACGCCCTTCCGTGGGAAATGTCCAGAGCGACGACACCGAACGGCAGCTTTGCCCGGCACCGGATGGCAACGGCCTTGCGGTCAACCGTCAGTAGTTCATAGGCAAATTTGGCGACGTGCATCCCCGGTTGGAGAGTTATCGATGCCTGCCGAAGAACTTTCCTCGTCGCATCTTCCATGCTGAGATCCACGACATTCGGACGAGAATCTGGATTTACAAGCGCGATGCCGATTTCGGCTGGATCAAAACCCTTAAGATCGAGAACTGTTTCGTTGGTCAGGGGCGCAACAAACTGCTCCGTTGCGTTCGAATGGAAGGAAAACCTTCCACAGACCATTGGTGTACGGCCCGAATGCGTCACAATCCGGGCGTATCCGTTGGCGATGGTGCGCTGATCCGGCACGGCGATTGCGAATTTGGAATATTGGTCTAACGGCGTCGAAAGACCTTGCCGCGCAAGAGCAAGGACTCCGTCGCGCACATACCGGCGAGTTTCTTCGGTATCTACTAAAAACAAGTTTCCAGTCTGGGACCTGACGTAAGTATCTACATCGGAACTCTGCAGTAGCGCCTCTCTCTCCGAAGTCCATTTTGCGCGCAAATCCCGGCTCGTGCCCAAGCCCGCTGGAATTTGCGAGCAGTAGACGCCAGCCATGAACACCGCCATCGCGACAGAGACTTTCTCCTCTTTCAATCGAGCGGCGACCAAAAACAGGCCGGCATAGAGAGGGATGACCAGAACCGAGTAATGCCCGGCCAGATCCGGCGTCCAGCCGCCGGCGGCGCGTCCGAAGCTCACCATCATCGCCAATCCGATTACGGACAGACACATGACTTCGATTCCAATCAGAGAAAAACGTTTGCCAATCCGGTACCGTTCGAATTCCTCCCACGCCTTCCATCCGAGCGCTCCGGCAATCCCCGCGAGGAGAGCTAAAACAAGACCCCAGTGCTCAAAAGAGAGTGAGCCGGCGGGGGCTGCAATCACACCAACGGTCATCGTCAAAAAAGATGAGACCGTCAGTTCAGCCCAGTGGTGATCGACCCTCGTAAAACCCATCAGGTAATAAGCGTCGAGAAGGATGGTTCCCATCATGCCAAGCACTAGCGCAACGATCACGCCAATGCTTCTCTCGGACGATCGCAGCTGCGAGCAAAGGCCGATCCCGAGGAGCGCAAGCGCCCCGGCGGACAAAGCGAGCCCGTTGCTGCCAACAAGCGCGAAAGCGGGCGCCAGGATCGCAAGGAAGACCGACTGCAGGACGCCGGGCCGCGCCGTCCTGCTCGAACTCCAGACCGCAAGCACCATGCTTGCGAGGGTGCATGACATGACGAATTGCATCTTAAAACCCCATACGTCGATGCCGAGTCCCATGTGCATCAAGAGCACCGCCGGGAAAAAATCCGCGTAACTTTGCCGTCCACGAAGGAGCCTGGCGGCCCCTATCAACGCTGCTGCGCTCAGCGCCATGAGGCCAACGTCGAAAAGAATAGGAGCCCGGAAATCTCCGGGGAACATGCGATACAGGACGACATACACCAGTTTGACCGCGGGAATACGATGATCCACGTGCTGAGCCCATAGCCACTGCAGGGTCACGGGGCGGGCATGAGCAAGATAGGGCACGAGATTCCACTCATCCGACCATGGAAACCTCGCCCCCTGCAAGAGCGCCGTCTGAGCCATCCACACGGTGCAGGCGAGCCAGATCGACCAGCTGAAAACAACGGGCCAGCTTTCGAACTTCGATCTTCTGCGAATGTCACCGGAACTGCCTTGCACAGGCGATGCGGGAGGGGCCTCGGCAACGATGGTTTCGGAGTTCATTTCCGCTTGACGTACGACGGCCTTCAAAACACGAGCACGTTAAGAGCCAGTTTTCAAAATCTCTGAGAGGGTGTGGATATTAAGGAAGCTGCATGGGGGTTGGGCAGCCGTCGACGCCGTCAGGTTTGCACCAAGGAGGCGCGCCCGGAGAGATTCGAACTCCCGACCACCGGATTCGAAGTCCGATGCTCTATCCAGCTGAGCTACGGGCGCGCAAAGAAAACAAAGGTAGCACGTTCCATGTCGGCAGGTCACTGGGCCCTGACGATTTGGACGTTGCGAGTCCACTCCTGGTGATCCACGATTTGGCCGCGGTCGCGAATTTCCGCAACGGCCTCAACGCTGGCGGCGCCCGCGATGAAATCATCTCGTCCCTGTGAGGGAACGGTTACCGGGTACTTTTCCAAAGCCCCAGTGCAATCGCCATGAGCGGTTCCATGTCCTGAAAGAGATCCCTGAGTCAACACGACGTCGACAAAAAGTTGTTGGTCTTCTGCACAGACAGCGATGACGTTGACCGTCGTCACGCTTGTTTTACCTTTGAGTTCGACGACCGGATCAATATTCACCGTGAAAGACGGAACCGTGACCGGCGTAAAGCGGGTCGTGGTTGTCTTGTCGCCAATTTGCCCTGGCTTATTCAACCCCCAGCATTGAACGCTGCCATCGGCCAGGATGGCGCAGGTGTGAAAGCTACCGGCCGCAATGGCAATGGCAGTCTTAATGCCGGGCACTGGCAGGGGTTTGGTCGACCCGGCTGTTGACGAACCGACTCCCAACTGGCCGTCGTTGTTTGCGCCCCAACAACGCACGGTGCCGTTCGCGATTAAAGCGCAGGTGTGACTTTCTCCGGCGACAACGGCGACCGCGCTCTCGACTCCGCTGATATTCGTATTCTGCGCTTTCGAACGGCTCGTGGTAGTTCCATCGCCGAGCTGGCCGGCGTCGTTCGCGCCCCAGCAACGCACACCGCCGTCGGCGTTCAGCGCGCAGGTGTGCGATCCCCCGGCAGCAATTCCGACCGCCGTGGATAGAAGAAAGCCGTTTGGCACCGCCACGCCGACCGGCATGGCGCGGTCGATCTTCGTGCCGTCGCCAAGTTGGCCGGCAGCGTTGCCGCCCCAGCAAAGCACAGTGCCGTTGGATCGCAGAGCGCAGGTGTGCGTGTCCCCGGCGGTAATCGCCGCGGCGCGAATGTTTGTACTGGTGAGGTTAGTCACGTTCGTCGTCGCCAGGCTGCGATTCGTCGTTGTACCGTCGCCGAGCTGACCGACCGAGTTGTTCCCCCAACAATTCGCTGTGCCATCGGCGAGCAGAGCACAACTGTGAGCGTTTCCTGTAGCAATGCCCATAACATTGTTGGCGAAAAACACATCGGAAGGAAACGCGCGCCCGGTGGTAGAACCGTCACCGAGCTGGCCGGAGGAATTGTCGCCCCAGCAATCCATCGTGCCGTCGGCCGTAAGTGCGCAACTGTGACGTAGGCCAAGGGCGACCGCCACTGCGTTCGTAATCTTGACGGCGGTGGGCGTCGTCCGGGTGAATGTTGTGTTGTCGCCGACTTGACCTGAATTGTTGAGGCCCCAGCAGGATGCGCTGCCGTTCGAACGCACAGCGCAGGTGTGACTGTCGCCGCCGGCGATATGCCTTGCGCTGATACTTCCGGAAACTCCGGTCACCGGAAATGAAGATGAAGGTGTTGCGCTATCGTCTTGGGCCTTATAACCAAGCTGGGCCGCGGAGCCCCAGCAACGCGCCGTAGCGTCACCGAGGAGGGCGCAGGTGTGATCGCGTCCGGCGCCGATAGCAATCGCATTGGTGAGACCCGTCGGAGCGACCGGCTTATCACGATCGTTCTTTGTCCCATCACCGAGCTGTCCGTGGAAGTTGTAGCCCCAGCACTGCGCCCGTCCACTCGCGAGAACTGCACAGGTATGAAAAGCCCCCGCGGCAATGCTTATCGCATTGGCAAGAGGAGAGCTTACCGGAACCGGTGTTGAGCTGGAGGCAGTGGTGCCGTTGCCAAGCTCTCCGAGCCCGTTCTCACCCCAACACACCGCGCTGCCATCGGCAATCAGTGCGCAAGTATACTCACTTCCAGCCGTGATCGACACGGCGTTAAGCGCGCCCAGGCTCACAGGCACCGGCACAGTTGTTGGCTGGCTCGTTGTCTGGCCGTTTCCCAGTTCGCCTTCGTCGTTGCGCCCCCAACACAGCGCAGAGCCGTCGTAACGGACCGCGCAAGCGTGTTCACCACCCGCAGCGATCGCAATCGCATTCGTGACACCTTGTACCATCACGGGAGTGTGCTTTTCCTGCGTAGTGCCATCTCCGAGCTGTCCTTTGGTATTCGATCCCCAACAGCGTACCGTTCCGTCGGAAATGAGCGCGCAGGCAAAAAACTGCCCTATGGTTATCGCGACCGCATTACTTAGCCCGCTTACGGAAACCGGCAAACTTCTGTCTTGAGTGGAACCGTCGCCCAACATGCCGGATGTATTGCGCCCCCAGCAGCGCGCTGAACCGTCGGCCATGATGGCGCAAGTGGCCTCCTCACGAGCATCGATGGCGACAGCGTCGGTTAGACCGCTGACTCTGACGGGCTCCGCGCTTGAAGTCTTTGTCCCGTCGCCGAGCTGGCCCGAGAGATTCTCACCCCAACAGCGCGCTGTACCGTCGTTCGAAAGCACGCAACTGTGAGTGATTCCGACAGCAAGCCGATGTGCGGACCCCCGGATCACGGTCTCACTTCGAATGATCTCTCGATTGCTCGCCTGAGCGGAAAAACCGATCATCAAACCAAGCGCGATAATGCAAGCCAGCTTCAAGTGCCTCGTCATAAGGAACCTTTCTTCGTTCTCGGATTTGGACACGGATAATAAACAGTCAGTCGACGTGGATCAATCGCTCTGAAGTGCGTGTTACTTTGTGTATCAGTCGGTTGGTAGCGAATCCAATATCTCGCCGACGCGCTGGAGGCCGGCGTACATGTAATCTTTCTCGGTTCCGAAGCCGAATCGGATGTAGCCGTCCATTCCGAAGTGATCGCCGGAAACGATGAGCGTGGATTTCTCGGTTCGAAGGCGTTCCGCAAGGACGGTCGAGTTGATGCGGTGCCTGTACTTCACCATGACGATCGCGCCGGCTTTCGGTTCGACGTATTGAAATGCGTGGCCTCGCTTATCGAGCCACGATTTGAGATTCGGCCAGTTCTGGTTCATCAAGCCGCGGGTTCGGGCATACAGCTTCTCGCGATTCTCCAGGACGCGGCATCCGACGTGATCGCTGAAGGTCGGAGGCGCGATCTTGGTGTAGTCGCACTGAGCCCACATTCGTTCAATGTCTTCCTCCGGCGCCACCAGCCAACCGAGCCGGAGTCCCGGCGTTCCATAAGCCTTCGAAAGACTCTGCGAGACGATCGTTTTCGGATACACGTCCCAGAAGCTGGGTGTCCGCTCGCCGTTGCGTTCCGCGCCGCGATACACTTCGTCGGAAAGAATCCAGCAGCCGTACTTGTCGGCGATGGCGGCGATCGCTTTGATGATGTCGAGTCCGAAAACGGCGGCTGACGGATTATTGGGATTCGACAACGAGATGAACCGGGTCTTCGCTGTGATCTTCTTTGCGATCTCGTCGGGATCCGGAATCCAGTTGTTTTCGAGGCGATTCCAAACCGGAACGACTCGACCGCCGCAGTATTCGACCAGTCCATAAACCTGCATGTAATTCGGCAAAACGAGCAGCGCGTCCGCGCCCGGTTCGATGAGTCGAATGACGGCGTGAAAGTTGGCCTCGGCTCCGCCGATCGTCGCCAGGATATTCCGTTCGGTTGCGCCTTGCTGCAGGGACGCGGCGAGCGAACGAAGGCGCTCGCTGCCGTTCGAGGGCGAATAGAAGAGTCGCATTTGCGCCAGCTCTGCCGGATCCACGCCGATATCCGCCATTGTCGCCGGATGAACGCCGCTTTCGGAGAGGTTGTATTCGACCGAGTTTTCGTAGGTCGATTGCCAGCGTTCCATTTCAAAAGTGCGTAATTGCATAGGCGAAAGAGCCTAACACAGCTTGTGGTACCTTAAGAGATTCAGCATCGAACGGAGCAGAGTGCATGCGGAACATGGTTATCGTGGGTTCGGGTCCGGCAGGATTGACGGCAGCGTTGTATGCGGCAAGAGCCAACCTGAATCCTCTATTAATAGAAGGTAGGGAACCGGGCGGCCAACTCACCATGACCACGCTGGTCGAGAACTTTCCTGGTTTTCCCGAAGGCATCATGGGCCCACAGCTCATGGATGATATGCGCAAGCAGGCTCAACGGTTTGGAACCGAAATCGTGACCGGCTTCGTTCACAAGCTGAACCTGAGGGAGCGTCCCTTCCGTGTCTACTGGGCCGAAGAGGAAGTCACCGCAAAAACGGTTGTGTTGTCGACCGGTTCGACGGCAAAACTGATCGGTCTCGACTCGGAACGGGAACTCATGGGGCACGGCGTTTCAACCTGCGCCACGTGCGATGGGTTCTTCTTTCGTGGCAAAAAAATCGCGGTCGTGGGCGGCGGCGACTCCGCGATGGAGGAAGGAACTTTCCTGACCAAATTTGCTTCCGAAGTGAACCTGATCCACCGTCGCGACACGCTGCGCGCTTCGAAGATCATGCAGGATCGCGCTCTTGAGAATCCCAGGATGAAATTCCATTGGAACACCGAAGTGAAGGAAGTGCTCGGATCGAAAGAAGCGGGAGTCCGTGGACTGCGCGTCCACAACAACAAGACCGGCGATACCGGCGTCATGGAAGTGGACGGATTGTTCATCGCGATCGGACATCATCCGAACACCGAGATGGTCCGAGGCCAGATCGACCTCGATGAGTTGGGTTACGTCAAGACGATACCTGGATCGACGCGGACGAACATCGACGGAGTCTTTGCCTGCGGCGACGTTCAGGATCCCATCTTTCGCCAGGCGATCACTGCCGCCGGCTCCGGGTGCATGGCGGCGATGGAAGCGGAAAAGTGGCTCGCACACGGATGAGCGGAGCGAATGCAAGCCCGATAGGGCGCAGCCATCATTGAAATGGCCGAACGGATCTTCACGTTATCCGAAGCGATCGCTCTCCTCCCGCGGCTTCAAACGACACTCGAAGAGATTGCCGACGAGTGGAATCGTGTCAAGAGCCTCAATCCGCAAATCCAGAAGGCGCGAGACAAGTCGCAGTTCGGCGGTTTCAGTCCCTATGGCGTGGAATACGTCGAGACGATTTCGCACCTGATGTTTCTGCTTTCGCAGATTCGGGACACCGGCGTGATTCTGAAGGACGTCGAGCGCGGGTTGTGCGATTTCCCTTATATGAGGAACGGACGGCTTGTCTATCTTTGCTGGCAGCTGGGGGAGGAAACGATCGGCTTCTGGCATGACATGGAAACGGGCTTTGCGGGACGCGAGCCGCTGGACGATTCGGACCGCTGACCATGAGCGGAGCGAATGTGAGCCCAATAGGGCGAAACCATAAATAATGGAAGATCGAATCCTTATTTCCGCGATCGATTGCGTCGCCGCTGTTGGTGTTACTCCGGAGGAGCGGACCATCCTCCAGCGGCTGTCCATCGACGTCGAGTTGTTCACAGATACGCGAAAACCCGCTCAGTCGGACTCTTTAAAGGACGCGATCGACTATGACAAGGTGGCAAAAGCCGTCGCCGTGGTGTGCCGCGAGCGAGCGTATCACCTGATTGAAACACTGGCGGAGCGGCTCGCCGACCGCGTCCTGTCCGGATTTCCGGTTCCGAAGGTCCGAATCCGGGTACGTAAGATTTCCCCTGTGGCCGAACCTCGCGTCAGACACGTCTCGGTCGAGATCATTCGACCTGCGTGATTTCGACGGGCTTCGTGGCGAGATTTGTATTGAAGGTAAAAAACTTAATAAGATATTCTTGCGCTTTTACATCGGTTATCCATCCCATCTCGACATACCTTAAGGAGGCATCTTGTCTAGCGTGACTGAAACTGTCGATTACAAGGCCCGCAACGACGTGAAAGTAAAAACGAGCAAACGCATGATGAAATACGTCGATGCGGCAGTCTGCTATGGTGCGAGTGTTGCCTTCGATACGCTCCACTTTTTCAATCGTTTCAAGATCAATCCGTCGTTTACGCCGAAATGGACGGAAAAGCCTCTCCTCAAATCCTGGCAGAAGACGAAACCGATTCTGGGCTGGCCCCGGCAGACGGATTCGCTGTGTCCGGAGTGCGTGAAGGACGCTCGCGAAAAGATCATGGGGGGCACCCAGGACTGGACGACCCTGCTGCACGAAAAGGTCGGAGAGATCAAAGCGCAGATTATCGAGCGCGACGGTCAGGTGTGGATGGTCAAGGATTGCCCGATCCACGGCCGTTTCGAAGATCTGATGGCGATTGACGTCAATTTCCTCGAATGGATCGAGAAGAATTTCCCCGGCCGCGACATCCCGGCTCACGCCGACGAACGGCTCCACAATCACGGTTCCAGCACCGTCAAACACGGCCGCGGAGCCGTTCTGACCGTGGATCTCACGAATCGCTGCAACATGATGTGCGACCCGTGCTTCATGGACGCAAACCAGGTCGGTTACGTTCACGAGCTCACGTGGGAAGAAATCATGGAGATCATGGACAATGCGATCTCCATAAAGCCGCGCCGCCAAATGTCGATCCAGTTTTCCGGTGGCGAACCGACGCTCAGTCCGTATTTCCTCGACGCTGTGGCCTACGCCCGGAAGCTGGGCTACTCCAGCACTCAGGCGGCGACAAACGGTATCGAATTCGCGAAAAGCAAGGAGTTTGCGCGAAAGGCTGCGGAGTCCGGCCTGCGTTACGTTTACCTGCAGTTCGACGGCATCGGTAACGACGCCAACAGCCACCGTCAGATCGGCAACCTTTTTGACGTGAAGCTGCGCGCGATCGAGAACCTGCACGAGGCGGGCGTGGAGATCATCCTCGTCGTAACGCTCGTGAACGGCGTCAACAACGACCAGGTGGGATCGATCATTCGATTCGCCATGGACAATCCAAAGAAAATCGCCTTCATCGCATTTCAGCCCGTGTCATTCACGGGCCGCGACGAAGACATCACGCCGGAACGCCGTCTGCGCCAGCGATACACGCTGTCGCACCTTGCGAACGACGTCCGAACCCAGGTTGGCGTCACCGAACCGACTCGCGACTGGTTTCCGCTCTCGTTGATGGGCGCTTTCGCGGACTTCGCGGATCTCGTGCACGGCCCCGGCGCGGACTGGGGACAGGTCAGCTGCGGCTGCCACCCGAATTGCGGCGTCGGCACGGCGCTCATGATCAACAAGGAAACCAAGGAATTTGCCCCGGTCCCACAATTCCTGAACATCCCCGGACTCGTGACGGACATGCAGAAGATCACGGATTCCGGTCGCGACAAGTGGTACTCGAACGGCATGATGGCGCTGGCTCTTCTCAAGAATTACAACCCGTTCGGCGGTCCGCCGAGCCTGACGCTCCTGGACATCATGAAGAAGTTCGATAAGTCGTTCGGCCTTTCCGGCAAGAGCTACGGCAAAGTCAGCGGCGACCGGACGATGGAAGATATTCAGAAACGCCGCAACGACCCGTGGAACTTCCTGTTCGTCGCGGGAATGTGGTTCCAGGATCTTTTCAACTACGACTTCCGGCGGACCGAGATGTGCATCATTCCTTACGCCACTCAGCTCGGTGAGATTTCGTTCTGCGCGTACAACACCGGAATCGGCTGGCGCAAAATCATCGAGAATATGTACAAGACCGCGACGGTCGCCGAGTGGAATAAGAAATACGGAAAGCACGGCGTTTACGCCGGGGGCCACGAAGTTCCACTTCCGGAGTACGATCACAATCTGGTTTTGAACACAAAAGACGTGGCACGCGTCCGGGTTCGAGGCGAGGAGCCGGAGACCGCCGCCGAAGAGGAAAAGATGCGTCGTGCGGCCGCACGCGAAGCTCAGAAAATGAAAGAACTCATGGATGAGCTGACGTTCGGTAAGAAGACCGGATCGAACGAGAATATAGAACTCGTGAAGATCGAGTTAGCGAGCAGGAAATAGCCACCACGGCTGGCAGGGAATTTCGAAATCGGACCAAATGAACCTCAAATCCGAGATCCGAAAATTTCAAATTGGACGGCCCGGTTCGTGCGCGAGTCCAGTTTCGGATTTCGGTTTTCGGATTTGAGGTTCCCTTGGTCCGATTTCGAAATTCCCACTGCCTTCGTGCCGTAAAACTTCAAATCCCCAGCTTTTTTCGGCCTTCCTCCGAAATTCTTTGCGGCGACCAGGCGGGTTCCCAAACCAGCTCCACTTGCGGGTTCGGAAATCCCGCGTCTTCGAGTTTGATCTTAACGTCTTCACGGATCGCAACGTGCGACGGGCACATCGGCGATGTCATCGACATGCGCACGTTCGTCGCGCCCGGCAGGGCTTTGACTTCGTAAATCAACCCCAGATCCACGATGTTCAAAGGGATTTCGGGGTCGTAACATTCTTTAAGGACCTCGAAAATAAGGTCCTCTTGGCTCATCGATGCCAGCCGGGGATCCCGGGCTTTTCGGGCAAGCTCTTCGGCGGCTGTCTGCTCCATTATCTTCGTGGACTGGGCAAAGACCCTCTGGTCCTGAGCGTGCTCCTCGGCCGAAACGGACTGGGTTACGGAAGCCTGACGTCTGACGGCAAAAACAATCCCAACGATCAGAATCAATGGGATAAGAATCAACAGGTATGTGGTCACTGAACGATTGTACCTTATAATTTTTGTTATAATGCGTTGCTTGTGCCTACGCCCGAAATCACAATCACATCACCGATCGAAGAGGGGTAATAACGAACTATGGCGTCTGCCTCATTGAAAGCTCCGGAGCACCCCAACATCGAAACAACAACGGGGGAATACCGGGTCGTGAGCACTATGATCAAAGTCCAGACCGATGGCCGCGAAGAGCTTTATAACTTATCCAACGCGATTCGCGATTTTGTCCGGTCGTCGGGCATTCGGGCCGGCATGGTCATGGTGTCATCGCTGCACACGACCTGCGCCATCTTCATCAATGAATGGCAGGAAGCACTTATTCATGATGTCAAATCGTATTTGTCGAATCTGATCAGCAAGAGTGACTATTACCGTCATAACGATCCTGCGTGGTCGGACTGCGATCGGCACAACGCAGATTCTCATCTTCGTTCACTGATGCTCGGGATGAATCTCACGCTCCAGATCGCGGACAGCGACGTCGTGCTCGGCGAATGGCAAAGCGTGATCCTGGCGGAGCTCGACGGACCGCGTGAACGGACGATTCGAATTCAGGCTATGGGAATTTAATTTCAGAGGGAAAACAATGGCGATCAGTCTGACCAAAAAAGCCGAAGAAAAAGTTAAGGAAATACTTTCCGAACAGCCGGAGAATTACGCCGGCCTCCGGATTCAAGTCGTCGGAGGCGGCTGTTCGGGATTTCAGTACCGAATGGGCTTTGATAAAAGCTTCAACGATCAAAGCGACAACGTTTTCGAATTCGACGGATTGAAGGTCTTCGTCGACAAAACAAGTCTCATGTATATGGACGGCGCCGAAGTCGACTATGTCGACGGTCTGCACGGAGCCGGTTTTAAATTCAACAATCCGAACGTCACCGGCACCTGCGGGTGCGGCAGCTCGTTCAACGTATAAACATTCAGGGGAGCCTAGCAAGCTGAGAGGGCGGCCCAGATCGAGGCCGCCGACCCTAGAACCTGATTCGGGTAATACCGACGAAGGGAGACATTCGATGAGTACTTCCAGGCTCGAGTTCCACGATTCCGCCTATCTCGACACCGCTCTGCCCGCAAGCAAGCGCATCTACATTCAAGGGACGCTGCATCCGAACGTGCGAGTTCCTTTTCGTGAAATCGATGTGAAGGACAACCCCGCCGTCCGTGTTTACGACACGCGGGGCGTTTGGGGAGATCCGAACTTTCGATGCGATGTCCGTCATGGATTGCCCGCTCTGCGGCAGGAGTGGATCATCGACAGAAACGATACCGTCGAGGTTGAAGGCCGCGCCGTTCGACCGGAAGACAACGGCTATCTCAGCTTTCAACATGCCGCAATGGCGGCGCAGTCGGACTCGCGTATGCGACTGGAATCCTTTCCGGGACTGAAACGGCGGCCGCGGCGCGCCCGGACGAACGCGGCTGTGACGCAGATGGCCTACGCCAAACGCGGCATCATTACGCCCGAAATGGAATTCATTGCGATTCGCGAAAACCTGGGCCGCGAGACGGCATACGAATCGAATCGCAGCCGGTCGAACATCCATTTCCAGCATCCAGGCGAATCTTTCGGCGCAAGCATTCCTTCACTCATCACTCCCGAATTCGTTCGTGACGAAGTCGCTCGTGGTCGCGCGATCATTCCCGCGAACATCAACCATCCGGAATCGGAGCCGATGATCATCGGCCGCAATTTCCTTGTGAAGATCAACGCCAACATCGGCAACAGCGCCGTGTCGAGTTCGATCGAAGAGGAAGTCGAAAAAATGCGATGGAGCATCACGTGGGGAAGCGACACCGTGATGGACCTTTCAACCGGCCGTAACATCCATGAGACCCGTGAGTGGATTCTGCGAAATTCTCCGGTGCCGATCGGAACCGTTCCCATCTATCAGGCGCTGGAGAAGGTGGGCGGGCGTCCCGAAGAACTGACGTGGGAACTTTATCGCGACACGCTGATCGAACAGGCCGAGCAGGGCGTGGACTACTTCACGATTCATGCCGGCGTGCTGTTGCGTTACATTCCGTGGACTGCGAATCGCCGCACGGGCATCGTCAGCCGCGGCGGATCGATTCTGGCGAAGTGGTGCCTTTCTCATCATCAGGAAAACTTCCTCTACACGCACTTCGAAGACATCTGTGAGATCATGCGCGCTTACGACGTTTCATTCAGTCTCGGTGATGGCCTGCGTCCCGGCTCCATCGCCGACGCCAATGACGACGCCCAACTGGGCGAACTGCACACGCTCGGCGAGTTGACGGAGAAAGCCTGGCGGCACGACTGCCAGGTCATGATCGAAGGTCCCGGCCACGTTCCGATGCATCTCATCAAAGAGAACGTGGACCTGCAATTGAAGCTGACGCACGAAGCGCCGTTTTATACACTCGGTCCGCTCACGACGGATATCGCTCCGGGATACGATCACATCACGAGCGCGATCGGTGCTGCGGTGATCGGCTGGTACGGTACGGCAATGCTTTGCTATGTGACGCCGAAGGAACACCTCGGTTTGCCGAACGCAAAAGACGTGAAGGACGGGGTCATCGCCTACAAAATCGCGGCGCACGCCGCCGATCTCGCCAAAGGACATCCCGGCGCTCAGGAGCGCGACAACGCGTTGAGCCAGGCCCGATTCGAATTTCGCTGGGAGGATCAGTTCAATCTCAGCCTCGATCCGACCACGGCCAAAGACTTCCACGACGAAACACTTCCTCAGGACGGCGCCAAGCTCGCACACTTCTGCAGTATGTGCGGCCCGCAGTTCTGCTCGATGAAGATCACCCAGGACGTCCGCGACTACGCGGAAAGCCTCGGCGTCGACGAGCAGACCGCATTGCAGCAAGGCATGGCCGAGAAGAGCGAAGAATTCAGAAAGACCGGCGCCGAGATTTACATAAAGCACTGAAAATGGCATCACGAAGCCCGTCGCTGCGCTCCGGGTTCTGACAGTTTTCGCCGTATGTGCAGAACCCGGAGCGCAGCGACGGGCTTCGTGACGTTACGTGGCGCAGGTTTACCGTGATGCATTAAGATTCGGCAATGCCGATTCGATCCCGACGTTCCCAACCTCCTTATCTGGCCTATTCGGCACTCATTCTCCTGTTCCTCATTTCCGTTGGTTTGCGTTTCCGAGCTTCGATCGATCAAATCGACTATCGGCTGCATGGTCATGATCGGGCACGGTCGCCGATCGACATGCTTGATCCGAAGACGACGATCGTCAACGTCCAGCCCGAGGCGGCCGCGGCGGGGATTGCCGTTGGCGATGTTCTCGTGTCGGTTAACGGCAAGCCTTACGACGGCGTCTCCGATCTCTACGGTGCTCTTTTTCGCGCAAAAGCGGGCGACTCCTTAAGCCTGGGTCTCCGGAGAGGCCTTGAAGCCAAAGTCCGGCTTGCGCCGGCGCTGTCCGAACCGACCACGAGCCGCGACTGGGCGGTAACGATCGTTGTCGGGGTGATGATGCCGGCTGTGTGCGTGTTGCTGGGATTCTGGGTTGTCTTCGTGCGCATTCGCGATCCGCAGGCATGGCTGCTGCTTTTCCTTCTTCTGGGTTTTGCTCAGATAGGATCGTTCATCAACCTCTACGAACACGACGATTGGTTTCTGCCGATCGGTATGATCTACCACCAGTCTCTTCAGAACGGTTGGCCGATCGCCATGATGCTTTTCGGACTCTATTTTCCGGAACGTCTGGTCTACGATCGCCGCTGGCCGTGGTTCAAGTGGCTTCTGATCGTACCTCTGACCCTCCATCTCATCCTGAACGTGGTGATGAGGGTCGTGCAGGCGCATCACGCGGCGTGGGCAGTTCCGATCGATAGGTTTCTTGAACCGCTCGATCGTCCGTTGTTTGTGCTGGGTTTGATCGCGATCGGATTGTTCTTTTTCTCGATCGGCACAAAAGCCGGCATGACGCAGAATCGTGACGCGCGGCGGCGCCTTTCGCTGCTTCTGTGGGCCGCGCAGATCAGTCTGACGCCGGTCTTCCTGATCGTGCTTAAAGATTTCTTCATGAGTCAGCCTCGTTTCGAAACCACGCCGGGGTGGCTGCTGGCTGTGGTTTTGCTGCCGCTCATCCTGTTTCCGGTGATGCTGGCGTATCTCATTGTCGTTCAGCGCGCGATGGATGTTCGCGTCATGATCCGCCAGAGCATGCAGTATCTCCTCGCGAAGAATTCCGTGCGCGTTTTACAGACCGCCTTCATTTTCATCGTTATTTTTGGCGCGGCGTTTCTTGCAACGGAACCCGACATGAAGAAGCGGCCGGAGAGAATACAAATCATCGCGGAAGGACTGATCGGGGCTGTGCTCGTTCAGCGTCTGGCTTCAAAGCTGCGGGGCTGGGTCGATCGGCGGTTTTTTGGCGAGGCCTACAATGCTGAACTGGTGCTGAGCGATCTGGCCGAGAAGGTCCGGACGATCGTCGAGACCGAGCCGTTGCTCGACATCGTCGCGCGGCGAATCGCCGAGTCGTTGCACGTGTCTCGCGTGGCGCTGCTGCTGCCCCGCGGCGCCGGGACGTTTCAGCCGGCGTACGCGTTGGGTTATCCGGATCCGCCGTGGGTCAGCATTCCCGAGAACAGCGCAACTGCGGAACAGTTGAAACGGGAACGGCACGCGCAGGTTTATCCCGAGGACGAGACATCGTGGATCTACCGTCCCGACATCACCGAAGAGGAGCGTCGCGCCCTGCAGAATCTGCAATCCCAGCTGCTGTTGCCGCTGTCGTTGAATCAGAAGTTGCTGGGGATACTCAGTCTCGGTCCAAAGCAGTCGGAGGCTCCGTTTACGAAGGAAGATTTGCGGCTGTTGGGATCCGTGGCCACGCAAACCGGTCTCGCTCTGGAAAACAGCCGGTTAACCGCGGAGGTTGCCAGCGAGGTCGCACAGCGCGAGCGCATGAACCGCGAACTCGAGATTGCCCGCGAGGTGCAGGAACGGCTGTTCCCGCAGGAGTTGCCGAAGTTTGACGGGATCGACTACGCGGGTTCCTGCAGGCCTGCCCTGGGTGTCGGCGGCGATTACTACGACTTCATCAAGCTTTCGGCAACCGATCTGGGCATCGCGATCGGCGACGTTTCCGGAAAGGGAATCCCGGCGGCATTACTGATGGCGAGTCTCCGCGCTTCGCTGCGCGGCCAGACGATTCGCCGTGACGGCGATCTCGCGCAGCTGATGGCCAACGTCAACACGCTCGTCTACGACAGTTCGACTTCCAATCGATACGCGACGTTCTTCTACGCGGAATACAACACGGCTCGCCGGACGCTTCATTACGTCAACGCCGGCCACAACCCGCCGCTGGTTTTTCGCAAGAATTGGGATGTGATCCGTCTTGATGTGGGAGGTCCGGTTGTGGGTTTGTTGCCGAATTTTCCTTACGAGCAGGGGACGATCGAACTCCAGCCGGGTGATCTTCTGGTGGCGTTCACCGATGGCATCAGCGAGGCCATGAACGCCAGGGACGAGGAATGGGGAGAAGAGCGCCTGATCGAATGCGTTCGGAAATCGGTGGGACTGAACGCCAACGACATGATGATGCGTATTGTGGCGAGCGCGGATGAATTTGTCGCCGGAGCGAAGCAGCACGACGACATGACCATCATCGTTTTCATTTGTGGTTGCTGATTGGTGACCGGCGATTGCTGAACTGAGGCCATTGCCTATGGCCTATGGCTTCGGTTACGCAATCACTGGTCACCAATCAGCAACCACAAATGTAAGGGGTTATGTCAGGCCTTCCGTGAACTGGCTGGACGGCCGTTCGCTGTGTTTTCCGTGCGCGCGGTCCACATGCACATCCGTCCATTTGATCTGTTCGTCAATGAGAGTGCCGATCGCCTTCAGGAATTCCTTTTGAGCGTTGGCCACATGGCGGGCGGTCTCGTATGGCAGTATCCCGTAGAAGCCTTCGATAAGTTTGTTCGCAGTATCTTTAATCATAGTTGTTTCTGGTCGATCACCAGCTCCGGTTCGGAGATCACGACCCGTGTGTGCGGAGGCACGGATCGCGTCAGCCACACATTACCACCGATGACGCAGCCCCGGCCGATCGTCGTATTTCCGCCAAGGATCGTGGCGCCGGCGTAAATCACAACATCGTTTTCGATTGTGGGGTGGCGTTTCTTTCCGCGCACCAACCGGCCTTCCGCGTCCATGGCGAAGCTCAAAGCGCCGAGAGTCACGCCCTGATAGATTTTGACGTTGTCCCCGATGATTGTCGTTTCGCCGATCACCACACCCGTGCCGTGATCGATGAAAAAACCGCTGCCGATTGTCGCTCCGGGGTGAATATCGATGCCCGTGACGGAGTGCGCGTGCTCGGTCATGATTCTCGGCAGTAACGGAATCCCCTGGATGTTCAGCTCGTGCGCGATTCGAAAAATCGTGATGGCGAAAATCGCGGGATACGAAAAGATCACCTCGTCGATGCTCTTCGCCGCGGGATCGCCATCGTACGCGGCCTGCGCGTCGACGGACAGGCGGCTGCGAAGATCCGGAATCTTTCGGAGAATCCCGAGCGCCTGATCCTCCGCGATCTCGTGGCAGTGATCGCAGTGGTCGGCGCGGGCGTCACAGTCGGGCCGGACGCTGCGATAGATTTCCTGAGTCAATCGCGCGTAGATCGAATCGATCAAATCCCCGATGTGGTACTCGATATTCGAGTTTTCAACGTACTTCCTGCCGAAGTAACCGGGATAAATAACGGCGAGAAGGTCATCCAGAATTTGAATGACCGAAGATTTGTCGGGAAGAGGAGTGGCGGCAAGGTGTTCGAGCTTGGGCTGAAGCTTGCCGAACGTCTGCAGAACTTCGCGTGTGATTTCGCGAACCTGGTCCCTCTTTTTTAGATGCTCATACATGGTTGTTTTCGTTCTTCCTGATACCCATGTTTTGTCATGAAGCCCGTCGCTGCGCTCCGGGTTCTGAACACTGTGCCTCGTGCGACACAACGTGCAGAACCCGGAGCGCAGCGACGGGCTTCATGACGCAGACCTTCATTCCTGATCTCACACCTGCCAGGTTTCGAGCTGCTTCTGCACGTCCGCCATGAACTGGTCGGCAACGGCGCCGTCGATGACCCGGTGATCGAACGACAACGACAGGATGATCATGGATCGGATCGCGATGGCGTCATCGATGACGACAGCGCGTTTCTTGATTCCGCCCATTCCCATGATCGCCACCTGAGGCTGATTGATGATCGGCGTTCCGATCAATCCACCGTATAAGCCCGGATTGGTGATCGTGAATGTGCCGTCTTTCACGTCGTCCGGTGTCAGCTTCTTGACGCGGGCCCGCTCGCCCAGATCGTTGATCGCGCGCGCCAGTCCGAGCAGGTTTTTTTCGTCGGCATTTTTGACGACAGGCACAATGAGTCCCCATTCGAGATTGACGGCAATACCTACGTTGATCGCACGCTTGAAAACTATCGAATCGCCGTCAACCGACGAGTTGATGATGGGGAACCGCTTGATCGCATTCACAGCCGCCTGCGCAAAGAAGGGCGTCACGGTCAGGCGGACTCCGGAGTGTTCAAACTCCGGTTTCAGTCTCTCGCGGGCCTTCAGCACATTCGAGCAATCGACTTCAAAAAATGTTGTGACGTGCGCGCTTGTTCGCTTGCTCGCGACCATGTGCTCGGCGATCGACTTGCGCATGTTCGTCATCGGAAGGCGTTCGAAACCGCCGCTGAAGGTCATGGGCTGGGGTGCCGCGGGAGCCGGCGTTGCGGGAGCCTGCGCTGCCGTTGACGGCGACTGTCGAGCGGGCGCCGCCGGTTGAGCCGCGGCCGGCTTTGCAACCGGCGCCTGCTCGATGTAACTCAGAATGTCGCGTTTCGTAATGCGGCCGTTGATTCCCGTTCCTTTACCGGCGAGCGTGTTGAGATCGACTCTGTTCTCTCGCGCGATTCGACGAACCAGTGGCGACGATCGGAACTCACCGCGCTGCAGCGAGGGTTGAAGTGATGGCGCCGGCGCCGGTTGCGGAGGCGGCTCCTTGGCGGCCGGTGCCCGCTCGATACCGCTTGGAGTACTGACACTCTGCACTCGCTCGATTGGCGTCGACGGAGCGGCAGGTGCTGCCGGCGGCGTGACGGCGGCGGCCGGCGCCGGAGCAGAGGCCGAGGGAGCCGCCGGCTTGGCATCGCCATCGCCGATGACCGCCACGACGGTGTTGATTTGAACCGTCTGACCTTCCTTCACGAGAATTTCACGGACGGTGCCGGAAGCCGGAGCAGGGATTTCGGAGTCCACTTTGTCCGTCGATATTTCGAAGAGCGGTTCGTCGCGATCGACGTGATCGCCGGCTTTCTTGAGCCATTTCGTAATCGTGCCTTCAAAGATGCTTTCCCCCATTTGGGGCATGATGACTTTAGTGTCGGTCATATGGTTCCTCAGTAGGCGTATAACTCTCTCGCAACGCGAATCACGTCGCTGACCTTCGGCAGGAAGAACTCTTCCAGAGGCGGGCTGTACGGTACCGGCGTATTCGGAGCGGTGATTCTTCGAATCGGCCCGTCGAGATACTCGAACGCTTGCTCACCAATGACGGCGGCCAACTCGCCGGCGAATCCGCCGATTTCGGTGTCCTCATGCAACAGGATGACTTTGTTGGTCTTCTTAACCGATTCGAGTACAGCCTCGCGATCGAACGGGAGTAGCGACCGAAGATCCAGCACTTCGAGATCGATGCCTTCCTTTTCGAGTTCCTTTGCGGCGTCCAGTGCGGTGTAGACCATCGCTCCATAGGTCACGACGGAGATGTCCGTGCCTTTGCGGCGTATTGCGGCTTTACCGATCGGAACAGTGTAATCCTCCGCGGGAAGCTGTTCCTTGATCCGCCGATACAGAAACTTGTGTTCGAAATAAATCACGGGATCGGGATCGCGAATGGCCGCCTTGATCAAACCCTTGGCGTCATACGCCGTCGCCGGGCAAACAACCTTCAACCCCGGCGTGTGCACGAAGTACATTTCCGGATTCTGCGAATGGAATGGACCGCCGTGAACGCCGCCGCCGCTCGGACCTCGAACGACAATGGGCACGCCGGCGCCCCACCGGTACCGGCACTTCGCGGCGAAGTTTGTGATCTGGTCGAAGGCGCATGAGATGAAATCCGCGAACTGCATCTCGGCGATCGGCCGCATACCCATCAAAGCAGCGCCTATGGCTGCGCCGACGATTGCGGATTCGGAAATCGGCGTATCGATGACACGCTGTTCACCGAATTTCTCGAGCATTCCCGCCGTGACTTTGAAAGCGCCACCGTAAATGCCGACATCTTCACCGAGAATGAAGACCCGCTCGTCTTTCTCCATCTCTTCCCAGATGCCCTGTTTGATTGCTTCGACGTAAGTAGTCAATGCCACCGGTTTTTATCCTTCGTAGTACACATCACGGAGACAGTCTTCAGGTTCAGGGAAAGGATCCTTTTCGGCCAGTTGAATGGCTTCGTCGATCTCTCGATTGACGCGCGTCTTCATGGCCTTTGCGTCTTCCGCGGTAATGATGCCGCGATCAATGAGGAGCCGTTCGTGACGGCGAATCGGGTCGCGTTCTTCCCAATACTGGAAAAGCTCGGGCGGGACGTAGCCGGCGTCATCGTGAGCGGAGTGGCCGGTCATGCGGAACGTTTTGCACTCGACCAGCGTCGGCCCATGGCCGCTGCGTGCGCGCTGGATCGCGCCGGTGACGGCAGTCCAAACCTCAACGACATCATTGCCGTCGACGATGATGCCCGGCAATCCGTACGCTTCGGCACGATCCGCGACATTCTCAACCGCCATTTGACGCTCCAGCGGAGTCGAATAGGCGTACTGGTTGTTGTTGCAGACATAGACGACCGGAACTTTCATGACGGCCGCCATGTTGATGCCTTCGTGCCAATCCCCGCGGCTCGTGGCGCCATCACCGAAAAAGCAAACCGCCACACGGTCCTCGTTGCGCATCTTGAAGGTCATGCCGATTCCGGCGGCTACCGGAACGTTGTCGCCGAGCATGCTGACGAAAGCGACGAGGTTGTATTTCATGTCACCCATGTGCATGTTGCCGTCGCGGCCGCGAGTTGCGCCGGGCTTTCGAGCCATGTACTGGGCGAGAATGACGCGAAGCGGCATGCCTCGAATCAGGAAGGCGCCCATGTCGCGATGCGACGGGCAAACGACGTCCGTTTCACGCAGATCGATGCAGGTACCTACGGAAATCGCTTCCTGGCCGCGGCCCACGTAAACTCCACCCACGATCTTTCCCTGCCGGTACAATTTGCGCTCGATCCGGAACTCCAGCTCCCGGGTGAGCACCATGTAGTAGAGCATGTCCAGAAGCGTCTTCTGCGGCGGCAGGGCCGGCGTCTGGACAGTCTCCTGAGCCGCTCCATTTCCATTTAAGATTTTCATGAATTCCTTTTGCGTCAGGCCGGAATCAACGATCTCCCAAAAAGTGACGATACTCGAAAACCCCTGTGTTTTCAAGGCCGCGCGGCCACTCCTCCGCTGATTGCAAATTCCCAATACACAGCATTTTCATATCGAAAACTGGAAATTCGACGGGAGATTTTCCTCCGTCCCAAAACTCAGGCTCCGAAGCGGGGGCTGCGGCCGCCGTACTTTTCGAGTTTTTTCAAATCGAATGCTTCGTGTTCGGAGTTTCTCTCGAATCCACGATAGATCGCGTGACACGAATAGCAGACGGTGACGACCCCAACCAACGAATAGATGATGAGATCGATCAGAGCCGTGACGACAAGGGATCCCATCGCGTAGACGGGTTGGCGGTAGTGAAAGAAATATGTGCTGAAGAGGATTCCAACGGAGACGATCCCAACTCCGATCTGTCGATTGAAATCCTTCTGAACATACAGATCCTCATGGCCGCACGCGACGCAGGATGTCACGATGTTGGTGCTCTGCAACGATCGCGGCACGCGTAGCTCGAGCTCTTTCCCACACCGGCTGCAGCGGATCGAAGCTGCGGCATCCGCACCCGTGGTGATTTCGGCGTCGCACGATCGGCAGTTGAATTGTATAATCCGAGTCATGAAATCCTTGATTTTACTGCTCTTCGTTGCGATTTCGGTGCAGGCCCAATCGCTTCCCGACGCTGCTCGAAAAGAACGTCAGCGCCAAGCCAATCTGAAACCGACGACTGTTTTCACGGGGGAGAAGCCGAAGGACACAACACCCGCACCGGCAACCGATGCGGCTGCTGCCCCGGCAAAACCCGGTGAATCAACGACGGAATCCGCTGCCGCGAAGCCCGCGGACGCTTCCAAGCCGGCCCCGCCTTCGCCAGCCGTGAAACCGCCCGCTGCATCAGCGAAGCTCGCCGATGACGCCGTCAAAAAGTATGCGGAAGAGGTGACGCGTCTCAAGACGAAAATCGTCGAGCTTCAGGATCGTGATACGGCCACTCAGCTTCAGCTGAATGATTTGAAGAACCAGTACCTCGCTCCCGTGACGGATCCCACCACTCGTGCACAAGCTCAGACGAAACTCGACCAGACGCAGACTCAGTTGTCGGCGATCCAGAAAGAACTGGCGGATACGCGGCGCGCGCTACAGGTGTTGGAAGCGCAGGGGCCGCCGAAGCCATAAAGATGCGCTTCGCGCACGCGCCGGCTGAACCCGGCGCCTACATCAAATCCGCCATGATCTTCTGAAGGTCCGCTTCCGTCGGCTGAGTCTGCTCCTGAGGCAGCGTCGCCAGCGGCTGATCGGCCAGGTGGAGTTGCGAGATGAAGTCGGATTTCTCCTCGTTGATATAGATCAGCCCGGTTAAGAACTCTCCGGAATCCTGACACGTTCGAAGCGAGTTCAACGCAGCGCCTTTGTCGCGAGGGTCATAACCGTGATCGGTCTTGCGGAGGCGAACGTGAGAACCGTCGTGCAGTTCGACGTTGGTTGCTTCGCCTTCTTTGTAATCCACACCGATCTGTTCGAAGAACGGAACGTAAGAAATCTCGTGCAGCAGTTCCTCGTGTTCCTTCGCAAACTTGTAGCTCTTCGTGGAACCCTCATGGTTATTGAACGTCACGCAGGGACTGATGATATCGAAAAGGGCCGTCCCCTTGTGTCCGAGCGCCGCCTTCAACAAAGCCAGGAGCTGTTTCGGATCGCCGGCGAACGAACGCGCAACGAAATTGCAGCCGAGCTCGATCGCCATCGCGCAGACATCGATCGGCGGCAGTTCGTTGATAAAGCCTTTCTTCGCCTTCGATCCGACGTCGGCGGTCGCGGAGAACTGGCCCTTCGTCAGACCGTACACGCCGTTGTTTTCGATGATGTAGATCATCGGGACGTTGCGGCGCAGGAGATGAACGAACTGTCCCATGCCGATCGACGCGGTATCTCCGTCGCCACTCACGCCGATGGTCAGGAGATTCTTGTTGGCAAGCATTGCGCCTGTGGCAATCGCCGGCATGCGGCCATGAACAGCGTTGAAACCGTGTGATTTTCCGAGAAAATACGCGGGTGTTTTCGATGAGCAGCCGATGCCGCTCATCTTGGCGACGGTATATGGATCGATACCGTATTCGTAAAACGCTTTGATGATCTGAGAGGTGATCGCGTCATGACCGCAGCCGGCGCATAGAGTAGAATCACTCCCCTTATACTCGGTCATTCCATAACCCAACCGGTTCGTTTTCGGGGCAGAAGGCGGAGGCGTTACCGTAGCAGACATATTAGTTCCTGACTCCTTTCTCGGCGGCGACGATCTCGTCCGTGACAAATCGGGCATCGACAGGGATGCCGCTGTAATGAACGATGCTTCGAAGTTTTCCGGTCAACTCCGGCGGAAGCTCGATCTTGATCAGCATCGCCATCTGACCGTCGCGGTTCTGTTCCACAACATAAACGCGATCGTGCCTTTTAAAGAATTCGACGAGATCTTCGTTAAACGGAAGCGCCCGCAGGCGGTAATAGCTGATCGGAATTTTGTATTCCTTTTTTAACTGGTCCAGCGATTCGATGATCGCCCAATGCGTTGTGCCGAACGCCAGGAATCCGATCTTTGCACCCGGCGTGTAATCGATTTCGGGTTTCGGCAGTGCCTGTCTCGCGTGATTGAATTTTTTCGCGAGGCGATCCATGTTGTTTTTGTAATCGTCCGGACGTTCGCTGTAGATCGCTCGTTCGTTGTGACCACTGCCGCGAGTGAAGTACGCGGCCGCCGGATGCGACGTGCCGGGCAGCGTCCGATATCCCACACCGTCGCCATCCACATCGGCATACCGTTTGAAACTGCCGAGCTTTTGGAGATCTTCAGCGCTCAGAACCTTGCCGCGACTGAATTTCCTCGTAGGGAATTTGAAGGGGTCCGACATCCAGTTGTTCATGCCGAGATCGAGATCTGTCATGACGAACACGGGAGTTTGATACCGCTCACTCAATTCGAAAGCTTCGATCGCGAAATCGAAGCATTCGGACATGCTGTTCGGAATGAGCATGAGGTGCTTCGTGTCGCCGTGCGAGCAGAAGTACATCGACAGGATGTCGGACTGTTGCGTGCGCGTTGGAAGTCCGGTGCTCGGGCCGACGCGCGTGACATCGAAAATCACGACAGGAACTTCGGCGTAGTAGGCGAGCCCGACAAATTCCTGCATCAGCGAGATGCCCGGACCCGCGGTGGACGTCATCGCCCGGGCGCCCGCCCAGCCGGCGCCGATCGCCATTCCGACGGCGGCGAGTTCGTCTTCAGCCTGCACGATCGCAAACGATGTCTTGCCGTCCGGCATCATTCGGTAGTCGTGCATATAATCGGTCAAGCTTTCGCAAAGGCTGGACGACGGCGTGATGGGATACCACGTGGCGACCGTCACACCGGCGAACATGCATCCCAATGCCGAAGCGCCATTCCCGTCGATGATGATCTTGCCCTTCGTCGCGTTCATCCGTTCGCATTTGTAAGGAACGAGATCCGCATCGAAATGATCCTGGGCGTATTTGCGTCCGATCTCGAGCGCCTGCTTGTTGAGGGCAACCGCCTTTGCCTTGCCTTTGAACTGTTTCGCCAGAGCAATTTCCATTTCGGCTGGGTCGATGTTCAGCAGGTGTCCCACAACGCCGTCATAGATCATGTTGGCGAGGAGCTTCCGCAGCCGTGAATCCGGCGTGATTTCGGTGGCCAGCTTTGCAAACGGAACCGCGTAGAAGTCGACGTCTTTCCGCAGTTGATTCAGTCGCAGGGTTTCCTCGTAAACCACCACGCGATTGGGATCGAGCGACAGGACGTCTTCGCGCGCGGTCTCGGGATTCATGGCGACGAGAAAATCGATCTCTTTTCGCCGCGCGATCCAGCCGTCTTTGTTCGCTCGGATCGTGAACCAGGTCGGCAGGCCGGCGATATTGGACGGGAAGAGATTCTTTCCGCTGACCGGAATTCCCATCTGGAAAATAGAACGCATCAGGACTGTATTCGATGATTGACTGCCGGAGCCATTGACGGTCGCGATCTGAACGCTGAAGTCGTTAACGACCGGAGTCCTTCGTTGTTTACGTTGTTCTTCTTCAACGAGTGTTGCCTGAGAGGACTGTTCTGCCACTCTTTATTTCTCCTTTCATTCCTCGTTTCTCTTACTTCATCCTCTTGATAACGTAGAGAGTTATCCGATTAGACCAACCGCTAACTATAGCAGAATTGACTCGGTTTTTGTGCGATGGCCCCAAGGGTCTACAACTCAGGACCTTCGTACTATTCCGCCCCACGGAGGCGCTGGACTACGATCTGTTCACCAAGGAATGGTCGAACGGCAGGGACGGTCGAAAGCGAATCAGGGAGATTCGCTGACAGAGGAAGGTCATCGAGTAAAGGATTACTCGACAAAGTCAGGCCGCAAGAGGCCCTTCAATAAGGAATCCAAACGGGAGCGAGTGATCAGGAAGGTCACCTCGCTCCTTTTGATTTTTTACGCTGCAAAAACCCAGCACGCTGAAACTCAACGCCAGCTTGTAACAAAATGTTCTTAAATTTCGGGACCTTCGTACTATTCGCATCGCCGCGACTCGAATCTAATATGCCCGCGCCAATGAGTGGCCGAACGTTAGGGACGGTCGAGACGAATCAGGATGATTCGCCGGACAAAGGATGGTCAATTGAAGAGCGAGACACCAGGGATGGCTGTCTCGCTCTTTCACGTTAGCGCCGCCATTTCGGTATCCATCGATTCACTCCAACTCGATACATTTCCCACTCTTCTCCAAAAAGCCGCGCCAACGTCGGCTCTTCATAAGAAATAACCCGAACATGAAAAACCGCGGCTAGCGCGACAACGTACACTGCAAGCGATCGTGAACCGGTGACGATGCTCCAGCCGGCCACCCACGTCATCAAACCCACGTACATCGGATTTCGAACGAAACGATAAAGCCCGACAACGACGAGATTCTTCGGCGGGTCCCAAGGCGCCAGCGTGCCTTTACCGATGACGTAGAAATCCCGCACGCACCATAGCAGGACAAACAAACCCACAGCGAGAACGGGCCAACCGATCGCATAGCCGGCGGAGTGCACGCTGCCGGTGTACACGAGCCACGGAATCACTCCGCCGAAGACGGTGGGCAGAATCAAAAACGACAACAAGGCCCGTAGAAACAGCAAAGGAATACCCTTGGCGCGAACTATAAACCCGAACTGTAAACGGGGAAAGTGTAGTTCTGGACAGTCCAGGCCGACTGGGATAACGTGTGCGGCCTTGGGGGCTCAAGGATGAAGAGACGGATTGCTTTGCTGTTGGCGATGACTGCGATGGTTGTGGCAACCATGACTCTTGCACAGGCCACGCGACCTCAGAACCGATCAGCCGAGAAAGACTCCACGAAAGTGGCCGCTGCCAATGGTCCACGACGTCCGGTGGAAGGACGCTCCATCGTCTCCACCCAATTCGGCATTGTTGCGGCCAGCCATCCGCTGGCAGCGCGTGCCGGCGTCGCAATTCTTGAACGCGGCGGAAACGCCGTCGACGCGGCGATCGCGGCAAATGCGACGATGGGACTGATGGAACCCGCCATGAATGGCATCGGCGGCGATTTGTTCGTCATCTATTATGAAGCGAAATCCGGCAGGACCTACGGCCTGAATTCCGGTGGCTGGGCGCCAACGGGCTTGAGTGCGCAGCTCCTCAAGGCGAAAGGCATGACACGCATGCCCCAGAACGGAATCTACAGCGTCACCGTTCCCGGTGCGGTCGCTGGCTGGGACGCCCTGCGTGCCAGGTTCGGAACGAAGCCGTTCTCCGAACTGCTCGCGCCGGCAATTTACTACGCTGAAAACGGTTTTCCGATTACGGAGGTGATCGGCAAGGGTTGGGCCGGTTCGGTTAACAAACTTTCGCAACAGCCCGCCGCCGCAAAGACCTTCCTGATTGACGGACGCGCCCCGAGAGTCGGCGAAGTGTTCCGCAATCCCGACCTGGGGAAATCCCTCAAGCTCATCTCCGCACAAGGCCGCGACGGCTTCTATAAAGGACCAACCGCTCAGGCGATCCTGCAGCTGTCCAAAGAGCAGGGAGGCACATTCACCGCCGATGATCTGACGGAGTTCCAGCCGGAATGGGTGAATCCAATCTCGACGACCTATCGCGGATGGACCGTCAGCGAGCTGCCTCCGAACAGCGACGGCATTGCAGCATTGATGATGCTCAACATCATGGAGCAATATCCGCTGAAGGACTTCGGATTTCACAGCACGAAAGCGATGCACGTGATGATCGAAGCGAAGAAGCTGGCTTACGCCGATCTCATCCGGTATATCGGCGACCCGAAGTTCTCACGGCT
Source organism: uncultured Solibacteraceae bacterium (assembly GCA_964584785.1). Classification (GTDB taxonomy): domain Bacteria; phylum Acidobacteriota; class Terriglobia; order 20CM-2-55-15; family 20CM-2-55-15; genus JAHFTY01. The sequence goes on from CAZPBY010000028.1 coordinate 42,192, forward strand.
TCCGGTCGAGACGCTTCTGGCGAAAAGCCACGGCGTGGAGCGTTCAAAGCTCATCGATATGAATAAGGCCGCCTGCACGGTCGAACCGGCTCACCTTGAGGGCTACACGAATTCCAGGGGAAACGACACGATCTATCTGAGTGCGATCGATAAAGATGGAAACATCGTCTCGCTGATTCAAGCAACTATTCCGGCTTCGGCTCGGGACTAACCGCTCCCGGCACCGGATTCATCCCGCACAACCGCGGCGGCCTCTTCACGCTCGAAGAGAATCATCCGAACACGTTGGAGCCGCGCAAAAGACCGCTGCACACAATCATTCCGGCATTCATGGAAAAGGACGGCGTGAAGATCGGTTTCGGAATCATGGGCGGATTTAATCAGCCTCAGGCTCACGCTCAGTTCGTCGCGAATATTGCCGATTTCGGTTTCAACATTCAGGAAGCGCTCGAAGGCGGCCGTTTCACGAAGGGAAGCTTTCAGGGATGCGATGTCGAGATCGAGCCCCTCGTTCCGGAAGAAACCCGGAGGGAGTTGGCGGCGCTCGGCCATCAGTTAAATGTCACACAGCCGCGGAGCGGTACGTTTGGCTGGGGCCAGGCGGTGATGAGCGATCCGTCGGGAGTTCATTTCGGCGCTTCAGAACCGCGTCATGACGGCGCTGCCATTCCGCAAATGCCGCCTGTATTTGGACCGAAGTAAACTTGTTGGGAATTGAAAAACGGAGCGAATCGCCATCATGGCGGATTCGCTCCGTTTGGGTGTTACGCAATGCCGCTATTCTGAATGTCTACCAGTAATGAGTCCTTCTGCGTGACTTCCTGCCTGCGGATCATCCTGATCCGCATCCCCCAATCCTTGGCTGAAAACCATCGTAAGACCGTGCCAGACGGGGTCGAATAGTACTATCGTCCTGAGGCCAAACCGCTGATTTGAAGGCTGGTCGACGCCAAATGTTGAGCGAAGGTGCACAAGCATAACTACGAAATCATCTACGCAGAGTCCGTTGAAGCCGGCATAATTTTGGCCATAGTATAGCCAGAATGCGATATGAGATCATTCTCGCGCCTGATGCCGCCGATGCATATCAGAAATTGGCTGCGCACATTCGAAGTAAGGTGCGTGATGCTCTCGAAGTTCACTTGCGTTACGAACCGATGAAAGTCAGCAGAAGCCGCATTAAGAAACGGCGCGGCCTCAGTCGCCCGCAGTATCGGCTCCGGGTTGGTGAAATAAAGGGTGTTTCATGACATCAAAGAGACAACAGTCGAAATCCTTGCCATCGTCGAGAAAGCGGATGCGCAGAAGTGGCTCGACAAACAAGCAACCCCCAACGAAGGAAGTCGCTCTAGCGAAAGTTAAAGATGATTTTTCAAAATATCTTCGCTTGGCTGTGGGGAAGGAGATCGTGATCACTCGACACGGTCGACCGGCTGGTGTGCTTATCGGTTTCGAGAGCGAGGATGATTGGTTCGATTATCGCCTTGAGAATCATCCAGAGTTCCTACGAAGAATTTCCGAGTCGCGCTTGGCATTGCAAAAGGGTTTGGGGATTCGTCTTGAGGATCTCGATGCGACCGAGCATGAAATCGTTGTCACGAAACCACGCCGCAGAACGTAAATTCAAAGTCACAAACAACCCAAAATACGCCCGGCAGGACTCGAACCTGCGACCCCCTGCTTAGAAGTCGGTCCTGACGAGTTCGCCTAATTCGTCTGTTTTCATAAGCTTACGCTTCAAATGGTTGGCCGTTTTGTGTTGCGCTTTATTGAGCCGTGGCGCTGACTGATGCGATGTGCAGCTACAGTTTTATCTACGGCAAACATGGCACGCTAAGAGCGGCTGGTTTTTGTATCGTGTTGGGCAGCACGAACGGCGCATATGGTTATCACCGCAACGTACGATGCTAACGCGCCTACGAAATTGCCATTCCCTTGCATACGTCCTTGCGATCCGTTTGGGGACAATCTAATTTAACGAGTTCGTCCCGGATACCATTCGCAACAGCGTCGGGGAAGTTCTTGCAAAAAAAATCACTGACAATGTCAGAAGATGCATCCACAGTTCTCGACGGTTTGCCGCGGACAATTTTAAACCGAGTTCGGCGGAAACAGCATCGGATTTGCTCAACAACTCACAACTCAGAGCGAGTACTTCCAGGTATTCCCAGTGTGATTAAATTGAATCGTAATGTCTTCACATCGAACCGCCATTTGCCTAATCCTTGTCAGAATCAACATAGTCAAAGTGCCACTTCGGCGTGCCGTCTTGGAAACAGCCAAATGCGTCACGAAGTCCTTTATTATTCATTTCTTGCGTCTCGTGCATGAACGAGCGCAGTGCCCCTTGGTAACGATTCCAGATCCAGTTTTCGCGGAACGCCTGGCCACGACAAAACTCTGAGCGGCAGAATCGGTCAAGAATGACTTCGGGATGGCTCATGTAGATGGAGTTCTCTGCAATCCTCTGTAGTCCATGCACTGCCGCGGCTTTGTCGGGCATTCTTAATAACAATTACAAGACTGCGGCCCTTGTCGTGAGCTCTAGATTGTAGTCCAAGCACTCAGGAAGACTGGCCGACTACGGCTCACTCGGCCATTCGCTCGGCCACTGTTGCGCAAGCTTAGCAGCTCTTTCCTTGTCTGCTGGAGTTAGTTTTTTTGCCACGGCGTCCCGGAACTCTGCGGGACTAGCTTGTGTCCATTCCGGGTGGAATTGAATCTTCGCAGCGATCGCGAACCAAGCGAATGCTTTCACCAAATCCACCGGAGCGCCATCTCCCGTGGTGTAAAGAAACCCCAGTTGCATCATGGCATCACCATAATCTACTTTGGCGGCGCGGTAAATCCACTGTGCGCCGACGTGGGGATCTTTCGGAACACCAATACCTTCCAGGTACATCTTTCCGATATTGTAGAGCGCATTCCCGTTCCCTTGATTCGCCGCCAAATGGTACCAGTGGAGTGCCGCTTCATAGTCGTGCTGGACGCCTTCACCTCGCACATACATTGTACCGAGGTCAGCCTGTGCACGGTCGTATCCCTGATTCGCTGAATGGTCGAGCCAAAGCGCTGCGGCCACAGGGTCCGGTTTGACGCCTTGCCCATTCCGATACAATAACGCCGTATAGAATTGTGCCTCGGCATCCCCAGCCTCTGCCGCATGATGAAATTGCGACATAGCGACCAAATAGTCTTTGCGGTCATAAGCGTCCATTGCGTTCCAAAAGTCCGTCTCAATTGAAAACGTTCGCTTGAGTTTCTCTTTGATGTCATCTGCCTGTGTCAGCTTATCCCTCACCGCTCGATTAACGTCTGGCCCGGCCCCAAACATTTCAGCGCTGGTGCGAAGATTTGCAACAAGCTGACGGCCTGCCAAACGTAATTGCGGGATAGCGCTCCTTTTGGCTGTCTGCCGATAAATATCATCGATTGTTGAAGCCATTCGAAACGCTGTGGCAGCATTGATCGAGTAACCGTCCGTCCAATCGGCCCCGCCGCTTTCAACGATCGAATCAGCAAACACCTTCGCTAGTGACAACAGGTCGGCGGCCCACTCCGCGAACCAGTGCGGATCAATTGATACTAATTTGCTCATCTGGCGCTCGTCCTGGCTCTTGAAGGCTAGCCAGAAAGTTCTACGCCGGAGTGTTTCTGGGGGCAGCGGACCATCTTCAAGAAATACGGTGTCCTCGAGTCGCTCCAGTGACTGCACGATCTCATGGACGAGAGGACTATCAGCCCGTTTCCAAAGAGCTTCCAGTTCCTTGTTAACGGACGACACCCTGAACATCATTTGGAAAGTGGGAGAGTCTTTGCGTGCAGGTGCTGACAGTTGATCGAGAACGTTGAAGAGTGCTACGCAATAGAGAATACCCATGCTTCTAAAGTCACGATCGATCAGGCGGCGTCCTCCCGGCTTATCATTTAACAGAAGTTTCGTCGCAGCAGCATCGACTGAGATTTCCCTGAACCAGGTTTCCGCTGAAAATGAACCTGAGGCAGTTTCAAGGTTCTCATCTATATGCCCCGAAGTCGCATGTACATACTCATGAGCTAATATGTACTCAAGTGCGGATGCGGAAAGCACCGCCGCGACGGTTGCAGACTCGGTCATCCGATACTCTGGGAATGCGGGCACGACCCCCGAGCTGACGTAACGTTTTAGCGAAGTCCTGAATTTTGCAAAAATCTCCCTCGATTGTTGTTCAATGGCTCCCGCATCGGACGTCGAGATCGGGAGCGTTGCCAGTGCGACCACTAGTTTCGCCCATTCGTAAATCCCTTTTGACAGGTCCGAACTAATCAGGATTAGGGCACCACCGTTGGGCGCGCGAATCGTCCTGGCATTGAACCCTTGAAGTGGAAAGACACCTGCAAATACTCCTCCCTTCGGTACTGGATTTGTCTCAGGTGCGTTCGTAAGCATGTCTGACAAAAAGGGACGTAACATTTCTGCCGGTCCGCCGCCCTTAATCAACTGTTCTCGACTCAGGCCCGAACCAGATTTGAGGTATTCAAACAGCTGTTCGCTTTGGCGAACGTTTTCCGACGTCAACTCGATTGAAAAGCTACGGGCTGCGGCCAGGTGTCGGTAGTACTCTTCAGGGGTAAGTTTCGTAGGTTTACACGCGACAACGAAGGCGAGCAGAAGCGCGATTAAGGCGCGAACTGTCTTCCAACGAGACACTGCGTTACTCCTGTTCACTTGTAGCCGTCAAGGAGATGAAATTTATTGGGATACTTCGCTTGCAACTGCTTAACTTCTTGTTCATCGAACAACTTAGTACTCTCAATTTCGAAGCCAGCTAAATAACTGCCGATGAAGTACAATCTAGTGCCGTACTTCACATAGCTGTGCCCGGCGCTATCGAAGTAGCGGCACACCAATACGAACACAATCCGAACATCTTCGGACCCATTCGGTCGTCTCAAGGCGAATCGTAGAGAGTCGGATTCACCCGATCGCAGCTTAAGAACAACGCCGCTCGGAAGAAGCGGCGTCAATTCTTCCTCGAGTTGCTTTTTCTGCTGAGAGCCGATGACAACTGTGAACGAACCAAGATTAATACGGTTTGTAAAGTAGTAGGATCCTTTTGGCTCGCTCACGAGTAGTTGGAGTGAGATGTCCGTAACAGTCACGTCAATATCAGGGGCAGTGTTTAACAAAGAGAATGGAATCTCAAGCTCGTTGCTGTGGAGCTTGGGCGGTTCTTCAATGAAAACAACCGAACGTGTAGATCGTTGGATGGTTTGCAAAGGTAAACTTGAGCTCAGGTCAGGAAGCCAGTGCGCGATAGGATTCCGTCTGAAAATCCTAACGGGACCTGAACTGGCCGTTTCCGGCACAATAAGTTCGATTTTCTTCTCGTTCACCCCAATGACATGCTCAATAGGTGTCAGCCCGAAATACACGCGGATTCTGTTTGAATCATTACCGAAATGGTTGCCGATTATCGAGCAAACCCCATTTGCTTCCACTACCGTTGGCCTAACGTCATTGATGATTGGGCGGTAAAAATGGAAGCCCGCTAGTAGCGCGAATTCAAAGAGCAAACACAGAAAAGCTGCTAGCCCAGTGAATCCAGCCGTTGTTCTAATCCAACGTGGATATTTGTAAGCTGCGGGCGCTCCAATGATCGGCGTCGCGCCGCGAAGTGTCCAAACAATAAAAGACAAAGCGACTATCGCAGCCAGCGCAATGCCAAATCCGAAGATTCCATAAAGTTGCTGCGCCAAAGCAAGCGTCGAAGTAGCAATGGAGATTATCACTGCGAAAAGTCCAGCTATATCTTTCCGTCGCGTGGGCGGTACCCGTTCAGTCGAATTGATCATGTCATTCCGCAGGAATCGCGCGAAACCGTGTCGACGCGAAAAAGAAAAACAAAACGTAAGGCCAATGCACTTGCATTCGTTTCCGTAATGCCGGAAGTATACATCTTCGGGTTGGTTCGAACTCATCTCTTAGAAATACTAACGCCTATGACTGGGCGTTTCCTCGATCTTGAATACAGCATTTTGAGCGACCGAACCGTCGAATCGTCCACTGCGAAACCGCTCCGGAGACTCAACTAATGCGTTTGCGCATGGCATCATCGCATCCATTTCCAGTTGAAGAGGGGCTGGCGAAGGCCGAAACTCTGATGCGGAGACCGTGCGCCACTTCGTCGATCAATCAATGAATTCGGCAATTCGACAATTCGACCGTCTGGAACGCGACTGTAGCGGCCTACGGTCCCTGAGACCAGAACAGGGGGCCGCCTCAATGAACGGTGGTCGCAGTCCTTGCGTTATCAAGCAATTCCGTCGTAGGTGCGTATACTGGTCAGGCTTTGTGTAGTTAGAAATGTAGCCGTGATTTGCTCTCAGCGCCTCATTTTACAACAGGTGGTCGGTTGTAAAATATTGATATGCAAGGGATAGCGGCAGCGCGAACAACTGTTTAGAAGTCGGTCCCACCGCGTTTGCTTAATCCGTCTGTTTTTAAATGCTTACATTTCAAGGAGTTGGCCGTAAGATGTTGCGCTTTATTGAGCCGGGTTGCTCTGTGAGGCAATGTCCAGCTACGAATTCATCTACAGCCGCTTGGAGGCTTGTGTGACGCATTTAGAGCACGCCCCCATTTGATCACCATCGATCACCGACAAGTTGTCACCATTCCCGAATTTACCCTAAAGTTCGAAATCCTAACCTTCACGCCTGCTGGAGAAGTCGTCAGCGGCGTGGAGAAATCTATTTGAAATTTCGTATCACCAGTTGTGGTTGATGCCGTCCCCAAAGATACGAACTGCGACCCATTCAATAATAGCCAGTTCGGGTTGACCCTGTTCGAACCAGACGCATCGTACCAGAAGTGTCGGAAGTCGGTATGCCAGTCGTTACGCCATCTATCGTACGAAATTGATAATTTTTCGGCGCCATAGCTATTGCGCAATACGCCCGAGAGTCCTAACGGTCCGGATGGCAAATCCATGGCGGAAAAACGAACTGTGTGGAAGTTTTGAGCAGGCCAATTCAAAAGTTCAAAGCCAATCTGGACATCAAAGTTACCGCCTATGCTGCACCGGCTCTGTAAGCCTTGGTACGTAACTTCGCCTGCCGTGGTTTCAGCATTTCTACACCGGCTGCCGATGGTGTGATTGATCCCGAATCAGGCGGTACGATGGCGACACTCCAATCAGAACTATTGATGACAGTTCCGGTGAGTGCCGTCTTGAAAAACCACATTACGGCTGGGGCCTTGCAATTGTGATAGGCCCTCCCGCATTCGGGTAGGGTGCGCCCGCAATGGGCGTCAACTTCCCAGTGCCAGCGTCGATCGTATAGGCCGAGATGTTAGATGATTCAGCATGCGTATTTACAACATACAAAAACCTGCCGCTTGGATCCAAAGCGGTAAAACCCGAATGTAGACCCGCTGGAATCGGCAGTCCGGGAAGGATTGATAAGTTGCCAGATGATGTGTCGATGGAATAACCGTACACGCTATCTTGGATGCCAGAACCCGTCGGTCCTGTGGAAGTATACAAAAAACGTCCGGTTGGATCGATTTCTTGCCCACGTCCGTCGGCATATATCACGCTGCCGATCACAGTCAGCGCTCCTGTTACAGGATCTATAGCGTAGCCTCTACCGAAAGTGTACTCTCCGCCCGTGTAAAGTAACAATCCGTTGGGATGAACAGAAACTCGTTCACCACCCGGGACAGCGCCAATAGGTGTCAATAATCCCGTGGCCTGGTTGACCGAAAACCCGAAAGCAATCCCTCGAGCACCCACATACAGAAACCGGCCACTCGGATCAAAAGCAAAGCTGAAGGCGTAAGTGTCTGGTAAAAACCACGGAGATCCCAATGGTGTGAGTTTGCCAGTAAACGAATCAATCGCAAAGCTTAATACTCGGCCCGTGTCGGCATTTGTGGTGTAAGCAAACCTCCCACTCGGGTGCACTATTATTGAACTCACAATTCCCCCGACAAGGAGTGTGCTGCCAGGTATGTACGTTAGCGTTCCAGTGCTGCTTATACTAAAAACACTCACGCTGCCTATGCTTGGCTCAGTGACATAAAGAAAATGGCCGAGAGGATCTGTAGCAACCCAGCTCGTACAAACCGTCCCGTTACAGGCAGGATCAGGGAATGGCGAACCGGCGAGAGGCGATAAGCTTCCATCACTGTCGTCGATTTTGTAACCAGTTATTCCAAACCGGCTCGGAGCATAAACAAACGAAGCAGTTGCTTGTGAGTTTACCGCAATCGTGGTGTGACAAGTATTGTTTCCATCCGAATTACCAACCGTCATCGTGTAGGTCGTCGTCGCGGTCGGCGCGACAAAGATCATAGACTTGGACAAATCAATGTTCCCAATACCGTTGTCGATGCTTCCGCTCGTTGGAGCTCCAACAAGCGACCATGACAGCATGGACGATTGTCCTTGCGTAATCGTCGACGGACTTGCAGAGAGTATACACTGCGGAGCAAATGAGAGTTCGGAGACCACTATAGTTGCTTCCGTAGCGGTAGACCTCTCGCCGCGGCCATCCGTCACAACAAGGGTTATGACGTGAGTGCCAACGCCAAAACCGAACTGCATGATTCCCCCGCCAAATGTGCTGTCCGGTATTCTCGTGCCGTTGCTCCTCCATTCGTATGAAGTGATTGCATCCCCATCGGGATCCGAGCTTTTCGGCGGCGTGCCATCAAACGAGACGACCTGTACGTCTCCAGGCGACACAGTCAAATTCAAGGTCTGATTTTGGGCGGCAGTTTTGCCTTGGGCGGACATCGAAAAACCAGCCGTGGGAGGCTGGTTGATTTCAGTTACGACGACCGTTCCTTGAACAGGCGCCGACCTCGCTCCATAGCTATCGACAACGACCAGAGAAACAACATGAGTGGTGCCTTTAACAAAAGATTCTTCTAGAACCGACGGAGTACCACGTGGAAAGACCGGAGCGAAATTATCAATCGTCCAGATTCTTACAATTTGGTCGCCGTCAGGATCGCTACTGCGCGTAGTGCTATCAAAAGTCACTGTTGCTTGCGCATTGGTCGGCACTGGAACGGTTAAAACCTGCCCATCATTGGCGGTCAGTAAGCCCGAAGACATTACGAAACCAGCCGTTGGGGGCTGGTTCGGATAAAGGGTTGTCACTCCGGAAAGGTCATCAGTCTTTAAAGTGCGCTGGTCGGTATTGCAAAAGAAACTAGGTGTTGCGCCGTCGACTGTCGACATTGAAGCATGCGGTACAGCGCTGTGATCTAATCCGAGAAAGTGGCCGATTTCGTGTGTCGCTGTCGCTTGAACGTCAGCCTTATATGTTGACGTCAACCACTTAATTCCGAATATTCCTTGTTCGCCGATATTCCACACAAGAGGTACTCCACCGACGCGTGCTGCGTCGTTGTTCGGGCAGCCCGATTCGGGAGGCGGGGAGAAAACCCCGAAAGTACCGACGGTTCCAGTAGCGAAGCCAATATCGACGTCATAAATGGCGCCCTCGCTATTCCAATGAGGTTGAGTCCTTGCTAGGGCAAGCTTAGGCGAGACAAACGCGCCGTTCTTATCCCAAAATATTGTGTTTTGATTATCTACTGCATCCTTGGCTGTGGTCGTATCGACGAATCTGAATTGAATACCCGTGACTGCTGTCCAACTGTCGAAAGCGGCTTGAATTGCCGGCTTAACTTGGTCAATCGACAGCCCGGAACCATCAGGATTGATATAGTAGCTAATAGCCTTGGATTTCCACCGCAATGTGATGCCGGGAAGAGTAGGATCTTCGGTTAGAAGCGTGTAAGCGTCCGAGCGCGGTAAGGACAAAAGCAGCACTGCAGCAGTTATGCAAACTTGCACGACGCGAGCGCAGATCAGTTTCTTGATCATTCTATGGAGAAACACCCAACTCCATGTACAGCTGGGATAAGCGTATATTGTTATTAGCGCTGTTGATAAGAAACTCGTTGAATGTTGGATTGCGAGCTGTAACTCCCGCGACACCGCGGTAGCCTTTATCTATCACAGCAAGTTCTTCGCCTTCGGACGTAGGCCGAATATGGTATGTCCCCAGTGCCAGGTATGGCAGTGAATATAGGCCGCCAGCATCTGGCCCATCCAGTAGAATTACGACTTCTTCCCCGCTGGTAAAAAAGGGAGTTCCCGGTGAGTAGGAATGGATGTTGCCAAACACACCACCTTGCAACTGCACTGTGGCAGTAGTGGCAACTTGGCCTTTCAAAACCTTCTTAACTCTGAGAATAATGTGAGTAATAATTTCGCTATGCTCGTCGATTGATGTCTGCTGGTCGGCGACCTCCGCGCGAATGACCGCGGCGCTGCTCGCAGACATATCTCTTAGCGAGTATCCTGCTGGGTTAATTACTGCTACTGCAGTCGACGAACTCGAGATCACAAGGTTCCTTCCGCGGAAACGAGCGGTAACTGCTAATCGGAGTATGCCTTGGTTACTTTCGCGAAGGGAAAATTGCGTGGAAAACATCTTGTCGCCCGGTTGGGCGTCACCATCTTTACCGTCGTCTCGCATGCTCTTTATTGATGTAACTGTTTCATTCGGGTCGATCCGCATCAGTTGGACGCTCGCCGGGTCAAGAGTGGGTTCGTCGATCGTAACGGTTGCAACGAAAAACGTTTGACTACCGACGTATGTCTGGTCAGGTTTAACGCTGGGTGCGGCGATTACGGGAGTGACGGGTGGCGGCCCTTTGCCTTGCCGCGAGAAACCGGGTTTGGCGAAGGTCAAAAACGTTTCGAGCACGACAATGGTAATTGTCAGAAGGCCAGTAACCGCCCAATTGATTTTCTTGGATTGAAATCGTTCCATAACGGCTTCCTGCGTTAAAGGCGCAACTACGGGAGCAATCCCATCATGTCCGGCTTAATTCGTGGGTTTGCGCAATCATCCCCGTCGTTTGTTTACTTGTCAATAAAAACCCTACAGGCTTGTTAAGGGAATCTTAAACAGCTATTCCAAATCCGTCCAGCTTCGTTATCCACAACTATAAATGTCGGCGGAAGAGCGAAGTTCGCGATAGGTTTCTCACCGAGACTTTTCCAAGCTCCTGTTGAAACCCGCGTCTTTCCACGGTTTCCACAGGAGCGGCACTTTGCACTCCGCTCTTCGGTCGCTTTTTCACCCACTACAAACCTGAATTCCCGCTTTTTTTAGGTTCGACGACCCGGCAATCCGGCTTAACCGTATTACCGGATTGCAACCACAATGAGTTCTTACTCGGTCCCCGGCCCTCCTGCCGCGTGACGCCGGGTTGCGACCACAATGACTTATTGCGGTGGTCGCAATCCGTCATGCACGAAGATTGCGTCGTGAAGGCGGCCGTAATGTCTAACTAATCCCCCTGATCTTGCTCTCTGTCACTCTCTGTAAAGTAGTTGATTTCCGCTGGGAACATTCCAGAAGCGTCAATCTGCACGATGCGAGGTCTTACATGTGTTTCAAGCATCGTCGGTCGATCGCGACTCTGGATTCCATATAGGTCCGCATCAGTTTCCAGCACTGCCTGCCAAGCCGCCGTCGACAGTCGGTGTTAGTACCTCGTACGAATTGCGATAACCTACAGATAATGCTAGGGTGCATCTTGTTATTTTGCCGAATTCGTTCGTGGCCCACGTTGCTACGGATCAATGATTCTTGAGCCAATGCGAAGGACCAGCCATGAAACTATCTGCTGTTGCTAAACTGTCTGCGTTAATAGATGGAAAACTGCTGGGGATCTGTGTCGCTTTTTGCATCGTGCATCTTGCCGTAAACCAGACTGCTTGCGCTGCCACCCTGATCACAATAGATGCGCCGGGTGCTGGCACCGCGAACAACCAAGGCACGCGTGCGTTGAGCATCAACCCGGCGGGTGCGATTACGGGCTACTATGTCGACTCAGCCTATGCGACGCATGGTTTCCTGCGCTCTCCGGGCGGTGTCTTTACCAAAGTTGATGCCCCAGGTGCTGGAACAGACGCTAACCAAGGCACGATTGCCTGGTCCATCAACCCGGCGGGTGCGATCGCCGGCTATTACGCCGACCCAATCCATGCGCTGCACGGCTTCGTTCGGTCCCCAACTGGCATCGTCACGACATTCGACATCCCTGGTGCCGGCGCAGGGGCGAATCAGGGCACGATCGCGTTGGGCATTAACTCGGCCGGTACGGTCACCGGCTACTATCTAGACACCAGCTATGCGGCTCATGGCTTCTTACGGTTTACTGATGGGACGGCGGTCACGATCGATGCCCCCGGTGCTACCACGGCACCCTTCCAAGGAACCATTCCCTGGAGCATTAACCCGGCGGGTGTCGTCACCGGTTACTACAGGGTCGCCGAGTCGAATCAACCGGGGTTGGATTATGTGTCTCACGGCTTCGTGCGCACACCGACTGGTGCCTTCAGCACTTTCGATGTTCCAGGTGCGGGCAAAGGAGACACTCAAGGTACTGTCGCCGTGAGCATCGACCCCGCTGGTGTTATAGCTGGTCAGTACATAGACCCGACCGATGCGGGGCACGCTTTTTTGCGGACTCCTAACGGTAGCTTCACTACATTCGATGTTCCAGCCGGCGCAGGCGCACCGCCCACACGAGCCACAGAGGCCTTGAGTATCAATCCGTCAGGTACGACGACGGGGAGCTATGTGGTAAATAATACGTCTCATGGCTTCGTCCGGTTTTCTGATGGTCGCTTCATTACATTCGACGCTCCTGGTGCTACGGTACCTTTTGGAGGCATTGTCGGCTGGAGCGTCAACGCCGCAGGTTCGATTACCGGCTATTACATAGATGAGGCGTCTGTAGTGCACGGCTTCCTACGGACACCGTAGGAAATGAGCCTTTGGCCTTTGGCTGGTGGGTGACATCGAAGCAGCGGACCGCGGCGGGTTGGCAAAATATTGGGTATTAACGTTGTGTCCGCCTTGCCAAAATGAAAAACGACCCTGTTTCCGGGTCGAATTGCCTCGACTAATTTCTAATTCGGTCTCTGAACGCCGTTGTTGGAAGCGTTTCGCGCCTGCTCGTTTGGATCCGGAGCGAGGAGCGTCGCGAATACTCTGCGGAGAGGTTCCGTATCGGCATCGGGATCAAATTCCCAAATGACCTCGATCTCCGGCTTGGGCTGGTTTTGAGGTTCGTTGCCAACCATGATGTCAGAATAGAGGATAACTAGACTCCTGTCGAATTTACGGCGAGACAGCACGGATTTCCCGTCTTTGCAGATCGAACTTTGTGCGATAGGGTGCCAGGATGCAGCCGGTTCAGCGGCCCACTTTGGGCGACCTTTATTCCCATTTCAGCGAACAGCAGCTCCAAGAGGCTGAAGCCAATCTGGAGCGGTATTTGAGCGTGATGTTGCGCATCGCCGAGCGGCTGCGCAGCGAAGGATACGACCTGACTTCGCCGGATTTGACTCGTCTGCCGACGAGAGCTAATGTTCCTGACACAAAGGTCGACTCCCACCAAAATAATTAAATCCATCATTTTTTAAAAGTTATGAATCGTTATTACGGATACATTCGTGTATCCACTGCGCGACAGGGCGAGGGTGTCTCCCTTCAGGAACAGCGTTCGGCGATCGAAAATTATGCACAGCGGCATGAGCTTCAGATCATGAAATGGTTCGAAGAACTGGAAACCGCCGCAAAAAGCGGTCGGCCTGTGTTTGCGGCAATGGTCAAGCAACTTAAACGTGGTGCCACATCCGGCGTCATCATCCACAAGATTGATCGTAGTGCGCGAAATTATCGCGACTGGGCAGATCTTGGTGATTTGATCGATGCCGGTGTTGAAGTCCATTTTGCCAACGAAGGATTGGACCTGCGCACGCGCGGCGGTCGTCTGTCTGCAGATATCCAGGCTGTAGTTGCGACCGATTACATTCGGAATCTCCGGGAAGAAACCATAAAGGGTTTCTGGGGCCGACTCAAACAAGGACTGTTCCCCATGCAGGCGCCGTTCGGTTATCTCGACAACGGTGCCGGGAAACCTAAGACGCTTGATCCGAAAACCGCGCCGTTAGTCCGAAAAGGATTCGAACTCTATGGCACTGCCCGTTACAACTTGAACGGTCTGTGTGCCGAACTAGAACGCCTCGGATTGAGGAGGGGCAGCGGCAGGCCGGTTCAGTCAAATCGAATATCAAAACTGCTCAAGAATCCGTTCTACGTCGGGCTAATACACATCAAGACCACCAACGAGACGTTTCAGGGCGTTCATGAGCCGCTTGTCAGTCGACACCTGTTCGATCGGGTTCAAAATATTCTTCAGGGAAAGATGAACACTCGCGGAATCAAGCACGATTTTCTGTATCGTCGTCGCCTGACCTGCAAGACTTGCGAATACTCATTGATAGGTGAAATCCACAAAGGTTTCATTTATTACCGCTGTCAAACTCGGGCCTGCCCGACCACCAGCATTCGAGAAGAGAGCGTCGATGAGGCGGTATTGAATAGGTTTGAGCGCTTGGGCTTCTCCAGTGACGAGCACGCTTGGTTCAGACCGAAGATCGCACGTATGCGGATTAACGCCGGCGAAGAACAGGAGACGATCGTCAAAGCATTAAACCTGCAACTCGCCCAGATCGGTGACAGGCTGAACCGGCTAACAGATGCTTATGTCGACCGCATGATCGAAAAGGATCTTTTCGAACAACGCAAAAGTGCGCTCCTTATGGAGCGCACTGATTTGCAACAACGGTTGGCTGAATGGAAGACCGGCAACCGTAATCCGGCCGACGAACTGCTAAATTTCCTCGAACGCGCAGACGCCGCGTATTTGGCCTACAAACGCGGATTGACAGAAGAAAAACGGGATCTGCTCGATTCCGTTACCTCGAACAGGTTCGTCTCGGGAAAAACTCCCGAGATCATGCTGGCTTTGCCGTTTAATGAGATCGCAAATCGCTTTGAATGTACCGATGGTAGCGCTAGACGGAGCATCCCTCGAATTTGGAAACGCCTTTTGCCGCGACTTCTTCAAATGATCCAAACCAAACAAGCGTCGCAACACTCTGCCGCGGCTTAAGACTTCTTTGCGATAGACAACCAGCAATACAAACGGCGCCTTTGGCATTGCACTTTAGAGCAAAGTAGCAGATTGATCAGATTTTCAAAGTAGGGAAATCGGGCGCATGCGTCCTGTCGTTTGATCATTGTCAGCATAGAGGACATTTTCTATCCTTAGCCAATGATAAATGAAGGCAACAAATCGGACGCTCCCAGCATCCGCGATCTTTACCCCGGCCACACTGACGAATGGTATGCCGAGGCGGAAGCCAATCTGGAAAGATATCTACAGGTGATAATTCGGATCGTGGAGCGTCTGCGAACGGAAGGAAAACATCTTATAAATCTGGATTGACGGAAACCGTTTCACCGGCATTCCTGATCTACTATCGTACCTCGGCGACCATAGCATCAATTGCCGTAGCGGTCTTGATGTTGTCTCAAGGCTGTGTCGCGTTTCTTCCGTTTGAATTGTCAATTGCCATAAAAGCACTGAACCGTGTAACCCCATCCCGGTCGGGCCGACCGTTGAAATCGTATCGAAGATCGAATTGCTGACCCTCGCCTCCGAAACGACCACTGAAATACGAATCTCCAAGATACTCGCCTGGCTTTAGAAAGGTTCGCCGGATAATGGCATATTCACTCCGTAGCCCGGCAGTCGAATTTAACAACTTCGTTAGTTCGATTCTCTTTAGGTCTGTGGATTTCAGAGAGTTTGCCAGGCAGTATAAAGCCCGCATTTCTGCGGGTGAAAGTCTCGGCGAGTGGGAAAATCGGGCGGAGTAGCCTGGTAGCGCTAGACGGAGCATTCCTCGAATTTGGACGAAGCTTTTGAATCGGTTAATTGAGTTGTTCACGCACAAAATCGGAAGCTAGGGCGGCGGAGTAGAACATTTCCGCCGCCGGTTGGTTAGTAATTACCGCGAGTGCCTGACTAGATCACCATCTTCTTCAGGCAATGAAAACTGCAGTAACGTTGGCCGGGGCCTACAGCCTCGAACTTCGTCTTTCAGGCACCTTGGTTTAAAGGTTCGCTGAAGTGACATAGTCGTTACCGACGCTTGCGCTTCGGCGTAGAAAAAGATCGCGCAGTCGGAATGAGACTGCCGATCAGTTCGCGAAATGGTCCACGTGCCATTGGGTACTTCCTTTCCATAGCAATGGGCAAAATACGCCCGGGTTATTTGTTAAGACGGCTTTGTATTCAGGCCGTCCGAAGATTTTTCCAATTACGAAGAATTCGGCATTAAATCGACAGGTCACTAGCCCATCTAACCTGATCCTTCATGTAAGAGTTGAACACGATCACGATTTAAGCGTCAAGATATTTATGCATTCCGCCGAATAATTATTCGAAAACAAAAAAAGCCGCTGTTAGTGAGACAGCGGCTTGGAAAATCTCCGGACTCTGCCTCGAAAGAAAGTAACGAAGCGGAAGTCGGAAGGACGAGTAGCTTAGCCCGTGCGTCAGCACAGATGAAGCTAACTCACTAGAAAGTATAGCAAACGGGCGAACCTGCGCAAGTCTCTAATTATGAGCGATTTAGAAATAGGTGTAATTGCAAAGTTTTCGATTTGGATAATTTTTCTGATCCGATAAACTTGACCACGCCATGAAGGCGAGAACCCCAAACTCTCTAACTATTTCTGAAGATATCCTTTATCAACTCGCGGTCATTGCAAACCGACTGGTTTATGCATGCAAAGATGAATGCAACATTGAGCCGCAGGCTTTGTTGGTTTTGCTCCACATTAAGCATTTTGGGAAAACCTACCAAGGCGATATGTATTTACCGAGGCTACTTTTGACCCGAATGCTGAAAGATAAATTCAGTTATTCAGATGGTGATATTTCAAAGCTAATGGTTAGCCTTCACAGCGCGGGTTTGATTACTCGAGGTGCTGTTAGTCCAAAGGAACGTGTCGAGATTTTCGGAAAGCCAGGCGGGACTCAAGTCGTAACGCTGACTTCGGATGGAACTAGAAGAATTGAACAATTTCGAAACGCTGTTGCAGGCCACGCTGAAAGATGGTTTGCAAAGCAGTCTCGAAAGACGAGCTTTGCTGCGAAAAAGGGAATGGCCCTCCTTGAAGCCTTGGCTATGCAGGCGGTGAGAATCTACGACCCGAACTTCAGCTTGGAAACCACAGACGAAACCGAGGAGTAACACTCGATTCGTACAGGAGGGAAAATCGGGCGGAGTAGCCTTGGTAGCGCTAGACGGAGCATCCCTCGAATTTGGGGGCAGCTTTTGAGGCGTTTGACAGAAGTGCTGGGACGCAACAACCCGTCGGAGGTGGTCAAACCCGTCATGAGGAGCGTGAACGGACATTGGGCTATATGACTCCGTACATTTTGCCGCGTTTTTTGAAAGCCTCTTCCGCGCCTTCTAGAATCCGGCATACGGTTCCCTTGGTGTTTCCGTCATCAATTGATCCTGTGGCGACAACCACGCTTTTGTCGTTCGCGCTTTTCAGTGCAATTATTTGTTCAGCATCGCCAAGTACCGCGATATTCGCATTATGCGTGACGACGATCACCTGTCGGCGTTCTTTTGCCGCTCGAATTACCGGCACGAGTGAATGGAAGATGAATTCACCGTCCAGATTGTCTTCCGGTTGATCGATGATCAGCGGTGCATGACTATCCGAAGACAACATTAGGGAGAGCAGAACGGATTGTTGTTGTCCAAGAGACAACTTGGCGAAATCCCGAGAAACAAATTGATCTTTCCCGGCGATCTGGACTCTCTTTGTGACGGTTATTTTGGGTCGGTCGTCGACTTCGCATCTCTGCAGGCGGAACAATACTGCTTGTTCGGACAAAGTCTTGAGCAGGTTGAGCGCCTCAGTTCTATTGAAAGGCTTAACTCCATCAGAAGTCGTAACATTGCATTATCGCCGTCGGATCTGTCTTGCGAATTGCATCGAGTAATCCCTGAAGGGTGACTTGCTCAACCAAAAGCGGACATCTCGGAACCTGCGACGTTCTCCAATTCATAGCCTGTTGAATGATCTCTTCCGCGTCAGGCGAGATGGCGTTTTCCACGAACTTGATGCTGACGCTCAGATCTGTAAGCGCGCCTTGAAGCGCTCTGTTGGCTCTGGTCGCATAGGACGTTCGCGCTGTGAAAATCAGGCTTCGAACTTTTTCGAGCCGATGAAGTAATTCAAGACGAGCTTTTTGCAAATCTTTCAACGTTTGGTCCCAAGCCGAAAGCTCTTTCAGTTTGTCTCTGTACGACGATTCATCTGTCGCCAGCTTTTTTATGTATGCGAGGTCAAGACGAATTCCTTGGGCTTGAAGATCCTTTCTCTTTAGATCGATCTCGTTTTGAAGCTGTTGCTCCCGTGTTTTCCAAGACGTTAATTGCTCCAGTACCCGGGTAGAGAATGTACCCGCGGAGCTGAGCAAGTCGGCTTCGATGGTGGCGACTTTCTGTGCCAACTCCGTAGTCCACGCTAAAATCTGCGCGAATTCCGTACGTCCAACTTTGAGATTTTCTGGTTTCGCCGCGGTTGATATGGCTGTGAGAGTAGCCGAAATAGCGGATTGTTTAGTTTGCTGCGGCAGTATGCCGAGCTGTCTTTCAATGCCCTCACGAACCGAGCGCTCTTCGGCGACTTTCCTCTCCAGAGCCACGACCTCGGTTGCCTGTGCGGTTTCAAGTGCCTTCAGCTGTTGCTGAGTACTTGCCAGTAGCCTCTGATAATCAGGGATCCTAAGGACATGCGTTTGAGCCTTTTCAACGCTGGTTTGGTTATCCAACAAAGAAGTCCGTATCTCGTCTTCTTCCGCGCGCAGTGCATCGAGATTTATGAACTCATCTAGATATTGCAAGAGCGCACGGGGATCGTTCTGGGCATTGATACTTGTCTGAGCCGTTTCATTTTGGCCATACGATTCAATTGGAAAGACTGCTCCGACTTCCGGCGAAGAGAGGTTCTCGGCCTTGTCGTTCACACGGCGTCGGACTATATGCTGTTGACCGGCCTGATCAACCCAAACCAGATGGATGCTATCGGGCCAAATCTCGGAATCGACCAATTTACTCGGACTGGCCGTGGGCGAAAGAGAACGAACAGCTTCGAATGCGGTCGATTTACCCGCACCGCGACCACCGATGACACAATTAAGATTTCGACTAAAATGAATTACTTGACCATCCAGAAATCCGCCTTCTACCTTCATTCCCATGACATAAGGAAAGGATGCTGGAATCTCATTTTCAAGACGGATGCGGGCGTCGGCATCTTGTAACGCAATCCGTAGCCCATCGAAAGACGGCGCATCCATCTTTACTCGCGTAAGTTTTCTTTGACCTTTTGCGTTCTTCCCAAGAGCCGCTAACGAATGTGAATCCGAAAACAAAAGGCGAGCAAGGAATTGCTTTTCGCCTAGTTTTAGAGCTTCGATCCGACGCTTTCCCAACGCTTGTCGTTCCTTGTCAGGATCAGAATCTGAATAAGAGATAGTTGAAGAGGCAGATTGCAGTTCAATTCCAAGCAACGATGCGTGCCTCATGATGTCACCCTTGTGGGGCGGATTACCGACAATCTTCTTTTCCAGGCCTCCTTCCGCGTCAACGTGTGCCAGGACCGCGAAACCCTTCTTCGTATCAATGAGGTTTAAGCAGTCCAGCAGCGAAGTCTGACAGCGCGAATCCCCGGTTCCTTTTCCGGCGATGTTCAGCTTCCCGTGAAAAGTCGTCAAGTCATCAAGATCTTTGAAGTAAACGAGCAAGTGTCCCTCTGGAGTCGTCAATTCCACACCAGGTATCACAAACACTTTGCTAGTTGCGGACACCTTAACAGCATTCGGTAAGTTCGAAATGTCATTATGGTCAGTGATTGCGATAACCTGCAGATTCTCTTTGCTGGCTGTTTCAAAAATCCCTTCGACAGTCATTGTCTTGTCGGACACGTCGTGTGATGCACCGAATGAATGGATGTGAAGATCGGCACGATAGAAGCGTGCACCGGAAGGGATAACTACAATTTCGTCGGCAACAGTTGGCATTGGATTGATTAATCTCTGGCGGGGCTGATGGTTCGAATGGCCCAGCAGGCCAGGTTGAATAGTCTTCAGGGGAAGCGTATAGAAGCACAGGGATCTTGTCAAAACTCTTCCCTTGGGCTCTTCCCTTGGGCAGAAGAGCCTTGTTTTCCCATCTTTCCGTTTGCTTTGATCAGCGCCATCATCGGCCGATGTTGGACACCGAATTCTTCATTCAACTTGCAGTCGAGATCGCCCGCACTCTTCTTGTGGAAGAGTCGTCCGACCATGTTCGGCTGTTGATTCGCAAGATCCGTCGCCCACGCGGCATGCAGCAGATACGTCGCGAAGTTCATTTGAAGGCGCGACGACGACTTTGGAGTCGGTTATCCCCGTAACGACGAACTAAGAAGGCGGGCCCGCCCGGTTTTCCCTACTTTACGAAAACCGCCGAATTGCTAGAGTAACCTCAGAAGTTAACTGCAGCTTTCTCACCCCGCCCTTTCAAAACAACAACACAAAACATGAAGGAGGAAATGGAACTCTTCCCACAAGAGTTGCGCACACGTCTGCCGCCTTTGTATCCCAGGAAGGCGTCAAGGATCCAACCATTCACGTTCGCTTTTTCACTCCGGACTCGAACTGGACCTTGGTATGCGACCGAAGGCTCGCCCGGGGACGATGATTTCATCTTCTTCGGTTATGTGATCGGATTCGAGAAGGAGTGGGGATACTTCGCTCTTTCCGAACTCGCATCATCGCGGGGTCCAATGGGACTACCGATCGAACGGGATCTCTATTTCGAACCGCAACCGTTCAGCCAAGTGATGGCGCGGTAAGGTCGGTGATCACACGCCTTGGGACACGGTTCAGGAGTTTGTCAGCTCTGACAAACTCCTTTTTCTACGCTCTGAAACCAAGCGGGCTTGTCCAACCCAACATGGCCGTTGAGGGGCGATGCCACCCGGTTTTCACTACTTTACGAAAAGCCGCAAATTGCTAAAGTGACTTTCACAACATTCAACTCGAATGACAAAACATAAATATCAAAATCAAAATCGCCTGGACTTCTACCGAAGGAGGATGAGGTTCTCCACCTCTCACGTCGGGCATTTGCTCGGTCATCGAGACGCTTCGACGTTCCTGGACTATGAGCATGGCTCCCGGCTGCCGACGTTGATCAATGGACTTCGCCTCGCCATAATCCTGCGCACGCCGGTTGAGTTCCTGTTCGGCGGACTCTTCGATGAACTCCATCGGCAGATCCGGGCTGAGGAAGAGCGGCTGGCACACCCTGAACAACAAACGTTGTTCTAACACACGACCCGTAATCGCACATTTCTTATGAACAGCATTTTGGATCGGGTCGCACAGGGTTTCGTGCGTACCCAATACAACGAATTCAAGCCAACGACCGAAGCGGAGTTCTTTGCGTTGCGCTTGGCCGACAAACTCGGTGATGCGGCCGCAGCAAGGCATTATGCCGATTTGGCCGATCGCTACTCTGAAGCGCAACTTTTGGTTGCTTACCGCAGAGCCAAAGGCAAGGGCCTGAAGAGCGATCTGGGCCGGAGCTTTCACGTGGAGCTGGAACGCTTGTCGGAACGACATCTCAATGGAACTGAAAACCGGCGAGTCGCGGCGATTCGGATCGAAAGACGGGCGACCGCTGTGGCGATATTCGCCGGGGATCATCTGGAGTATCCTCCGATCGTACGTCAACTACCGACATCAAACGACAAGGCCCTCGCCAGTATTGCCAGCTTTGTGAACTGGGTCAGAGAAAAGTGTCCGTTTCAAAGCATCGCTTTGGAAATCGTGCCAAAAAACACGGATGCCCAGCGACTCGCATTGACCGATATTGTGCGCTCCACGATGTCCGAACAGGCTGTGGCCATCTGGGATACGAATAAAAAAGACGTCCTTTCGGCTTTCGGGTATCCGGCACCGCGCTTTCGTAAAGAAGTCCGCCAGATCGCCGAATCCATCTGGCCTGCAGTGAATGGCAGTTTCGGCGCTCCGTTGATGTTCGATGCATTAGCGCTCGGACTTTACTGTCAGGTCGAATCCCTCTTCAGTTTTTAATCCTTAAACAAACTCTCTTCATGATCGGCCCTTTGCCATACATCGGCGGAAAGAACCGTCTTGCCACAAAAATCATTGCACTGCTGCCCGAGCACACAACTTACGTTGAACCGTTTGCGGGTGGAGCCCAGGTCCTCTTTCACAAACCGCCGTCAAGCGTCGAAGTCCTGAACGATCTCGACTTCGATGTCGTGAATTTCTTCCGAGTGTGTCAGTGGCATTATCACGAACTCATCCGCTATCTCCGCTATTCACTCGCGAGCCGCAAGCTGCATGAGCTTCACGTGAAGACAGACCCTTCAACACTGACTGATATTCAACGAGCCGGCCGATTTTACTACCTTCAAAAGAATTCCTTCGGCGGATTGGTCCTCAAACACAAATTCCATTACGCCGTCATCCAGCCTTCGAACTTTAATCCGGAGCGCATTCCGGAAATCATTGAGCAGGCGCATCGTCGTCTGGCGCGCGTCCAGATTGAATCGTTACCCTATGGTCGTATTCTTGAAAAGTACGATCGACCGACAACGTTTTTCTATCTCGACCCGCCATATTGGGAGCGGCGGTTATATCGGTACAACTTCAGCCAACAAGATTTTGCCGATTTAGAAAAACGGCTTGGAAGCCTCAGAGGCAAATTCCTTCTATCGCTTGACGACAGGCCGGAAATTCGGAAACTGTTCGGACGATTCCAGATTCAGTCAACGGAGATAGCGTATACGGCGCAACGAAAACCCGGCGCGCGTTATGGTGAGTTATTCATCAGTAATTTCAAGCCGCGGGCGAATGCAGATTCATGAGCGAGAGTTCACGATTACAGCCGCCTTTAGACGCTCGTTCTCGTCTTCGGTCCATGAGTGGTCCAGCTTGCCATCTAACTCAAATGACCGGTGAGCTTCCTTCAGATGACTGTCCGGCCGCGCGCTGATCACGTGAAGGTCAAAATCCAGTTCGTAAATCATGACACCGGGGTTTCTGTCTTCTGAGACGCCTTCTGCGGTCGCCAATACAATACGGCGTTCGACTGTCACGTTTAGTCCCGTTACTCGGTTGTACTCTGAATTCCGTGATACGCATGTTCGGGGAAATAAGACAACCGACTCTTCAGTTCCTGGTGGAAGGTCGAGGATTTGAATGACCGGTTGTCGCGAGGCGCCATTGACGCGGCGTGGATCCAGAATGACAAGCGTGGCCTGGCGATAGCCATTGTTAACGCCGCCGAGGAGGATTTCTTCGATACCGTCGCCGTTGATGTCAGCTAGCACGACGTGGAGAAGGTGACCGGAGTGCCAGTATTCGCCGATCAAGTTCCCTTTTGAATCGAGCATCGCGATCTGGTTGGGGTTGTGCAAATAGTGATTACTGGAAACCATGATCCGGGATGAGGAGTCGGGTAACGGAACAATGCGCACATTACTGATGAAAAATGGTGGCCGATATTCTTGTCGCGTATCCCGGATTGCCCTGCCGGGTTCAAATCTCCATTTCAGCGTCCCGTCTTCTGAAAAACAGAACAGAGCTGTGCCGACCGATCCGAAGTTCTCCGGTACAAAAACGAACAGCATCTCAACGCCAGCGTCTCCATCGATGTCGCCGAAACTACATTTACGGACGCCCGAATCCTCATACACGTTCTTTTGAAATCGAGTCGGAAACTCGTACCGCCAAATCTCATGGCCCTGACCGTCCAATACGATAAGAGTCTTTACCTCGATCCTGAAATCAGCAGGCGGTCCGGCATTCTGTACCGACAGGTGACTCGTTGAATTTGCGGCGGACTGCAGACTGTATTGATTGACATCTCGCTCTGTTATTAAAGCGTAGCCGGCAAGTTTGAGATACCGATTGATCAGTAAGGGGTTTCTTATCTCGAACACTTCGCACAAAAGTTTCAGCAGCCGATTTCGTCTCGGACGCTGCTCGCCGCTTTCGTAAGCTCTGAGCATGCGTTCACCCATGGATTCATTAAGCGCTCCAACGACGATATCCTGCGTCAGGTCCTGAGTTTCACGAAGCGTTTGTAGCGCATTTCCTAATTCGCGCCATTGACGGTCCTTCATAGCCGTGCAGTATAAGGCGCGACGATCGAACTTCCACGTCTCAGCCGCTGTTGCGCCGCTTTTTAGCCGGTTCTACGCCTCGATAATCGACACACTCGCGTTCTAGGATGGCTGCCGTTGGTGAGCTACACCATTTTTATGAACTCATTTATTGAAAATCTGTTTGCACGTGGATGGAACCGACTGGTAACGCCTCGTGCAAATGACACCGGCGATCGTACCGGATTGGAACTCGGATCACGGATTGTCGACGGCGAGGTTCAGCGTTCACGAGCATTTCTGCCAGATTCCAAACGTTCGGAGCATGTTGCCATCCTCGGTAAGACCGGCCAAGGGAAGTCTTTCTTTCTGCGACACCTCACGGCTCAGGACATTCTTCGCCGTAGCGGCTGTGTGTTCTTTGATCTGCACGGTGACTCTATGCCGGTTCTGCTCCGGCTCATCGCGGCCGAAGAGCGCCGTACCAATTCCGACCTGAGTGACCGCCTGATCGTCATCGAACCGGCCGACGCCGAGTATTCGGTCGGGCTCAATGTCTTGGAGGCTCGAGACGGCCTGCATAACGACGTCCAGCTAGCCGAATTCGCCCAAATCCTGCGTGCGCGCTGGCAGTTAGATTCGTTCGGCGCCCGCACGGAAGAGCTGCTCAGAAATTCGCTACACGTTTTGGCCGACAACAACCTGACTCTGCTCGAACTCTCATGCTTGCTTACTAGTGCCGTATTCCGAGCAGCCTGTCTGCACCGGACTCAGAACACCGAAGTGGTGAGTTACTTCCGCACGCGTTTCGACACTCGCAGCGAAGCCATGCAGGGTGTCTACCGCGACGCAATACTGAATAAAGTTTCGGGATTCACTACCGATCGTCGCTTCCGGCACATCTTAGGACAGGTTCGTTCGACCTTCTCGCTTCTGGAAGCTATGGACCGGGGGCGCTGGGTCATTCTGAATTTGGACAAAGGCCGTCTCGGCGAGCAGGCGGCGACCTTGGGCAGCCTGTTATTGACCAAACTCAAGAATGCTCTGTTTGCTCGCCGTCAGCGTCAGCTGTTCACGCTCTATTGCGACGAAATTCAAAACCTTGTTGCCTACGGCGCCGGTTTGGACACTCTGCTGTCCGAAGCGAGAAAGTTTGCGATCTCGGTAGTTACGGCCAACCAATTTCTGGATCAGTACCCGGCGGCAATGCGTTCCGCAATCATGGCCGTCGGTACCCACATCTTTTTCCAGTTGTCGAGCACCGACGCGGAACAAATTGCTTCGGCGCTCGACGGCGGCAAGCACCTGGCCGAACGTTTGAAGAACCTACCGAAGCGTCACATGGTGATTAAGAGCGGATCGCACCGAGCGCAGGAAGTGGTCATACCCACGGTCATCACGCCTGAAACCGACTACACCGACTTGTACAACAGATGTCGTGCTAGATGGGCTCGCCGCCGTTCGGACATTGAAGCTGAAATTCGACACCGGCACCAGCAGGCTAACCGCCGAACCGAGGAGGCGCTTGATGACTGGCAATAACAAACGCGGATTCGTTCTGCAGGATCGTGATCGTCACCTTCTTTGTGAGCTTGCGGTGATGCGCATCATGGATCGGGAAACAGTCAAGCTGGTTGCCCGCTTCGGCTCTACACGCCGCGCTAATGACCGGTTGCTACAAATGACTCGCCGTGGTCTTCTACGCCGCTTCTTCGTCGGCAGCACCGCGCACGGCAGGAAGGCGGTCTACACCCTGTCGCCCAAAGGCGCGGAAGTGGTGAGCGCCAAACTGGGCGGCATAAGGAGACCTTCCGGACGTCTCATTGTTGGCGATGCGTTTGTAGAGCACCAAGTCGGCATCAATCGGATTTACCTTGCCGTCAAATATCGCAGCGTTCCATCCGCCGATTGCCGACTCGTCCGCTGGCACACGTTCCGTCAATCGATCTCCGAAGCGATTCAACTCACGCCTGATGGCTATTTCGAAGTCAGCTGCGGCGGCAGCGTTCGGGCGATGTTCGTGGAAGCCGATCTTGGCACCGAAGCACTGTCTGTCTGGCAGCAGAAGGCAGGCCGATACCTGCAGCTCGCGCTTTCGGGAGATTTCCAGAACAGATTTCATCAATCACAGTTCCGCGTCTTGGTTGTCGCCAACTCCGATCGCCGACTGGCCAACATCCGCGCCGTGGTCGGGAGGACGACCGACAAGATTTTTTGGTTTACGACTTTCGAAAACATTAAACGCGACGGGATTTGGTCTCCTGTGTGGCTTCGTCCGACTGGCGACCAACGCCACTCGCTCACCTAGAACCTTCAATGCATTATTGCAATAATTGCCATCGACTGACGTCTGGAGAGCCGCTGTTCTGTAATTTTTGCGGACGATCCTACGATTCAAAGCTCTGTCCGCATCGACATCCCAACCCGCGCAACGCGGAGATTTGCAGCCAATGCGGCTCGCGAGAATTGTCGACGCCTCACCCGCGCGTCCCGTTCTGGCTAGCTGGACTGCTGATGCTGTCGTCGGTCTTCCCAGGCGTCCTATTGCTCGGCTTCACCGTTGCCTTTTTCACTTCATTCGTAAATGCGATGGCCACCGATCCGCAGATGATGGGCCAGTTCCTTGTGGCTGGTTTGATGATCGGTTTCGTTTGGTATCTCTACATGCATCTACATCATTTCCTGCGACGCCTCCTAACACGCTGGTTTCGTCATTCCAGTGGTAACGATCACGGAGGCGGTCATGGACATTAGACTTCCGAAAACGAAAAAGAAAAAGAGTGCCTCTACCGAACCGAAGACCGACGCCGTGGTTTTGGCCAAACCCGCGCATTTACGCCGCTTTTTGCCCAAACACCTAGGCCAATGCTGGCCGATGCGTTGGCCGGGCCAACACGGGCCATTTTCAGCCGAACAAAAGCCCATCGTGGGTGCGCCCGCGGAGCTGGGCTCGCCCCTCAGCGTCTCTGAAGTCGCCGTGCTGATCGGCTGCTCGCCTTGGACTGTCAGGCAGACCCTCATCCCAAGAGGCTTGCCGTACTGCCAGTTCAAGGCCAACGGCCGACTGATCTTTTATCGAGATCAGGTCATCCGATGGATCGAAGAACAACAGGAAGGAGGATTTTGAACATCGTGAGTCTGTTTAAACGCGGCTCAGTGTGGTGGGCATATTTCTACCGGGACGGCATTCGCTACCAATCGTCGACCGGCACATCCAGCCGCAGGCAAGCCGAAACCATCGAGGCAAAGTTTAAGGAGGAAGTAAACAATCGCCGTCTCGGACTCGTCGAAGCCGACCCCAAGATGACTTTCGGCGAACTCGCGGCTCGGTTCATTGCGAGCAGTTCCGTTAAGCCTTACCACATTTATCACCTAGAGATTCTGTTGCCATTTTTTGCGGACATGCCGGTCGTGCAAATGACTAAGTCATTAGCCGACGAATTCAGACGCCATCGAGTGTCGGAAAAGCCGATCAAAGACGCGACCGTCAACCGCGACCTCAGTGTTCTGCGCCACATCCTTTATTGGGCACTAGATGAGCGGATGCTTCTGACAAATCCACTGGCGCGAATGAAGATGGTTCGCGAACGGCGCACGCGACGGCCCGTTCTTAGTGTTGCCGAGGAAGAGTTACTTCTTGCGGTCGCACCAGAGCATTTGCGTGGCATGATTATCGCCGCCCTGGACACCGGCATGCGCCGAGGCGAGATTACCAGCCAACGCTGGGAAGACGTAGATCTTGCCCAGCACATTCTGTTCGTCACCCATTCCAAAACTCCAGAAGGGGAATCGCGTGAAATCCCGTTAACCAATCGTCTGACCGAACACTTGCAAGCGATGAGTCGAGCCAAAGGCGTTGTCTTCGAGTATCACGGCGAACAGATCGAGCGAACGAAGACATCATGGAAATCGACTCTCAATAGAGCCGGTCTGAGGCATATGCGCTTCCACGATCTGCGGCATACCTTCAACACCCGATTGATGGAAGCGGGAGTCCTTCAGGAAATCCGCATGGCGCTGATGGGCCACTCATCGGGCTCGAAGATTCAGGCCATTTATACCCACATCGAACTGCCAACCAAACGGAAGGCCATTGCGCAACTGGAAGCCTGGATCGAAGCGGAGCGCAAGAACGCGTCAACTGCAAACAATCAGGAGCCGGTGCAATGAAAAACCAGAACCGTGACTGCGGAGTCAGTCCAGCCGACTGCCGATCACCAAATAAGGACCAGAACAACAATCGACTGAATACACAAAAGGAGAACGACTATGCCCGTAGGGAAAGGAAGCGAACCCAAAACCAGCTCGGCTGCAAAGTCCGAAGGCCGCAGACCGTGGAAGAAGAAATCGCCCATCGAAGTTGTCATGGATCAGGCCGAGAAGCTCAAAGCCGAAATCGCAGAAGACGAGGAAGAACTCAAAGCCAAGAAGCGACAGCTGCAAAAGTTCGAAGAAGCCAAGAAAATCTTCGAAGCCCAATAGCCACGAGTGTCGAACTTCGTTCGACATCAGCTCAACGATGTTTAGCCCGCGCTCCACGATATCGAAAGCGCAGGACTCAACCACCACAGACCGGAACACTTGTTTCCGGTCTTTTTCTTACGCGGTGGTCGCAAAGACCACTGCTCAACCCGCAACAGAACAACTCAGGGAGAGGAACCCCCTCCCAAAATCAATCCAAAGGAGAATTGAAAATGAAAAAGCTATCAGTGGTTGTGGCCGGTACCGGCCAAATTCGTGATGTGGAAATTCAGCCCGGCACTACAGCTGGCGACATCCTTCACCAACTGAACCTGCCTGACTACTTACTGTCAAAAGGACCGAACGAACCC
This sequence comes from uncultured Solibacteraceae bacterium, assembly GCA_964584785.1. Classification (GTDB taxonomy): domain Bacteria; phylum Acidobacteriota; class Terriglobia; order 20CM-2-55-15; family 20CM-2-55-15; genus JAHFTY01. The sequence continues at coordinate 71,171 of CAZPBY010000028.1, forward strand.
TTTTTTGCCGCAGCCGAGTCCGTGTACGACAAGCTCCGAGACGGCGAAAAGATCTTCGCCTCGACAAAGGCCGAAGTCGGAGTCCTGTGCTAATGCGCGTTAAGGACCTTGGCGCGCGTCCGGTGCCCGCCTCCATCCGCGAGTTATTGTCGCGGTGGGGGGCGGGCCCCCGTCGTCCAGCAGAATCCGTCGAGCGCCGCCAGATTCCTTACTGGCAGGAACACGGATGGACGAACAGAGGAAATACGTATACCGGCAGTTACCAAACCCGCTACGGCGCATTCTTCGGACAAATCGTAGAGCATCGCGGCGGACACATCGACTTTTTACTGTTCAATCCTTCGGCTGAAATTCGCGGTCACAGCCATTGGACTTGTTTCCAGCATCGTGGGAGTGACTGGTACTTGGTCCACATGGCCAGGCAACCACGAGATGTCAGCTCGGGAATCATCACGATTGAGCGACTTATTACGGAGGCCTACGAACAATGAAAACGACACATTTACAAGAGAAGCGATCCGCGTTGACCCTAAAGCGCGAGAAGCTCATTGGGCAATTCAACGAAGCCGCCCGGGCAGGTAAAAGTACCACGCGCCTTTGCAGGGATATCCGGCGCGTCAATGATTTCCTGAGAACGTTGGATTGCATTGTCGCGGAGAATACGCGCACTTCGGCGGATCCAAAGCGATACATGATCAGTTCGTTGTTTCTTTACGAGAGTTACAAAAAGCTCACCGCCGACAAAGACGAGCAATTCTTTTTCGTAACGGGTTCGGAAATTGACGGTGTGCACGTGCTGGATCAATGGGCGGAGTTTGCTCATAACAGACGCACCCGAATGGGCGTGGTCGCGGATTTTCCGTCCACTCACAACGTCCTGATCAAACTCGAGCAGTTCGGCCACAAGTTCCTGGCGCACTTTCACAGTCATCCGGGCGAGGGACCTGCTGCAACACATCCATCTGGCATTGATGAAAACTTTCAGCGCCGACTGGAGAGTGCCGGCCACGTTGCCGTCATGGGCATATTCAGCCGTGATGGATTCATCCGCTTCGTGCGCTTGGACAACAACTTTGAAATTCAAATTTATGGACAAGGAGTCGATCGGCATGGTGCGTCAGTCTTCCGTCTTACAAACATCAATTAAATTGCGTGGCAAGCCGATCCCTGGGGCGGAAGACCGCCAGCGAAAGATCGCGGGATTTGACCAAGAGGTGTTTTCTAAAAGCTCGGTCGTCGCCATCGGAGCTGGCGGAGTTATGTCCCAGATCGCTCCGACGCTCGCTCGAAAGGGGATTGGCAAAATGACGATCCTCGATGCCGACATCGTTGAGGCTAGCAATTTGAATCGTCAGCGGTTCTACGAGCGAGACATCGGCAAGAATAAGGCTCTGGTACTTGCCGAGAATCTTAGGAGCGAATGCATTGCAGCAACGGAAATCCGCGGCTTTGCGGTTCGCTTCGAAGAAGCCGTAGCTCGAAACATCGATCTAGGTTGCGATGTAGCGATCTGCGGTGTGGACAACAATCCGGCACGTGTTGCGGTAAGTCGTTACTTTCGTGCCAAACGTCTGCCTGCGATTTTCATTGGTGTCAGCCGCGATGGCGATCACGGTTACGTGTTCACGCAAGCATCGAGCGGGCCCTGTATCGGTTGTGTTTACCCGGACATGATCAACGACGATCATTATCCATGTCCGGGAACTCCAGCGATTGCCGACATTCTGCAGACAGTAGGGGCGATTGCGGTCTATGCCGTCGATTCGCTGCTGATGAAGCGCCGCAGATTGTGGAACTACCGCCGAATCAGCCTGAGTGATGGATCGTTCGACGGATCGGTGCAGGTCTTCGCACGCCCCGGATGTTCCATGTTCGGTTCGAATTCCCATGAACATTGATCAAATTCAAATCGGTTACCGGTTTCGTCAAGACCTTGGCGACCTGCACACATTGGCACGCAGCATCGATGAAGTGGGGCTGTTGCATCCGATTGTGGTCACTCCGGAAGGTCGTTTGATCGCCGGACATCGTAGGCTTGAAGCCTGTCGACTCTTGGGCTGGACGGAAATACCTGTTACGGTGGTCGATCTGCTTCAAGCCACCCTTGGCGAAGCTCACGAAAACTTTGTGCGCAAGGACCTGTTGCCGACAGAAATTGTAGCCATTAAGCGAGCCATCGAACCGTACGAACGTCGAGCCGCCCGTGAGCGCCAAGGTGCGCGGTCGGACCTCTGTCATCCCGCCACAATGGCGGAAGGACAGGTGGCCTCTGGTGACTCGCGCGACGCCATCGCCCGATATCTTGGCGTAGGGAGGACCACCATCGAACGCGCCGAAGCCGTGGTTCAAGCTGCCGAGGAAGATCCCGAAGAATACGGACATCTGGTCGAACAGATGGACCGTAGCGGCAAGGTTGCCGGTGTATTCCGACGCCTCACGGTATTGAAGCAGGCGCGGGAATTGGAATCAGCACCGCCTGAGCTCCCGGCCGGACCGTTTCAGGTGATCGTTGCTGATCCGCCTTGGCGGTATGAGACTGGCAGTGATTTGCCTTATCCAACTATGGTGATCGACGAAATCAAGTCCATCCCAGTTTCGGATATCGCCGCTGACGATGCTGTGCTTTGGTTATGGACGACTAACGCTCACCTGCGCGTTGCGTTTGACGTGGTCGCCGAATGGGGTTTCGAATACAAGACGTTATTAACTTGGGTGAAAGATCGCATGGGAACTGGCGAGTGGCTCCGTGGCCGCACTGAACATTGCCTTCTCGCCTCACGCGGCAAGCCAGTCTTCATTCACGGTGTCCATACAACCGTCATTGAAGCGGCACGACGTGAACATTCGCGAAAGCCCGAGGAATTCTATGTACTCGTCGAGGCGATCTGCCCCGGCGGAAAGCTGGAGTTATTTTGCCGTGAGAAACGCACAGGTTGGCACGTGTACGGAAACGACATCGAAAAGTTTGCGACGCTGAAGAGCGGCTGATTCAGTGAAAACGTACACCAACAATCGAATAGAAGAATCGTCATGGCAAGTTACGGAAATTAAAATTCGTCGAACAAAAGTTCGTCCGCAGAAAGTCAGACGCGACTTGCGTCATGTCGGACGCGGTTTGAAATGTATCGGCTCTGGAACGGTCAGCGGCCTGCTGGACATGTTCCTATTCCGACGTTGAGCTCGCAGACAAACAGCTTAACAACGGCCTCTTCCGAATATATGATGCCGGACCCAGAAGCAAACCAACGTCGGAGCGATCTGACGCGCCGCTTTTCAAGGGATGAGGTTGCAGGTCAAAATGAAAACACCAATAGACGCTTATCGCGAAGGATACGAGAAAGGCACGCAAGACAAGATAGCTGGCCGTCTCGCTGAAGCGACCATGGGAATGTTGCGCGATGACCCTGGCGGCTTCTACTCCGCAGGGTATTCTGACGGATCTGCTGGCAAAGAATTTAAATTGCCTGCTCGCAAACAACCGGCAGAACTGAACCCATTCGATGATAAGGTCGCCGTCAAAATCGTCTGTCCGAATTGCAACGCCCTCGACTGGTTCGAATGGAAGTTCCTCGGAAAGCTCACCGACCCGGTTTGCGGTCACACTTGGTACGCCGGTTCTGGACAGTACGCAACGATTCAGATCCGAGCGGTGTTCAGCGCAGCCGGCCGTACGATCAAGTACATGAACACGGGAGTCGGCAAAGGCGAGAGCGCAGCGATTGCGAAAGTGGTGGGCGGTTTTACTGGCGCAACCTTTGGAATCGCGTTCCGCCTTCCGTTCGCGATCATTATGATTCCGATTCAGGCGGTGGTGAGAGTTTCGAATAAACGAGCCCCAGCGAGCAAATAGTCAAATTAGTCTGGAGTGCTCGACGAGCCCGCATCTCAACCGTCGGCTTTACGGCCGAACTTCAATAAGTTTGTAGGAGTTTACTAATTTCGTTTGGAGTGCACGCATTAATTTACGCACGTTAGTCCAGTCTTCCTGAAACTCGTTTAGTCGGGGATATTCCACCTGTCGGTCGAAAGGAGGCAGTTTCGGGTTCGCATCGTGTTCCCACCAATATCGATAGTCCGCTTGCCATTTCTCCAAAAAGGGACGCAGCACATTGACCATCACGTTGTTTATGAGCACGCCGAGATGGTTCCGGACATCGCGATCCAATTTACCGACTGGAAATGAACGCATGATCTTGCGTGCTTCTTGAAAGAAAGCATAAACAGACTCAAGGCTTTCTACGTAAACTTCTCCCCCGAAATCGGTACATCGCCAGTCCGATTGTTTGCCAGTTAACGCAACACGCGTTGAAAGTTCTGTATAAAGTTCCCAGGCGCATTGACGATCTTGATCAGAAAGCTCTCCAGTCAATTTCGCCAGACCCAAATCTAAGCTAAACGAACCCTTTGTTAAGACCGCCATAAGGTTTTACCAACGCCCGACGATTTTAAGAAACTCTATTGCTTCTCCGCGAATAGCGTTTGTCGCTCTTCGAAAAATCAAATGGATCTCCGAGAACCATATTCCAGTTGTGAAAGTTACACAGCCAACGGATAAGGGTCTGGCACCTATCCAAGTCGAACACCCGATGGTTCCTACAGTTTTTATATCCGATTTGGTTAATGATCTTGGAAGGGACAATCGGTGCGGAGACACCAAAGTATATAAATTGGCTGGAAACGAGGACGGAGTTCGCTTTCGTATCCGATCGTAGATTTTCCATGTTTGTGCTTCCGTCCGGATTACTGTGGTGAGAATCCGACTGGTGCCATTGGGCGATATCCGGCTCGTACCAATAGATATTGTCTCCAACCATCATTTTGCTACTGCCGTTCCTGATGGGCTTTTTGTCCAGATATTTCGGATTCGACCAATACTCGTCGAATGCTATTTTGTCGGTTACGCACATCGCAAAAATGCAACGACCAGTTGCGTGCAGTCTCGATCCTCCCATGCCGATAACCCAGTCGCCTACGGTTGCCGTACTACGTATCCCGGGTTTGCATGTCGCTAAAGTGCATATCCCGTGAAATGGATTGGGCGCAAAACCGAAGTCGCGGTCGACAACATACACGTAAACTCTGCTCATCGTTTAAGGACATTTCAAGGATACACGGGCATGGGTGGGGCCCCTGGGGGACCCATCAGGGTTTTGAAAATGGTTTTCCTTCCCGTCAATCGCGGAAATAATGCTGTCGGAATGCCATCCAACAATTGCTGAGGCATACTTTTCCAGCGCGAGTGGCTTATCGGCATCGGTGCCACCACGAATATAAACGCCAACGATTCTCTTGCCCTGCTTGTTTGCTTGCTCAATCTCCCAATCAACCCACGGCCTTGAGTGTGTATCCTTTCCAATCAACACCACGACAGGGCCCGCCCACGAAATCTTCATGCGCAGCAAGCGCCTAATGGTTTCATCTTTTACGAGACCCTGCTCCAAGCGTCGTTGGTTTGCAGGTTTTGCCCGAATTGAGCTATTCCGAATGTCGTAGCCGTTGCCTGCTAGAAGTGACGTCAAGTTATTAACCTCTTCGTCATCCGCATGATGATGGCTAATGAAAACATGCCTCCGTACACTATCGGAAGACATAACTTGCCCGCCTTTCAAGATCGCTCTGAAGTAACTAGAGTTCGATGGCCGACCCTTGACAGCCAACGGTTCCACATCTGAGTGAGACTGTCGTTCGTACATAAGGAAATGGCGTCAGCACATACGTTCCGCCAGCCCCGGCGCCGACCGCACTCTGCAATCAGAACCAGGAGTAAATTTCTGAAGGAAGGCGGGCCATTATTCCATTTCAGATGTCTGGATATTTGATGCTCCGAAAGGTCTGTTGCAGTCATTTCCGCCGCATAATTCGATAACTCTGTAAACAACTCGTCTGACTCAGCTTTCGGAATGGCTAGGCTATCCGGATTTCGAAGTGCGTTTACAGGCTCGAATGATGTTACGGCCAACCAATCGCGTTCGTAAACGTGCAGGCTGTCACTTATTTGGTGGTAGCTCCCGAGCTCTAGACTCAACCACCCAGACAGGACTTCTTGCAAGCATGTGAATTGGACTAGGTTGTGTGGAAGGCCGAGAAAAAAATCATTACTCCGTATAATCTGAGTCCATTCAAGCTTCCCATTGCGAACCTTCAACAGAGCGATCACATTGCAGGGTATATCCTCTGAACGCGGCATCCCACTCTCATCGGGGAAATCGATAATCCCGTCCCAGATCTGCAGTACGACCTGACGGCTGTTCGGATCCTGTTTTAATGCCAAGTAGGCGCGATCCAACTGATCAAAGCCTAGATGTTCTCGCAGCCGGTAACCGTACGCGCCGTGCAAAACCCGATGCGACCCGGCAAACTTAGGTAATTGTGAATTCCAGTACGTTAGGAATTGGGAATCGTTGCGACCGCAAAGTATCCAAATAACTTCGGCGATCGCGAACGCGGGATTAAGAGGCGGAAATCTCGAAGCGACCCATCGCTGTCGCGGATCTCGGATAGTAATTGCTGCGTGCAATATCTCTTGCGTTGATCCGGCCCGACTATCTTGCGTCATGCCGCTATGCAGGTTTCTGAAAGTTGTAGCAATCTTCTGCCAAACCTCGTCGGCGGTGAAGCCTTCAAATTGCTCAAACATGGATGATCTCAGTTTCGATGCGGTCGTTAAGCCCCCACTTCGGAGGGTACCAATATTCGATCTGGTTACGATTTAATCGGTATTTCTGTTTAATTCTCGTTCGGCCGTTGTCGAGTGAGAATTCTGGGTGCTTTATGCGAGAGTACTTATCAACTTCACAAAACAGATTTTGACAATCAATCAATTGGAGTCGTCGGCCCCATAAGGGTTGAAAATGAACGCCGAGCGCCTCACAATCAATTTCTTGCCTATCAGTGACCATCTTTATGATCTCGCTTTCATTGAGACCTCCTAGATCTGTAAAGCACTTCCTGATGCCTGACCGTGCACCGGGGCCCGGCATCACGAACTCCATCTCGCTAAAGCTAGTAAGCTCGCTGTAATTCAGGTCCGTCACGTACTGGTAAGCTAGAAAATCGCCCAGAGTGGGATATGAACGCAATAGCTCGAAAGCCCTCGACATTTGTGGACAGTCGATTAGGCGAGCAGACACTTCGGCCTGCATCATTCTGTCGATTAACGCCAGATGCATTTTGTGTTTCCGACCGGAGTCGGATATTAGGCCGCCGGAGGGCATAATGTAAGCGGCGGAGTATATTCGGTCCCCGGCAGCCATCGCTTTTGTCAGGATCCGATCGTAACGATCGATGGAAAAATCTTCAGCGGACAGTTGGCCCAGTTCCCGCTGCAGTAATTCCCAAGTCTCAATGCGATTGAAAATCTTGAAAAGAATGATTCGAAAAAACACTTCCTTCGGACTGTCGTCACCCGCGTAAATGACGTTTCGAATCAGATATTGGCTGACTCGATCAGATGCTCGATACGCATTCGTAAATTTGTGTTCCTGAAGAATCGGATCGACTGTCCAGGGCGGAGCATTTCTCCTGAATCGCCTGAAAAAAATTTCTTGGCGCTCTGCGGCGAAGCGCCAGTATGTATCGTAGACGATCGTCGGTTTCGCAGGGGCGAGTCTGCTAAAAATGAGGCGCGGCGCTGGTGCATGCGGAACGCAATCTTGGTCGAAGAGTGGTCTTTGTTTAGATACGTCTTCGCAATCACGTTTGAAGCCGCGGTGCGCATGATTCTCGGGCACTCGAAGCACTTTGCAATAGAGGCTTTCTACAACCGTATCGAGATCCCCATCATTTGAGACGTGTAAAACGGGATAAATTGGGGCTTCCCGCTCTGCAAGTTCTCGATACTTCCGGAGGAGACTGGTCACGTGGGGATCCACTTGAGCAGCTGAAACGGATTCATTACGCTCCAGAAGGAATACGGCTGAAGGAAGGATCGAATTCCAACTCAGACGCTCGAGATCTATCATCGCCTGAAGTGATCGTGGGTCGACACCGCCGCGGATGCCGTACACCCATGTCGACCACCAGAATCTATCCAGGACGACGATTCGGCCTGCCGTTAATATTGGCATTATCTTAGTGTCGATCGCGTCGATGTGCGCCGCAATATGCAATAGTTGCAAGCTGGTCGGACTAATCGACGCAACTCGATCAGTGTGAGCCCCGTGGTGCAACTCATAGACTAATTTGCCGAGGGTCTGATCCTCTGCGCCCGGGAATGCGAAGTATTCACACTGGAGGTCACGGTATCGTAGCAGTTCCGCAAACGCCTTAGCCAATGTCGTCTTGCCCGAACCATCAATCCCCTCGAAGACGAAGAGACGTCCGGGCTTCGATTTAGATGTAAAGTGCAGCCGTTCCGTCATTGCTTTCCCTGCTTGTTCGGTGCAGTTTTGGCGCCCTCAGATTTCTTCTGCTCGGGAGGACTCGTGTTTGGCGTCTGGCTTGGATTCGGCTGGGGAAGCGTAGCAGGCCGAGTGCCTTCAAAAGCCGGTGCAGTCACAGTCGTTACCGGAGCTGAGGGCCGCGCTGAAACCTGATCCCACACCACTTTGATAAACACCACTAAAATAGAAATGAGCAATCCGATCGTTATCCCCTGCCACGTCTTAACGCGTTCTTCTACTGAGGAGATCCGGCTGGAATACTCACTTTGAAGGGCATCCAGTCTTTGCTTTAGCGCCGCTGGTGATGCAACTTCACCCTGAATCCGCATAACGTCATCCGCACTAATATGTGCTTGCTTATTGTGTTCGCCGACATATCCATCCTTCGTTCGCTGATCCAAATCACTAAGCCACAAAAGAAAGACACGTTGCTTCGAATCCAAAACGATGTTCTGACTCCCGGCGTTGTATACGGAAAACTTAAGCTGACCAGTAAATCCGGGATCGACGTGAAACCCAGAAACATTGACTAGGCCACGAAATTTGATTCCGGCTTTGATAGAGATGAAGCCTATAGCAGTCAAGGGAATCGTTACGGTCTCGTTAGTTATAAGCAGCCCGAATTGCCCTGGCGGAATCACCAACTGCTCACGAGCATTCAATCTGACGACTTTGTTTTGGCCGTCCGACGTGATGAACGCCTCGGGCCCCAAACCCATTTCATATGCCGAATTCTTGATGCACTTATCGTCATACGGATTGATTAGATTTTCAGCGGTTATTTTTGCCTTTAGTTTCTCACTGCTCCAGAACGCCATAATGCACCTTGAAAGGGTTTGTTGAGCGCAACCGAGTCTTCGAAGGGTCCTTGGTCGATCAGGGATTCCCGCACGCAAGCAGCGAGATGCTTGAGTGCCGCTTTCGAACTGATATCTCCCAGTTCCGGACGAGCAACGAAGCAATTCAAACGAACCATCTTCAATCCCATTTCATGAGCCATGAAGTGGCCAAGTTGACTGAGGCCAAGATAATTTCCATACGCACGATCAAAAATGTATTGGCTTGGATAGTACGCGTTCACAGCGAGTCCAGATTCGTCGTCATAGTTGAAGCTAACTTGCTGAAGACAGGGAAAGCCTCTGACCGACTGGCCCGTTAGATCCTTTGCTGGATCTAGACACGCTGCCTGCAGCGCGGACTGTCGAGGTCTCTTCGGTTGCAGGCGTGGTTTATTCCAATCACTGATAATCTGTTCAAGCTGGTTTTTCGTATGAAACTCAAGGGAGCGATTCTTCTTCTTACTTCCCTGGAATGCGATCATGCGTTCGAAATACGTCCCATACCGATTGTTGATGTCACGCGCTTTCAGTCGCGGAAGATATTTCAGGTACCAGGCATAGAGATCATGGCGTGACGTCTTGCCCGACCGAAGCCAGTGCTTGTATGGAAAAATCGTCATTGCTGAGACGTCTGAGCTGTATTTATTGTGCTCTGCTAGCGTTCGATCGAGCATGTTCCTGATGCCGTCATTCTCTCGCGGCACGTTATCGGTAAACTCACTAATGGAGATCATGAACGGCGGCAATGTTGCATCGTTCATCAACCGCAAGAATGCGCGGCCCCAAGCAAAGGACAGGTTCGTATCGGCGATTAGTTCAGGTGCCTTGGTCGACATCAGGATCCTCCAAATGGCGATAAACGCTGCGTCCTTCAAAATCCATTCGGCAAACACGAACGAAAGTAGCCCAACTGTGATCAGCTGATTCAACTCGAACGATGCCGGGGAACTTTCCTTCGACCGCTAAACCCAATTCGACGTCGTCGACTATCATTACACCTGCTCCTTCGATCCGTGTGTCTCGTGGCAGGATCGCAACGTCAGCTATGCGCAAATCAACGCACACTCTAGTCCATGCTTTGTCCGCGATGACTAAATGCGGTGAGTTATCGTGCCCAAGAACTGATTTGCGCAGTTCTTTTGGCGTCACCTTGAGAAGTGCTTGCCCATGCGACACGGACATAGTCTTCGATGACCAAAGGAGGTGCTGAATTAGCGTCTCGTAACCGACACCCATCTGACTGGCGATGGTGTACGCCTGGAGGGGAGTACAGTCCGCTGGCCGCCATCTGTGCCTTTCGAATGCAAGATCAAGTGCCCAAGGTGGCATCAACAGATAGTTCGCAAACAGGTTAGCCAGGAGTTCGTCGGGAGAGTTGTCCGAGCTGATGCCATCGTCCTCAAGCTCATCGACACGGGTGCCATGATCAAAGAACCAATGTCCGATCTCGTGTGCACACGTCAACGCTTGTCGGCCCGGTGGACGAAGCGAAGGTACCAAAATTGTTTCAGAACTTCTGGAGTACATTCCGCCAAAAGTATTTCCGCCGCAGAATCGAACCTCCAGGTCCAACGTCTCCGCAAAGTCGTACACGCAAATCGGATCTGACTTTGTGACGCCAGCTCTACGTCGCACCTCAAGGGCTCCTCGCAAGCCGCGGCGGGCCAATTCGTTTCGACCATTCATTTTCAGTGGCTCTCTTTTTTGCGCAGTGTGCGTAGCAGGCGCAGTACATTATCCAAATCGCTTTTTTTTAATTTCGCGAGTTCCTTCGCTGCAAGCTCGACAGCGGGATCGGAGGTCTCTGGTTCATCCTTGATAATCCACGACGTGCTTACACGGTAGATTTCAGAAAATCGTGCAAGCTCCTCCGCAGAGACCTTTCGCCGGCCGGCCTCGATTTCTGAGATGGTCGGCCGTTGGAAATCCAGAAGCTTCGCGACTTGTCCTTGGGAGAGGCCAGCTTGTTCGCGCGCCGCTCGCAATCTTGCCGCGATTGCCGCACGAGCCAAATCAATCTCTGACATCGCTTTCCTCCTCAATACGTATCAACTTGCATAACAGATCAACCATGCCTGCAATCGTTCGAGGACGATTTCCTGCGTCATCCACAAAAGGATTAATATTGTCTGGAATGTAATAATTCAGTTTGTCGGAAAGAGAGCAGGCGTAATCCACCCCATCATCGCTCGTGAGGCCGAGATCTCGAATCGGATTTGTCTCACCGACCAGATTCAAATTCCTCTTGTCGTCAGGAATGAATTCTTTCAATGAATCGATAACGCAGACGCGGATTTCGTCTTTTGTTGGTTTCGGCATGATGAGCGATATCTTACGTCTAGTAATAAAATCTTACCAGACAAATTGCAAGATATTTTCGTTCGCCATTTGGGCTTAACTATCGACGTGTTGCGCAACTGCTCAGTTTTGCAGCAACGCGCCGGTGAACGGCTCTATCTACAGAATCGTCTACAGTCACTGCTGGACTGATTTGAGATCGACCGTATCCGATTGAATCCAAATACGCCCGGCAGGACTCGAACCTGCGACCCCCTGCTTAGAAGGCAGATGCTCTATCCA